>PAAY01000082.1 GCA_002698985.1 Saprospirales bacterium | reverse complement strand
GCAGGCGGATACGGGTAATCCGGCGAAAAATTTAACGAAGTGCAGGATAAAATTGGCCGCTTGCAGCCAAGTGATGGGAATTTAAACAGGCTCTTAGAGCCGGTTTGAATTCCCAACCGGCTCTTAGCTGAAAAGAAACCCGGACATGCATCGTAGAAAAATCTGGAAATTCCTGAAAGCCAATGCGATGCCGGGTTGCGTCTTGGCTTACCTGTTCTACCTGATTTTTCTCTTCAGCCTTCCGGCTAAATTATTTCAGGAGCCACTGTCCACTGTGCTGGAAGCAAGGGATGGACGTCTGCTCAGCGCCCAGATTGCAGAAGATGAGCAGTGGCGCTTACCGCCGGCTGATTCACTCTCCGACAAATTCGTCAAATGTCTTTTGCAATATGAGGACAAACGATTCTACTACCATCCCGGGGTGGATCCGGTTGCGCTGCTCAGAGCGGCCTGGTTGAATCTGAAACACCAGCGAATTGTCAGTGGCGGCAGTACCATTTCAATGCAGGTGATCAGGCTCTCCAGAAAGAACAAGCCGAGAACACTGTCAGAAAAGCTCATCGAAATTATCCTTGCCTCCAGGCTCGAGCTTAAGTATTCCAAATCAGATATCCTGAAGTTGTATGCCAACAACGCACCGTTTGGTGGCAACGTAGTGGGACTGGAGTCGGCCTCCTGGCGGTATTACAATAAACCATCACCACTTCTGAGCTGGGGAGAAGCAGCTACACTCGCCGTATTGCCCAACAGCCCGGCCATGATACACCCGGGAAGAAACCGGGATGTGTTGCGACGAAAAAGAAATGAACTGCTGGAGGTTTTGTTCCGAAGGAAAATAATTGACGAAGCGGAAAAACAACTGGCGCAATCCGAACCGATACCGGAAACTCCCGTGCCCCTTCCTTCCAATGCCCCGCACCTGCTTTCATACTTTCAGCAAAACGGAAGATCCGGCCGGTTGAAAACGAGCATTGACTTCAACCTGCAAAAGCAGCTGAACGACCTGGCTGTCGCCCACTGGAGTCATCTGAAGTTTCAGGGCATTAACAACCTGGCCATCCTGGTGCTGGATATTGAATCCAACCAGGTGTTGGCTTATGTCGGCAACAGCCCTTTGGCCGGATCCGAGCACGGACAGTATGTGGACATCATTCAAGCCCCCAGAAGTTCGGGCAGCATTCTGAAGCCATTTTTGTATGCGTCTGCATTGAGCAATGGAGAGATCTTGCTCCAATCGCTGCTGACAGATATTCCGATCTCAATTGCCGGATACAAACCCGAAAACTACTTACAGTCTTATGACGGCGTTGTCCCCGCCGACAAAGCTTTGTCCCGTTCACTGAATGTTCCTTTCGTCAAGTTGCTCCAGGAGCACGGTGTAGCGAGGTTTTACAGCACGCTGCAAAGGCTTGGTTTCACGAGTCTCAACCGGCCCCCAGATCATTATGGTCTCAGTCTGATTCTCGGCGGGGCGGAGTGTACCCTCTGGGATGTCACCAATGCCTATGCTGGAATGGCCAGGACACTGAACGGCTATTATGAACTATCTCAAAACCAAAGAATAACAGCACCCTATGTAAAAGCCGAGCTACTTCATGGGGAGCGGCGCGGCCAGTCTCCAAAGCTTCTGAATACCGATAAACTTCCGCTTTCCCCAGATGCCATTCACTTCACCTTTCAGGCAATGGCACAGGTGGTCAGGCCCGGAGCAGAAGGTGATTGGCAGCGATTTGAAGCCAGTAGGAGGATTGCCTGGAAAACGGGAACCAGTTTCGGTTTTCGTGACGCCTGGGCCGTTGGAGTTGACACGAAGTATGCAGTAGGTGTATGGGTAGGCAATGCCGATGGAGAAGGTCGTACGGGATTGGTTGGAGTTTACACAGCGGCTCCGCTGTTGTTTGATGTTTTCAAAAAGCTACCGGCAACGAACAAGTGGTTTGAAGAGCCGTATGAGGAAATGCAGGAGGCAGTCGTTTGCCAACAAAGCGGCTACCTGGCCAATCAATACTGCCCGAAAGACACCGTTTTCAGCATCAAAAAAGCTTTGAGGTCATCCGTCTGTTCTTTTCACAAATTGGTTCACCTGACGCCGGATGGCCGCTACAGCTTGAGTATGCAATGCCGGAAAAACCGAGAGCTCCAAAGTCGTAGCTGGTTCATCCTCCCTCCCGCGGAGGAGTACTATTACCGCAAGAAGCATCCTGAATACCAGCCCCCTCCCCCACTTCACCCCGATTGCATCTCCTCAGGCAGCCAGTCCGGCACGCCGCTCGAACTAATCTATCCTGCCACATCAACCCTTTTGGTTCCGCCAAAAGACCTTAGCGGTGAGCTCAATACCATCATCCTGAAGGCCAGTCACAGGGATCCCAATGCCACCGTATTCTGGCACCTCGACAATAAATTCCTCGGAAGCACGAAAGGAATCCATACTATGCAGATTGAGCCAATTGCGGGCAAGCACCAAATCGTGGTAGTTGATGAATCCGGGAATACTGCTGAAAGGTGGGTGGAGATTAAATTGGAGTAAAAAAAACTCCTACATCGGGGAGGCTTGTCTGATGTAGGAGCACTAACATACTATGAGAAAACTACACGGTGCAAATCTACCCTCCCGGGCAACATGCACAAAGTGCCTTTTAGGAAACGGGCAGTTTCGTCAGGAAGCGGAAAGAATGAATTAGCAAAGGGAAAATCTCCAGGGAAACGGACCTGAAAAGCAATTGAGAATGGCCCCAAAAAAAAATTCCTACACCCCAGAAGGGACAAAGGTGTAGGAGAATTAAACATACTATGAGAAAACTTGGCGCTAAGATATACCCACATGTTGCGATTGAAAAGCACCATTTAGGGAACGGGCAGTTTCATCAGGGAACGGGCACTTTTTTTTAGGGAACGGGAAATTTTTACCGGAATTGGTTATGTTTGCCTCCGAAATGATGAAAATTCATCATGTGATTGCGCCCAAAATGTTTGAGCACTAATTACTACCTGAGAACTACACAACTTGAAACGCTGAACTGGTCCTGCGAGACTTCGGGACCATTTTTCTTGAAAGGGGTCAAAAGTGACCCAAAAAAAATCCTGCACCCCAGGAGGGAAACATAAGGTGCAGGAAGATCAAACAAACATACTATGAGAAAACTTGACAAATATATTCAAATCTCTTATTATTTGTCAATCTTAAGGGTTTTTATTTGAATACAAGTTTTCTCTCATTTAAAACTCCTTGTGGCTTTTGCGAATAGGTACGTCGAGTATCGGCAATCGGATCTCCACTCTGGTGCCACAAGGGGTTCCCTCCTGGTCTTTCAGATCAATGATCTTCACCGGCTGGTCTTCCGCTTCATTTCTTGTCTTGAACAGCACTTTCAACCGCTCCCTGGTAATCTTGGTACCAAAGGAAATGTGCTTTTTGTAGCCCGTCTTCTGTTGTTGCTCCCGGGCCTTTTCCCTGCCTAAGCCGTTGTCTTCCACCACACAAAGGATGGTATCTTCATCTTCAAGTGAGAAGTGTATTTTGATAAATCCGTCCTCACGGGAGCGGATACCATGCTCGATAGCATTTTCAACATAGGGCTGAATGATCATGGTCGGAATGCCGCAGATGTCTTCATCGATCTCTTCGTCAACCACAATTTCATAAGACATTCTGTTTTCAAAGCGCAGCTTTTCATTGATTTCCAGGTAGTCCTGAAGAAACTCCCGCTCTTTTTCTACAGAAATGATTTCAAGTTCCGAGAAATCAAGGCTTTTGCGAACAAGGGTAGCAAACTTTGAAAGGTAAACGGATGCTTTTTCCGGATCTCTGGAGGTGATGTAAGACTGTACGGAGTTGAGGCAGTTGAACAGGAAATGAGGGTTCATTTGCGCCCTTAATGCTTTGAGCTGGAGGCCTATTGCCTGTAGCCTGAACATCTCGGCTTCTTTTTCCTTCTTTTCAGCCTCGTATTTGATCTCCAGTTCCTGGAGTTCGGAGGCCTTCTCCTCCGCAAAATAGGCCTCGATCACCTCTTCATATTCCTTTTGAAACTCATAGGCTTTTTCAAACTCATACTCATCTGCATACCACTTGGCCAGCATTTTGAGCACCATGGCCAGCTGCTTTTTTTCTCCGGCCTTCCTGGCCAGATTACGAGCTGAAATGAGGTGTTTGAGTCCTTTTTTTCTTCGGTCAACTGAGAGATAAATCTGTGCCCTCCACATTTCGATGTTGGCCAGGTTCTTTTCCCTGTCATCCCTGAAAAGTGTTTCTGCACGCCGGAACAACTCAAGGGCTTCAGGGAATTTATCCCGTCGTAAAAAACAATATCCCAGATTGGCATAAGCCATTGCCCTGGCCTGCTGGGCCACATCATACGTGGCCTGTATGGCATCTGTGAAGTACACAGCGGCTTGTTCAAACTCACCCATGGCCATGTAAGCGTTGCCCACGTTGAGCAAGTGCCAGGCCATCCTGGATTTCATCCCGTTGTTCTTACAAAGCTCGAGTACTTCCTTGTACGCATTGGCACTTTTCTGGTACTCCTGGGTGCGCTTATAAATGTCCCCCATACCACTTTGTATGAGCGAAATGAAATAGAAATCTTTCAAGCCCAATTGCTCCTGGGGAACTTCGTCAATCTTCTTTTGTGCCTGTACAAGGGATTCGAGCGCTTTGGTCGGATTGGAGCCGAAATACAAATGCACATAGGCTTCCCGGCACAAAAGCCTGGACTCCAGACGCTGGTCAGGAAATGAAGTCAGAAGCCTGGTTACTTCATTGAGCAGTTCCCTTGCTTCAGCTTCCTTGCCCATATTGATTAGGGTAGCAACATAATCCAGGTAAGTTTCAGCCAGCATGGAGGGGTTACCAAGTTCCTCCAACATGGAAATGGCCTTTTGGAAGTAATCAGCCGACAAGGTGAAATTATAAACCTGATTCTCCAATAGCGCCCTGTTCAGGTAGTAGCTCAAGATGATTTCCTCTCCCTCCTCATTTCTGTGATCAAGCGTGACTTTCACCTTAGCAAGCAACTCATGCGCTTTGTTCGCATCGGTGTAAACCAGGGTCTCTACTTCCGACAGATGGGCGATGATTTCTTCGGTAGATAGGTATTTCTTAGCCAAGGTTTTGGACTTTTTCGCAGGGGGGATTGAACCCATTTTCATGGTTGTCTTCATCAAATTACATTTCTGGACCAATGAAATAGATGTCTCAAAATATAAAAAGAGATTGCTCCAAGTCTCGGACAATCTCTTTTTACTGCGCCATTAGCACATCTCACACGATACCATCATGTGAAAAACAAAGCATTATGAAATTCAAAGGTGTTTGATGTCAGTGAGGCATTTTGCCGTCACAAGGGTTGGGTCCGAATGAAAACTGGAACCAACGGTTTTTACTATCACCACCCTTTGTCCGTTTCAATTCCTCTCGCGTCAGTTCTTTCGTCTTGCTAAGCTTTTCCAGCTTAGTGGATTTGGTAGTTTCCTTCATAGTTCTCGACTTTTTGAACAAGTGTAACATAGTGTTTCTCAATTTGTGGGCTTCCGCAATTTCATTGCCTCCGGCGACCAAAGTTAGTGCATTACTCATTTCAACAAAATTTTCTTGAAGAAAAATCATAAAGTGTAATGCTGGTCAAAGAATCGATTTGGTTAGCCTCCCTTAAATCAATTCCTCGTAAAACCGGAATTCAACTCAATTGTGTAGCCCTGTTTAAAGTCAAAAGCCCAAGCCACGGCGCTTTAGTTGCTCCATGAAATAGGCACGTCTTCGCTTTGCAATTTCGATCTTCTCGCCATCGGACATGATTACATATCCACCGTCTTTCTTGACCACCTTTACCATGTAATTCATGTTGATAACATGGCTCTTGTGCACCCGGATGAAATTCTGGTCCTCGAGAAGCTCTTCGTAAAATTTGATTGTTTTCGGAACTATGATGGGGTCACCCTTTTGGAGGTGAATTTTGGTGTAGCTGTCATCTGCGGCAAACCGGATGATGTCGGTTATCTTGATAAAATGGATTCCATCAACAGCGGAAACGCTGATCTTGTCAAAAGCATTGGTACTGGTGCTGCTCATCTGGCTCGAGAACAGATCGAGCCGCTGTTCGATCATCCGCTTGTTGCTTACCCGGATGCGATTGATGGCATGAACCAGATCGTCTGGGTTGATGGGCTTCAGAATATAGCCGATCGAACTGTATTCGCAGGCCTTGATGGCATGCTGGTCGTATGCTGTAATGAAGATTATCTCAAAATCGAGGGGACGCAAACTATCCAGGAGAGAGAAAACCAAACCATCGGGGAGCGCTATATCCAGAAATGCTACATCGGGCTTAAAGTCAGGATTTCTGAACAAGGTTTTTCCTTCTTCGATACTGGCTGCTTCACCGATAACTTGCACTTTGGGACAGTGGGATGCCAGGAGATTTTTCAGGTTGGCCATACCCCTGGGTTCGTCTTCCACTATGAATGCCTTCACAACTCCGGTCGCGCTATGGGTGGTTTTGGATAGTTCTGTTGTGATCATGGTTCAGGTGTGGATTCTGTTCACGGTTCTATTCTCGCAAAGAAATATGATTTCTTTGATACATACAAATGAAATGTAATTTACTACCGCTTTTTTTTCTTCAGCTTACCCAACACATCTTCAAAATTCACCTTTGGAAACACCTCCAATTTCCCTCCAACTGTGGCATCAAAAATCTGGCGTCCGTCTTTCAGGAAAAAGTAATTGGCCAGGTGATAAGACACTTCAGACCCGTACACATCGGCCAGTTGCCACTTTTGGCCTTTGAAATAATCAGGGTGGAAGTGGTTTTCGTCATCGCCCTCGTAAACCTGGACCTCATGGGAAGCACCTTGCTGTTTGAAACTGTGGTCAACGCCGATGAGAAAAACCCGTTTGAATCCCATGTAATAGGCCAGTTGCAAAGAGACATAGGTAACAGTATGCCCTTCGCAAATCGGTTGGGTAATGTCATCGTAGAAACTCCAGACATTCAAGGTGTGGAGCCGATGGATATGTGGTTTGTCGGCAACAACATTCCGGGAGGCTGTATGGGATAGAAATACGGGACAATAAATCTCTTCAAACTCCTTTTTGCTCTGTTCAATGACGTAGGGGTTGACAGAAACGAGGTAGGAAAGGTTCAAATCAACCTTATCGAAGATGAGAAAAATCTTGTTTTGGCCGAAGGTGTGATAATCCGCCAGCGGACTCAGGTCCATTTTGTTCAGCGAAGGGCCATTGCCGAGGATGAAACAATCCTCTCCTGCGTGCAGATTTTTGAATTTTCGAAGGCGAGGTGCGTATTTCCACTTCCATTCCATGAAAGCCCAGGCCTCTGCCAGCTTACTTCTTTTGAGGTTTTCATCTGCAAGGGAACCCCCTTCCAGTTTCTTCTTTCCCAACAGATTGATTCCGAACAAAGCGCCTTGTGGTCTGGCCATGATAATTGTTTAAAGGTCTTTCAAAACAGAACTGATGCCTCCGTCCAGCAGGATGTTGGCACCGTGAATGAACCCGTTGTTTTCCGAAGCAAGAAAAAGTGCAAGTTTGGCAACGTCAGCCGGATAACCGATGCGCTGTACAGGGTGTATCTTCCTCAATTCCTCGATGGCTGATTCATCGTTGTTGAATCCTGCCCTGAGCATATCGGTTTCGATGGCGGCAGGACTGATGGCATTGACCCTGACCCTGCCCTCCAGGTCAACGGCGAGGGCTTTGGTCAACCCCACGAGGGCACTCTTGGTGGTGGCGTAGGTCACAAATGCAGGCTTCGTCAGTTGCTGGTGGATGCTTCCAATGTTAATGATACAACCCTGACTTTGTTCCAGCCGGTCAAGGAACAATTTGCTCAGCATCATGGGACCAGTCAGGTTCACGTCCAGCGATTCCTTCCAGTCTTCCAGTTTGATGTTTTCGAGGCGATCGAGCCTCTGGACGGCGGCGTTGTTGATTAGCACATCCAGTCTGGGAATCACTTCGTCAAATATCTGTGTGAAGCGGATGCGATAGGCCGCATCATTGACAAATTGCTGAATGTCAAAGCGAATGAAACGATCGCAGTTGTTATCTGATTTCTCCCTGATGTCCAGTCCATAAACGTAGTATTTGGCAGCTCTGAAAGCCTTGGCCATTTCAGAGCCGATGCCACCAAGCACCCCGGTGATGAGTACGTTTTTCATGAATGAAAAATTATTCTTGCAACATCCTATACTTCCAAAAACTGAAATAGTTTCCGGATGGCCTCCTTACTGGCCCTCCGCACCGCATCAACGGTGTTGGAGCCATTGTGGGTTCCCAAAATGCATTTTTCAAAATTGCGAAGAGGAGAAGACAGCGGCAATGGTTCCTCCTCAAAGACATCCAATGCTGCGGCATACACCTTGCCTGACTCCAACGCGAATATCAAAGCTTTTTCATCGATGACAGGGCCCCGGGAAACATTCACGATTCTAACGGCATCCTTCATCTTACTCAGCACCTCCTCATTGACCATGTGGTAAGTGCTCTCATTCAAGGCACAGGTCACTACCAGGAAATCTGCTTTTTCAATGTCATCAGGATAGTTTTTGAAACTGAATTGCTGTTGTTCTACTTCATTTGGTTTGGCAAAAGGATCGTAAACGATCACATTCAGGCCGAAGGGCCTAAGGTATTTGGCCGTGTGTTTCCCGATATCCCCAAATCCTATGACGGCAGCGGTTCTGCCCTCCAGTGAAATCCCGGCCGGTTTGGGCCAGTTGCCCTTTCTGACTTCCCGGTCAATGAAATAGGAATCTCGGGCCAGGGCAAGCACATATTGCACAGCCAATGCACCAACCTCATGGCCAAACATCTGGGGAGTGTTGGTTACCGGAATGCCAAGCTTTTCGCAGGCCTTGAAATCCACGTTGTCAACGCCGACACCCCACTTGACTGCAGCTTTGAGTTTACCTTGTTTTCCGGCTGTAAAAACCCTTTCAGTTGCGGGGTCATCACCAATGATCCACCCTTCCACCTGGGGAACGAGTTCGGTCAGTTCGTCCTCGGACAGGGTCTGGACTACATTCGGTGCAATGAGTTCGATCCCTTTTTCTTCAAACTGTGGTTTAAACTCTTCAATCAGCCGGAGCATGGGCGGGCAGGTAACCAATACTTTCATTGAAATTGCGAATTTTCAGCAGTGAACTTTAGCGAAATTTACCATGCGTGCAAAGGTGTGGGGAAAATGGGAATTGCGAAAATTGTGAGATGTTGTGTTTTTTTCAGCTGGATAACAGCAAGCTGACATCAATTTCAACCATTTGGTTTGGTTCTTTCAAAGAAGCTTTCGTTCTTGGCTCCAGGCAATCTAATTGAGAAAACTGAGCTCACCCGGAATGCATACTTATAGCGACTTACAAGAAAAAACACTTAGGAATTCTGGCGCTGCCAGGCTGAATGGAATTAGAAAAATTCTTCTCATAGGCTTCTCTTGCTTTTTCCTGTGTTTGCACGCTTCCGTTGCACAGTCGCCACTGCTGCAAAAAGCCCTTGCTGAGCAAAGCATTGCCGATTCATTGGCCGGCCAGGCCGAATTCAAGGAAGCCATCCGCCATTCCAAAAAGGGCATCAACCTGCTCCAAAAGTTGCAGCCGGTCCCCTACCCTGAACTGGTAAAAGCCCACCGGATGATAGGATACTATTACCGGCGTCTGGGAGATTACCAGCAGAGCGGTATTTTTCAGAAAAAAGCCGTCGAACTGGCCGAAAAAGGCCTGCCCGAGAACCACTCTGAACGAATGCGGGCGTACAATGCCATGGGTATCTTTTTGCTCGGAACGGGAGATTATCAGGGCGCAAAACAGTATTTCCAATTGGCGCTTACCATTTCTCGGAAACACTTCCCTGACCAGGCGGCACAACACCTGAACAACCTGGGAATTGCCAATGAAAGGTTGGGGCTTTATGAAGAGGCTTTCGTGAATTACACCGAATCACTTGGTTTCAATAAAGAGGAGTTTGGCCTTTACAGCATACAGACTACCAACAACTTCTTCAACCTGGGTACGCTGGCCTACAACACCGGCAAGGTCAATGAGGCCATCAGCTATTTCGATTCCACATTGATGGTGTACGACAGCATTCTTCCCGAGAATGATGAGGAATTTGCCGGCCTCTACAACAACATTGGGACGACATATCACCGGAAAGGCGACCTGAGGAAAGCACTGGACTACCTCTACAAGGCGCAGGCCATGATGGAGACCAATTACGGTACCAATCACCCTGAAGTTGCCCATACCTATACCAATATCGGCCTGCTCCATTTTGAAAGGGGGGATCTGGGCCAGGCGCTATCTTATCTGAACAGGGCTTTGCAAATCCGGACGGATAACTTTTCGGAGAATCATCCGCTCATTGCCCGCTCCTACTATTACATCAGTCTGGTCTTGTTGGAAAAAGGAGACCTTGACGGAGCCTATGAGTCGCTGATCCATGCCAAAGCGATTTACGACAAGGTAGGCAACTATGATCCCAAGGAAATGGCTCAGGTATTGAGCGAACTAGGGACCTATTTTGAGAAGAAAAACAATGCGAAGCTGGCGGTGCAGTATTACCAGAAAGCCATGGCCATCGTACAAAACCTCAAACAAACCGATCCAACCGAAATCGCCGTATTTCACCGGAACATTGGAGCACTGTACGCCAGACAAAATCGCAAAAAGGAAGCTCTGAGCTATCTGAACAAAAGCCTCGATGTTTTCAAAAAGACCTTCGGAGAGATACACCCGGAAGTGGGCGTAACCCTCGATGCCATTGCAACTGCTCATTCTGACGACCTCGACCAGGCGAACAATTATCTCAAAAAGGCGGCCATGGCACTTGGTTATCTGCCTGGGTCAAAAAACTTCAACCACCTCAATGCTCCCATCGCATTGATCAAGACCCTTCAGAAATGGGTGGAACTTGAACTGAATGGCTTTGAAAAGGATGGTAACACCGACCACCTGATAGCTGCCAGAGAACGGTCGTCCGAAGCATTGGCGCTGATCAAGTACATCACTTCCTATCTTGAAGAGGCAGCCTCACGACAAACCCTGCTCGACAACTTTTTCAGGGTTTACGAGAAGGCCATACTCACCGAATACTACCTGTGGCAGCAAAACGAAATGGATGCTGAATTCATCGAATCCGCTTTTGGCATTGCGGAACAAAGCAATGCCACGCTCCTGGTGGAGGCACTCCGGGCAGTGGATGCAAGGTACTTTGCCGGAATTCCCGACAGCATCTTGCAAATGGAAAGGCAATTGAAAATCGACATCGCCTACCTCGAAAAAAGCCAGTTTGAAGAAGGGCTAAAAGGTGCCGGTGCCGACCCAAAACTGTTAAACGAGTTTTCCGAAGAACTTTTCGAAAAGAAAAGGGTCTACAACAAGCTTCAAAAAGAGATCGTCAGCCTGTACCCCACCTACTACAAACTGCGGTACGAAGCTCCCACTGTCAGCATTGCCGACCTTCAGAGTGATATTCTGAACGAAGGTGAAAACCTGGTTTCGTTCTTTACAGGTGAAGACAACCTTTTCGTTTTCGTCATCAACCATCGAGGTGCTGCCTTTCACAGGATCGCCAAGGATTTTCCACTCGAAACCTGGGTGGAGGAATTTTGCAACAGCATCTACCATTTCAATCCCGGCAGTGAAGACTACGGATTGTTGATCCAGAAATTCAACAACATTGGAAATGAAATTTACAACCTCGTTTTCAAGCCGATAGAGCCCTCTCTCTCCGGGAATAAACTCATCATTATTCCTTCTGGCATCCTGGGTTACCTTCCTTTCGAGGCTCTGCTGACGGCCACACCTGAAAATTACACCGATTTTGACGGCCACGCCTATTTGATCCAGGACTACCAGGTCAGCTACGACTACTCTGCAACCCAGCTCTACGAAACAGCCTCAAAAACTGTTTCCGGCAAAGGGAATGTGCAGTTTGCCCCTTCGTACAAAGGTGACACCCTCACCCTGAGCCGGGATTCCTGGAGCATGGTGCTGAATCAATTGAAATACAACAGGGAGGAAGCTACACTCGTGAACAAGTTGATTGGAGGAAGGCTCTTTCTCGACAGTCTTGCAACCAGGGATGCCTTCATAAAATTCGGCCCAGATGCCAGACTGATTCACCTGGCCACACACGGTAAAGCCAATGACGAGAACGGAGAATTTTCTTACCTGGCTTTCTATCCCATATCAAATGACCAGAACGATGAATTGCTCTTCGTCAAAGACCTTTACAACCTCCAATTGAAGGCTGACATGGTAGTTCTGAGTGCCTGTGAAACTGGAATCGGAGAGTACCAGAGAGGAGAAGGGATACTCAGCCTGGCCAGAGGATTTCTGTTTGCCGGCGCCAGCAGCATTGTCACCACCCTTTGGAGCATCGACGACAGGGCATCTTCGCAAATCATCGAAACGTTTTACAGCAACCTTAAAGCTGGCCAGGAAAAGGATGAGGCCCTCCGAAATGCCAAGCTTACTTACCTGAACAGAAACAAAGGCAGCAACCGTTCGCATCCGCTTTTCTGGGCTGCCTTTGTTCCCGTTGGTAAGATGGAACCCATCCGGCAGGAAGGCCGGCACCTGTGGTATTGGCTGGCAGGCGCCGGCCTGCTAATCTCCGGTTTTTTCATTTACCGAAGGAAAAAAGCCTAATCAAGAATTGCTTTCACTCCTGGTAACTCCTTGCCCTCCAGCAATTCCAGCATGGCGCCACCGCCGGTGCTGACAAAGCTCACCTTGTCAGCCAGTCCCATCTGGTTGATGGCTGCAACCGAGTCCCCTCCACCTATGAGCGAATAGGCACCGTTTTGAGTAGCTTCTGCCACGGCTTGAGCAATGGCTTTTGTACCATTGGCAAAGTTGCTCATTTCGAAAACTCCCATGGGGCCGTTCCATACGATGGTTTTTGATTGCAGAATGACCTCACTGAAGGCCTTCCGGGCTTTTTCACCGATGTCAAGGCCCATGTACCCATCGGGAATGTCGTTGCTTGGAACCACCTTCCAGTTTGGAGTGTCAGCAAATTCCGGGGCAACGACACTGTCCTCTGGCAAGTGTATCTGGACGCCCTTTTCCTCTGCCTTCTTCAACAATTCACTGGCGGTGCCAATGCGGTCTTCCTCGACGAGGGAGTTTCCGATACGCCCACCCTGGGCTTTGATGAAGGTGTATGCCATGCCACCACCGATGATGATGTGGTCCACAAGGTCCAGGAAGCGCTCCAGCAGCAGAATTTTGTCAGAAACTTTGGCGCCTCCAACCACAGCGGTAAAGGGATGTTCCGGCTCGTCCAGGAGCTTTTTTGCGTTGTTCAGTTCGCTTTCCATCAGCAGGCCAAAACTTCTGGCTTCCTTCGGAAAAAAGCGAGCTACCACTGCCGTGGAAGCATGAGCCCGGTGAGCAGCGCCAAAGGCATCGTTGATGTAAATGTCTCCGAGGCGAGCCATTTTTTTGGCCAATTCCTCATCGCCTTTCTCCTCGCCGGGGTCAAAACGGGTATTCTCCACCATCATGATCTCGCCGGGCTTCAGGGCATTGGCCATTGCCTCGGCCTTTTCACCAACTGTTTCGGGGCAGAATTTCACTTCGGTTCCCAAAACTTTGCTGAGGTACCCGGCCACAGGCCTCAGGCTGAATTTGTCAACGTCAATGCTACCATCGGGAAGGCGCTTTTTCTGGGGTCTTCCGAGGTGGGCCATCAGCACAATGGATGCTCCTCCCTCCAGCACCTTTTTGATGGTTGGCAAGGCCAGCCGGATTCTCGTATCATCTGTTACCTGGTGATTGGCATCGATTGGCACATTGAAGTCCACCCGCATCAACACCCGCTTATTTTTGAAATCCAGATTTTTCATTTTTGGGAAATTCTTTGATGAGCAATAAAAAAGACACTACCACAGCAACCTGGCCGGATAGTGCCTTCTTTCATACTAATTCAGTCTTTATTGATTGGCTACCATGGCCGCCAGGTCGGCAAGGCGGGCTGAGTAACCGGATTCATTGTCGTACCAACCCACTACACGCACCAGGTTTCCATTCACCTGCGTCAGTTGTGAGTCGAAAATGCAGGAGTGGGTGTTTCTGACGATGTCAGCAGAAACAATGGGATCTGTGGTGTATTCCAAAATGCCTTTCCAATGGCCTTCGGCAGCTTCCTTGAATTTGGCATTCACTTGTTCTTCGGTAAGGCCCTCGGTCTTCACCACACAAGTCAAATCAGTCAAAGAACCCGTGGCCACAGGGACACGAATAGCCTGGGCCTGAATGCGGCCTTTGAGGTGTGGAGCAACCAGCACCACGGCTTTTGCAGCACCTGTTGAAGTGGGAATGATGTTTTCAGCAGCAGCGCGTGCCCGGCGAAGATCACGGTGTGGTCCATCCTGGATGTTCTGGTCAGAAGTATAGGCGTGGATGGTGCTCATCATGAAGCGGTCAACACCGAAAGCTTTGTCCAACACCATCACCAGCGGTGTGAGGCAGTTGGTGGTGCAGGAAGCATTGGAAAGGATCTTGTCGTCAGGTTTGATTTCGTGGTGGTTGGCTCCGATAACAAAGGTCGGTATATCAGCCGATTTGGGTGGAGCGGAGAGCACTACCCTGCGGGCACCGGCATCCAGGTGCAACTGGGCTTTGTCGCTGGACAAAAAACGGCCGGTACATTCCAGCACCACATCAACGCCGAGCTCCTTCCAGGGCAACTCAGCCGGATTAGCAATTGCGGAACAAATAATTTTCTTTCCGTCAATGTAGAGGTATTCGTTATCGGCTGAAACCTCACCCTCGTACTTGCCTTGCATGGTGTCGTACTTGAAGAGGTGGGCCAGGGTTTGGTTGTCGGTCAAATCGTTGATAGCGACAACTTCAACATCAGATCTTTTCAGCAGGTTGCGGAAGGTCAGACGACCAATTCTGCCAAAACCATTGATTGCAACTTTCTTAGCCATGTCTTTAGAAGTGGTTTATTAAGGTGAAAGAATGGGTAACCCGGTTGTCTGAATCACCGGCAAGTCCGGTTGACAGGGTCTGGTCAGGAAGCGGGGCAAATGTAAGGATTTAGCGTATCAATTCTCGCTGAGAATAATTCTGAAAAAAAATTTCAACTTGCTCTTTGGTTTTTTGTTGAAGAAACTATCTTTGCCCCCGCTTTGAAAAAGCAAGCCATAAAGATGGCCCGTTCGTCTAGGGGTCAGGACGCCACCCTTTCACGGTGGAGACACGGGTTCGATTCCCGTACGGGCTACCAAAGCCGCCTCATCGAGGCGGCTTTTTTTATTTCCCAGACCAATGTTTTGCGAAAAAAAATGGCCAACCAGAGCGTAGTATCCGGTTGGCCATTTGCATTAAAACTGCAAGAAAATCAGGCGTTGACCTCTTCCTGCAGTACTTTCTTCACCAGGTCAGCTGCTTCCTGCAGCAGGGTTGCTGAGTAAACCTTCAGGCCTGATTCATCGATGATTTTCTTCGCAAGGTCGGCGTTGGTGCCCTGCAAACGAACGATGATGGGCACGTTCACGCCGCCAAGATTTTTATAGGCATCCACCACGCCCTGAGCAACCCGGTCGCAACGAACGATGCCCCCGAAAATGTTGATCAGAATGGCTTTCACGGCCGGGTCTTTCAAAATGATGCGGAAAGCTTGCTCCACCCTTGCAGCGTCAGCGGTTCCGCCAACGTCAAGGAAGTTGGCAGGCTCACCACCGGAAAGCTTGATGATATCCATGGTGGCCATGGCGAGTCCGGCACCGTTCACCATGCAGCCGACGTTGCCATCGAGCTTCACGTAATTCAGGTCATATTTTTTGGCTTCCACCTCGATCGGATCTTCCTCATCGGTGTCGCGCCATTCTTCCAGGTCTTTGTGACGGAACAGGGCATTGTCATCCAATGACACCTTACAGTCAACCGCAACGATGCGATCGTCGGGCGTTTTGAGGCAAGGATTGATTTCAAAGAGGGTGGCATCAGAAGTGGTGAAAGCCTTGTAAAGGGCAGCCACAAACTTCGTCATGTTTTTGAATGCCTGCCCGCTCAACCCGAGGTTGAAGGCCACCTTCCGGGTCTGAAAAGCCTGGAGGCCCAATTCGGGATCCACATATTCTTTGTGAACCAGGTGGGGAGTCTCCTCTGCTACTTTCTCTATCTCCATACCACCTTCGGTGGAATAGATGATCACATTGCATTTCTTTTCGCGGTCGGTAAGAATGGAGACGTAGTATTCTTTGCAGGCATCGAAATCAGGCCGGTAGCTATCCTCAGCGATCAGGATTTTGCGGACGAGCTTACCGGGGCCATTCAGCCCACCCGGTGTCTGAGGAGTTTTGAGCATCATTCCCAGGATATTGCCTGCATGCTCTTTCAGTTCATCCAGGTTTTTGGCCAGCTTGACCCCTCCGCCTTTTCCACGGCCCCCTGCATGGATTTGTGCCTTGACGACAACCACATCGGTACCGGTTTTTTCCCGGATGGATTTCCAGGCTTCAACCGCTTCTTCAACGGTTGTTGCCACGATGCCTTCCTGAACGGGTACTCCAAACTGCTTCAAAAGGTCTTTGCCTTGATATTCGTGAAGATTCATTGCGTTTTGATTTGATTTAAAAAAGCGCTGCGAAGGTAATGATTAACGAAGGATTTAAGGAAAGGGAAAAAAGTCAATCCAAAAAGGCGATTGCCGGAACCAAAGGAACCGGCAATCACACATCGAGTTGGTTATTTTTTCACCATCAGAAGTTCAGCGTCAGGCCAAGGCTTGGGAGGATGGGCAACTGGTTTACACGCTTGTTGCGGAAGCGATCGAAATAAAAGATGTTGTCGCGGCTATAGGCATTGGTTGCACTGGCCACGGCCTCCAGGCTTGTATAGCGTCCAAACTTCATGGTTTTCTTCAAAGAAATATCCAACCGGTGGTAATCGGGCAAACGGCCCCCGTTGCGTTGGTCATCGAGCACAACACCCAAGTTGCCATTTGTTGTCTTCGGATCGGTGTCGAGGCCATCGCCAAAGTCGATTTTATTGTAAAAGCCCTGGGTCAATGTGAATGGCAGTCCGGAGCCATAATTCCACCGAACAGCGGCCTCCCATGATTTGTCTTCACCCATCTGGTAAACAGCGAGCAGATTCACATTGTGACGGCGGTCAAAAATGGTAGGATAGGTTTGCTCACCGTCAAAGCGGGTCACCTTTGCAAGTGAGTAGGTACCCCAGGCAAAAAAGTCCCCTTTCTCATACCTGAGCGAAAAATCAATACCATAAGCATCACCGGTTTCGGTGACGAAGTTCGGGTCCGAAATTTCAAGTTTGTTGCGGTTGAGCTGAATGAGTTGCGTGTAGCGCTTGTAATAAGGCTCGACATTCAATTCGATGTTTGAAGTCAGATCTACTTCTACCCCCACAACTCCGTGCATGGATTTTTGAAGGCGGTGGGAGGCTTCCGTTTGCTGGTCAGGTTCTTTCACGGCCTCATCGGTTCCGGCCAGGAATCCAACGAAGAGGTTCACCACATCCAGTTCATTGACAGAACTGATGAGGTTTTGAGAATACAATCCACCTGCTAATTTGAAGCGCAGGTTTTCGGTCATGTTGTATTTGGCACCAAAGCGGGGCTCCAACGATGTTGCCGGAACAGAAGGATATAACTGAATGCGGAGGCTGGGTTCCAGAATCCAGTCTCCCATTTTTTGCTTCAGCCGGACAAAGCCGCCAAGCTCGTTGGTGTTGATGTCTTTGTCGATGGTTATTCCGGCAAAATTCCGGAAGCTGAAGCGGCTGTCGAGACCATTGACTTCAAAGCCGTATTTCACTTCGCTGTTGAGACCGAAGTAGGTAAAGTCGAGCAATACATTGTAACTGAAAATCCCACTGGAACGGGGATCTTCTCCTGCCTCACGCAATTCGATGTCGTAATCAGAGAATGCGAAGGTGCCACCAATAACGAGGTTGGAATTTGGCGGAATGACGGAAAAATTAAACCCTCCGCCGTAGGAGTCCCAACCGAGTTTGGCAACGCCGACATAATTCACATCATCGGCGAAGTTGAAACCAAAGAGGTTGAATTTACTGCCATTGGAGGTGATGAACGATAGCTTGCCGTACAGGTCGGTAAAGCTGAAAGGAAGCCTGTTCACGTCATCGCCACTCAGGGTGTCATTGTTGAACTTGTAAAAGGAAGTATCGACGGCATACGAATAAAGGTGGGGCGAGGTTTTGTCGATGTAAGAGTGTTTGGCAGTAAGCATGAATGAGGTACTTCCCCCACCCTCTTTGAATTTTTTGATTGGCCCCTCAAACAGGGCTTTGGCCTGAAATGGGTTGGCGCTCACCAGGCCACCAAAACGGGTTTTGTTTCCTTCCCGGGTTTTCAGATCGATGACGGCAGAGATCCGGCCGCCGTACTCGGCGTTGAAACCGGCAGTAAGAACATCAACGGTTTTAATGGTCTCCGTCTCGAATACGGAGAAAAAGCCAATGCTGTGGAACGGATTGTAGATGGTCATGCCATCCAGCAGGATCTTGTTCTGGATGGGTGAACCACCCCGGATGTAGATTTGTCCGCCCTGGTCACCGGTAGAGATGATACCGGGCAAGACCGGCAGGTATTGGGCGATGTCCGTCTGACCACCGGTACTGGGCAGGGCTTTGATCTGTTTCGAGGTTACTGTCACTTTTGAGATCTGCACGTCAGAACGGGCCTTCTCTTTGCGGGCTGACACATCCACGGTGGCCAATTGCACTGAACTTTCTTCCATGAGCAGGTTCGCTGACGCAATGCCGCCTTCAACCACTTTCACATCCACGGTGGCACTGTCGTAACCAACGTAGGTTGCCACCACGGTGTATTCGCCTTCCGGCACTCCTCCGATACTGTAGAAACCGTCTTCATTGGTATTGGTGCCAATGGTGGTTCCCCTCAGGAATACGGTTCCGTAAATAATGGGTTCTCCGGTATTCTTGTCGTAAACATTACCCCGGATGGTTCCACCTTTTTGGGCGAACAGGGCCGTACTGAACAATACCAGAGCAAGGAGTAGCAGTTGATTTTTCATACGTATCAGTTGTGGAAGCAAGTTCCGGGGTTTTGTTGCGGCGGCAAATATAAACGACTCGACCTGCAACCAAGCCCGGGCCTTTGTCATATTGCCAACAAAGCTGGCAAGCCCTTTTGTAACTTGGATTGCAGGTCGAGAGATAAAAGCCGAAAGTGACTAAAATCAGTGTTCTACGCCACCTTCACCGTGTACATGCCCGTGAGCAAGCTCTTCAGGAGTAGCTTCACGAACTGATTCGATTTTACCTGTAAAGTAGAGGTTTTGACCGGCCATTGGATGGTTGAAATCCATCACAACGCCATCTTCAGTAATATCCTGAACCACACCGGTCAGTCTGTTGCCGTTTGCATCAGCCATCGGGATGGTCATGCCTTTCTCCATCCATTCGGTTGCGGTTTTGCCATTCATGTTGAATGTTTCCAACGGCAATTTAACGATGGCTTCAGGGTTGTATTCGCCGTAGGCATTCTGGCTTTCGATGCCAAAAGCAAAATCATCGCCGGCAGCCTTGCCTTCGAGATTTTTCTCAAAATCAGGAATCATCTGGCCTGCACCATACATGAATACCAACGGTTCACTACCAAAAGTTTCTTCTACGAGTTCCCCTTCTGCGTTATCGATCTGTAAACGATAGTGCAGGGAAACTACTTTGTTATTACCAACTTGCATTTGAAAAGATTTGTGTTCCGGCAATCATAGAACAGCCCACAACGACCGGAAACCTAATTAGAATTGAAATTACAATATCTTAAAAACCACTGAGGTGGGCTTAAGTTTTGCAAAGCTCGGCAATTCCTGCCACCAACGTATCGAGGTTTTTGGTTGTGGTGTAAACATTGGGGGTAATTCTCACGCCGTGGATGTTCTCCCAGTTGATGGCCACCGTGTGGATCTTGAAGTTTCTGAACAGATAGTCGGCAACCTCAACGGGTGTTTTACCTTCAATTTTCAGCAGGGCAATGGCACAGGAATACTCCGGATGAAGAGAAGTGCCTATAGACACCCCCTCAAACTCCAGGACTTTTCGGGTCCAGTACTCCTTGAGGAACTGCAAGCGCTTCTGTTTGCGCTCAGCGCCAATCATGTTGTGGAAATCCACCGCCTGGCCGATGGCCTGTTCAATTGCGAAGGAACGAGTTCCCAGATTTTCAAACTTGCGGATGTCATCGGATTCAGGATCGCCTGCGGCAAACAAGGGGTACAACTTTGCAATCTTCTCCTTTCTGACGTAAAGCAAACCACTTCCGAAAGGTGCACAAAGCCATTTGTGAAGACTGGTTCCAAAATAGTCGCATTTCAGGTCGGGAATCTTGTAATCCAGGTGAGCAAAGCTGTGGGCTGCATCCACCAGTACTTCGATGCCTCTTTTATGCGCTTCGTCGGCAATTTCCCGGACCGGTAAGATTTGTCCCATCCAGTTAATGATGTGCGTCAGGTGAACCACTTTGGTTTTTTCGGAAAAGGCATTGACGAAAGTGTCCACAATTTGCTGCTTGTCAGCGATGGGAAATTGGAAATCCAGCCATTTCAACACGATACCGTCCCTGTGCTCCCGCTGTTTCCAGGCATTGATCATGTTGGGGTAATCCTGTTTGGTGAGCACCACCTCGTCGCCGGCCTTGAGACGGAGGCCGAAAATTATGGTCTCCAGCGCTTCCGAAGAATTACGGTTAATGGCCAGCTCTTCGGGTGAGCAACCTGCCAGGTCCGCCAGCTTGGCCCGAAGCGGTTCCCTCCCCTTATCCAGGATGCGCCACATATAATAGCTGGGGGCTTCATTGCTCATCCTGTTGTAACGCTCAACGGCTTCCTGAACCACCCTCGGCTGGGGCGATACACCACCATTGTTGAGGTTGATGATGTTTGCAGAAACCGTATAAGCCTGTTGGACATAGTACCAGAAATCTTCATCGGTGGCACATTCATCCGGTGGCATGCTGGCATATTCCTCGAGGGTGGTCAAAAAGCTTTTGCCCTGAAGTGTTTCGAAAAAAGGAACCAATGCTGCGGCTCCGGCTAAGCGGCGAATGAAGGTTCTCCTTTCTTTCATTTCCTGAGTTTTTTTGAAGAAAACCTGATTTTTTGAAGCCCTAATCTATAAACTTCCCAGAGACTTGCATGAATCAACTGCTGAAAGCCGTCACCAAATAGTCCTGCCGATGCTTTTGCTCTTTTCTACCTTTGCCAGCGTTGAAGGTTGAGGGGAGTTGAGAGGAGTTGAGAGGAGTTGAGAGTGGTTTAGAGAGGTTGAAAGAAATCGTAGTATGCCTCCATAATCCTCTATAATCCTTCATAATCCTCATAATCCTCCATAATCCCCAACAGAATTTGCAGAAGACACAAAAAAAATGATCACCTATACCAAAGATACCGACCTCATTGCGACGCTGACCCTGGACATGAAAGGCAGGGACGCCAACATTCTGAACCACGAAATCGTGGAAGCCTTCGTTCCTGTTTTGGAACATTTGAAGAAGGAAAAAGAAAAGGGCAAACTGCGAGGCGTCATCATCACCTCCGCCAAGAGCTCCTTTCTGGCAGGTGGGGATATCGAATACCTTTACAAGGCCGCAAATCCCGAAGCCGTTTTTGGTTACACACAAAAACTGAAAGGATTTTTCCGGGATCTGGAGCGGCCCGGCGTACCGGTTGTAGCCGCCATCAACGGCAATGCCATCGGTACGGGCTTTGAGCTGGCACTGGCCTGCCACCACCGCATCGTCGTCAACCGGCCGGAGATCCAACTGGGCCTGCCGGAAATACACTTTGGAATCATGCCGGGCAACGGCGGAGTCATCCGTTTGATGTGGCTGCTGGGCATCAAAAAGGCCTATGACTATCTCATCAGGGGAGAGCGGATGAACCCGGAAAAGGCACTGGAACACCAATTGATCGATGACCTGGCTGCCGACGAGCACGAGTTGCTTTACAAAGCCAAAAAGTGGCTGCTAAAAGTGCGGGAAGCCTCCCGCCCCTGGGACCGTGAAGGCTGCTCCATTCCCGGCGGAACGGCCAAAGACCCGCAGATGGCGAGGAACATTGCCAAAACGGCGGCTGCCCTTTCAGCCCGCTGGAAGAATAACTTTCCTGCTCCCCAGGCCATCCTCAACACCCTGTATGAAGGTAGCCGGGTGGATTTCGACACGGCATGCCGCATCGAATCGAGGTATTATGCCAAATTGTTGACAAGTCCTGAATGCAAAAACATGATCAAGGCGCTGTGGTTTGACCTCAATGCCATCCACAACGGTTTGAAAAGACCCAAAGGCTTTGGAAGATTCAGACCCCGCAAAGTTGGTATCATCGGTGCCGGTACAATGGGCTCTGCCATTGCTGCTGTTTGCGTCAGCAACAAAATCTCCGTTGTGTTGAAGGATGTGTCGAAAATGATTGCGGAACAGGGCCGGGAAAGGGTTGCCGGAATCCTCCGCAACATGGAGGACCAGAATTTTGACGAGAAACAGCTGACGGCTTTTATGAAGAAAATCGAAACCACTGAAAACTCTGAAGATTTCAGCGATTGCGACCTCGTCATCGAATCAGTTTTCGAGAACCAGACCGTCAAAACCAAAGTAACGCGGGAAGCAGAGCAACACCTCGACGACCTGGCCTTCATTGGCAGTAATACACTCAGCATTCCCATCACCAAATTGAGCAAAGAAGTTACCCATCCGGAAAAATTTGTTGGACTCCACTTTCTGAAGCCAGCGGAAAAGAAACGCCTGGTTGAAGTGGTAAAAGGTGCCTCAACCTCTGATGAAACCATTGCCAAGGCCTTTGATTTTGTGAGAGCAATCGGAAAAACGCCAATCGTCGTCAATGACAGCTGGGGCTTTTATGCCTCCAGGGTGCTGAATACCTACATTTTGGAAGGCATTACCATGTTGCAGGAAGGTGTCCCTGCAAGTGTCATAGAAAACCTCGGAAGAAAGGCCGGCATGCCGATCGGCCCTTTGCAGTGGGCTGATGAACGTTCGCTGGAACTCGTTTGGAGGTACGAAAAACAGGCCGCAGAACACTATGGCAAAAAGTATGTTGAACACCCAGCCGTTTCGGTTCTAAAAACCATGATCCAGGAGCTTTCGAGAAAAGGAAAAGCAAGCGGTAAGGGTTTTTATGACTGGAGCGGCAAGGAAGTCAAAATCTGGAATGGCCTGGACGAACATTTCCCGAATGACCCGGCAGCCCAACCCTACCAGCAGATCATCGAACGCCTCCAGTTTGCACAAATCATCGAAGCAGTCTGGTGCATTCAGGAAAAAGTGATCAACTCGGTAGAAGAAGCCAACATCGGCAGCATCTTCGGGTGGGGCTTCCCGGATTTCAAAGGTGGCGTGATCCAATACATCTCCAGCTACGGCATCAATAAATTCCTCGACAAATGCGCCGAGCTGGAAGCTGTGCACGGACAGCGATTCAGTGCTCCATCCTGGCTTCGAAAAAAATGGACTGCCACCACAAACTAACGGTTGATGAGCTACAAAAACCTGGAGCAATGCCTGCTCGATCTGGAACAGAACGGCCAACTCCTTCGCATCGAACAGGAAGCTGACCCACACCTCGAAATGGCCGAAATTCAACGGCAGGTTTATGCTGAGCAGGGGCCTGCCCTGCTTTTTGAGAAAGTCAAAGGAAGTCCGTTCCGGGCTGCGTCCAACATTTACGGAACCTTTGAACGGACAGCTTTTATTTTCAGACATAGTCTGAAAAAGCTGAAAAAGGTCATCCAACTAAAAAAAGACCCAAGCCAAATCCTGAAATCCCCGGGACAATTTCTGGGTGCACCAATAACTGCCCTCAAGGCATTGCCAATGAGAGCCATTTCTGCTCCCGTTCTCAAAAACACCACGAGGATCGATCAGCTTCCGCAAATCGTCTCTTGGCCAATGGATGGCGGCGCCTTTGTAACCCTCCCTCAGGTAATGACCCTTCCGCCCGGCGACCGAAACATGATGCACAGCAACCTGGGCATGTACCGCATCCAGCTCTCCGGAAACGACTACGAAATAAACAAAGAGGTGGGTCTGCACTACCAGCTACACAGGGGCATCGGCATCCACCATACCATGTACAATGAGTCAGATGAGCCGTTCCGGGTCTCCATCTTTGTCGGTGGGCCTCCATCGCATGCATTTGCAGCCATCATGCCCATGCCGGAAGGATTGAGCGAGCTGACTTTTGCCGGAATGCTCGGTGGCAGAAGGTTCCGTTATTGCTGGAAAAACGGCTACCCCATTTCCGCAGAGGCCGATTTCGTCATTACCGGAACGGTGAGGAAAAACGAAAAAAAACCGGAAGGCCCCTTCGGCGACCACCTCGGCTATTATTCTTTGAAACACGATTTTCCGGTGCTGGAGGTTGAAAATGTTTACCACCGCAACAATCCCATCTGGCATTTCACCGTGGTTGGAAGGCCACCACAGGAGGACACCTCATTCGGCTGGTTGATTCACGAGCTGGTGGAGCCACTCACGGAGCAGGAGTTCCCCGGCATCCGAGAGATCCATGCTGTTGACGAGGCCGGTGTGCATCCGCTCTTGCTGGCCATTGGGAGTGAACGCTACATGCCCTTCCGGGAAAAGAAACCGGAGGAGATTCTCACCCAGGCCAATCACCTCCTCGGCAAAGGCCAGACCTCGCTAGCCAAGTTCCTCTTCATCGCCGATGGCAATGATCACCCGGAACTGGACACCCATGATGGGCCGGCATTTTTCAAACACATTCTGGAGCGTATCGACCTGAGACGTGACCTGCATTTTCACACCCGAACCACCATTGACACCCTGGATTATTCCGGTTCGGGCTGGAATGAGGGGAGCAAGCTGGTGGTTGCCTGTTGCGGAGCGAAGAAAAGAGAATTGAAAGCGGAGCTACCCGCTGACTTTCAACTGCCACCCAATTTCAGCGATCCGCAATTCGTAATGCCAGGTATCCTGGCAATCAAAGGCCCTGGCTTCAACGATGATTCGGGGTACGACGACCCGCCTGCACTGGCCAGGGAGCTTTCCAGATTCACCGACCATTTTGAGGCGCACATACCCATGGTTTTGGTGGTGAATGATCCACGTTTCACAAGCAATCGCTTCGCAAATTTCCTTTGGGAAGTTTTTACCCGCACCAACCCCAGCCACGACATTTACGGAATCAAAGAATGGGTGGAACACAAACACTGGAGCTGCGCCGGTGCGGTGATTTTCGACGCCAGGACCAAACCGCACCATGCTCCCGAGCTGATTGAAGACAGGGAAATTGCCTCAAAAGTGAAAGGCCTGCTCGATGACTTGCGCAAATGAAAAACGGGTTGAGCCAAGCCTGGTCCAACCCGTTTTCTTATCCTGTGTTGCGGAACTTATGGCGCCGTTTCATCCATTGCGACGGAAGAATCAACAGCCTTCAGCTTTTCCATGTAAACATCCCGTACTTTGAAGAACTCCGGCAGGAGCTCATCCGGGAGTGGCTTTGAAGGTGGGAAATATTCCCGCAGATGGTTGATCTGCTTGCCGTTTTTCCAGAATCGGAAACAAACGTGCGGGCCGGTGGCAAGACCAGTGCTGCCAACATAACCGATCACCTGTCCCTGGCTCACGTAAGACCCTTTTTTGATTCCCTTCGCAAAACCGGACATGTGCAAATACTGGGTTTGGTACACTTTGTCGTGCTTTATTTTGATGTAGTTGCCGTTGCCTTTGGTGTAGCCCTTGGCCACCACCACTCCATTGCCTACGGCGTAAATGGGCGTACCGGTTGGAGCGGCATAATCTGTTCCGAGGTGTGGGCGCACCCGCTTAAGCACCGGGTGAAACCGGCGGGGATTGTACCGTGAAGAAATGCGGGTGTATTTGACCGGGGCTTTCAAAAAGCGGCCTTTCATCGGACGGCCTTCCTGATCGTAAAAACCGACATGCTCGCCACCGCCGTCGAACCAGAAAACATAGTGCTCTTTATCGCTGTCAGCCTGTTTGTAGTAGGCGGCGTGTACATTGCCCACTCCTACCCTTTTGCCCTCGATGTATTTTTCGTCGTAAACGAGTTTGAACTCATCGCCAACCTGCACGTGCGAGAAGTCAACGGATGTTTCCAGGGCATCTTCCATTTTAGCGGCCACCTCCATGCTTGCTCCGGTCTCCTCTATGGCCACCCAAAGCGAAGAATTTATTTGGCCATGCAAGACCGCCTCTTTAACCTCAACGGGCCTCTCCTCCTTTCGTACTTCCATGCCGTTTTCGAGGTCAACCACCACATATTCGTACACATTCGGTTCGTAAACAAACCAGGACGGCTTTTCTTCGCCCCTTCGGGTCAAAAACATGTATGATTTTCCAACCCTGAAATTCCGAACGAGGTCGTAAACTTCTTTGCTCTTTTCAGCCAGGCTGTGCACATCACCGCCGGTAAATCCGTTGTCCAGCAGCAATTCACCGATGGTTTCGTTGGGTTTTACCTCTCCTTCCAAAACCTGGAAGGTGTCCAGCACGAAACCGTACTTCATATTGGGTTGCACGATGGGGAATTCACCCAATTTGGCCTTGCGCAACAAATCTGTGGGTACCACAGAGCCCTGGTTTACAAAGGAATTTTTCTCTGAGATGAAAATGGAAGAAACAACAACAATCAGTACAAGCGAATAAAGCAGGTATTTCTTGTTGTTCTTCAGAAATAGGGTCGTCTTTCGTTTCACGAAATCAATCTTGTCCACTGGTATAGATTTTTTGTATCCGAGCAACACCCGGTCAGTTCACAGTTTTGCGCTCCTTTGGAGCAATTGCACAATGGTTAAAAATTGTGATTCATGGATATGTGTAAAGACCAGATCAATCTGCCTCCCCCGGATACTTTAAGCTGGAGTAAAAGCACTGGTGAAGTTTCTCTTTGGAAAAAAACGTCTCACAAACAGTGGCAAAGATAATCGCCCATAGCATACAGCAAGAACAGCAGGTGTTAAATTTTAGCGGAAGCCCCGGAATCCCCCACCTACAAAGGTGCTAATCAACATTTTACAAAGTATATCTCGAGCTCATTTCCACTGCGTGGAGGAATGGAATTTTTGCAGGTCTCTAGTATTCGGATTTCGAATTTTCCGGAAAACAAGCGGAGGTATTCATCCCGGCTTCCCCCAAAAGGCGGTCTGTCAAAGGGGAATTCCACCGAAAACAGGACACCCCGAAGCGCTCCGCCCGGCACCAACAGTTCGTAAACTTTTTGAACATAGTCCTCCCGCCGGTTTCTGGGGAGTGCACAAAAGAAGGTCTGTTCCAGAATGAGGTCAAAAGAACCATTCAAAAGAAAAAAATCTTCGACCAGAACCTGGTCTTTGGCAAGTTCAGGCACCCGAGAAAGTAAGCGCCCTGCAGCAGCCGGTGCCCATTCGCATACCGTAACGTTTTTGAAACCCTTGCTGATGAGGTAGGCTACTTCATGCCCTGAACCGGCACCCGGCACCAAAATCTTCAGATCCCTATCCTGGAGGCTGTCTATAATGGCCTTTATGGGAGTGGTTACAGCGCCGGCATCCCAGGGAATGTCATTGTTGAGATAGCGCCGGTTCCAGTACTCAGGGTTCAGCTCGTTCATTGAACATACAGCCTTTGGCCCGGACGAATCTTATCACCTTTGCTCATACCGTTGAGCTCCATGATACGCTCGGGAGTTGTGTTGTACTGTTTGGCAATGCTGAACAGCGTGTCCGTTTTTTGCACGACGTGAACCCGGATGGGCTTGAAAAAAACATCGTCGTTATCGACTTCCTTGTCCTTATCCATTCCGGTCTCCTGTTTCCCTGTGGACGTGGCCGATTTGGAAGCGGCCGTACCGGTAGGGCAGACACAGTCACTGGTACGCAGCTTTTGACCTGGAATGATTGCTTCATTTGCCCCCAATCCGTTCATCTTTCTGAAGCGTTCCTCGGTGTATCCGTACATGTATGCCAACATGGCCACAGTTTCACCCGGCCTTACGGTGTGAAACTCCGGAGCATTCTGCCAGGCAGACCCGGAAATTTCTTTTGGCTGGCTGAATACAGATTCCGAAGCAGAAGAAGGTTCTGTCGTTTCTTTTTCCTGGTCAGAGGGCTGAATGAGCGTTTTCGGATCTGCCACCACCAGCCGCTGGCAGATGCTGATCACATCCGTGCCCTGGAGGCCGTTCCATTCCCGAAGGTCCTGCAATGAAACGCCATATCGCCGGGACAAGCTGTAAAGCGTTTCGCCTTTCTGGACAATGTGAATTCCGGGTTCTTTGGTTGGTGCGCAGGGGTCAACCGCATTGTTTTTTTCACTGTCCGTATCTGCAGGTTGTTCAACCAGGTCTTTGTAATCCCCTTTTGATCTTGGATTCTTGCCGTCGTAATAAGAAGCCTGAACCTCATCACACCATTTCGTCAGAAAATCGAAATAAGGCTGATCCCCTACCTTGTGCAATCGCAGGGAAGACTTTTTTACATCACTCAAAAAGCCACTGCCCTGAACGGAGGATTTTTCGACGATCCCGATTTCAGGAATGATAACCCATTCCTTGTAGGCACTGGCATCGGCGTTTTCTTTCCTTCGGAAAATGTAGCCCTCAGCACATTGAGATTTTACAATTCCTTCCAGGTAAACCTGCATTTTAGAATTATCGGATGCCAGGTTTTTCCCCGAAACCAGACTGTCAGGGTTGAATGTGAACACCGCATCCTGGGCATATACATTGATACCCTCCCCGGTTTGCTGCATCAATGTTACTTTGTCAACTGCATAAGCAGTCAGCCTCGAATTATCATCCAGAAAGACGGACAACTTGATCTGCCCGGCATTGATCTGATTGACATCTGCAAGGGTCAGGTTAAAGTTTTGGCATTTGTAAAGTCTTGCCGGTTTGTTTCTGAGGATGGCCGGCGCTTTTGCCCCAACATCCATGATAAGTAAACTTCCATTGGGGAGCAGAGCAGAATAAGCTATGTAAGGATTACGGGAAGTAGCCATTTTGTATTCCAGCCGCATCATACAGGATGTGTCAAATTCAAGAAAAGCATCCTGGGACCAAAGAGCAGTGGAAAGAAAAATGAAGAAAAGAAGGGAGGAAACTCGACGTAACATTGTTTTTGGTTTTGTTCACAGCCAACCGGGTGACGATCAACCAGTTTGATATAACGAAACAAAGAAAAGAAATCTGACTGTTTCCCGGTGAAATAATCACCAACCAACTTTGGAATGGAAACGCTTCGGTCAGTCAATTTTCCGCTTCGGGTCAGAAAGATACCATTTAACAATCTTTTAATCTAAAAACTGCAACAACGAGGGCTAACTTGGAGTTTAAAGGCCATTCCACGAACGACATTCCGAAACCGGTTTTTAAATGTAATCTCTATGAACACTCGCCAAATTAAACTCGCCCTCACCGTTGAATTGCTGAATACCAGCTCCCAAACTGACCCGCTGGATGGTGTCAAAAAAGTGATGCAGCAATTCCAATCAGAAGCCGGAAAATTCACCGGTGTACTCTTATCCTCCAAAGAACTACTGAACAACGCTTTTGAAAGTCAGATAGCAGCGCTTCAATTTGAGAAATGCACCCTCAACTTAGAAATGGTAACCAATTTGAAGAGCCGCCAGAAATACGTTCAGAATTTCAGCCTTGAAACACACCAGGCTGCCTGAAGAAAATTCCCGGGGCCGAGCAACTAAAGTGGAAACACTTTAAACCTCCCAATCCCCCCGTTTTGTCCTAAAGACCAGTGCCGGATATGCCAAAAAAGCATATCCGGCCATTTTTTTTACTGATCCGGTAAGGCACTCAGATTTACATCTCCAACCTTGATGGCCACGAAATGCGCATCCAGGATTGCCTGGTTGAAATCATTGATGCTGATCACCTCCGGGAACTCTTCCAGGAAGGGATTCAATGGATCGGGAAAGTCGTAATCCTTGGGCACGAAACGCCAGGAGGGAACACCCTCCGGAAATTTGGTCGTTACCTGCAGGATCAGCTTTCTGATCTCCACCATGTCTGCGGTGGTGATCGTTTTGGAGTTGTTGGCATCAGCCGCAATGATCTTATAGGGACTGTCCAGGGTGTCAATGGCAAGAATGTGCTTACTGATTAGCACAAGGTCATAGGTGGTGACACCATTCAGGGGGTACACATCTTTTTTCGCTGCAACAGTATAATCATTTCCGAATTCCGCTTCGAAAGAATAAATCCCATCCTCACCGGTGATCTTGGGTGCCTGACCGGAACCGTTCAGGGTCATTGTGACATTTTTGACCGGCACGTCATTCTCCTTCTTCACCTTTCCGCCGATCAAAGGTGGCCCCTGGCAAACGCCCTGGTTATCATCAACGAAAACAAAAGTTTCGCAGAAGCTCTGGTTGCCGGCATCATCAGTTACATATACATCCACAATGACGAAACCGAGCGAATAACAGTCGAAGGTCATCTCGGTGTCATTCACGTCCGGAGAGAAAGAGAATTGCAGGTTATTGTCGCAATTGTCAAAACTGCCAGCATCGAAGTTGACGGCATTGACGGTGACGGAAGTGTCCTGATTAAGAGTTATGCTCAAGCCGTTTACACAATAAGGTGTCGGGGCTTTGCAATCCTCCACCACCAGCAGCACTTCGCAATGGGAGGTGTTGTTGCAATTGTCACTGGCATAAAAGTTCATGGCATAAATCCCGGGAGGTACATCCTCAAAAGGCCCGAATCCACTGCCAAGTTCACCTGAAGCTTCGAGGACGATATCGTCGGCGCAATCATCAACCAGGGGCGCTTCCAGCATGATGCTGGCAAAACATGTCGATCCTGAAGTACAAAAATATTGCAAGGTCGGGCAGCTAATGACCGGTGCCACGTTGTCAATGACTTTGATAATCTGGCTGAACTCGATGATTCCGTCCGGAGTGGCCCCGGAAAGTGAATCCCCCTGGCTGAAGTTTGACAGGTTCAGACCATCCTGGAACACACGGTCGCTAAGTTGATCATCGCCATTCAGGTCAAAGCCCAGTTCCAGTTCAGACGATTCTACGACCACATTTTCTATCGGATCGCCAACGGCGCACCAATTGATGACCGTCCATGTACGCTGGATTTTATAGCAGGCATCCGGTACCACAGTGAACACATCGTCATCAAACGAAACAGCTACCAACTCACAATTTTCGAAGAAAACGGAAGGTTCTCCGGAAGGAGGCAAGCTGTCGTCACATTCAAGGGTGACGTCCGCAGGAAATTGCACCACCCAATCGGAGACGTGCTCCACATTGACCGAAGACTGGCAACTCAGTGTGTCATTGTGGCCGGGGTCTGTCACTGTCCATTCCCGCCAGATGGTGCCCTGAAGACACTGGTCAATATCCAGCCACACGGTATCTGACAGCCACACGATGCCACAGTTGTCAAACAGTTCCGGAAAACCAAAGGTATCCAGAACACTATAGTCACCATTGCTTAGTGGAATGTCAAGAGAATCGGAATAATACGCACAACTAACGGTCGCAGTCGGAGGGCATGAGATGAAAAGCGGCGGTTCTTTCTCTTCAACGTTCACGGTAACCTGGCAATCGTTGTAATTACCAAAGCAATCAAAAACACGCACAATCACTTCCTGTGCAGTTCCAGCATCGGAGCAACAGAAAGTGGTTGTGGCGGCAAAAAGGGTATCATCCGGGCTACACCAGTTAACCAGCCTTTTAATTGCGAAGCTATCCAGGCAACAGTCGTCGTGAGAGCCATCGTCAAGGTCCGCAGCAAAGATTTCAGCCATGCCATCGCTGCTCAATGCTACGGAAGTGATCTCATCACAAACCGCAACAGGAGCCGTATTGTCCACAACTGATAGCTGCACATGCAAGGTGTCTTTGTTGCCACAGGCATCGGTTGCTTCGTAAATGATGGTATGCGTACCCAACGGAAGCCCCGGCTGAGGGATAAGTCCGCCATTGTTGCCGTTGACGCCATTGAGGTATTCAGCCTCGCCAATCGGGGTAAAAATCCTTTGGGTAAACCCGTTGCAATTATCGGTTACAGCCGCAGGTGGGAGGAAGCTGATGGAACGGCACTCATTGTTGCCGGACGCGGGCACATTGGCTCCAACTTCAAATGGAGGCATCACTATGACAGGAGGCGTCGAATCTTCGACTTTAATCAGCTGGATGTTGTCTTCGCCATTTGCCCCTTCGGTAAAAATCTCGCCCGTACACCAGTTCATCACCGTCCAGGTTCTCAGAATGGTAAATCCGTCTTCACAACCGGAAATGGTGAAATCAGTGTGCCCAACCGTAAACGGGCAAAACATTCCGACGGCAACATCAGGAGTGCCAGAACCTGTGGTTGACAAGACACCAGTTAATTTGGTAGGCCCTGCCACGTTAGGATAGGCATTGTAAACATCGCACTCCCAGATCGTATCCTTCGGAAAAACCGGTACTCCTGGAATGTAAGTGGTCAACACCTGTACGCAGGTATCGGAGAAATTATTCTGATTGTCAAAAGCAATGAAAGTCCTGTAAATAGTGATAGGGCCGCAAGGGTCGCTGTTGTCCACCAGAAAGTCAACCAGATTCACGGTTGGATTGGGGTCACAGTTGTCCACCGCAGTTGGGTACAGCTGGTTCTCCAGTTCCTGGTAACAGGGAATCTCATAGTTCTGGCATTGCAGCACTGGCGGCAATTTGTCCTCCACCAAAATGTGCCCCGTACAAAAATTTCCGGACGGCACATGGGTGACCACCACTATCAGCTGCTCGCCAACCCATTGTCCTGTTACGGGATTGTCGATAATGGTTCCAATGGTATCGGTAATATCAACTACCACATCGTTCCAGTTGCCATTGTAGCCTTCCAGAATATCATCCGGTTCTATCAGTGCTTCGCAATTCTGGTCAAGTGAAACCTGTACGAGGTTGTTGCAAACGAGCGTGGTATCAAGAAAGGTGTTGGTGGCAGAGGCTACAAAAGGAAAGCATAGCCCAAGGCACAGGGCTAGGGGTATCAGTAAGGGGCGTAAAGTTTGGTAAGTTAATTTCATGTGCTTGCAATCCTTGGTTACCGGCAGAATATTTATGTAACCGGTGGGGACGGTCCCTCTGGATGCACTTTTTGTAACACTTAGCAACCAAAATCAAAGATAACAAGGTGGTTGCGAAGGCGACAGTACAAAGTACTCAACGTGGGGATCCTTGCAAGCGGTTTGTGGGATAGATGGCTGAGGTATGTTTGTTAACTGCAATTCTTTAAAAACTGAAAATCAGCCAGCAATATTCATTTCATGGTTTTGCGATCCTTTCAGAATCGGGGGCCAAGTTAACACAGGTATTTTTCATTTTTCAATTTCCCAGCCAAAAGCTGATCAAATTTTCAAACATTCACTGAATAAAGGGATGTAAAGTCAACAGGCCGGCTGTTTTCACAACCGGCCTGTTCACATTTACCGAAGGATGGTTATATCACCTCGTATGATTTCGCTTTCAGCAATGTTTAGTTTCAGAATGTAATAGTAGGTGCCCTGCGGCAGGTCCTGGCCGCTGTTGTTGGTTCCCCGCCAGTCGTTTTGGTAAGGCCTGGCCTGGTAAACGACATCTCCCCAGCGATTGAAGATGATGATCTCGTTGTTGGGGTATTCGTTCGGATTGTTCAGCAGCACATCAAAGATCAGGACGTCATTCACACCATCGCCGTTGGGTGTAATGCCATTGGCCACATCGTTACAATCTTCCGAATCGTCATTTTCGACGATGATGCGAACTGTGGTGGTGTCGCAAATATCCGGGCAGCCAACACTGCAAATGAAATAGTCAAACTCCACAGTTCCGGCAAAGCACTTGGGCTTCACGTAGGTCATCAAGCCTTTGTCATCGACGGTCAGCCCGCCAATTGGGGTGTTGGGATCAACGAGGGAGAAGGAAACGCCCTCCGAGCCAAATACGTCGTTCTGCAACAAATCCAGGGTGATTGAATCCTCAACTGCCGGCACGATGGTCACCTGATCGAAATTGGCAGCAACACTTGCCTGGTCCACGCTGACCGTGACAGAAGCAGAGCTGTAATTCTCACAATGTCCAAGCGACAGCGTCCAGGTAAACACGTTGTCTCCGGCACCGAGGTTGGTAGCCAGCGTTGTTGCGGCATTCGGATCCTCGATGATGGCACCCGTCAGGGTTGTCCAGATGCCGGTGGTTCCATTGGGTTGGTTACCGAGCAGCATTGCTTCAGTTGAACAGGGATCACCATCTGCCATGGCGGTGGCCGGTTCTCCGTCGATTACCGGAACAACTTCGATGGTGATGCTGTCAGCACATCCATTGCTGTTGTCGAAGACCGTCAGCGTAAAGGCTCCGGTGGTATCCACGGTTTCGATGAGGTTGTTTCCGATGAGTGCACCTGAAGCATCCGTCCAACTGTAGAAAATATTGGGTCCGGTTTCAGATCCCGTACCATCCAGTTGTACAGTTTCATCGAGGCAGCCGAAAGGCACCTGGTCGGCGGCAACAACCGTTGGCAAGTCGCCATTTTCTATCACGCTCACGGTGTCCTTCGCTTCACAACCATTGGCCAGCGAAACCACCGTCAGTTCGTAAACTCCGGCGCCAACATTGACTACCGTGTTGTGGATGTCGCCCGGATCAATGGAACCGCTAAGTGCCGTCCAGGTAATTTCAGTGTTGGTGAGCTCAGACCCGCTGGCATCGATGGTGCCGAGGGTGCTCACACAATCGGTGGTATCATTCACCCCGGCGTCTGCAAGCGGTGGCGCATTGTCGATCGCAATGGTCACCAGGTCAGAACTGCTGCAGCCGTTGTCCAGTGAAACGACGGTCATGGCATAAGTTCCCGGCTGTGACACAGTAGGTGTAAAGGTGCCCGGGTTCATGATGGGCAGTCCAACCGGTACCGATTCCCAACTGACGTTCACGTTTCCGGCAGTAGAACTACCCTGCAAGGTAACTTCGGTTACGGCACAGGTCAAGGTATCTGCAGGTCCGGCTTCGGCACCCGGCGGTGTCATGTCGTCTGTAACAAATGTGGTATCTTTTGCAACGCAGCCGGTCAGGGTGTCCAACACAGTCATGATGTACATTCCCGTACATGCTACCGTTGGCGTTGGAGAATTGCCATTCTGAATGCAGTTGCCCACGGGACCTGACCATTGGATAATCAGGTTTTGATTGCCGGGATCAACAGAACCGTTCAAGGTCGGCTCATCCACGATACAGGTAATGCTGCTGGTGTCGCCGGCGTCGATGACAGGAGGTATTGTCAAATCTTCCACGACTACCTCAACAGAATCCTTACAACCGTTTTGCAGGTTCTCCACCACCAGCTTGTAAGTGCCAGGGGTAGTGACGGTGGTTGTGGTATCACTTGCCACCAGGGTGGCTGCCTCATCGTACCAATTGTAAACAATGTTGCTGCCCGTTGTGGAACCGGTATAAGTCAGTACGGCATCAGGATCAGCGCAACTGATGACACCATCCGCATTGGCGGAAACGTCCGGTGCATCAACATCGGCATCAACGATCACTTCTGAAAAGGCCATGCAACCGTTGCTGTTGTCGGTAACTTCCAGGGTATAGGTGGCAGGCGCATCTACAACCGGCTCAAGGGTTCCCTGCCCGCTTACGATGTTGCCGCCGCCGTCCTGCCAGTTGATGGTGTAATCGCCACTGCCGGCGGTGATGACGCCTTGCAACTGGATGGAGGAGACAAGGCAGGTAAGTGCAGTGTCCAAACCGGCATCGATCACCGGCTTGAGGGTGTCACCTGCCACGAGAACGGTGTCCAGCGCTGTACAACCATTGGTGGTGTCCGTAACCAAAAGCTGGTACATGCCCGGAGAACATACCTCAACAGAATCGAGGTTGGCAACTCCGCATACTTCGCCTCCGGCAATGGCTGACCATTCGTAAACGAATTCGGTTCCTGTGCTGATTGAATCACCGGACAGAAACACAGAGTTATCGTTACATCCGAGTTCAGCATCAGGTCCTGCATCAGCAGTGGGCAGTACCTTATTGCTTACAACATACACACTATCGCTGTCGGAACAGCCGGTTTCAAGATCACTGAGTGTCAAAATGTACAATCCTTCGGCGGTTACTTTTGGTGTCAGCAAAGTTTCCGTTCCGGGAACGAATTGTCCGTCAGGAGTGGTCCAGATATAGTCAAATCCGAAACTGGAGAAAGTACCATCCAGTTCAACGGTGTCGCGGGTACAATCCAGTTGCGGAACCGGCGTGGGTTCTGCAATTGCAACTGGCTTTTGCGGAGCAGCAATGCATACCTCATCTACTGCCACACAGCCTGTGGATAAATTTGTGACGGTGAGCTGATAACACTGGCCACCGATGACCTGTGGAAACTGACTTGTTTCCTGTCCCGGCAGCACCAGTCCACCACCGACAGAAGGCTGCCACAGGTAGGTAATGTCTGGCCCTGTGGAAGAGCCCCCACCATTGAGGGTGAGGAAGAAGTTGCCGCAGGCGAAGGTGGTATCAGCACCTGCATTGGCTATGGTTGCATTGGCTGAAAAGCCGACTTCATATTCGAGGTTGAGGAACAAACCGGGGTTGGAAACATCCGTAACGGTTACATTGTAAGTGCCAGGGAGCAGCCCGCTCTGGTCTTCAGAAGTCGGATTCACACCGTTACCGGTCCAGTTGTAGGAGTAGGTGCCGCTGCCACCGGATACGGTAATGTCAATGGCGCCGGTGGCCTGATCCGGACAATCTACATCCGTAACGACTGCATCCACGAGGGTGAGGACGGCGCTGATGCATACCGAACCGTCGTTGGCCGTGAGGCCGAGGTTGGCATCAGCTGTGGTGGCCGAAGTGACGTTGATCGTTGCCGGAGGCGAAGGAACTACAAAGATGGAAGAACAATCACCGGGATTGCCAATCACATTGAAGCATAGCTGGAAAGCGGTTTCTCCATCGGGCACTGAAGCTCCGAGAATTTGGTTGGGAGCCATCCAGTTGATAGGAAGCTGCCCGTCGTCAACGAAGAAGGGGCTGTCGTCATAACTGGCGGGGCCAAAACTCGGCAGGTTGGGGGTGGAAAGCACCGTGTCAAACTGCAGGATGGAGGGATCCCAGGCCAGGGTGTATTGCATTTGGGTCAACTGGATAAAACTGTTGACGTCCACGTCGAGGCAGACGTGGTTTCCGGGGCCGGTGATGACATCCGGAAGGATCACTTCAAAGCTGAGCGGGTTTTCGACGCAAACCGTTCCGGGCTGGCCATTCAGCCCAACATCGGTGTTATTGGAAGTGATGGTCTCAACCTGAATGGGAAATGGCTGGTCGGCAAATATTACGCTGGCGCAATCTCCGGGGTCACCCAATACCCTGAAGCAGAGTTCGAAGATGACGGTCTGATCCGGTATGTCCAGGCCATTGTTGTCCAGCCATTCGAAGCCGATAATACCCAACGAGACGGCCTGCGCCGTATTGAAGTTGGCTTGTGTCAGGCCCGACATGTTCAGGTTTTGCACATTCAGGAACTGGAGTGTATTGTACTCCCAGCTAAGGGTGTATTCCAGTCGTGTGATTTCTTCAAAGTCCTTCACCGTTACCGGAAGGCAGATGGTGTCGCCCGGATTGGCGTTCATGGAGGCAACGACCAGCGTCGGGCTGTTGATGTTACAGATGTTAACGAGGCCGTTGTTGTTGTTGATTCCAATGTCTTCCACAAGGCCGCCCCACTTGTCCACCAGAATGGGATTCACAACTGAGATGGTACTGTTGGAACCCACGGGACCCACAGCCTGGAAATGCAGCCGGAACAGGATAAAGTTATCCGGAAGCGAACAACCGAGGCCGGTGGAATTCCAGTTTACTTTTACCAAACCGGGGGTGGCCACGTTGACCGAACCGGTGTTGAATCCAAAACAGCCGCCGGTTTGAGGAAAGCTGACCTTCGGGTTGACGAGGGTAATTACGTTTTCGTTGTATTTGAGGTTGAATTGCAGTTTTCCAATATCGTCAAAATTTGAAACCGTCACATCGATGGTAAAGGTCTCTCCGGGGCAGACTTCCTTGTCTTCGATATCCACATTGATGCTATTGATGTCGAAACAGTTTACCGTCACTGTGCCTTCCTGTTGCAGCAAACCGATGTCGTTGCCGCCAACCTCGCCGGCAGTATAGTTCACCACCTCGATGGGGGCCGGATCGTCAGACATGAAAACCTGGGAAGCCTGGCCACAATCACCAATGATGTTGAAACAAACCTGCATGATTTGAGTGCCGTCGGGAATGGTTTCTCCGATCGTTGCCAATGTGTTCCATGAAACGGTCAGGATGCCGCTGCTCACAAACTCAAAACCGAAATTTGCCTGCGAAAAGCTCGGCAAATTCATTGGCTCCACACTTTGAAATGAGAGCACGGTGGAATCCCAGCGTATAGAACTTTGGAAGGATAGGATTGAATCAAAATTTTCAATGTCGAAATCCAGACAGACCACATCGCCATTGAAGCCGTCACCGGAACTTATGTTGACTTGCAGTGGTGGTGTACCCACCGAGATATAACCTGGCTCGATGAATTCACCAATGTCGTTGCAATTGGCATTCAGTCGTGTGACATACCCCTCCACGGGATCATCGGTGATGTCAACCCAGGTATGGTTGCCGTATTCACCGGTTGCCAGAAAACATATTGTGAAAAGTATTTCGTCATCAGGTAGGGTAACCCCTGAAATCGCTCCCATGCACGGCTGCCCGTTGGACCAATCAAAAGTGATGACACCCATTCCCGACTGGTTGGTGTCAAAATCTGCCAGGTCGAGACCGGTGACGTTTGGGTGAAGATTCTGGATACTCTGGTACATTACCACACCCGGATCAAAATTGATGGAAAAACGAATTCCAAGGATGTCCGTGAAGTCTTCAACCCGGAGGTCAAGGCATACCAATTCACCTTCATCAGCAACCACTTGCTGTGGGGAAAATGAGAAGGTAGGCTGGGCGGCAACTTTTAGGGCACCAAGTACCAGGACAAATAAAAAAAGGAGGGTCGTTCTTTTCATTGCGTGCGTTGTGTAACTGATTTTGGGACGTTTTCATGCTATGCGGTACGCACTGCCACATCTATGGTTGCAGCAAAGTACTTGACCCGCACAGTGGTGAAGGGGATACGGGTAAAAGGTCACTTTTCCAGAGAAAATGAAATGTTCAACTCGTGGGCTCCGCCGGTATAGGGTCCGAAATCCGTAAACGAGTAATCGTAGCCATAGCCTATCCGCAGGCTGTTGTCGAGGCCAAGGTTGTTACCGAGGATGACACCAGCTTCGAGGTGCATGGTTTGAGAGGTGGCGCCTCCCAATCCGATCCAGAAATTTTCAGCCATCTGGTAACGCAGGTTGAAATCGAGGTTTACCGGCGCATTGGGTGCGTATTTCACCCAGAGTGAAGGCTCGAGGAAACTCTCGTCCCTCAAAAACTTGTACAATCCAACCATGGCATACATGTGCTGAACCCGCTGGGTAAAAAACTCGCCGTTCTGACCGGTGAAGGTCAGGTCAAGTCCAAACACCTGTGGCACGGAGATGCCTCCATACAGGTAATCATCGTCGAAAAAGCCGCCATCGAGCAGGGTGTAGGCGAACAGGCCAACTCCTACATCGGGGTAAATGGTCGTCTGGTCGTCAACACCCAGCACATCGCCTTGCTCACGCAGGCGGATTTCTGAAGCGTTGACGCGGTATTGGACAAGCCCAAAGGTCAACCCAAGTGAAATGCCCCCATAAACCGGATCGTCGCTAAGCAGGCCCCCTACCCTTCCGTAAAGGCCGGTGAAGCCGGTGGGCCCGGTTTGATCGTTGATGAGGTACCCTCCTGTAAGCAGGCTCACCGAGCTTCCGCTGTCAAAAAGGTAATCACCTCGCAAGGTGGAGGTGGTGGGTGAACCTTCGATACCCTGCCATTGCACCCGGTGCGTGGCACCGAATGTTAAATTTTCTTCGTTGGTCAGGTAGTTGCTCCCAACAGCCGCCGGGTTGAGAATGGTGAGATTCTCACGGTATTGCGTAAACAGCGAAAGTTGTTGAGAGAAAAGGTTGATAGTCAACCCAATAAGTAGGAAGGTTAAAACAGTGCGTAATCCGTTCATGGGACATGATTTTAAAGCCGGGCCAAAAGTACAAAAATTCCGTTCCGTGAACCGATTCAAAGAAAAATAATCATAATTTGTAACCTCGGTTGCATCTGCGGATCGATGTACTCTTCGCACCTGTGCTTTTGTCTCGGTAAGTGGGTGTTTCACATTACAATTTTTCCTACGCTATGATTGTGCCAAAGGCACGAGCAGCAAAACGGATGAAAGAAATTGCTATTCTGTCAGTCAGAATAATTAATGTAGCCCTACACCACTCTAACGAAGTATGGCTGCTTTCCAGCTAAACCATTTGGGGTAAATTCTCGAACTGAAATCGTTTAGCTTTGCGCTCCTGCAAATCAAATTACTCCTAAGCAATATGCTCAATGCCATTTCTCCAGTTGACGGCCGGTACGCCGCAAAGACCTCGGAACTTTCGGAATTCTTCTCAGAATACGCACTGATCAGGTACAGGGTGCTGGTCGAAATTGCCTATTTCAAAAAGCTGGTAGCCCTGCCCTTGCCACAGCTGAAAGATTTTCCGAAGGAAAAACTCGAAGCGCTGGATGCCATCGTTGAAAAATTCAGCCTGGCCGATGCAGAGCGCATCAAAACCATCGAGCGCACCACCAACCACGACGTAAAAGCCGTTGAGTATTTTCTGAAAGAAGAATTCGACAAATTGCAATTGAGCAAATTCAAGGAATTCATCCACTTTGGGCTTACCTCACAGGACATCAACAACACCGCCACTCCGCTCATGCTGAAGGAGGCCATAGAAAAGGTGTTCAATCCGCTTTTCGAAAAGGTGTTATCTGCCATTCACGACAAGGTCCAAAGCTGGAAAGAGGTGCCTATGCTGGCCCGGACCCACGGTCAGCCCGCCTCGCCTACCCGCCTCGGAAAGGAATTCGCCGTTTTCGAAGAAAGGCTGAAGGAACAACACAGGCAGCTCAGCGCCATCCATCACAAAGGCAAGTTTGGCGGTGCCACCGGCAATTTCAACGCCCACCTGGTTGCCTATCCCCAAATCAACTGGAAAAAATTTGCCGATGAGCTCCTTTCGGAACTAGGGCTGGTCAGATCGCAGCTGACCACACAAATAGAACACTACGACAACCTGGCGGCCATCTTCCACGCTCTCAGCCGCATCAATACCATCCTGATTGATCTTTGCCGGGACATCTGGACCTACATCAGCATGGATTATTTCAAACAGAAAGTGATCAAAGGCGAGGTAGGCTCATCCGCAATGCCCCACAAAGTTAATCCGATAGACTTTGAAAATGCCGAGGGAAACCTGGGAATAGCCAATGCCTTTTACGGCTTTCTGGCTGACAAGCTGCCTGTCTCCCGCCTGCAAAGAGACCTGACCGACAGCACCGTTTTGCGAAATATTGGCGTGCCAATGGCGCACACGGTCATTGCTTTCAAAAGCATTTTAAAAGGGATGGACAAGCTCCTCCTCAACGAGGCCAAACTCCATCAGGATCTCGAGCAAAACTGGATGGTGGTTGCCGAAGGAATTCAAAACATTCTCCGAAGGGAGGGCTATCCGCAACCTTATGAAGCACTGAAAGAACTGACCCGGGGAGCGGAAAACATTACCAGTTTGCGCATACATCAATTCATCGAAGAGCTGGACATTCCGGAAAAAGTGAAAAAGGAACTGAAAGCACTGAGCCCCCAAAGCTATACGGGTATCGGTTTGGATTGAATATACGGTGTCCGGCAAATTTGGGAAGAGGGCTTACTTGTCCATCCTGACAATCTTCGGGTAAAACAGCCCTAGCACATCCACCAGATCTTTTTGAAATTCCATTACCTGGTGAATATCCTTGTAGGCTATGGGCGCTTCATCGAGGCCTCCGCCCATGAGCTGTACGCCGTGCTCTGCAAGGATTTTATCGAGCGCATGACGGGTAATGCTTTTGGCCGCCTGCGTGCGTGACATCTGCCGGCCGGCACCATGAGAGGCAGATTGCAGGCTTGAATTCGCTCCTTTTCCCCTGACAATGAAGCCCGGATGAATCATGGATCCGGGAATGATGCCCAGGTCTCCTTTTTTGGCAGGCGTTGCACCCTTTCGGTGCACAACGACTTCTTTGCCGTCGGGCAATTTTTCCTTCCAGGCAAAATTGTGGTGGTTCTCCACCATCATCATGGGCTGCTCAGCCAGCGCACGCGCTATGCGCCTGTGGATGTGGTGGTGGCAGGCAGAAGCGTAATCGCCGGCCAGCGTCATGGCCTTCCAGTATTCCTGCCCTTCCTGGGTATCCAGATCCAGCCAGGCCAGGTGTTGTGCGCCTTTGGGCAACTTGCAAAGGGTGCGGGCCAGCCTGGTATAATGCCGGGCTACATTGGCACCCAGGTTCCGGGAACCGGAATGGGATAACAGGCCCAGGTATTCTCCGGGCTGAACGCCCCAGGGGTTGTTCTCTTCCCGGATGACCACAATGCCAAACTCGACGAAGTGGTTGCCCGAACCCGAGGATCCTATCTGCCTCGAGGCCTTGTGTTTCAATTCTTTGAGAATGGGTATTTCCGAAAACTCGCTGCGCTCAAAGATGGGGTCGTCCATTGGCCGGTCAACTTCCTGCAAGCCAAAAGCGGTGTTTTCCAAAAGTGTTTTACCGAGTTTTTCACGGTGCTTCATCAAAAACCCGGGATCGAGGTCGAACACACTCAGGCACATCCGGCATCCTATGTCAACGCCCACGCCATAGGGAATCACGGCATTGTCGGCGGCCAGTACACCGCCGATTGGCAGGCCATAGCCCTGGTGGGCATCCGGCATCAAAGCGCCAGCCACGGTAATGGGCAGCCGCATGGCCGTTTCCATCTGTTCGATGGCACCCGGCTCTATGCACTCCAGACCATAAGCATTGTAAGGCTTGGGGGCAGCAGCCAATGATTGAAAACTGCGTTCCTTTTCAGTTTGCGGAGGCGGGGTGTCCAATGCCTCGATGAGTTTCTGAAAACGCTCATCGTCTTTAAATTTTCCGGGATTTTCCAGCACCTGGGCAAAAAGATCCAGCACCTCGGCTTTTACACCCCTTTTGAAATACTGGCGGGCAATGTTCACGGCAATGGAAAGGCTTCGGGAATCCGGAAAAGGAAGCCCGCGAAGATCTTTTCCTCTGAGTTTCAATTTGCCCATATTGCTGCTTTGCAGAATCGTGGAAAAACTCCAAAAACCTCAAAAACCCAAAAAACCTAAAAAACCCCAAAAAACCTCCCCTTAAAACTTCACCTCCCCCTGCGCCGGCACTTCGACAATCTCGCCTCTGAGCTTGACTTTGAGGGGTTGGTCTGCATTGTTCTTCAGGGCAGCTCCATCTTTTCCAACCAGTATGTGCAGGAAATGGTTGCGCCAGCGAATATGGAAGTTGTAGCTGTTCCATTTTTCAGGCAGGTGGGGGTCGAAAGCCAACATGTCATCTTCTGCTCTCATTCCGCCAAAGCCCTCCACCAGTGCCATCCAGGTGCCTGCCATGCTGGTGATGTGCAAGCCGTCTTCGGTGTCGTTGTTGTAATCGTCGAGGTCGAGGCGGGCGGTTCGCAGATACATTTCATACGCTTTTTCGTGCATGCCCAGGCGAGAGGCCAGAATGGCGTGCACACAAGCCGAAAGCGAGCTTTCATGTACGGTAAGCGGCTCGTAAAACTCGAAATTCCGACGGTGGGTATCCTCATCAAACTGATCTTCAAAGAAATACAATCCCTGCAGGACATCGGCCTGCTTGATGAAGCAGGAGCGCAGGATGCGGTCCCATGACCAGTTCTGGTTCAGTGGGCGCTCCTCGGGCTTCAGGGTGTCAACAGTGCGGATTTCTTTGTCGAGGAAGCCCTCCTGTTGCAAGAAGATCCCCTTTTCCTCGTCTTCCGGATAGTACATGTTGTCCACGATGTTCATCCAGGCAACGGTTTCTCTTTCGTCAAAATTCAGTTTGGCAACCAGTTCAGCCCATCGGTCCGCATCGGTTGACTTCACATGATCCATTGCTTCCACCGTGTATTTCATGCACCAGGCAGCGATGTAGTTGGTGTACCAGTTGTTGTTGATGTTGTTTTCATATTCGTTGGGGCCGGTCACCCCGTGCATGACGAATTTCTGCTTTGGTTCTGACCAGTGCACGCGCTGTGCCCAGAACCGGGCAATGCCGATGAGCACATCCAATCCGTATTCCGGCAGGTAATCCCAGTCGCCCGTATAGCGGATGTAATCGAAAATGGCGTAAGCAATGGCACCGTTCCGGTGGATTTCCTCGAAGGTGATCTCCCACTCATTGTGGCACTCTTCGCCGTTCATGGTCACCATCGGATAAAGGGCTGCGCCACCGGTAAAACCCAACTTCTCCGCATTTTCTATGGCCTTCGGTAAATGCCGGTAGCGGTACACTAGCAGGTTTCTGGCAACATTCTGTTCTGCCGTTGCCAGGTAAAAAGGCAGGCAATAGGCTTCGGTGTCCCAGTAGGTGCTGCCACCATATTTTTCACCGGTGAAGCCTTTGGGGCCAATATTCAGGCGGGGATCATCGCCGGTGTAGGTCTGGTAAAGTTGAAAGATGTTGAAACGGATGCCTTGTTGTGCAGCCACATCTCCTTCTATGACGATATCGGCTTCTTTCCACTTATCGCTCCACACCTGCTCATGTGCTTTCAGCAAGTTCTTGAATCCGGAATCATAGGCCTCATTAACCACCTCCATGCAGCGGCTCATCAACTGGCTTTTGTCGTAGTACCTCGATGAAATGATGCCGGCATATTTGTGCAGCACCACACGATCGCCCTTTTTGCAGGCTACGGTCGTACTGAGACTAATGAACTTTTCCTCCAGGGTGGGCACTATCTCTTCCTTGATCTTTTCCCCGTTCCTGCTGACACTGAACTTCATGCCAGTGCAAACCTGGAAAGCCGTCTTTTTGGTCTCGGCGGTGATATAGGCCGAGCGGCGTTTGGCCTGTTTGGCTACCACCACCCAGAATTTCTCATCCCAGTTGGCATCCTGGTTTACCACATCGGCATCCACGAATGGAGTGAACTGGATATTGCCGCTGAAATTGAGGGGTTTCACCTCATAGCGGATGGCCCCCACCTCGGTATTGGCCATGCTACAAAATCTGGTGCTGCTAACTTCCAGTTCTTTACCGCTCACCATTTTCACTTGGAAATTGCGGATGAGCACCCCACGCCGCATGTCCAGCTCCCGTCTGAATGAGAGCACTTTGGCTGTGGCCAGGTCCAATACCTCACCGTCCACCTGCACATCGATACCGATCCAGTTGGGGGCGTTCAGCACTTTGGCGAAGTATTCCGGATAACCGATTTTCCACCAGCCGACACGGGTTTTATCCGGATAGTACACACCGGCCACATAAGAGCCCTGCAGGCTTTTTCCGCTGTATTGCTCTTCGAAATTGGCCCGCTGGCCGAATCGGCCGTTGCCGATGCTGAAGCAACTTTCGCTGATTTCGTTGTACTCCGGGTTGAACCCCTCTTCTATGATTTTCCACTCGTCGTGAAGCAGGTAGTTTTTCATGATAAAAGCTGGTGTTTGATTTGTTTTTGATTCAGGATTTTACCGGAAGGGCGGCTATCAATTTGTCAAAGGTGAAATCTTTAAAACCAGGAATTACGAGGTGTGCATGCCCCAGGTTGGCCGGGTCGCCCACACCTACGGCCCAAAATCCTCCGTTGAGGGCTGCATCGATTCCTTTGGGCGCATCTTCGAAAACAACGGTTTCAGAAGGCTGGAGGCCCAGTGCCTCTGCACCCAGTTGGAACACCTGCGGATCGGGCTTGCTCCGGGTGGTTTTCGTACCGTCAATGATGGCATCAAAATAGGCTGTCAGTTCAACCCGCTCGAGGATGGCCGGAGCATTTTTACTGGCAGAGCCAAGTGCTATTTTTATTCCCTCGAGCTTGAGCTCGTCCAGAAATTCTTTGACACCCGGCAGTATCTCCTCAGGCGTCATGTTGGAGATCAGCTCGACATACCACTCGTTCTTTCGGGCAGCAAGCTCAGCCTGCTCTTCGGGGCTTTTCTCCACCCCACCCCAACTCAGAATGAGCTTGAGTGATTCCACACGGCTCACACCTTTCAGTTTCTCGTTTTCTTCTTCGGTAAAATCAAAACCGAGCTCGTTTGCCAGCCTGCGCCAGGCCTGAAAATGATATTTCGCTGTGTCAACAATGACCCCATCGAGGTCGAAAATGCAGCCTTTGATCATTGTGATGATTTGAACTGGTTAAATGAAAGAGCGGCGAAATTAGGAATATCCGGTGTTGCCAATACCTCAGTGACAGGTAAATGCAGATTCGGAATTCTTTTGCCACAGCCCCTCCGCCCCGCGGCTTTTATTATCTTGGCGCGGCTTGTGACAATAACAGGCAATTTTGACCTCTCACCGCGCTTCCATACCATGCTATCTGACTTCACCGAATACCTTTTCGACGTTCTACAAATCAACAAAACTGATCCCATCCTTCTGGCCGTCAGCGGAGGGCTGGACTCAACAGCCATGGCGCATTTGTTTCACGAAGCAGGCCTGAATTACGGAATCGCTCATTGCAATTTTCAGCTGAGGGGGAAGGATTCTGACGAAGATGAAAATTTCGTACGCCAACTGGCAAGCAGGCTGAATGTTCCTTTCTTTTCCACCAGATTTGACACCACTGCATTTTCCGAAGAAAATAAAATCTCTGTCCAGGAAGCCGCCAGGAATCTGCGCTACCGGTGGCTCCATGAAACAGCAGAGGGCAATGGATTCTGCTGGATTGCCACCGCCCACCACCAAGACGATTCGGTGGAGACCATGCTTTTCAACCTCATCAAAGGCTGTGGCATCAGGGGCCTACACGGCATTTTGCCGAAGCAAAACAAAGTAATCCGGCCGCTGATGTTTACCGGAAGGGAAGCCCTGGAGGCCTGGGTGAAAAGCAAAGGCATCAGCTGGCGGGAGGACGCATCCAATGCCATTGCCAAATACGACCGGAACAAGATCAGGCTCAATGTGATTCCTGAAATCGAAAAGATCAACCCATCTTTTAAAAAAACGGCCCTGGCATCCATTCAGCGATTTGCCGAAGCACAGGAAATCATCGATGTGTTTGTAGCCCGGCTGAAGGATGAGGCATTCGAGATGAAGGACGGCAGACTTTGCCTGAGGAAATCAGCCTTCACCTTCGGCAATGCCAACCGGACATTGCTCTACGAGCTACTTGCACCCTATGGGTTCAACAATCAACAAACCGAACAAATGCTCAGCCGTTTCGATGCTCCTCCGGGCGGCATCTTTTACAGCCCTACATACCAGGTTTTGAATGACAGATCCTACCTCATATTGTTGCCGAACAAAACACGGCAGAAAGAGGAGGAATATGAAATCGGGGAAGGAATGCGGCAGTTGGAAGTGCCGGAAGGGGTATTCCATTTTGAAAAATCCAACGAGGTTCCAACAGAATTCAGCAAGGACCCGAACGTGGCCTGGTTCGACGCCAGGAAATTGCAATTCCCCCTCCGTTTGCGAAGATGGAAAGCCGGTGACAGGTTTCAGCCTTTGGGCATGGGCGGCCGCTCAAAAAAGGTGCAGGACCTGCTGAGCGACAGCAAGCTTTCACGCTTCGACAAAGAGCGGGTATGGATTTTGGAGAGCCAGGGCAGAATCTGCTGGGTCGTCGGCCACCGGACGGATGAAAGGTTCAAGATCGATGAATCGACGAAATCCAGTTTGAGAATTAGCTGGTTACCCGGTAGCTTTGCCGAACGACACCAACCTTCAAACCATTTCCACAAAAGAAAATCCTGACCCATGAAGCGCAGTACCTTCAGCCTGATGCTAGCTTGCCTTTTCGTTGTTCAAGGCCTCATCGCCCAGCAGATCGAGCAAGTTCAACGAAGCCTTATCACCAAGCGGACTGCCACCTGGTGTCCGAATTGCGGTTCATGGGGCTGGACGTTTTTCCACGACCTCATCCAGGAAAACGAGCAAAGTTGTGTGTTCATGGCAGCACATTACAGCGGTGCACTCGAAACCGGTGTTGCAGCTGACCTGACCAACAACTTCGGCGGCAGCTACCAACCGGAATTCTTTTTTGACGAAGTAAAATATCCCGTAACGCCTTTCACATTGGACACCTATCGTCCGGTATTCAAGGCACTTGCCGATTCTGCCTACACCGCAGCTCCTCTGGCCAACTGCGGCTTCACCCCGGTTTATGAGAATGGCGCCATTCAGGTCAATGCCAAAATCCGGTTCTTTCAGCCTGCTGACGGAGAGTTTTATTTTGGCGTTTACCTGGTGGAAGATCACGTGATGGCTTACCAATCCGGGCAAGGCAGTGATGCCGACCACCGCTATGTGTTACAGGCTCCTTTTACCAATGAATCCTTCGGCGAGTTGCTGGCCAGCGGCAGCGTGGCTGCCAACGAGGAGTTTACAAAATCTTACAGCCTGTCCATTGGCGATCCATCCGGTTACGACTACCACATCGTGGGCGTTATCTGGAAAAAAGAGGGAAGCAAATACCACCTGGTGAACACCTGGTCAACAGATACCTTCGGTGACCCCACCGCCACCCGTGAAATTCCAGGCCTGACCACTTTCAGCCTGACCCCCAACCTCACCTCCGGCAACACCCTGCTGAAGCTCAGGCTGGAAAGTAGCCTGGAGGATGCTACCGTTGAGATCATGAATCTGCAGGGAGTGGTAGTTGAAAAAGTATTCGATGGTTTCCTCTCCTCTGGTGTGCATCATTTCAACCTGAACCTCGACCAGTTGCCGAAGGGACAATACCTCGTAAAACTTGCCGGGAACAAGGGAATCAAAGTGCAGCGGCTGGTTGTCCAGTAAAAAAACCTCAAAATCCTCAAAAACCTCACTACAACCTTCCTTCAAGGAATATTGAGGATCTTGTGCGTTTGCAGGCTGAGGCGCCATTTCGGATTTGCAAGGCAAAACCTGACGGCCAGTTCCGTATTGCGTGCCACATCGGGACCGTCCATCGGCTGAAGGAAAAAGTGGTCGAAATCCAACGACTCAAACATGGCTGGTGGTGCCGCCTCCTGCGGGTAAACCAATTTGAGTTCATTTCCTGATTTCACCTTCAACTCTGCTCCCGCTTTGGGACTGACACAGAGCCAGTCGATACCCTTCGGCACCTCCTGTGTACCGTTCGTTTCAACGGCCACTTCAAATCCGGCTTCATGGAAGGCTTCGATCAGCAGTTCATCGAGTTGCAGCAGGGGCTCTCCTCCTGTACAGACCACCAAAGGCCGACCGACAGAGGTGTCTCCCCACAAGCGGGCAACGAGTGCAGCCAGATCGGGGGCCTGGTAAGAACCGCCGTTTTCCCCGTCCGTCCCCCAGAAGTCAGTGTCGCAAAACTGGCAGATGGCCTTGTGCCGGTCCTCCTCACGGCCTGTCCAGAGGTTGCAACCCGAAAAGCGGCAAAAAACGGCTGGACGGCCGCTCTGGGCTCCTTCACCCTGAAGGGTGTAAAAAACTTCCTTGACCTTGTAATTCTTCATTCTTCAACAATTGCAGTGACCTCTATCTCCACCAGCATTTCAGGATCGATCAGCCCGCTGACCTCAACCATCGAGGTGGCCGGCATCACCTCCCTGAAAAACTCTCCGTGTGCCCGCCCGACTTCTTCCCAACGGGTAATGTCAGTAACATAAATCCGGGTGCGGATGACATCCTTCATGGAAGCGCCGGCTTCGGCCAGGGCAGATTCGATGATCCTGAGCACACAAAGCGTTTGGCCGTAAGCATCACCGGGGCTGGCCACTTTTCCGTTTTCCACCGGTGCCGTTCCGGAAACTTCTATGACATTGCCGATGCGAACAGCCCGGGAATAACCAACGAGCGGCTCCCATTTAGCGCCGGAGGAAATGTTTTTTCTGCTCATTTTTCGAAAATAAAAAGCTGGTAATCAAAAATTGGTTCACGCCGGATCAGTCCGGATTCAACAAGACTCAAGCCCGCATTCCGGAATTTGGCCACATATTCATCCGCACCAAGCTGTTGTGGATGGAGAACATCTCCGGGAATGGCCCGGAACAACCACTTCAACAATCGGTACCGGTGGCAATCCACCGAGAGGTAGAGCCTGGCTCCCTGCCGCATGGCCCCGGCCAGTTTTTCGATGCTGAGATCCAACCGGGCAGTGTGGTTGATGACGTTGAAACAAAAAATGTGGTCAAACATCGCCGGGCTGCTCCATTGCTCTATCGGAACTTCGATGGTGTTCAACTCATCAAAATACGCTTGGGTGATTTCCGGATGTTTCCTTCGGTAAACGGGGAGCAAGGGGTCCAGCACCGTCAGGTTTTCCTTCGGCAAAATGAGGAAGGCACCTGCCGGGCCACAGCCCACTTCCAGCAATTGCCCGGAGGGCGAAACGGGAATTCCGAAGCGCTGAAAAAAGTCGAACCAGTATTGCCTTTTCCACTTCAGGTAATTGCCAGGTTCTTTCCCTTTCAGGTACCAGTTCCACCACCTGATTTCGAGTGCTTGTGCTATGTTCCACCGGAGGTCCATGCTGCGAAAGTAGAACAATTCAGAATTTGCCCCGCCAGGCTGACGGATGCTCCGGCAGGAATGTGATATTTTTGGCACCAATAAAACACAGTGAATATGCTATACGTCGTAGGATCGAGGGTGAGGCTCAGCAAAACAGGCGATACAGGAGTGGTCATTGAACGGCTGCTGAACGGCATGGTAAAAGTCCGACTCGATGAAGATGGTTTTGAAATACCGGTATTTGAAGACGACCTGGCACGGGATGACTCGGTTGCCGCAAACGTTGTAAAAGCCAAAGTGATCCAGAAACCGGAAACGGATCAACCGGGTTTACCGAAGGAAAACACCGCCAAAACCCAATACGCCATCCTCAAGCCGACGGGGCTCCTGCTGGCCTTTGTACCCAATCAAAATGCCGATGGTCAGGTCTCCAGCTATGACCTTCACCTGATCAACGACACCTCCTACGAGGCCGTGGCCAGCTTTGGCATCTATTTCAATGAAGACCGGCCGATAAAATGGGATGGGAAGGTGCCAGGCCCTTCAGAAGTCAAAATCGGCAACATGTCATTTGATGCCCTCAACCAGTCGCCGGAAGTGGAACTCACCCAAAAGTGGATCACCACAGAGGGTGACACGGAAAGCAAAACTTTCAGTCTGCGCATCAAACCCAAATCCTTCTTCAAGCACGTTCGCATGGCACCCCTGCTGAACGTCAATGCACACCTGTTCAAACTGGTTGACAAGCCGGATTTTGACCAAAAGAAGCAAGAGGAAGACCTGAGTGAATACACCCGTCAACACGCCCGGCCGGGCTGGAGTTACAACGAAGAACTACATGAATGGGTCGAGGTGGTGGATTCAAAGAAGCTGGCCGGTTTTCAGAATGCGATTGACCTGCACATTGAAAAGTTGCGGCCGGGTGCCGGCAAAATGAGCAATTCGGAAATCCTTCGGATCCAGCTCACTGCCTTCGAAAAATACATGGAGGAAGCCATCAGCCTCGGCGTTGAAAGGGTCTTCATCATCCACGGCGTGGGCAAAGGCAAACTCAGAGATGAAATAGCCACCCGCCTGTTTCAAATGGCGGAGGTCAAATCCTTCAAAAACGAGTACCACCCTAAATATGGTTGGGGGGCTACGGAGGTGATTTTTTGAGAACTGATTCTGAGGGGTTAAGAGGGGTTAAGAGGGGTTAAGAGAAGTTGAGAGGGGTTGCCGGAGGCGAAGAAAATTGAGGTCCGGTTAAATGTTCGAAGCGCTTATTTCTCGGGGAGGAAAACCTCTGCCATCATGCACCTTACGCTGCCTCCGCCAAACTTTTCGATGGTGGGTATAGGCTGGTGCAAAATGCGGGTATGCCGCTCCAATTGTTCCAACTGCTTCTTTTCCAGTGAACCGTATGCCTCTGAAGACATCACGAGCAGGCGCTCCTCATCCTTGCCTCTGATTTGCAGCATGTTGCCGGCAAAGGACATCATCTGCGGCAGGGTGATTTCAATGACCTCCTTCCCTGTTTTTTCAAAATGCCTTGCGATCTCTGCCCATTCCTTTTCCGAGGAAATGCTTTGGCGGCAGATGACCACAAAAGTTTCACCCAGCGCCATCATTACATTGGTGTGGTAGATGTCCATGCCCTCGGCATCCACTGCCTTGAAAAGCACCGGCTTGTAATCCATCATTTGTGCAAATTCCGCCAGCAGTTCAGGATGGGTGCGAGGACTGACACAGGCATACACCAACGCGTTGGGTCGATCGATGATCATGCTGCCTGTGCCTTCAAGGATTTTACCCTGCCGTTCGTAAGCCTCCAGGTGAATGTGGCGTTTGATTTCGAAACGCCCGGCGAGGGATTGCAAAACGTCCTCTCTCCGCTCCAGACGGCGTACTTCAGAGAGCATCGGATAGGTGACGACAGTGCCATCTTCGTGAAAGGTGACCCAATTGTTGGGGAAAACGGCATCCGGCTTTACGGGCTGGTCAGTGTCCTGCACCACGATGACATCAACCCCTTCGCTGCGCAATGCGGCAACGAAAGCGTCAAACTCATCAAGGGCTCTGCGGCTTATTTCTTTGGGAGAAAGCAGGCTGTCTTCGCTCTGAAAAGCATTGCTGCCGGCAGTTTCGGGATTGAAGCCGAAATGTGCCGGGCGCACCATTAAAATATGACGGGTAGTTTGTTTGGTTTCCTTTGCCATGGGCTGAAGATTTGCCGGCAAAGAAAACAGATTTGTACAAAAAGAAAAGGAAATAAAAGTAGTGGAGGTGGCGGGAGTCGAACCCGCGTCCAGAGAAAGCATCTGCAAGCTTTCTACATGCTTAGTCTGTGATTGAATTGTCGGGTACAAGGTAGGTTCACAGACAAAACCTGACTTGCACCTTAGCCCCTGAATTTCACTAACCGGTCGAGGCAGGCCGGTCAGCTATCCTGCGGGTTGGTTGATACGCGGTACGCTGTGTAGCAGGCGTCAAACGTACGGCATAATGGCTTCTAATTACCTAGTAATTAGGCAGCCATGGCATACTGATAGTTGCCATTTAAAGTGGTGTGATTGCCGTTTGTTAACGGAGATGAGCAATCATACTCCGGCATGCTTACTTACAGATTCACATTCCTGTCGATTCCAATACACCCCCAATTTCAATGATCTTTGGCCCCCTGAGGGCCGGCAAAGGTAAAAACCATTCCAGCACTGAAAAAGTTTTTCTTTTGATTGGATAGCCTTAAAAAACATGGAAAAGTACAGCCCCTGACATCAGGGCTTCCAATGAAAATTCCGGCCAAACACTAGGTTGGCAGGCCGGGAAGAGAGAGGCCTACAGAGTGAGTACAGTTCTGATTTTTGTGGTCATTTGCCCGACTGGGCATCTGGATTCTTGACGTGCATCACCGACAACAGCAATGCAGCCACCACGACCACCATGCACAAGATGTACATACGCAACAAGTTTTTGTAACACATTGGCGGAGGGTAACTCGACTTAAAGGGGGGATAAACTTTTGGGAGGGTTTATGGAAGCCTCAAAGATATATAAACATTTCACTTATGACAACTTTTATTTTTTGATAGTGCCGCAACAGGCAGGCAATGATTTTCAGGATTCAGTTTGCCGGTTTCTTTCAAAGCATATTTTTGCCGCAAGGCAAAGTGAGGAAGTATTTTGACTAAGCAGCTTCACTTTGGCAAGGAATTGATACTTGATCCTACTGCAAAAGCCCTTTCACTTTGGATCCATTAGGTTTAGAGGGGTTTAGAGAGGTTTAGAGAGGTTTAGAGGGGTTTTCTCCCAACTCCTTCTGGGCGACTAATGGAAACTTTTGCAGAGGGTCTCGTAACTCATTAAAAACCTGACCATCCCAACACATTTAAAACCATCACATGACCATTGGAATCATCAGAGAAGGTAAAATTCCGCCTGACAGCCGGGTTCCACTCATTCCGGAACAATGCAAGAAAGCCAAAGAACAATACGGGTTTGAAGTCATCGTCCAACGATCACCAACCCGCTGTTTTGCCGACGAAGATTACACCGTTCAGGGAATCCAATTGGCAGAGGACATGAACAACTGTGACATCCTTTTCGGTGTCAAAGAGGTTCCGATCAAAGACCTGATTCCTGACAAGACCTATTTTTTCTTTTCGCATACCATCAAGAAACAGGCTTACAACCGGGACTTGCTCAGGGCCATTTTGAGTAAGAATATCCGGCTGATCGATTACGAAGTGCTGACCGATGAAAACGGCAAACGGGTGATTGCCTTCGGTAAATTTGCTGGCATGGTGGGAGCCCACAATGCCATCTGGACCTACTTCAAAAGACACCGGCTGGCCGACATGCCCAGGATGTACACTTTTCCGCATTACGAAGACGCCGTCAACTGGTACAAGAACAACCTGAAACTGCCGCCAATAAAGGTGTTGCTTACAGGTACGGGCCGTGTGGCCAATGGTGCCCGAAGGGTCCTGGAGGACATGGGTTTAAAAGCAGTGAGTCCGCAAGACTACCTCGAAAAATCCTTTGACCACGCTGTGTTTACCCAATTGAGCAGCCTGGAGTATGTACGCAAAATCGACGGTGCTCCGCACTCAAAAGAGGAGTTCTACGCCCAGCCTGAAAAGTTCACAAGCGCCATCCTCCCTTATGCCCGGGTAAGTGAGGTTTTCATCAACGGTATTTTCTGGAACCCCGCCGCTCCTGCCTTTTTCAGCAATGAGGACATGCTTCATCCGGATTTCAAAATTGAAGTCATCGCCGATGTAACTTGTGACATAGCACCGGATTCATCGATACCCTGCACGGTCAAGCCATCCACTATTGCAGATCCGGTGTATGGGTACGACCCGCAGACCGGCGAGGCCTGTGAACCATTCAAAGAAAATTGTGTGGATGTGATGGCCATCGACAACCTGCCCAATGAACTGGCCAGGGATGCCAGCACCGAGTTTGGCAATGTGCTGCTGGACCTGATCCTGCCGGAATTGCTGAAGCCCCACAGCGAGATGCTGGAACGGGCAACGGTAACGGAAGGCGGGCGCCTTGGCAAGAATTTCCAGTATCTTTCGGACTTTGCCGGCCTTAAGCACGAGCAAGCCTGACCTTATCCAACATTCCGCAATGACGAATAAAGAAATCGCCAACGCTTTCAAATACCTGGCAGACCTGATGGAACTCCACCAGGAGAATCCATTCAAAATCAGATCCTACAGGAATGCCTACCTCCTGATCAGAAAATGGCCCACTCCATTGGAAGGACTCAGCGAGTCGGAATTGTCTCAACTGAAAGGTATCGGCAAAGCCATCAGCAGCAAGATTGTAGAGCTGACCGAGACCGGGACGTTGAAAACCATTCAGAAGTACGAGACCCTGACTCCGGAAGGCGTGCGGGAAATTCTGAAAGTACCGGGTATTGGCCCCAAAAAGGTACGTGTATTGTGGAAGGAATTGGGCGCCGAATCGGTGGGTGAGCTGCTGTATGCCTGCAATGAAAACAGGCTCGTCGAGTTGAAAGGCTTTGGGCTGAAAACCCAGGAAGACCTGAAGAAAAAGCTGGCCTACTACGAAAAATCCAAAGGCTCTTACCTGTACGCCAGTATCGAAGACGAGGCGCTTCAATTGCTTGAAAAATTCAAAACGGCAAATCCCGGATTGAGAATTGAACTGACGGGAGCCATCCGGAGAAAAGACCCGGTTTTGCCAGGAATTGAGCTATTGGTAGCCGGCCAACCTGCGCTGGAAGCCTTTCTCGAAGAACTCCATTTTGACGAAGAAAACCAGCCTGCCTACCGCGCCAAAACCCCGGAACAGGAAACTACAGTGATGGTTTACACCTGCGCCCCGGATGAATTTGGCAGCAAACAATTCCTCTACACCGCCACAGCTGATTTCCTCAAACAATTCGTCGAAGCCTTTAAGGACAAGAATTTCAAAAACCTGGCTGAAGAAAAACAGGTATTTGAAATGGCAGGCCTGCCTTTCATTGAACCGGAGTTGCGCAGCGATCCTCATTTTTTACACCTCGCTTCGCAAAACAGCTTGCCGATACTCATCGAAACCGGTGATATAAAAGGCGTTATACACTCCCACTCCACCTACAGCGATGGCATCAACAGCCTCGAGGAAATGGCCCAAAAGTGCATCGAACTGGGCTATGAGTACCTGGTAATTTCCGACCACTCAAAATCAGCCTTTTATGCCAACGGCCTAAAAGAGGATAGGCTGGAACAGCAATGGAAAGAGGTCGATGAACTGAACGCCAGGCTTGCACCATTCAAAATCTTCAAAAGCATCGAGTCAGATATCCTGAACGACGGCTCACTGGATTACGAAGACGAGGTTCTGGCAAAGTTTGACCTCGTCATTGCTTCCGTTCACTCCAACTTGCGGATGGACAAAGAGAAGGCCACTCAACGGTTGCTCGAGGCTATCAGAAACCCTTACACCACCATTCTCGGTCACCCAACCGGCAGGCTCTTGTTGTCGAGGGAAGGATATCCGGTTGACCACAAGGCCATCATCGATGCCTGCGCCGAACACGGGGTCATCATCGAGCTCAATGCCAACCCTTACCGCCTCGACCTAGACTGGACCTGGATACCCTACGCCCTTGAAAAAGGTGTGATGATCTCCATCAATCCTGACGCGCACAGTACCGGGGGTATCGAGCACATCAAATACGGCGTGTACGCTGCCAGGAAGGGCGGGTTGGATGCCTCCAGCTGCCTGAGTGCATATTCACTGTCAGCGATAGAAAAATTATTGCAGAAACGCGGGTGACCTTATCTCCTCTTCGGAATCTATACTTCATTCATTTTCAGTTTTTCATGAAGATGTGGAATTTGTCACTGTCTTTTGGAAGACAAAGACTTATTATGTAAAATTGCGGTGCATTTTGACATCCTGAACAATCAACAACCAACAGCCACCCGAAGCAATTTTCCCCAGATAAGACCCGACTTTTCAAAATTTTATGATTGACCCGCTCGATCATTCCCAACCAAATGAAATTCAAGAAGCAATCGAACATTTTCGATTTGCACGACTGTTACTTTTGAAGTCTCACAACATTTACCAACAAAAACTTTGAAACTATGAAAAGGATTCTCAGCATTTTCGCCATTGCACTTTTGGCTGTCTCTGTTGCATTCACCTCCTGCCGGAACGATGCCAGCAACGCTCAAAACGAAGAAAACACTGAGCAGGCCGCTCCAGCCGAGGAGATGACCAATGAGGAACAAGCTCCAGCCGAAGAACAGGCAACTGACGAGCAAGAGGCTTCCAATGAAGCCACAACAGACACCACGCAAGCTCAGTAATGAGCTTTTAGCAACCGAAAAAAGGTGGTCTTCGAAAGAAGGCTGCCTTTTTTATTTGGCCCCTTTTCAACCATTAAGCCGAGTGGCCGTTTATGCTCTGTTTGTTTTTATACATTTGCCGCCCGATTTTTTACTGACAGGAGCTCATCGACACGCCGGCTCTACTAACCTATACCAAAATCTCATGGCTGAGATCATCGATTTCATTCTTCACACCGATAAATACCTGCTCGAGTGGGTAGCCATTTATGGTGCATGGATTTATGCCCTGTTGTTCCTGATCATCTTTGGTGAGACCGGATTTGTTGTGCTCCCCTTTTTGCCAGGCGATGGTTTCATTTTCACAGTCGGTGTGATAGCCAGCACCGGTGCTTTGAATATCTGGGTGGCAGTGGTTTTAATGATAATCGCTGCATTTCTTGGCAACACCGTAAATTACCACATCGGGTTGTACTTAAGCAGAAAAGTCATCGATGTGGGGAAGATTCGATGGATCAACAAAAGCTACCTGGATCAGACCCACGAGTTTTTTGAAAAACATGGCCAAAAAGCGGTGATTCTGAGCCGCTTTCTTCCGGTATTCAGGACATTCGTTCCATTTGTTGCAGGCTTGAGCAAAATGACCCGCAGCAAATTTTTGAATTACACTTTCTGGGGAGGTTTTGCCTGGGTGGTAAGCTTTAGTGCCCTGGGCTATTTCTTCGGCCAGATCGAATGGGTTCAAAAGAACATCTCCCTGATTGTTTTCTTCCTTATCGTGATTACCATCATTCCAGTCATTACAACGGCTATCAAAGCCCGGATAAAATCAAAAGAGGCCAAAGCCGGTAATCCATCTTCGTAATTATTGGATTTGCAAGGCCCGGATTTTTTCAGCCAGCACCTCCGAATGTTTGCGCTTGCTTTCAAAACTCCAGCCCGCTATGTGCGGCGTCAATACCACATTGTCAGCCTTGCACAGGTAGTTGAAATCCTCAGGTAACTCTTCCAGCTTGAATTTGTCAAAAGAACTCTCCTCGTATTCCAGCACATCCAGTGCTGCACCCAGCACTTTTCCAGATTTTAATCTCTCCACAAGATCTGCGGTATTGAGCACGAGCCCCCGTGCTGTGTTGACGAGGTAAATAGGTTTTGCGAAGCGATCCAAAAATTCCCCATTCACGAAGTAATGATTGGCGGTCATGTACGGGATGTGCAAACTGAGTACTTCGCTTCTGGCAAACAACTCTTCCAAGCCCACCTCTCTGGCGTTTTCATCTGCATAGCCGGTTTTGTATTTATCGTAGGCAATCACTTCCACCTCAAAGCCTTTCAGTCGCTGCGCAAAAGCGGACCCCATGTTTCCGTAACCGAGTATTCCGACGGTTTTGCCTTTGAGTTCCACGCCCCGGTTTGGTTCCCGGTTCCATTGGCGTTGCCGAACCTGGTAATCGGCCCTGTTGAGCTTGTTCATCAGGCAAAGCAGCATGCCCAATGCATGCTCCGCAACGGTGTCCCGACTACCTTCAGGAGAATAAAGCACTTCAATTCCTTTGGCCTTACAGGCTTCGAGGTCAATGTGTTCGAGGCCCACCCCTTCTCGTGCTATAAACCTGAGGTTCACCGCATTTTCCAGAAATTCAGAATCGATGGAAATGCGGCTGCGCAATACCAGCCCCGTGTAGTTGCCGAGCCGCCGGCTGATCTGCCGGGCATCAGATTGAAAATCTTCATCAATTTCGAAACCCTGTTCCGCAAGGGATTGGTAAAGGACTTCGTGCGGCCTGTCAATAAAAAGCACCTTATGTTTCATGGAGCAATGTTTGGTGTTCTGGTAAAAGGAGGCAAACTTAACCAGACTCCAAATGTTCCGGTTTGCACAACTTTTGGAAAACCCCGTTTGGAGAGAAGACAATAAGAGTGAACTTTGCAGAGTTGCACCTTGCACTAAACCCGGCAAATGAGAATCTTCCTTAGCACATTTTTCGTGTTTTATACCCTGCTTGTGTTCTGCCAGACCACAGACCCTTACGAGGAGAAATACCAATGGCGCATCCAGCAGGAGGTGCTTTACGGGGTTTACATCCCAAAGGATGTCAATGACGCCCTTCTTCAGCTCAACAAGCTGATAGACAAAGAGTCCAAAGCGAAATTCAAAGCCATGGATGAAGAACAGGCCGTTCACAAGCTGTTTTTCAGCCTGGGCAGGTGGATGACACACAACTGGTCTCTGTACGATGGCAGCCGGCTCTCGGTTCACCTTCAAAACATGGGCATCCACCACCCTGACGATATGTGTATGTTCCTGATCCGGGTGTATCACCGGAGCCTGAACAAAAAGGAATTGGGCATCAAAGAATTGCTCGAAGACATAGCGGCACAGGAAGAAGCCAGAAAAGCGGAAAGAAGGAAAAAGGGCGTCATCATTTACGAAGAGAAAAGAAAAGTTCCGAAAGAACAGAAGGCCGAAAACGGCAATTGAAACAAGGCCGCAACAGCAACGTACCCTTTTGGGATTTTATACCCAAATTCCCGTTGGATGAGTGCCGTTTCTCAAAATTTATACTTTTGCGGCCAGAATTCGATTAGCGGAGTACCCCGTGCTTCAATCATTCAAACCAATCTCTCTCTCGCTCACTGATACCATCAAGTACCACATAATATGCCCAAGAATCTTCTCATTGTAGAGTCTCCCGCCAAAGCCAAGACCATTGAAAAATTCCTCGGAAAGGACTTCGTAGTAAAATCCAGCTACGGACACATCCGTGACTTGCCGAAAGGCGACATTGGGGTTGATGTTGAACACGATTTCAAACCGAAATACGAGATTCCCGCCGACAAGAAGAAAGTCGTCAAAGAACTCAAAGACTGGGTCAAAAAGGTTGACGAAGTATGGCTTGCAACAGATGAAGACCGCGAGGGGGAAGCCATTTCATGGCACCTCGCCGAGGTTCTGGGTCTCGATGCCAAGAATACCAAGCGCATCGTCTTCAACGAAATTACCAAACCTGCCATTCTGCAGGCCATCCAGAACCCCAGGTTGCTGGACTTGTTTCTGGTTGATGCCCAACAGGCCAGAAGGATACTGGACCGCCTGGTGGGTTATGAGCTCTCAGAACTGCTTTGGAAAAAAGTAAAAGGCAAACTCTCGGCCGGTCGCGTTCAATCTGTGGCTGTTAAGCTCATCGTCGAAAGAGAGCGGGAAATCAACGCCTACACCCCCACCCCATTTTTCAAAATATCGGCATTGTTCAATGTGACTGCTGCCAATGGCCGCATGACCACCCTGAGTGCTGAATCACCCCAGAGATTCAGAGAGCCGGAAGGTGCCAAGAATTTCCTCGAAAAGTGCATCGGGGCTACCTACACCATCAACAACATTGAAGTAAAACCAACTAAAAGAAACCCGCCGGCACCTTTTACCACTTCAACCTTGCAGCAGGAAGCAAGCCGGAAACTGGGCTTTTCCGTGAGCCGTACCATGCTGGTTGCCCAGCGCCTTTACGAAGCCGGACACATTACTTATATGCGTACGGATTCGACCAACCTGAGCGAAACGGCCGTCGCCGCCCTGGCCCAGGAAATCGAAAAGCAGTTTGGAAAAAACTACGTCAAAACCCGTCGCTTCAAATCGAAAAAGGCGCTGGCCCAGGAAGCCCACGAAGCCATCCGCCCTACTTACATCGAACGGCAGCAGGTCAGCAGCGACCGGGACCAGCAAAGGCTTTATGAACTGATCTGGAAGCGTACCATCGCTTCGCAAATGGCGGAGGCACAGCTCGAAAAAACCATCGTGGATATCGGCATCAGCACCCAGCCGGACGCCCTGCTGAAGGCGGAAGGTGAAGTGTTGAAATTCGACGGATTTCTGAAAGTCTACCTGGAATCAAAAGACGATGAGGAGGAAGAAACCGCAAAAGGAATCCTGCCGCCACTCAAGGTTGGCCAACAGCTCGACCTGCAAGAAATGACCGCCCTGGAGCGGTTCACACGGCCGCCAGCTCGTTATTCCGAGGCAAGCCTGGTGAGCAAACTGGAAGAACTTGGCATCGGCCGCCCGTCAACTTATGCACCGACCATTTCCAAGATCATGGAGGCCAACCGTGGCTATGTTGTGAAGGAATCACGGGAGGGAGAAGAGCGGGCCTATCAGGTAATCACCCTCCGCAATGACAAGATCCAGCAGGAAACCAAGACGGAAATCACCGGCGCCGTGAAAAACAGGCTGTTCCCTACGGACATGGGCATGGTGGTCACCGATTTCCTCGATCAGAACTTTTCCAAAATCATGGACTACGGCTTCACTGCCGGAATCGAGGCCGATTTTGACAAAATTGCCGAAGGAAAAGTAGAATGGCACAAAATGGTGGCTGACTTCTACTTCCCATTCCACCAGGATGTCGTAAAAACATTGGAGACCAGCGCCCGGGCAACGGGTGAGCGGGTTCTGGGCAAAGACCCCGAGAGCGGTCGTACCATCATCGTGCGCATGACCCGCTTCGGAAAGCCGGCGGTGCAAATCGGCATCCCAGAGGAATTGGCCGAAGGTGAAAAACCCCGGTACGCCAACCTCAACACCTCCCAGACCATCGAAACCATCACCCTGGAGGATGCCCTCAAACTGTTCACCCTGCCGAAAACGCTTGGCACTTACAAAGACCAGGAGGTTTCCATCGGCATTGGCCGTTTTGGGCCCTTCGTAAAATACGGTGACAAGTTCGTGTCCATCCCTCGCAACCAAGATCCGCACGAGGTTACGCTGGAAGATGCCATTGTGCTGATCAAAGAAAAAGAGGCTGCCGATGCGCCCATTGGCACATACAAAGGTTTGCCCATCACCAAGGGAAAAGGTCGCTTTGGCCCCTTCCTGAAGTGGAACGACATGTATGTCAACATTCCGAAGAAATACGACCCGGCCAACCTTTCACTCGATGACGCTTATGCGCTGATCGAGGCCAAAATCAAGAAAGAGGCTAACCGCTACATACACAAGTGGGACGAGGAAAACATCGCCGTTGAAAATGGCCGCTGGGGACCATTCATCCGGTACAAAAAGAAGAGCATTGCCATTCCGAAAATCGATGGCAAACGCATCACCCAGGAACAGGCCGAAGCCATGACCCTGGAGGAAGTCAAAGAGATCATTGAAAATGCCATGCCCGGCACTTTCAAGCCTAAGAAGAAGGCCTGACCATTTTTAGACTGTAAACGTGAGGAATTTCATGCCCCGGCAAAGTCCAGACATAGCGGCCGGGGCCACGCTCTTCCATGTTGGGGAAGCAGTTGTACGGGGAAAAAGGAAATTCCTTGAATTCGAGCAATTGCAAACCCTCACCGAGCAAAGCAGAAATCACCTCTGAGAGGTCGTGGTTCCAGAAATACTCCACTCCTTCAATGGTCTCATCGGAGCCGGTATAAGATCTTTCGATTTCCTCCTTGTACATGCGGGAATTGAAATAATCGTAACTCACCTTGCCATTGTCGAAGTCAAACAGGTAGAAAGTGGGATGAAATTCGGCGAGGTAAAAGACACCACCGGGTTTCAAGAATTTTGAAACCACTGCCGCCCATTTAACCAGATCCGGAAGCCAAACGATGGTTCCGAAAGTGCTGAAAACGATATCAAATTTCTCATCGAGTATTTCCGGAAGGTCGTAAACATTCGCTTCAAGAAAGCGGGCCGGTATGTCCAGCTCTTCACTCAGCTTTTTTGCCGTCGCAATGGCCTCGGGAGCAAAATCCACACCCGTCACCACCGCACCTTTTCGGGCCCAGGACATGGTGTCCATTCCGAAGTGGCATTGCAGGTGCAGGAGGGATTTCCCCGAAACATCGCCCAATGCCTCGCTTTCGATTTCCGTCAGGGAAGATTCTCCCTTTTTAAAACCTTCGACATTGTAAAAATCAGATTGGAAGTGCACCGGTACACGCTGGTTCCAGTGCTCTCGGTTGGCTTCAAAAATTTCGTCGTAATTCACAGTCGGGAATTTGGTATTGATAATGGGCATGAAACTATGCCTTTCTTTTGATATTCGCAGCGGAGGCTGAAATCCCCGGTGCAGAACTTTTGCGCAGGGGATGCGTTCCCAAAAGGAACCTAAAAGCAATTTCCTAAACCAACAAATCATATTCTCATGTCGGAAAAGAAAATTCAAGCACCCCAGCTTCAGATTGAACTACCGGATGACATTGCCGATGGCGAATACAGCAACCTGGCCATCATCACCCACAACCAGAGCGAATTTGTGATCGACTTCATTCGCATGGTTCCCAACGTTCCCAAAGCCAAGGTCAAGTCCAGGGTTATACTCTCCCCGGAACACGCCAAGCGATTCTACCGTGCATTGGCCGAAAACCTCAAAAAATTTGAGGCTCAGTTTGGCAGCATCCACGAAAACGATGCGCCGCCTTTCCCGCCAATGAATTTCAATACCCCACCGGCACAAGCCTGACGGTGCATTGAAACGCCACCAACCGACAGCCGGTAACCTCTCCAGGTTACCGGCTGTTACTTTTCTGGCATTGTGCATTTTCCTGACAGAACTCAAAAACGCAATCGATTTCTTTTGCAACTGATTCTGGAAACGCCGACCAACCTCGAGGTCCGGTCATTGGCACTTTTCAGCATCCGTTAAAGTTTACCTAAGGGCTTGCTATTTCTGGATGGAAATCAGTTCTTGTCCCGGCATTGTTGAAGAAAATAGTCCAAACACCCGCTTTTAAAACCCGCACCTTCCGATGAAAAACTATCTACCAGTAGCCATTCTCCTGGCGCTTCTCATTGCCATTTTTTTCCTTCTCAAAGGCTCCGGTCAAGGAAGCAAAACACAGTCAGACAGGCTCAGCGTTCCGGTGGAGGTAGGGCCGTTCAACGTCTATGTCAACGCCACCGGCGAACTCAAGGCCAAGAATTCTGAAAAGATCCGGGGCCCCAGACAACTCCGCAACATCGGCATCTGGCAGGTCACCATTTCCGACATCGTTCCCGAAGGCACCCTGGTGAAAGAAGGTGAATACGTTGCCACCCTCGATCGCACAGAAATCGAGACCCGCATGCGCGACATTCAGACGGAAATCGACAAGGTGCAAACCCAACTGGACCAGACAAAAATTGACACCGCCATTGAATTGAGGAGCATCCGTGACCAATTGGTCAACCTCGAGTTTTCCATGAGGGACAAACAACTGGAACTGGAGCAGAGCATTTACGAACCCCGCTCCACACAGCAACGGGCAGAGATTGAACTGGCCAAAGCCAAAAGGGATTTCGAACAACTGAAAAAGAAATACGAACTCTCAAAAACCAAAGCACAGGCACAGGTTTCAGAAATTCTTGCTTCCCTTCGGCAACTTCAAAACAGGATGCAACAGTTCCAGGAAGCCCACGCCGATTTCACCATCAAAGCCCCAAAAGACGGTATGGTGATCTACGCTCGCTCATGGCGAGGTAAAATCGGGCCGGGCTCACAAATTGACGTATGGGACCCGGTGGTGGCCGAGCTGCCCGACCTGAGCGTGATGCTCAGCAAGTCATACGTCAACGAAGTGGACATCAGCAAGGTGCAAAAGGGGCAGGATGTTGAGGTGAAAGTAGATGCCTTTCCCGGCAAGTCTTACAAAGGCATCGTCATCCAGGTGGCCAATGTGGGCGAACAACTCCGGTCTTACGACTCCAAGGTTTTCGAGGTCAACATCGAACTGATGGAAACCGACTCCATCCTGCGGCCCGCCATGACCACCAGCAACGAAATCCTGGTTTACACTTTCGACAGCGTCATGCACATCCCCATTGAAGCGCTGATGACCGACAGCATCAATTACGTTTTCAAAAAAGAAGCTTCCGGAAAAGTTGTTCGGCAGGAAATAGTCGTGGGTGAAAGCAACGACACCCACGTCATCGTTGCCGGAGGGCTGGGCACCGAAGACCAGGTGCTGCTCAGCATACCCACCAATGCCAATGATCTGCCGCTGGTTCAGATGGACCCGGAACAGAAAAAAAGACTGAGAGACAAACTCGAAAAAGAGCGGCAGCAACGACAGCAGGAAGCACTGGAAAAGATGAAGCGAGTCCGGGAGGAGTACCAACCCGAGACCAAATCTCAATCAGGTACTTTCATCATTATGGGCTAATCAAAAACGCTTCAAAATTCAACCCATGAAAAGGCTGCTTTTCAATTTCCAACTGGCCACAGAGGGCGTCATGAGCAACAAGCTCAGGGGCATGCTCACCGCCCTGGGCGTCATTTTCGGTGTGGCTGCGGTCATCGCAATGCTGGCCATCGGCACAGGTGCCAAACAATCCCTGTTGGAGCAAATGAAACTCATCGGCACCAACAACATCGTCATCAACCCGGTAAAACCCGAGCAACTCAAAGAGCAGGAAGAAAACAACCAAAACAGCAACAACAACAGCGAAGGCAAGCAAAAGCAGTTGTGGACACCGGGACTGACGCTGAACGACGCACGTGCCATCGAATCCATACTGCCGGGTGTCAGTTCCATCAGCCCAGAGATCAACAACAAGGGCAATGTGGTTTACAACGGCAAATACCTCAAGGTGAACTGCATAGGCACCAACAATGCCTATTTCGAACACAACAACCTGAAACTGAACTCGGGAAGTCTTTTCCACCAGAGCCACCTCGAAGGCGGCCGGCCGGTTTGCATCATCGGAAGCAATGTGAAATCGAGGCTTTTTTACGAAGAAAACCCCATTGGGCAATGGATCAAGTTCCGCAATGAGTGGCTCAAGGTGATCGGTGTGCTGGAACGCCGCTCCGTTTCCGGTGAAAGCCTTCAGGCCCTGGGCATTTCCGACGCCAATTCCGACATCTACATACCCGCCAAAACGGCGCTGCTCCGCTACGAAGACCGGGCCAGGAAAATCCTCACCGACATTGGCCGAAGGAGCAATAACAGCAACGACAGCCCCGACAACTACCACCAACTGGACCGGCTGGTGGTGAAGGTCAACGATGCCCACTACCTCAGGGCCTCGGCCGATGTGACGGCGAGGTTGCTCCGTCGTTTGCACCGCAACACCGTTGATTTCGAAGTGGAAGTTCCGGAGCTCTTGCTTCAGCAACAACAAAAAACCCAGGACACCTTCAACTTCGTCCTGGCGGTCATTGCTGGCATTTCACTGCTGGTAGGTGGCATTGGCATCATGAACATCATGCTGGCTTCCGTTCTAGAGCGCATCAAGGAAATCGGTGTGCGACGAAGCATGGGGGCAACCGCCACGGATATACAACTTCAATTCCTCTTTGAATCGATCATCCTCAGCCTTTTTGGCGGGCTGATCGGTGTGGTGCTGGGAATTGTTTCCGCCCAAACCATTGCTGCCTCGGCAGGCATTCCAACGGAGGTGACACTGTGGTCGGTACTGCTCTCATTTGGGGTGGCGGCCTCGGTAGGACTCGTATTCGGGCTGCTGCCGGCAAGACGGGCCGCCCGGCAGGACCCCATCAAGGCATTGCGAAGCGAATAAAGAATAAATCAGAAAACCATAAACCAAAACCTGAGATGAGACACCCGCTTACATTCTTTTTACTTCTCCTTTTTCTTTCACCCGCTGTTCAGCGGGCAACCTGGGCACAGACCGACACCCTGGAACTGGAATTGGAAGAAATCATAGCCCTGGCCCAGAGCGACGCCCCAGATGTATTGCTGGCTCAAACCCGCATGAAAAACCGCTACTGGTCCTACCAAAGTGCCCTGGCTGATTTCAAACCGGCCATTACTTTCGGTGGCGATTTGCCCGATCTGAACCGCTCCATTGACATCATCACCCAACCCAACGGAACGGACATCTTCCTCCAAAGGGCCCAGATGCGCAACCGGCTCGGCCTGTCACTCACCCAGCGGATCGTACAAACTGGGGGTACCATTTTCGCCAGCTCCGGCATTCAGCGGCTGGATATCTTCCGGGAAGACGCCGACGACATCGTAAGCTATTACTCAACCCCTATTTCAATCGGCCTGGTGCAGCCCATTTTTGGCTTCAACAACCTCAAGTGGAGCAAAAAAATAGAACCCGTCCGTTACCAGGAAGCCACGCGGAAGTACGCCGAGGAGATGGAGCAGGTAGCCTACAATGCCGCCACTTTTTTCTTTGATGTTTACATCGCTCAGCTCGATCTGGAAGCGGCGCAAAGGGACAAAGCCAATGCCGACACCTTGCTGGCCATTTCCAAAGGCCGATACGAGGTTGGAAGAATTGCAGAGACCGAACTGTTGAACATAGAACTGCAATCCATGCGGGCCGATGCGGCCGTGCAGGAGGCCGTACTGAACCTTCAAACCAGCAATGAAAAACTCCGCAACTTCCTCGGTATCAAAAGGGCTGTCAATTTCAAAATGAAACCACCTACGGAAATGCCCGACATTCAATTGGAGATCGACCGGGTGCTCGAGATAGCCCTCAAGAACAGGAGCAACCCGCTTGTCTGGCAGCGGCGCATGCTGGAAGCAGACCGTTCCATTGCCCAGGCAAAAGCCAACAGCGGCCTTCAAATGGATCTTTTCGCCGTCTTCTCGCTGTCGCAAACAGGAGAGAAACTCAATGATGCCTATCAGAACCCCCTCGACAACGAAACCTTCCAGTTGGGTTTCTCCATCCCCATTTTCGACTGGGGCAAGGCCCGGGCAAGGCTGGAAACAGCAACCAGCAACAAAGAGCTGATCCGTCAGAATGTCGAGCAGGACGAGGTTAATTTCGAGCAGGAAATGCGCCTCAAAGTGAAACAGTTCGATTTGCTGCGCAGCAAAGCAGAGCTGGCCCTGCGGGCTTATGAAATCGCCATCCGCAAAGAAGAGATGACACGCAACCGCTACATGATTGGCAAAAACGACATCCTGGACCTCAACGTGGCCGTGGAAGAAAAAGAAAGCACCCGCCGTTCATACATGAGCGCCCTGCGTGCCTTCTGGCTGGCTTATTACGACCTCAGAAGAAGCACCCTCTACGACTTCGACCGTGAAGTCTCGCTGGTGAAATCACTGGATGCCCTGGATGAGTAAATGGTGCTGGGAGGTTTTTGGAGGTTTTTGAGGGTTTTTGAGCATGCACCGGGTTCTCTCGATTCTTCAATTCCTCCCCCGAAAGCTTTCGGGGCTCGGTTCCTCAAATCTAACAGGTGTATGAAAGAATTGAAAACCGGAAACTGTGCCGAAAGGCAGATAATACCTGGTCGTTTATGCAGTTATTTGCCGTTCGACGTCAGTTTTGAATTTTGCGAAGCGAAGAAAAAACACAGTGCATGAAAATTGTCTTCATGGGCACCCCTGAATTTGCCGTGCCCTCTTTGGATATCCTTCTGAAAAATGGCTATGATGTAGTTGGAGTTGTTACTGCCACTGACAAACCCGGTGGCAGAGGTGGCAAGCGTCTGATACAATCTGCCGTGAAGAAATACGCCCTTGAAAAGGGCCTAAAAGTGCTGCAACCACCCAAACTAAAGGCCCCGGAATTTCTCGAAGAACTGAGCGCCCTGAAAGCCGACCTGCAAGTCGTGGTGGCATTCAGAATGCTGCCGGAAGTGGTTTGGAATATGCCGCCGCTGGGAACCTTCAACCTGCATGCCTCCTTGCTGCCTAAATACCGGGGAGCAGCCCCCATCAACTGGGCCATCATCAAAGGTGAAAAAGAAACCGGCCTCACCACTTTCTTCATCAAGCATGAGATTGACACGGGAGATCTGCTCTTTCAGGAAAAGCTTTCCATCGGGGAAAATGAAACAGCCGGAGAGCTGCACGACCGTATGATGGCAAAAGGTGCCGAGCTGGTGCTGAAAACGGTGAAAGCCATCGAAAGTGGCAATTACGAATTGAAAAGGCAGGATGAAAGTCTGGTCTGCCATGCACCCAAGATTTTTCATGAAAATTGCCAGATCGATTTCAGCCAATCCACACAAGACGTCCACAACTTCATCCGGGGGCTCAGTCCCTATCCTGGCGCATGGACAAAGGTGGAGGTGAACCACCCTTCCGATGGAAAACAACTGCTGGAACTCAAAATTTTCAGAACTGAAAAAGAACTGGCAGAACACGGTTTTGCCCCAGGCGCCCTGCTTTCCGAGAATCGGAAAAAGTTTAAAGTTGCATGCGCTGACGGGTTTGTGAATGTGCTGGAATTGCAACTGGCTGGCCGCAAGCGGATGGACGCCGCAGCGTTTTTGAACGGCTACGCCGAAATGCTGAATTTGCAACCAGTGGGTTGAGAAATCCGTATTGGCATCAGGTACTTCAAAAAATCTAAACCAAAAAGCATGGATCAAACATCGACACTTTTGGGAGTTGGCTCCAGGGTAAAGCACCCGGCCTACGGCGACGGCGTCGTCGTTAAACTCCACAAAGCAGCCTATGAAGTGTGCTTCATTCTCTACGGCCTCAAGATGGTCGGGAAAGAATACGATAAATGGCAGATTGTAGAGGCCATTCCGCCCGAAGAAGGAGTCACATTTACCGAGGCGGAAAAATCGCTGATGCGCATTTTGCAGACCTGGTCAGACATTACCGAAGTGGTGCCACTGGGCGACCGTTGGGAAGGAGGAAAAATGATCCTGGTGCCCGGTCAGGAAGGTGCCAAAGAAAAGGAAATCCCCATCGAAACCTTTTTCCACAAAATCGTCATGGTCAGGGACCGGTTGCGGGTCATGGAGCAGCGCATCAACTCCAGCAAGGTGCTGACTGACGAGGACAAAGTGAACTTGCAGCAATACATCACCCGCATTTACGGAAGTTTGACCACTTTCAATGTGCTGTTTAAATACAAAGAGCACAACTTTGTGGGCGAAAAGTCGAGCTGATAATTTGCAACCATATACTGAGATCGGCCGGCAAGTCATATCTTGAGCCGGCCGTTTTTGAACCGGAATGCCAGGCATTCCGTTTTTTTTTCTTCGCAAAACCGGAACTTGCACAACATGAAAAAGCTATTCATTCTGCTCGCCATACCGCTGTTGCTGTTGGAAGCCTGCATCACGGCAGAACAAACCTACACCTTGCTGCCTCCCGGCCGGTGGCGGGCCGTGTTGAAAATCGAAAACCAATACATCACGCCCAATCCAAAAGCCAAGCCGCTGCCCGACAAAGTCAACATGAAATACGAGGATGTAACCCAGGGTGAGCTGCCTTTCAATTTCGACGTGGTTTACGACAACGACTCCACTTTCCACATCGAGATCATCAACGGTGAAGAGCGCCTGGTGGTGCCGGCGGAAGACATCACCTTTGGCAGAAGCAGGTCGAGGGCCCGCGACACCATCCGCATCGATTTCCCTATTTACAGCAGCTACATCAGCGCCAATTACGCAGGTGGGGTTATTGAAGGTGAATGGGTGGTGACTACCCGGGAGAATTACTCCATCCCTTTTGTGGCGCATCATGGCAAAGACTATCGCTTCGCAACGGTCAAGAAAGAGCCGGCAGCCAACCTGACCGGCAAATGGGAAGCAACCTTTGGGTTGGATGAGGAAGAACCCTACCCTGCCATTGGTGAGTTCTCGCAAAACGGCAACCACCTCACCGGCACTTTTCTGACAGAAACCGGCGACTACCGCTACCTGGAGGGAACGGTGTTGGGAAATAAATTCTGGCTCTCCACTTTTGATGGCTCCCACGCTTTTCTTTTTGAAGGAAAAATTCAGGAAGACGGTACACTGACCGGCGCCTTTTACTCCGGCAAACATTACCGCACAACCTGGGAAGCCAAACGCAACGACAATGCCCGGCTGACACACCCCGATTCGCTCACATTTTTAAATCCGGGATATGAGCGATTCACTTTTTCTTTTAAAAATCCGGAAGGAAAGTTAATTTCACCCGACGACCCCATTTACGAAGGGAAAGTGAAAATCATACAGATCATGGGCACCTGGTGTCCCAACTGCCGGGATGAAACCATGTTTCTGGTTGATTACCTGAAAAATGAACAACCCGACGATGTGGCCGTCATAGCACTGGCTTTTGAAAAACACAAAGATGAAGCAAAGGCCATGCAGGCTCTCCGCACCTACAAAGAGCGGTTCAACATGCCCTATGAGATAGCCCTGGCCGGTCCGGCCTCCAAAGACGGAGCAGCAAAGGCGCTCCCCATGCTAAACCATGTGCTGGCCTACCCTACCATGATTATACTCGATAAAAACAACAGGGTCAGGCGCATACATACCGGATTCAGCGGACCGGCCACCAGTGAATTTGCCAGCTTCAAAACCGAATTCATGAAGTTCATAGATGAGTTGAGGGCTGAGCAATCCTGATTTTCCTGAAGATTTGATTACGATTGTGATTTGCAAGTTATGAGCTTCCTTTGGCAGATTTCCGGATCTGTTCGCAGCGGGATTTCTGTTTGCCAGGAGCTAAAAAAAGGCTAAGAGCCTGTTTAGATTTTCATGCTTGAGCGAAAGTGAGCAAATTTTATTCTGAACGAGGCAAATTTTGCAGGCGGATACGGGTAATCCG
>PAAY01000081.1 GCA_002698985.1 Saprospirales bacterium | reverse complement strand
TTATGGGGATTATGGGGATTATGGGGATTATGGGGGATTATTGGGGTTTAGCGGGGATACTTGAACGCTGTGGTTAAAAAGTTTAGGGTGTAGGGTGTAGAGTTTGGGGTGCTAGCTCCGTGAAACTCCGTGTAATACTCCGTGTAATACTCCGTGAAACTCTGTGTAATAACTCTGTTTTACTCTGCGGTTTATTGAGGATTATGGAGGATTATGTTGGATTATGAGGGTGAAGAGGCACAGGTACAGGATTTTGTGCCTCTTCACCATTTCAATCAGTTGGGCGAAACGTAGATAAAACGCCACAGACCGCCTCCAAAGTTGACTTCCAGTTCCATTTCCTTGCCATCGGCGTTGGTGTCCCAACGGATGATGTCATAGGTCACGGTGGTTTGCGGATCTGTCACTTCTGCTCCGTTGGCCACTTTTGGCAGTCCGAGGTAGGCACCGAGGCCGTTCACTTTCAGCTTATCGCCGGGAAGCAATTCAAAAGTATGGGTACCACTTCCCCAGGGTGCTTTGTCCGGCGGTAGCATGCTTTCGTCAACGCACTCAAAGTTGAAGCCCATGTACGGTTCCCCAAAGATGTCACCTTTGGTGTCGTAGATCATCATACCGTCTTTGGTAAATGTCCATTCGTCGTTGAACATACACGGACGACCATCGATATCAGCCTGACCAATGGCCCACCAGGTGGTGCTGCCGTCCGTTGGTCCTACCCAAAGGCTGCCTTCTGCAGGCTTCAGCTTCCAGGTTCGCTGTTCGCAATCTGTCAGGTATTTATAGAGTGCGTCGCTTTCGCAATCGAAAGGTGCATCTTCAGGCACTTCCAGCGTTTGCGAAGAAGTGGCATGACCGCCTCTTCCGAAAACAGTCAAGGTGATGGTGTAGGTGCCTTTCAGCGGGTAATAGGCATCCACTTCCTCACCGCTCATCTTCGTGCCATTGCCCAGGTCCCAGAGGTACTCAAAGACATCCGGCGTGGTGTTCTTCAGGATGTAGTGGTTGGGCTCAGCCGCAGGTGTGATGCTAAAAGTAGCCTCAGCAGGCGGTAAACCGATGTCAATCTTGTCATCCTGCTGCGGATCGCAAGCTGTGAACAGCAAAAGCAGCAGACTGATAATTGGAAAGTATTTCATCGTTGTTGGTTGTTAGTTTGAAGTTTTTTGGTTTTTGGGATTATGGCCCCGATATTCATCGGGGATGAAGATTATGAGGATTATGGAGGATTATGAGGTTTTTGGCAGGCAGCTTCAGTTCCTCAGTTCCTCAATCATCAATACCCCGGATTTTGCACCAGTGCTCCCATTGACAGTTCGATTTCCTGTTGGGGAATGGGCAGGTACTCGTGTTTGCCGGGCTGGAATCCGGGAAGCACTTCAGCGGCCTTTCCGGTGCGCACCAGGTCGAAGAAACGGTGGCCTTCGGTTGCCAGCTCAAAGCGGCGCTCGAGGTAAATGGCATTCAAAAGGGCTTCACCGGTCACATTGCCAGGGTAAGGCTGGAGGCTGACCCTCGCCCGCACCTGATTCAGGTACTGGCGGGCTTTGGCCATATCGCCATTGCCACGAACCTGGGCTTCAGCGGCCATCAGCAGCACATCAGCGTAGCGGATTGCGCGGATGTTGTCGGCCCATTCCAGGGCTATTACACCGTCATTGGCCACACCGTCTGCCAGCGGAGCATATTTCTTGATGAAATAGTCGGTATTCTGGTAGCCTTCCGTGTAAGTAGCCCCCACCTGTTTCAGTGCATTGCCATCGATGATGGTGTACTCAAACCGGGGATCGTTCTGCATGAAATCCACCAGCTCGGTTGAGATCGGACAGAAACTCCAGCCCGGGGCATACAAAGGACCAGAATAATCGCGCATGCCAAAGAACTGCACATTGTAGTTGCCCTCGGTGGCATTGTTAACGGGTCCGCTAGCGAAGCAGCATCCCCAGTCGCCGGGGCGGTTGTCGGAAAACTGGATTTCAAAGACCGACTCTGGTCCCCATTCGTTTTCCCTTTTGAAAATATCCCCGTAGTTGGGCATGAGGAAGTAGTTGCCGGAGTTGATCACATCTTCAAAATAGCCGGCGGCTTCCAACATCCTCGAATCGTCATTGCGGTAGAGCAAGACCTTGCCCAGCAGGGCATTCACTGCTCCTTTGGTCACCCGGCCCAACTCGGCCGGCGGCACTGTCTGCGGCAGCTCGGGCGTGTTGCGGGCATCCTTGAGGTCCTGTTCGATCAGGTCGTACACGGCCGAGGGGGTAGCCTGTTTGATGGTGAAAAACTCATCGGCAGAAAGCGGCTCCGTGAAAATCGGGATGTTGCCGAAGAGGCGCACAAGGTCGAAGTAGAACCATGCCCGGAGGAACTTTGCCTCGGCAATGGTGCGGGCTTTGAAAGCCGGATCCAGATCGGGCACTTCCTCTATTTTCTGAAGAAGGAGGTTGGCCCGGTAAATACCGGAAAAGCCCTTTCTCCACAAGCCCAGTTGCGGCCCCAGCAGGGGGTTGAGGGTAAAGCCATCCCAGGCCACCCATGAAGGCTGGTCGGAAGCATCGCTGCCCCCGGCATAGCAATCGTCAGAAGCGGCGTTGAGCAGCCCCAGGTCCATGGTCCAGCCATCGGTGCCCTGCCAGCCGAGCACATCGTAAGTGGCCACCAGGCCCTGAAACAGCTCTTCCTGTGTGCTGTAAAAGTTGGTTTCAAGCTGTGTGCCCCGCGGGTCCAGTTCCAGAAAATCCTTTTTACAGGAAGGAACCACCAGTAGCAGGGCCATTGCCGGAAGAAATATGTTGCGTATGAATTTCATCTCTTTGATGTTTGTAAAGATTATAGAGGATTATAGAGGATTATGGAGGATTATAGAGGGTTTTTGGAGGAGTGTTTATTGGGTTGCTCCCCCTACTCCCTACTCTCTACTCCCTACTCTCTCAACTATTTCCCAAAGGTTACATTCACCCCAACCAGGTAAAACCGGGGTTGCGGGTAGATGCCTTTGTCAACGCCGTTGCCGGCACCGATTTCAGGGTCAAAACCTTTGTAATCGGTGATGGTCAGCAGGTTGTTGGCTGAAACGTAGATGCGGGCTTTCTCGATGCCTGCATTTTCGGTAATCGTCTTCGGCAAGGTGTAGCCTACCTGAAGGGTCTTGATGCGGAAATAGGCACCATTCTGTACCCAGAAGTCGCTGCTCCTGGTCAGGTTCTGGTTACCCGTTCCGGGGTCACCGTCAGCCAGGTTCAGGCGGGGGTAATAGTCGGAAGTGCCCTCTCCTGTCCAGCGGCCCAGGGCCTCGGCGGTGAAGTTTGCCTTCGGTAAATCAAAGCGGCGGGTGGCGTTGTAAACATCGTTGCCCCAGACACCCTGACCGAACAACACCAGGTCAAAGCCTTTGTAGGCCGCATTCACATTGATACCGTAAGTCCAGTTGGGCGTCGGATCGCCAATGATGGTGCGGTCGTCCTCGTTGATGACGCCGTCGCCGTTCACATCCACGAAGCGGATATCACCGGGGCGGGCGTTGGGTTGCAGCAACTCGCCGTCAGCGTTTACCCAGGCAGCCACATCGGCCTCGTTCTGGAACAGACCGGAGGTTTGGTATCCGTAAAAACTCTCATAGGCATAGCCTTCGATGGTGCGGGTCAGTTCGATGCCCTGCGGACCAAAGCGCTGCAAACCGGGCAGGAAGGTTTTGTCTTCGCCCAATTCCAGGATTTTGTTCTCCACGTAAGAAATGTTGCCCGACAGGGCGAGCTGAACACCGGCGATGTTCTTCTCAAAACCGAGTTCCAGTTCCACACCCTTGTTCTCGAGGGATGCGATGTTGCCGATGGGGCCAACATTGCCGACGTAAGCAGGCACCTCCACAGGCAGCAACATGCCGTCGGTCTTTTTGTAGAAGTAGTCGAGGGCTACGCTGACCCTCTTGAAGAGCTTGGCATCCAGTCCGAAATTGGTTTCGCTGGTTTCCTCCCAGCGCAGGTCCGGATTGGCGATGGCATTGGGGCTGACCCCGTTGACGAGCTGGTCGTCGAGGCCAAATGTGTAGCTGCGGCCACCACCCACGGTGCTCACATAGCGGAAGTCACCGATGCGGTCGTTGCCATTCACACCGTAGCTGGCCCTGATCTTCAGGAAGTTGATGTAGTCGTTTTTCTGAAGAAAATCTTCCTCGGTCAACACCCATCCAACCGATACGGAGGGGAAGAAACCGTATTTGTTGTTGGTTCCAAAACGGCTGGAGCCGTCCACCCGCAAGAGTGCGGTGAAGAGGTACTTTGACCGGAAGTTGTAGTTGACCCGGCCGAAGTAACTGGCCAGGGTGTTTTCGTATTCGTAACCGTAAAAGGTCTGGCTGGCGGGGTCCGTTGAGAAGCCCAGAGAAGCCTTCTCGGGATCGTTCACCGGCAGGTTGACGATGGTTCCGCCCTGCCATTGTCCTGAATTGCGCTTGGCAGTGGTACCGGCCAGCAGGGTGATGCGGTGGTCATCGAGCTGGCGGTCGAAGGTGATGGTGTTTTCCCAGTTCCACAAAAAGCCACGGGCTGAGCCGCGGGTGTAGGAGTTCTGATCGGCGCGGTTGGCGGCGTTGAGGTAATGCACGGGGGTGAAGCCTTCATTGCCCCAGAACGACAGGTCGGTGCCGATGCTGGAGCGGAACTTCAGTCCATCGATGATTTCGAGTTCAGCATAGGTAGAGGCAACGATCTTGTCGCTCCAGCCTCTGCCCCAGGCCACTTCCAAAGCAGCCACCGGATTCAGAATTTCCGAAGTAACGATATCTGAGATGCCATAAATGCGGCCTGTCTTGTCACGCACCAGTAGGTCCCAGTTGTTGGCGTAGCGGGGTTCAGCCAGCACATCGGGGTCATCTTCGAAAAGCGGCGTGATGGGGTCGAGGTTGATGGCCCGGCCCAGTGGAGAGCCGAACTCGGTGTTTTCTGCCACACCACTGGCAAGCACCCTGGTATAGCTCACAGTATTGCCGAAGCTGATGCGGTTGGTCACCTTGTGATTGGAATTCATTCTGACCGTAAAACGGCGGTAGCGGCTGTCATCCTTGTTGCCGACGATACCCTCCTGGTCGAAATAGCCGAAGGAGGCGTAATACTGGCTCCGGTCACTGCCGGCCGTGAGGCTCAACTCGTGGTTCTGGATGGGTGCATCGTAGTTGAAGATGGCATCCTGCCAGTCGGTGCCTTCACCCAGGGCCTGCGGATCTTCAAAAAGTATGGGTTGGCCGGCGGCGGCTGAAGCCTCATTCATCAGCACGGCATATTCCCGGGCATTCAGCAAGGTCAGCTTGCGCCAGGGGTTTTGAGCGCCGTAATAACCGGCGTAGTTCACCTGCATGCTCCCGGCCTTGCCTTTTTTGGTGGTCACCAGCACCACGCCGTTGGCAGCACGGGCACCGTAGATGGCGGCCGATGCGGCATCTTTCAGCACTTCGATGGATTCGATGTCGTTCTGATTGAGGTAATCGATACCCCCCTCGATGGGCACCCCGTCCACGATGTACAGTGGATTGGAATCACCGATGGTGGTTGTTCCCCTGATGCGCACAACGGCGCCGGCACCGGGCTGGCCGGAGTTGGAGGTTACCCGCACTCCGGAGGTACGCCCCTGGAGGGTCTGTTCCAGCCTGGCCACTGGCATGTCTTCCAGGTCTTCGGCTTTCACCTTTGAAATGGATCCGGTGACCACACTTTTCTTTTGAACGCCATAACCTACCACGACCACTTCGTCGAGGATGGTCGAGGAAGGTTGCAAAACGACGTCAACCTGGGTGCGGCCTTCAATGGCTACCTCTATGGGCTCATAGCCCGTGTAGCTGAAAGCCAACTTTCCGTTTGGATCGGGCACTTCCAGTTCGTAAGTGCCGTCGTATTCTGTAATGGTGCCGGAGTTGGTACCGGCAATGAGCACCGTGGCCCCTATGAGTGGGTCGCCATTGGTGGCGTCAGTTACGGTGCCCTTAACGGTAATTTGGGCGCTGAGCCCCGCAGCCATTGTTGAGATCAGCGCAAGCAGTAGTAATTTCTTCATGATAATTGGATGAAGCAGTTATGGTTTTCCTTCGGGAAACTTCAATGTGATGAGAAGACGCCGCAGCATTGCAGCAACTAAAATTAGAAACCGGGGGTGTGCAGGATTTTCTGCACTCCCCGATTTCTCTGTATGAAACGTGCTCGCTCTTCAGGCTTCCAGACAGAAGCCCGGTGTCAGGTCGAGACCCTTAAAAGAAGGGTCATGTTTTTTTTTTGTAATCCTATTGTTTAACCACCCTGGCAGTGGCCATGCGCTGGTCTGTCTGCACATGGATCAGGTACAATCCGGCAGGGAGCGTGGAAGTGTCGAGTTCCACGTCTGACTGACCGGGCGCAACAGTCATTTCACGAATGACCATTCCTGTGGCATTCAGGAGTCTGAGTACTTTTTCTTCGGCGATGTTTGCGTCGAAACGGACGGTGGTGAACTGGTTCACCAGGGTTGGGTTCACACTGAAAAGTGTTGCGTCGTAAACGAGGTCACGAGTAGCATTGGTCTCGCAGGCATCGCAGGAGTTCCAGATGTAGCAAACACTGGTATCACCTGCCACGCTGATTATGCGGTTGACGAACTGGCCACTAGGATCGGTAACCGTACAGGGGTCTCCATCCATGAATTCCTCTGGCACAGCCCAGTTGTCCAGCTCGAACTTATACTCGTAATCATTGGGGAAGAGCGCAAGTGTGGTTTCCCAAACGCCGTCTCCGTCAGCATCGGTAAGAGCATTGGCATCGCCGCTCCAGCCGTTGAATTCACCGGCGATATACACCGTGGTGAATGGATCGGTATAGTCGTTCATGTCAACGGAGAAAGTAACGTTGACTTCCATTGGTCCGCCACCACAATCGGTATCGGTGGTGCAAATACCAAAGCAGGTAGCAATGGTGGTGTCCTGTGTCACTGGCCCCATGTGGCGATCGTTGAAGTTGCCAGGGTTGGCGCAATCCTGACCGGCAATGTCTTCCTTGCAAGAGTAGTCAGGGCAGGCTCCATTGGTAAAGGTGAAGAATGACTCGAAATTCTTTGGGCGCTCGAAAGTGCGGCTGTACACCTGGTCGCCATCAGCATCGAGCAGTGGAAAGTCACCGGGGTTCCCGAAATTGCCACCTCCAGCGATGAACATACCCGCTGGATCTACGGTAATGTGAGAGGCACCCAGATCGACCGTGATGTTGACAGCTTCGCCGCAGGCATAGCAGGAATTCCAGCAAACGGTTGGCAGTTCCATATCTCCGGCAACAACCAGCTTCCGGTTGGTGAACTGACCACTCGGATCGGTAATGGTGCAAGTGTAAGACTTGCCGCCAAAATCCTCCTGGGCTGCCCAGTTGTCCACCGTGAATTTGAACTCCTGAACACCAAGCGGAATGTCAACGATGGTTCCGGTCCAGATGCCGTCACCGTCAGGGTCGGAAAGCGGGTTGCCGTCTCCTGACCAGCCATTCATGGTACCACTCACATATACAGTAGTGAAAGTGCCGGTGTAGTTGTTCATATCCACTGAGAAAGTGATGTCGCCATCAGTAACACCGCCACCTGATTGGGTGGTCAGGTCATCCCAGTAGTAGGTAACATCTTCAGCAGGTGAGGTTCCGAAATCGAAAAACAAGGTAACGGTCGGATAGACATGGCCGAATGCAGGCTCATTCGGAGCCTCGATGGATGGGGTGTTTACATCCACACAAACCTCTGTCCAGGTCTGGGCTTCGGTAACATCAACGGTGTTCAACCAGTTAGGTCCAGTAGAGGAACCTTCCAGCTTGATACCCACATTACCCGGAGCGGGAAACCAAACCTTGATGCAAACCTGGTTGTCGCTGGTCATATCGGCAGGGATCTGCAAAGCCGGGTTCGGAAATGCACCGGCCCAGGTCTGTGCACCGGCGGGCTTCACGTGGTCGGCCACCATGGCACTGGTGTTGATACCGGATGGATCCGGGTTGGCGATGATGTTGTTAAGGGTACCTTCCAGGCTGCTACCAAAATACTGGTAGGTGGTGGAGGTCATGGGTGACTCAAAATCCAGAATGGTAGTTTGAGCGAAGAGCCCCGTTGATGCAACGAGGAAAAGGGAGAGTAAAAGTTGTTTCATGATTACCATTTGTTTTAGTGATGTGCGTGCTTTCAGCATTTGAAATCAAGGCAGGTCAGAAGGGGCTAAAAAAGAACTCATTTTGGCCTTTGAACAGCCTCGAAAATTGGGAGCTGAAAAAAGGCCTTTTTGAGTTGGGTAAATTTACGACAGCACTTTTCACACTTTTAAATAAAACATCACGGCACAAATACTTCACCTACGGCATTTTTGGTCAGCCGGAAAACATCACTACGTCAGGCCACAGAATTTCACTACGGCAACACTACTTCATTAGCCCGCTGTTGCTTAGCTTCGCCCGGTATGAGTGCTGGATTTACACTGCCATTTCAAGGGAAGCAGGGATTTCTGCTTTTGCTGTTGGGGGCTTTCACCACCTTCTGTAGTTTACCCCTGCCCACTACTGCACAAACGAGCTCAGGCTCCAACCTGGGCCAACTGCCCATCAGAAACTATCCACGCAATTCCTTTGGTGGAGGAACCCAGACCTGGGAAATCGGTCAAGACGACAGCGGCAGGCTTTTCTTCGCAAACAACGACGGTGTTTTCGTTTTTGACGGCATCCATTGGGAACGGCATCCCTTGCCGAAGAAAACCGTGGTCCGTTCGGTGTATGCTGCACCGGACGGAAAAATCTACGCCGGAGGGCAGGGCGAACTCGGCTACTTCGAACCCGACAACAGGGGCCGGCTGGGCTTCCACTCTCTCAGCCATTTGATTCCGGAAGCCTACGAGAATTTCCAGGACGTCTGGGACATCATTCCCTTTGAAGGAAAATTGTTTTTCAGAACCAACAAACTGCTGCTCTGCCTGTATGACAACAGCATCGAAGCCGTGGAAACGGGCGGCCCCATGAACTTCCTCACATCGGCAGGCGGCCGGCTCTTCCTTCAAAAGGGCGAAGGCACCCTGTACCAACTGAGCGACTCAGGGTTTCAGCTTGTCAGTACGTTTTTCGAAGAGAAAAAAATGCTCATCACAGCCATGCTGCCGCAGGACGATGAGCGCATCCTCATCTTCACCCTGAAAAATGGAATTTTCCAACTGGCCGATGGAAAGATCAGCCCCTGGAACACCCCCTTCGACGACCTGCTGGTCAACAGCAGAATTTACACTGCCTGCAAATTGAAAGAGGGACACATTGCCATCGGAACCACCCTGTCCGGGATTTTCATACTCGACAGCCTTCGCCGCATCGAACACCACCTGTCGAAAGACAACGGCCTTCAAAACAACACGGTACTGTCTTTATTTGCCGACCGGCAAGGCAACCTCTGGGCCGGCCTCGACAACGGCATTTCCTGGGTGCACGTCCAATCAGCCCTGACCAGGATTTTTGCCGACGGCACCCTGGAAGGCACCGGTTACACCGCTGCGGCTTTCAACGACAAACTGTATTTCGGAACCAATACAGGGCTGTATTGCATCCCCCGCCAGGATTTCTACCCGCCTGCGCTCAAAACCCGTTTCACGAAGGTGGCCAATGCCGATGGCCAGGTCTGGGGCCTCGATGTCCTGGGGGAGAACTTGCTGGCAGGACTCCACGAAGGCGCTTACCGGGTGGACAACACAACTGTCTACCGGATTCCACCACTCACCGGGGTGTGGAAATTCATCGAGCTGGGGCCTGGCCTGGCGCTCGCCGGTCATTACGATGGTCTGGCTTTGTTCCGCAAAAAAGCCGGATCATGGGTCTTCGACAGCCGGCTGGAAGGAATGGAAGAGAGCAGCCGCATCCTTACCAAAGACGAAGAAGGCAGGATCTGGATGTCGCACCCCTACCGGGGTGTGTACCAACTGCTCATCGATGCTGCTGACAAAACGGTGAACTACTATTTTTACGACGAAAGCAAAGGGCTGCCTTCCAGCCAAAACAACTATGTCTTCGCCCTGGCGGGCAATTGTTTCGTCGCAACGGAAAAGGGCGTGTACCGCTTCCAGGAAAATGAAAACCGCTTCATTCCGGACCCCCAGTTCAAAGAGCTGCTCGGGGAAAACACCTGGGTGAAGTACCTGCGGCAAGATGAGCGGGGAAACATCTGGTATTCCACCGACACAGAAACCGGCTTGCTGATGGTAGACGATCTGGCACTGGACAAAAAGGTGAAGCGACTGCCCATCCCCGAATTGAAAAACAGGCTGGTAGGCGGATTCGAGTTTCTGTTTCCGCTGGACGATAAGAACATTTTCATCGCCACCGAAGAAGGCTTCCTGCTCTTCAACCCCTCGCTCTACCAGGCTTCTGGGGCACCTTCCGTCATCCTGAACTCCGTAAGACTGCAACAGACCGACAGCCTCGTCTTTGGCGGTTGGAAGACCGCCGAGATGGCAGAAACGACCCTCAGCGCCCACAACAACGCCCTCGTATTCAACTGGTCTTCGAATGATTTTGCCGACAAGGATTTCATCACCTTTTCCTTCCGCCTGAAAGGGCTCAACAATGCCTGGACCGACTGGAGCCCCAATACCTCAACGGTGTTCAACAACCTGCCCCCCGGTGAGTACTCCTTTGAAGTCAGGGCCAGGAACAAGCACCAGCAACAGAGCGAGGACACCAGCTGGAGCTTTGAGGTGCTGGCACCCTGGTATGCCAGCACATGGGCCTACTCGGTTTACTCGATGTTGCTGCTGGGCGGGCTGGCCTACCTGCTTTACACCCAGCAAAAGAAATTCGAGAAGGAAAAAGCCAAACTGGAATCCACCCACCAGCAGCGCGAGGCCCGACACCTGGAAAGGGTGCAGCAAACGGAAGCTGAAATTGAAAGGTTGCGGAACGAAAAACTGCAAGCCGAGATCAGCCACAAAAACAAGGAATTGGCTACCACCACCATGCACCTCGTGCAAAAGAGCGAGTTGATGAACAACCTCCGTAAAAACCTCCTGAAGATCAGCACCAAAAAGGAACTGGACCCCGGAGCTAAATCGGAGATCAACCGCCTGATCCGCATCATAGACAGAGACGCCAGCCTCGATGAGGAATGGAACCGCTTCTCTCGCCATTTTGACGAAGTGCACAGCGATTTCCTCCAACGCCTTCGGGAAAAACACCCCCAACTGAGTCCCAACGACTACAAGCTCTGCGCCTACCTGCGCATGAACCTCACCACCAAAGAGATCGCCTCCCTCCTCAACCTCTCCGTCAGGGGCGTCGAAGCCAGCCGCTACCGCCTCCGCAAACGCCTCGGCCTTCAAACCGGAGAAAACCTGATCGACTTTTTGCTGGAAATTTGATGATGAGGATTATGGAGCCTGTCTGCCGCCCCGTCTGCCGCCGGGCAGGCAGGCAGGGATTATGGAGGATTATGGAGGATTATGGAGGATTATGGAGGATTATAGAGGGTTATGCATACGTGTCACGAGTTACGTGTCACGCGTCACGAATCGTGTCACGCGTCACGAATAATGATTCAAAATCTCACTCACTGAATTGAGGTAACTGCTGCCAAAGAGGTTGAGGTGCACCATGAGGTAATAGAGTTGGAAGGGCTTGAGCCGCTGGCCAAATCCCGGCTGCAGGGGGAATGCCTCTTCATAAGCCAGGTAGAAACGGCGGTCAAAACCACCAAACAGCTTTGACATGGCGAGGTCCATCTCACGGTGGGCATAGCACACGGCAGGATCAACGAGATAAGGCCGGGCTTTGATACTGCACATAAAATTGCCGCTCCAGAGGTCGCCGTGGATGAGGGCGGGAGCTTCGGGTGGCATCAGCTCGGGCAGATAGCGGTAAAGGCTTTCAAACTGGTGGAGGTGGGTGCGGTGGAGGAGTTTGGAATCGCAGGCCATTTTCACTTGGGGTTCCAGCCGGCACTCGATGTAAAAGCTCACCCAGTCATTGCGACGGTCATTGACTTGCGGAAGGCTGCCGATGAAATTGTTGTGATCCAGTCCAAACTGATCGGAAGTGTTTTTGTGGAGGGCGGCCAGCTGTTGTCCGAAGCTTTCCCAGAAATCATCCGGAATATGCTCCGCCTTTTCGATGAACTCCAGGAGCAGGAAAGCCTGTTGGCCATTCTGGCCCAAACCGAGCACCTTTGGAACGCCGATGACATTGGCTTTGGCCATCAATTTCAGCCCCATGGATTCGGCGGCGAACATGGAAAAAGCATCCTTGCCGCTGTTCATCTTGAAGAAAAAGCGCCCTTTGTTGGTCTCCAGAATCCGGGCCACATTGATGTCACCGCCACCAATGTAGCGGGTATTCAGAACCTCAGCATCCAGGATATCCGTACATTGGTCAAGAATGGCAGGTGAAATATCTATCGGCATGGAATTCTTTTGTCTTGTTCTGACCAGAAGGCCTGCAAAGCTAAAACTTTGGAGGATCAAAGGGGTTGTTGAAAGTACTTTCAAGAATCCATAAACTGGGCTTTGGTTGTTTTTACGCTCAAAATCATCTGAATTATCTAACCAATGGCTACGCTGACGACAAAACAAGTGCAGGCTGCACGCAATGGCAAATCCGGAAAAACGCCTTCCAAAAATGCTTTTCTTGACAGGCCTGAATTGCCCTATACAACCCGCCTGAGTTTCGTGCCCCTTCTCAACGATTGGGAGCAGCGACTCGGCAGCGATGAAATTCCGGAACGGCTCATGGCTGAAAAGATCCTTGCCAAAGCCAAAGAGATTCCGGAATTGTGGCAACCCATCGATGACCTCTCCGTCCTCGACAAACACGAAGAACTGGTATCCTGGCTCCTGGCCGGATTGTTTCCATTGAGTCTGCGAGACAGCCAACTGGGCAAAGCAGCCAAGCCCTTCGACATGGAACCTTTCTTTGTGACACCGGCCGTCAAAAAAATGCTGGCAGATTGCTCCATGGATGTCACCGTGGAAACCTCGGCCGACCTCAGCGTCAACACCCTGCACCTGAAGATGTGCTCCATGATCCTCAATGATTGTTACGGTCAGAACCTGGACGTGGACCCGGTAGTCATCTTTTCGATGGGCTCTAAAACTTGTGGCCTGTCAAGGCATTACAAGTCGGAAATGACCATACAGTTTGTGGAGGTGGTGCCCACGAAGCCATTGAAAAAGCTCACCCAGGAGCAGATTGACAAATTGCTCTGCAACATCTACGATATGGACGCCTGGATGAAGGCGCTACCGCCCGATGCCTTCGAAATTCACGGCATCGTCGGTGTCAACCTGGTGGATGTTACCAAGGAAGAAACCCTCTCTCGCCTGCGGCAACACCTGCTCAAAAAGGACGCCCTCACCAGCCGGGAAAACATTGAATACATCCAGTCATTGTTGAGAGACTATTTCCAATTGCCTGACCTTCGCTTCGGCATCATGGCCATGGATTACCCCGTGAACAAAGACCGCAACGGCAACCGCTATGGCATTCAGCATTGCCTGATCGACCGCTGGCAGGACTGCCGGCTTGCGGACGAAAATCACCAGTCCATCTATGCCAAAGCTGCCCGCTTTGGGCACAATGTCCTGCTCGAAAACATGGAATGGGTCAAAGCGCCCACCCAGGCAGAGAAAACTTTGATGAAAAAAGGCTTCAAGAGCTGTTTGGTTGCGCCCCTGAAAGGCAAAGAAGACCGCATCATTGGTCTGATGGAAATCGGTGCCGAGCGGCCATTTGCCATCAACAGTTTTACGGAACTGCAACTGCATGACCTGATGGCCTTGTTCCACACGGCCCTGGAGCGCAGCCGCGAAGAGACCGACAACCGGATCGAGGCCATCATGCGGGAGCAATTCACCGCCATCCACCCCAGTGTCCAATGGCGTTTCATCGATGCAGCCTTTGACATCATGAGCCAGCAGCAGAAAGGCATCATCAACCCTGCCACACCGGATATCGCCTTTGAATCGGTGTATCCCATGTATGCCCAGGCTGATATCGTCAACTCTTCCATTACCCGCAACCACGCCATCCAGCAGGATTTCATCAAGAACCTGCAACTGCTGGAAGAGGTGCTCAGCGTGGCCAATGAAAAGCTGGACTATCCACTGCTGGAGCAGTACCTGCTGGAAACACGCCAGAAGTTCACAGAGCTGGAGCAAAACCTCGACACCAGTGACGAACACCAGTTGATGGACTACATCCTCCTGGAGGTGCACCCCGTATTGGAAGAGGTGGTCCGGCAAAACGCCATTTTGATGGAAGCCTACCGCAACTACACCGGGCAACTGGACCCGCACCTGGGCATCGTTTACCTCCACCGCAAAGCTTATGAGCAAAGTGTAAACCGCATCAACAACCACCTGAGCGAAATCGTAGAGCGGGCCCAGATAAAGGCCCAGGAAATCGTGCCCCATTATTTTGAGAAGTACAAAACCGACGGGGTGCAATTCGAGCTGTACGCCGGCCAGTCCATTCTGAAAAACGGCAAGTTCACAGACTTTCAGCTTCGCAACCTTCGCCTGCGGCAACTGCTCACCCTGACGGAAATCACACAATCGGTTGAAAAACTCCGGGATGAGCTTCCCACGCCTTTGCAGACCGCCCAGCTGGCTTTCGTTTACGGGCAACCCATCTCCATCAGCTTCCGGCAAGACGAGAAGCGCTTCGACGTAATAGGGGCCTACAACCTCCGTTACGAAATCATCAAAAAACGCATCGACAAAGCCAGCGTCACCCTGCCCGACGGCACCAGAGAGCGGCTTACACAGCCCGGTAAAATTGCCATCGTTTATGCCACTGACCAGGACCGCAAGGAGTACATGGGCTACATTGATTTTTTGCGTCGCAAAAACCTGGTGGAAGGCGATACCGAAGACCTTATGCTCAACCAGCTACAAGGTGTTCAGGGCCTGAAAGCCCTGCGCATCAAAATTGCCGGCACCAATGCCAGCCATCGTACTGAGTTGGAGGTTTAGAGGGGTTGAGAGAAGTTTAGAGAAGTTTAGAGGGGTGTCTGGAACACTGGTTACAGTTGCGGGCTGCACCCGAAATTGACCTGAAACACTATTTTTACGGTGTGAACAACATCCCCTCACTTTCCATTATGAGCAAAGTCTTCCGGCAGCTGTGGCTGCTGGTCTGTTTTTTTGCCCTTCCCTGGTGGCTCTGCGCCCAGGAGATCAGCCTCACCAAACTGGGTTTTGAAAACGGTCTTTCGCACCGGAATGTGCGCTGTGTCCATCAGGATGCCAGGGGCTTCCTCTGGATCGGCAACGAAAAAGGCCTCAACCGCTATGACGGACACGAGTTCCTCCTCTGGAAGCAGGCCAACCCCGACTCCCCGTTGCCCGAAGGGCGACTGAAACAAATACTCCCTGAGAACGACCGGCGCTGGCTGCTCCTCTACGACTCCCAACTGGTCAGTTTCGACCCCGTCACCGCCGAATCATCACCACTCGTTTTTGCCGAAGGAGATTCTCTGCCCGCCGGGCGCTTTGCATTCAACAACCTGGCCTCCGGCACCAATGGAGAGCTGTGGCTCATGGCCTCCAACCTGGCCGACAGCACGGCCTGGCTTTTTTACGCAGCCGGTGAAGCTCCCCTTCGGAAAATTGCGGAACTGCCGCTGGCCAATGCCGTAAAGCCCATGGCTGCATTCGACGGCAGGCTCTACCTGGGCAGTTGGAACAACGTCATCTCCATTATCGAAGCCGACGGCAACAGCAACCAGTCATACGAGCTGCCGGCACCTGCATCAGATCCGGCTTTTTCCACGGTGCTGGGTTTCCTTCGGGAAAACGAAGACCGGCTGTGGGTGTACCTCAGCAACGGGCAACTGGGCTGGCTGGACCGGGAAACCGGCTTTTTCAACCGCCACCCGCTGTCGGATCAGTTGCCCCATACCTTCAACCCCTCTGCTCTGCTGAAAGACCAGAACGGCGATCTGTGGCTGACGGGCATCGTGCAGGTGGGCACCCAAAACACCGGCGGCCCATGCAGTTTCATCCAACCGGGTTCGGCCCTGTTCAAGTACCAGGCCGCCACCGGAAGGCTGTTCGACCTCAGCTACTACCTGAAACAGCAACTGGAGTTTACCACCGCCCCCCGCCAGCTCTTCGAAGATGCCACCGGTGGCATCTGGATCTGCACGGAATTCGGCCTGGTTCACCTCATCCAGCGCAACCACTTTCAGGCCTTGCTGGCCGACGGCAACGACTGTTGCAAAGACGGCGTATGCAGCATGAGGGGCATGACCGAGGACGAGGAAGGAAACATCTATTTCAGCTATTACGACGGCATACACATGCTGCGCCGCAGCACCCAAACCCTTGAACCGCTCACCACCCTTGCAGAGCAGCCCCTGCGCAACCCTTTCGGCCTGCTGTGGCACCGCGGCTACCTCTGGCTGGGCAACGGCACCCGCATCGAGCTAGAAACCATGAAGAGCGAAACCGTTGTGCCTGAACCCCGGGCTGCCGAAGGGGTGCTGATGCTGGACCACGACGGTGACATCTGGTATGGCTGCGGTAATGAAATATTGATTTTTGCCGACGGCAATCCCCGCAGGGTCCGCTCTTTTGTGGACACCCTGGAACTGCCCAAAGAGCTGCGCAGCGCCGCTGTCAGCTTTCTCTTCCAAAGCCGGTCGGGCAGCATTTGGGTGGGCACCGCTGGGCATGGCGCTTTCCAGGTGGAGAAAAACGGAACATTGCTCCGCCACCTCACCGCCAACAGCAGCCCTGCCCTGCCCCACAACCGCATCCTGGGCATCACCGAGGCCGGCGGAAAAATCTGGTTTGGCACGGCCGCCGGGCTGGCAGCTTTTGCCGAAGGAAATAATGTAATCAGCACCTACACCAGCGATCAGGGACTGGCCAACGACTTCATCAATGGCATACTGCCCGAGGGCGACAGCGCCGTATGGGCCAGCACCGACAACGGCCTCAGCAGGCTGGATCTGAAAACCCTTCGCTTCGCAAACTTCTTTGACACCGACGGCCTCACCCGCAACGAGTTCAACCGCATCTCCTGCCTGCGGGCCAGCGACGGCCGCATGTACTTCGGCGGCCTGGACGGCGTCAACGCCTTTTATCCGGGTCCGCAACTCATCCGCAAATTTGACCCCTCGGTCAGGCACGTGGTGCTCAGCAAAGCCACCTGGTTCAACGGCAATGACCAGTTCCGGAACTACGGAAACATCGACCCGGCCAGGGGTCTGGTGCTCAGCTACCGGGACAAGATGTTCAGCGCCTGGTTTTCCATGACGGACTTTTCCGCCCCGGACAAACACCTCTACCAGTACAAACTGGAAGGCTACGACAAAAACTGGTCGGCACCTTCGCCGGCCAATTTTGCCCGCTTTTTCAACCTGCCCGCCGGCAATTACACCCTTCGGGTAAAAGCCTCACCCGGCGGCAGCAACTGGCTGGACGAAGAGCTGGCCATTCCCCTGCGGGTAAAAGAGGCTTTTTACAAAACCACCTGGTTTCTGATGCTGGCTCTGGTGTTTCTGCTCTTGGCCATCTACAGCGGAGTTCGCTACCGCCTGCACCAGGCCCGCATGAAGGCCATCGCACTGGAAAAGCAGGTGCAGGAAAGAACCAGGGAACTGGCCTTCGAAAAACAGAAGAGCGAAAAGCTGCTGCTCAACATCCTGCCCGCAGAAACCGCCGAAGAACTCAAAGCCACCGGCAGCGCCAAAGCCCGCCGCCACGAGAACGTAACCGTGCTCTTTGCCGATTTCAAGAACTTCTCGAAGATCGCTGCGCAAATGAGCCCCGAAGACCTGGTAAAGGAAATCGACGCCTGCTTCCGGGGTTTTGATGACATCGTCGGAAAATACAAGCTCGAAAAAATCAAAACCGTCGGCGATGCCTACCTCGTAACGGGTGGCCTCAAGCTGGGCGAACGGGAAACCGGCAGCCCGCGGGAAGTGGCCTGCAACACCATCCACGCAGCCCGGGATATGCACGCCTTCCTTCGGCAAAGGGCCGAACTGCGCAAAGCCCAAAACCTGCCCTGGTTCGAAGCACGCATCGGCATTCACACCGGAACGGTGGTTGCAGGCATCGTAGGTTCCCGTAAATTTGCCTTCGATGTGTGGGGCGACACCGTCAACGTGGCCCAAAGGCTGGAAGCAGCCTGCGAACCCGGCCGCATCAACATCTCTTCGGAAATGCACCGGCTCATCAAAGACGACTTCCGCTGCATCCCCCGCGGAAAGGTGGAGGTAAAAAATATCGGTGAGGTGGAGATGTATTTTGTGGAAGCGTGAAGCGTGACACGTGACGCGTAACGCGTGACACGTGACGCGTAACTCGTGACGGGCGACTAAACCCGCCACAGGCGGATAAACCGGCCGAAGGCCTTTAAACGCGGCAAAGCCGCCTAAACCTGCCGAAGGCAGATAAACCCACCGAAGGTGGTTAAACGCACCAAAGGTGCCTAAACCCGGCGAAGCCGTTTAAACGTGGCGAAGCCACCTAAACCCGCCACAGGCGGATAAACCGGCTGAAGGCCTTTAAACACGGCAAAGCCGTCTAAACCTGCCGCAGGCAGATAAACCCACCGAAGGTGGTTAATCGCACCGAAGGTGCCTAAACCCGGCGAAGCCGTTTAAACGTGGCAAAGCCACCTAAACCCGCCACAGGCGGATAAACATTTCAACAAGCCCGAAGGGCACTAAACATTTCAACAACCAATGATGATCGCAATTGGATGTGACCACGCCGGATACGAATACAAAACCAGCATAGTCAGAATGCTGAAACAGAAGGGCTATGAAGTGGCCGACTTCGGCACCAACAGCCCCGACTCTGTGGATTACCCGGACTTTGCCCACCCCGTGGCCCAGGCCGTGGAGAGCGGTAAGGCCACCCTCGGCATCCTCATCTGCGGCAGCGGCAACGGTGTTTGCATGACCGCCAACAAACACAAAGGCATCCGCGCCGCCCTCTGCTGGAAAGTGGAACTGGCCGCCCTGGCCCGCCAGCACAACAACGCCAACATCATCTGCCTGCCGGCACGCTTCGTCTCCCTGCGCCTGGCCCGCAAAATGGTGGAAACCTTCCTCGAAACGCCTTTCGAAGGAGGAAGACACGAACGAAGGGTAGGGAAGATTGGGTGTTGAGGCACCGTACAAGCGTCCGGCGTCAGCGGGTCGATCTGGAGATCGACCTTACAGGTGTTCGTTCATCCACTGCGCCAGTTTTTCGCAGCCTTCGGGGGTCATGTGGTCGGTGTTGTCCTGTAGGGCAGCGGTATTTTCCGAAAAGACTTCGATGGGGGCGTAAAATGGGATGCCCCGGCTGTCCAGTTCTTTTTCCAGATCCTGAGCTACATCTTCCAGTTGGAAACCATCGCTGTAAGCCACGGCCGGTGGGAAAAGCACCACTTCGAATTCAAAGCCCTTTTCATCCGCCAGCTTTTTCATCTTCTCGATCTCGGCGAGGCCCTCTTTTTTATTGCCTTCGTACAACCAGCGGTACCAGGCCACGCTGGACATCTGGCCGCCTTTGACCATGCGGTAAATGGCCTTGCGGATCAGAAAGGGCATTTTCAGAAAGGGCTTTTTGTAAATCCGGTACAGGCCGTTGTCAGCACCTTCGTAAACGGTGTTGCGACGGGAATAATCATTGAGGTTGAGCAGGTAAACGACTTTCTGCGGCCGGTACTGCGGCCAGTGGATTTCCAGAAAGCGGCTGATCTCCTCCAGTCCGTAGCCGGGTGTTCCGAAATTGAGCACCTTGACGCTGTCGCCGCTGAGACGCTGGAGGGCAGCGGGCAGGGTTTCCTCCTGTGACAAGGCCGTTCCGAAGGGAACCGAATCGCCCAAAATGGCGATGCGGCGGGGGGCATGGGTCTGGTCCTCGTCATCCCGGATGCCATTGGCGTTGATGTGAATACGCCGGCCGTCTTTTTCGATGGAATAGCCGGGTTTCAGCTCGTACACCAGAACGGGGTCTTCACTGGGCTGGTAATAATGCAGAGGGTCTTGCTGCTGTGCAGTCAATTTTTTTGTGACGTAAAAAGCATAAAAGGCCTGGCAGGCCAGCTCGAGTAAAACCAGCGCCACCACCACGCCGATGAGCATGGCCACAGTTTTCTTCAGAAATTCACGCATGCAAATTCAATTTCGATGACGGGGGAAATCATCCGTTTTTGACCGAAGGGCGAATTTAGTTCCGATTTTGGAGAATCGAATCTGCCCGGGCGTACAGTTCCGAAAGCACCGTGTTGATTGCCTGTTCTTTTTCCAGCCTGGTAGAGTCAGAAGGGAGCTGCTGAAGCGTTTCCAGTTCCTGCAGCGTTTCCTGGTAGGTAAACTCCACGTCGTTGACCATCCCCGTGAAGGTGATTTCATCGGGAGTGAGTGCCCTGCCCTGGATGTTGATGTTGTTGCGAAGCGAAACGAGGTCCTTGACCCTTGGATCCAGTTGTTGTACCAGTTTCTGGTTTTGATCGTGGAGCGCTTGGATATGGTCTTCCAGGTTTTGCTGACACTGGACCGTGGCCAATGCAAAGGTGAGTAGAATGAAGATCGTTTTCATTGGCTTAGTGATTTTGACAAATGTAACAATTGAATTCAGTAGTTCCGTACCCAGCTCAGGGACGATTTACAAATGCAGGTGATGAACGAACGAACGGTTCACTTCAGGTCATGAATACTCTAATCAAAACGAAGTGATTTGGGCGGCGATCCCGAAAGTTTTCGGGACCAAACTCCCAACTCCTGCTGAAGTAAAAAGCTGGAATTTTCCCATGCTACTTCGGCTTGGATATAATTCTTCTCTCATTTTTCCAATACCTGGGCAGCCGGTTATTTTTGCCCCTCATCAAACCAAAATGCTTTGAATCATGAAGAAGAACATACTCCTTAGTGTTTTTACGCTGCTGCTGCTTGCCGTGGCAATGAACGCCTGCAAATCAGACCCGAAACAAGCTGAGGGCACTGAATCCGCTGCCAATGAAAAAGGCATGGTTGACCCTGCCACCCGTGGCCAAATGGACTCCGAAGTGCCGGATGATGTGGCCAATCCCGAACAGGCACCCGGTCAATTGGCCATCACCGAGGAAATGCGCAACAAGGGTTTCCACAAACTGCTCGACGGCAAATGGCGCAACCTGGCCGATCAATCAAAGGTGATTGAATTCCGGGGCACGCAAATCATCTACTACGAAAACGGCAAGGAAGTCAAAAACACCACTTTTGAAATCGACTTCACTTGTGCCAACAGCCCCTGCAAAGACATCGAAAACCGCCAACCGGGCTGGTGCATGATAGAAGACGGAGTCTGCAAAACAGTAACCCGCCTGGACATGCTCTACTTCATCGTACAACCTGCCGATGGCAGCGCAGGAAAAACGCAGTATGAGAAGGTGAAGAATTGAGGAATGAAGAACTGAGGAACTGAGTCCCCCGTGCCGATATCCCGAAAGTTTTCGGGATCGACATCGGGGGAGGAACTGAGGATTTGAGGAACTGAGGATTTGAACCCGGACAGCCTTGCTGGCTTTTGACAAAGGGTTTAAAATCTAAGCCGCAACCTCTCTAAACCCCTCTCAACATTTACCGCTTTCAAACAGAAGAGCCACCCCGTTAACTGGGATGGCTCTTTTTTCATTCTGCAATATCCTTCCGCCTTATTACAGCTTGTTTTCGTTGATGATGGCCAGAAAATCATCGCGGTAATTCTTTCCGATGGGCAGGTGTTTTGGATTGCCCTTCTCGATGACTTCCACCATGTTGCCCATGATGGCTTCCACCTTGTCAATGTTGACGATGTAGGAGCGGTGGATGCGGCGGAAATAGCGGGCAGGAAGCTTTTCTTCCAGGCTTTTCATGGTTTGCAGGGTGATGACCCGCCCTTTCTCGGTGCGGATGATGACGTAATCCTTCAGACCTTCGATGTAAAGCACTTCGTTGTATTTCACCTTCACATACTTCTTGTCAGCTTTCACGAAGGTGAATTCATCGGCATCGTTCATTTCCAGGTGTGAGGCGTTTTCCCGTCGTCTCAATTCAATCTGCTCGATGGCCTTGTTGGCGGCTTTCATGAAGCGCTCCAGCGAGATGGGTTTGAGCAGGTAGTCGACGGCATTCACTTCAAAGCCTTCTATGGCATAGTTGGAATAGGCCGTGGTGAACACCACCGCAGGTGGATCGGTGAGGGATTTCAGAAAATCAATTCCGGTGAGCTGCGGCATCTGAATGTCGAGGAACATGAGGTCCACCTCGTGCTGTTTGAGGGCTTCATTGGCCTCAAAGGCGTTGGTGCAGCGTGCAACGAGGTTCAGTTCGGGAATTTTCTCGATATAGGTTTCCAGTACGTCGAGGGCAAGGGGTTCGTCGTCAACGATGATGGTGTTAATCATGGTGCAATCATTTGATCCGGCTCAGGCAGGCTGTACCGGTTATGGTTCAAGTTGAATTTTCAAATTTACGACATAAGAGTTGGGGTTGTCTTCAATATCCAACTCATATCTTTTTGGATAGAGCAAATCCAGCCGGCGTCTCACATTCACCAGACCGATGCCCCCGCTTCGGGCGTGGCGCTGCCGGGGCATGCTTTCCGACTTGCTGTTCTCCACGTGCAAGTCAAGTTTGTTCTCATCTACTTTCAAGATGATGTTGACGTAACCTTTTTCAATGTGGTGTCCCACCCCGTGTTTAAAGCAGTTTTCCACGAAGGGGATGAACATCAGCGGGGCAATCATCTGGTTGTGGATGTTGCCTTCAACCGTAAAATTGATGCTCATTTTTCCCCCTTGCCGCAGCTTTTCGAGGTCGAGGTAGTTGTGGATGTAGTTGACCTCTTTGCTCAAAAGCACCTGCCGCTCGTTGCATTCGTAAAGCATGTAGCGCATCATCTCCGACAGCTTCAACACGATCTCCGGGGCTTTTTCGTCCTTTTTCAGTGTGAGTGCATACAGGCTGTTCAGGGTGTTGAACAAAAAGTGCGGGTTGATCTGGGATTTCAGAAAACGCAGCTCGGACTGCATGGTCTCCGTCTCTATTTCCTGCTTTTCACGCATGTTTTTGTACCAGTCAGTGGTGATCTTCACCACCGTTGATATGCCCAGCAGGAGAAAGTTTGGGATGAAAGCCAGATTCAGTTCACGAAGTATTCCAGCCTGTATCTCCGGCTCGTCATGCGATTTTACGAAGAGCAAAAAGGACTCGATGGGAGTGATGATCAGCGTGAGCAGTAGCAACATGCCCATGTAGGGAAAAAAGCGCTTGCGGGCCAGATAATTGGGCACCAGGTAGTACACATTGTAATACACTGCCATCCCCAGGATGATGAGCCTGACAGCGTTGTTGCTGAGGGCATTGATGAAGCTGATGTCCATCACACTCATTTCAAAGAGCGAAAACAAAACCACCACAATGAGCCAGAAAATGCTGTGATATACCCAGCGATTACCCAACACAGGTATCAACTTCTCGAAAATGGCTGCTGTATTTTTCTGACTCATACTGGGTTCTGACTGCTATGGCCGGGGCGATTTCGTGCTGCAATGATTAAAAAATGACCGGACGAGCGGTTAAATATTTAGATAAATCCAAGGCCGGACAAGATGGAACTACTCCAGCGGCAATTTGCCGGACTTCGGCTTCGCTCTCATTGTACTATTTTTGCCGGCCTGCCGTTCCCTTCGGCAAAACATTGCCAGCGGCACACCTGACCCAACCACAGAACGCAATATGCACAAACTGCTGATCTTCATCGCCTTCACCGGCATCCTCCTGACTGCCTGCAACAAAGAGGAGCGCTTCACCACCAGTGGCAGCAGCAAGCTGGAGTTTTCAACGGATACCCTTCGTTTCGACACTGTTTTTACCGAGTTGGGTTCGGCCACCCGTTTTTTCAAGGTTTACAACCGCCATAAAGAGAGCATCAAAATTTCCCGCATCGCCCTGTCGGGCAACAGCCAGTCGAAATTCAACCTCAACGTGGATGGAATACCGGGTGACGTTCACGAAGACGTGGTGGTGTACCCCGAAGACAGCATCTACGTCTTTTGCGAAGTGACCATCAATCCTGACGATCCGCTTTCCCTCAGCCCTTTTTTCGTGTACGATTCCATCATCTTCGAAACCAACGGCAACACCCAGGCCGTGACGCTCGAGGCCTTCGGGCAAAACGCCAACTACATCCCCAGCCGATGGCACAAAGACAGCATCGTGCAGTACGGCTGCAACGGTGGCGAGGTCATCTGGGACGACCCCAAGCCCTATGTCATTTACGGCATCGTCGCCTTTGACGACTGCACCCTCACCCTGCCGCCCGGCTGCCGGGTGCATGTGCACGGTGGCTTGAGCCGGACAGAGATCGACATGCAGACGGTTATTTACAATTCCGGCAGGCTCTACTTCGGAGCCAACGGCAAACTCAACGTTCAGGGCAGCCTCGACAACCCCGTCATCATCCAGGGCGACAGGCTGGAGCCGGAATACCAGGATGAACCAGGCCAATGGACCGGCATCATCTTCGCCGCCGGCAGCAAGGGCAACCACATCCAGTATGCCGAGATCAAAAACAGCCTCTTCGGAATCTATGTGGACTCAACCGCCGAGCTGAGCATGCAAAACGTCAAAGTTTACAATACCAGCGGCCCCGGACTCTTTGCCCTGCACAGCAATGTGACAGCCGATAACTGCCTGTTTTACAACAACGGGAGCTACTGCGTGCAGATCGGTTACGGCGGCACTTACCGCTTCAACTACTGCACCCTGGCCAACTTCGGAACACCGGCACCGGCGCTCGGCTTCGGCAACGGCATCTGCGACGACCCACTCTGCTCCACCCCACCCCGCATCTTTCCGCTGGACATCAAGCTGGTCAACAGCATCGTTTACGGCTCCAAACGCGACGAAATTGCCATCTCCGATTTCACCGGCGGGCAGAATCCTTTCTCACTCACTTACAGCTTCGAACACTGCATCGTCAGGGTGGACGACCTGCTGAACCCAAACGTCGGCTTCCCCGACTTTTTCGACTTCTGCGATCCCTGCATCAATGCCACTCCGCAGGATGCCCTGTTCGTCAACAGCCCGGAAGATGACTACCACCTGGACACCCTCTCCATTGCCGAAGGACAGGCCATTCCAATTCCCACCATCCTCACCGATCTGGAAGGGGTAACCCGTGATACCGAAAAACCGGACATCGGCTGCTATGAATACAAACCGGAGTAGAGTTTAGAGTTTAAGGTGTAGGGTGTAGAGTTTAGGGTTTGGAGGCGCTAGCTCTGTCATCCCTCATCCCTCATCCCTCATCCCTCCTACAATCCGTCTTCATAGGGACAAGGTCACCGTCAACATCAAGACATTTGCTGGTGTTTGTCACCAATGTTAGAGCCCTAGCTCGCATCTTGCAGTACTAAAGCAGAAGCCTGTCAACGCTTACTCATATCCGATGATTGTTTTCATAGGCTTATTGGTTTAGTGTGAATAGAATATGTGAGCAGCATCCAACGGGCGCTGCTCACTTTCGTTTTTGGTGAACATGCATGGCTTTTTGTCTCCTTTCTTCCTCCCACCTATCTTTGCACAGCTTTCACCAACCCAGTATCACATGACCACCAGTCTCGAAGGCATTTTGCCATCATCAAAGGCATTCACAGAAATGCCTCCTCAAACGCGCATCTGGATTTACCAGGCAAGCCGGGAAATTCCATCGGAGATGTATCCAGCTGTCAAGGACGTTCTCAAGCGCTTTGCCGAAAGCTGGACCAGCCACAACAATCAGCTCCATGCTTATGCCGATTTGTTGCTCAACCGCTTCCTCATCCTGGCCGTTGATGAAACCCGGGCAGGTGCCAGTGGCTGTTCCATCGACACGAGCGTCCGTTTTATCCAACAGTTGGGCGAACAACTCAAAGTGGATTTCTTCGACCGGCTCACTTTTGCCTGGCTGGAAAACGGCGAGGTGAAAACTGCCCATCAGGAGGATTTTGCCCGCCTGTTTGCCGAAGGAAAAATTAACAAGGACACCCTCGTCTTCGACAACCTGGTGAACAACAAAGCCGATTTCGAAAAGGGCTGGATCAAACCCCTCGGGAAAAGCTGGCACAAAAGGATGGTTGAAAAGGGATGAGGGATGAGGAATGAGGAATGAGGGGCTAACCTACAACCTCCATAACCCTCCATAACCCTCCATAACCCTCCATAATCCCCTATAATCCCCCATAATCCTCAATAAAAAACCCACTGCGATGTTTGGAAAAGTCAAAAAATGGTTGGGCATAGAAGGTGTGAAGCTGGAACTCGAGCTTCCGGAAATGGCCTTTGAAGAAGTGGGTGCGGTGAGTGGTCAGATCGTTTTCCGTTCCAAACATGCACAAACGGTGACCAGCATCCGGGTGGTGATGATCGAGCGCTACACCCGTGGCCGTGGCAAAGAGAAATTGATCGATGAGTACCTGCTGGGAGAGATCAACCTGGATAAGCGCATCGAGGTGCCGGCAGAAGAGCCCATTGCGGTGGATTTTACCCTGCCGTTTGAAATGGTAAAAGCACCCATCGATGAGTTTGCAAGCCGCAATTTCATCAACAAAGGCATCGCCAAACTTGCGAAGACCTTCCGCAACACCAAGTCGGAATACCGAATCGAAGCCGAAGCCAAAGTGGAAGGAACCGCCCTGAATCCCTTTGACCGCAAAAGCATAGAAATCATCCCAATCGGGGAAGTTTGATGTTTGTTTTTGGTTGGTAACACCTTCCACCAAACCCTAAACTCTACACCCTAAACTCTCAACTCTACACCCTCAACTCTACACATACGTGCGATACCTGTCCGCCTTTCTGATAATCATGCTGGCCGCCTGCCAGGCGGATAAAAAAGACACACTATTCGTCGCAATTTCCGGAAGCGACATGGGCATCAGCTTCGAAAACCGGCTCACCGAAGACGAGCATTTCAACATCATCAAATACCTGTATTTCTACAACGGAGGCGGGGTTGCCGCAGGCGATGTAAACAATGACGGCCTGCCCGACCTGTATTTCACCGCCAATCAGTTGCCCGACCGGCTGTACCTCAACAAGGGCAATTTCCAGTTTGAAGACATCACGGAAAAGGCCGGCGTTTTCGACGATGAGAATCCCGGCCGAAGGTGGAAAACCGGCGTCAGCATGGCAGATGTCAATGGCGACGGCTGGCTGGATATCTACGTTTGTGAAGTGGGCTATTACAAAAGCGTGAACGGCCGCAACCGGCTCTACCTAAACAATGGTGATGGAACCTTTTCCGAAAAGGCGGAGGAGCTTGGGCTGGCTTTCAAAGGCTATGGCCAGCAGGCCGCTTTTTTCGATTTCGACCTGGACGGCGACCTGGACTGCTACCTGCTCAACCACTCTGTTCACTCCGCAGCCAGCTATGCTCCCGCTGAGCGTCGCAACAACCGGGATCCACAGGCTGGCGACCGCCTGCTCCGCAACAACGGCGGCCACTTCACCGATATAACCGAAGAAATGGGCATCCTGGGCGGGGCCATGAGCTACGGACTCGGCGTGGTGACTCCGGACCTCGATTCCGACGGAAAACAGGACATCTACGTCTGCAACGACTTCCACGAAAACGACTACCTCTACCTCAACAATGGAGCAGGATTCAACGAGTCCATTGCCAAAACCACCGGCCATACCACCACCTTCAGCATGGGCGTGGATGCCGCCGATCTCAACAACGACGGCCGCACCGACCTGATGACCCTCGACATGAAGCCCTGGGATGCCTACGTGCTGAAGGCCAGCGCCGGTGCCGATGCCTGGAACTTGTTCAGCGGCAAGGTGGACTTTGGCTACCACTACCAGTACCCGCACAACGCCCTGCAACTCAACCTCGGCCACAACCCCGAACAGCCTGCCCTTCCGCTCTTTGCCGAAGTGGGTCAGATGGCCGGTGTGGATGCCACCGACTGGAGCTGGAGTGTATTGCTGCAAGACTTCGACCTCGACGGCTGGAAAGATATCTTCGTCACAAACGGCATCTGGCGCCGGCCCAACGACCTCGACTACCTGCGGTTTGCCTCCAATGAAGAAGTGCAACGCAAGGCCACCGACCAGGAACTGGCAGCTCAGATGCCCCCGGGGCTGGTGCCCAATGTGGCCTTCCGCAATACCGGAGGAGGCTTCTATCCTTCTTTTGAAAAGGTGTCCGAAACATGGGGCCTCGACCTGAAAGGGTGTAGCAACGGCGCCGCCTGGGCCGACCTGGACGCAGACGGCGACCCCGACCTGGTGGTGAACAATCTGAACGCTCCCGCCACCATCTACAAGAACACCGCCGTTGAGAAGAAGACCGGCAACTGGCTGCGTGTAAAGTGCAAAGGCCCAGGCGGCAACCGCTTTGGCATCGGCGCGAAAGTGGAGCTGTTTGCCGAAGGAAAATACCAGCAGAAAGAACTGCTCACCACCCGTGGTTGGGAGTCATCCGTGGAGCCCATTCTTCTGTTTGGCCTCGGCTCCGCCAATTCGGTTGACAGCCTGCGCATCACCTGGCCCGGCGGAGCTTTGCAGTTGCTCGTCGGCCTGCCGGCCAACCAGACCCTGGAGCTGAAATTCGAAGATGCCGGCCCAAATCCCTCCCCATCAGCCATTGTTTCTTCGCCTCCGGCAATGGCCACCGTCACAGAAATGGCCCACCGGGAGAACCGTTTCGTGGATTTCAACGTGGAGCCGCTCATGCCCTGGATGCTATCAACGGAAGGGCCCAAATTGGCCGTGGCCGACTTAAGTGGCAATGGTCGGAGCGCCATCTACCTCTGTGCAGCCAAAGGTCAACAGGGGCAACTGTGGGAAGGCGATGGAAAAACCTGGTCCCAAATCCAGGTGCCGGACTTTCAGGATGACTTTCTCCGGGAGGACGCCGATGCCCTCTTTTTTGACGCTGACAATGACTCGGACCTTGACCTTTACGTCGTCAGCGGAGGGGGCGAATACCGGGAAGGGGCGGAGCTGTTGCAAGACCGACTCTACCTGAACCTGGGCAAAGGCCGGTTTGAGAAGGCCGTGGATGCCCTACCGGAAATCGCCCTGAACGGCAGTTGTGTTGTGGCCGCCGATTTTGACGAAGACGGCGATACCGACCTCTTTGTCGGCTCCCGTTCGGTGCCCGGCAGCTACGGCTTGTCGCCTCGCAGTGTTTTTCTTCGCAACGACGGTGCGGGGCATTTTGCAGAAGACACCGCTATTTGGAACGGACAGCCTGCGGAGCTGGGCATGGTCACCGATGCGCTTTGGTTGCCGGAGGCGAAGGCCCTCGTCGTAGCCGGAGAATGGATGCCGCTGAGCTTCCTGTTATTCGAAGAAGGAAAAATTGCGAAGAGAAATGAACAAGCCCAGGGCCTCTGGCAAAGCCTCCACGCTGCCGACCTCGACGGCGACGGCGATACCGACCTGCTGGCCGGCAACCTGGGCCTGAACACCGAGCTGAGGGCCTCAGCCGACGAAGCCCTCGAAATTTTCGTGAACGACTACGACGGCAACGGCGCCACCGAACCCATCATCACCCTTTACCGGCAGGGAAGGCGCCACCCGCTGGTCAGCAAAGACGACATCGTCAGCCGGATGCCGGCTTTCAGAAAGCGCTTCGTAAAATACTCCGAATACGCCGCCGCCAGCTTCGAGGAGATTTTTGACGAAGAAAGCCGAAAGGCAGCCTACCACCGAACGGCCACTGAACTGCGAACTTGCTGGCTGGAAAACACCCCGGAAGGGTTCGTGCTGCACCCCATGCCCGCTGCCCTGCAAACCGCCCCGGTTTTGGCCTTCTGCACCCTCGACCTGAACGGCGACGGGCTGCAGGAAGTCTTGGCCGGCGGAAACCGCTACAAAGTGCAACCCTACATCGGCCGCTTCGATGCTTCTTTCGGCTGCTTGCTTCACAACGAGGGCAAAGGTGAATTCAGCCGCCTGCTACCGGAGCAAAGCGGCTTTTTCGCTCCCGGTGAGATCCGGTCTATGGAAGTGCTGCCAGGTGGCCACTACCTGATGGTGGGCAGAAACAATGCGCCGGCATTGGTTTTCGAGGTGAATTCTTTGAAGTAAAAATTTGCGATCAGTACCGTTTTTCGGCCCTGATCGCAAATTTTTACTTGGCAAATGAGTAGTTCTTCCCCTTACTCATCCGGATCCGCATTCCCGCTCACATCGCCCATTTTGATGGCGATGAAATCTGCAAAGAGGTAATCGGCCGTGAGGTCGTTCATGTTGATGATCTTCGGAAAACCGAAAGGCGCCGTTGGGTCAGGGAACTGGTAATCTGCCGCCACGAACTGCCAGCTGGGCACTCCGTTCGGGAATTCGCTGGATTCGTACAGGATCAGGCTGCGAATGGCAATGATGTCGGCCATGGTGACGGAGCCGCTGTTGTTCACATCGGCAGCGATGTACTGCCAGGGCTGTTCGAACTCATCCGTTCCGAGGATGTGGTGTTGGATTTTTACAATGTCGAAGGTGGTGACCCCATTCAGTGGTGCCGTGTTTTTCAAGGGGCTTACGGAATAATCCGCACCCGCTTCCAGGTTTTCGAAGAGGAAGGAACCCTCCGCCGGAGCGGTGAGCACTGGAGGTACACCTGCCGCACTTAGGTACACCATCACATTGCCGACGGGAGCACCGGCAGGCGTGTGGATGTTGCCACCGAGCGTAAGGCCCTGCGGTGCGGGATTGCAGTTGCCGCTGGGATCTGTCACCAGAATGGCCGTTTCGCAAGAGGATTCGTTGCCGCCCTCATCCGTCACCCACAGCGTGATGATCTGCTGTCCGAGGTCATCGCAGGTCAGCATCAGGCTGGGCGTGGCCATGCCGGGGGTAAAGCTGAAGCTGAGGGCTGCCGGTGCACTGCAATTGTCCGAGCTGCCGGCATCGAGCATGGAAGCAAAAATGCTGGCTTCCCCATCGGGGTTCAGTGCCACGCTGAGGCCATTTAGGCAATGTGCCTCGGGCGCCTCCCCGTCGCTGACCTGAACGGTAATGGCAGTCGTGGCGATGTTGCCACAGGCATCGGTAGCGGTGCAGGTCATCTGGTAGGTTCCCACAGGCACGTTTTCGAAGAAAAAGCCGGAGCCAAGATCACCCTCCACGCTGATCAGCGGATTTTCGTCGCAATCAATGGTCTGCAACATGGGCAGGTTCACGTCGGCTGTGCAGCCGTTGCCGGAGGCGAAGAAAGTCAGCAAGCTGGGAGGATCGATGAACAGCGGGGCTTCCGTGTCCATCACGGTTATCTTTTGCGTGTATTCCCAAATGCCGTTGTTGTTGATGCCGGGTTGGTACTGACAGTCGTCGATGACCTTCCAGGTGCGCAACACCTGAAAGCAGCCGGGTTCTGCCAGCCAAAATATTTGATCGGTCCAGCCCACGCTCACCTGTGCACAGCCGTTGAGGCCGAAGAGAATTGGCTGGTCAAAAGGCGCGGGCAGGGCTGCGGGTTGCAGGTCGGGATCGCAGCCGGAGAGGCTGTAGTCCGGCGGCCAGGCGATCTGGTTGCCACCGCTGTTCCAGGGCTGTTGGTTGACGAGCTGAATGACCTGCTGTGCGGTGCTGCTGTTGCCGCTGAGGTCGATGGCCGTGAAGGTTCTCGTCAAAAAGCCTTCGCCACAGGGGGTCACGTTGTATTCCACGGATTCCGACAAGGTAAAGCTGCAATTGTCATCGGCCTCGGGTTCACCGTAATCCGCGAGGTTGCTGAGGTCGGCGTTGCAATCCAGGGTCAGATCGGCAGGTGGCGTGATGGTGGGCGGCAACTGGTCGTCAACGATGACCTCCACATCGCAGGTGCCGTAATTGCCGGCGCAATCGGTCACTTTGAGGGTCACCATGAGCCCCGGCCCCAGGTCGTCGCAATCGAGGTAGAGCTGACCGGTAAAAAAGGAGTTGGGGTCGTTGCTTCGTTTCACCTCGTATTTATCGATGCAGCAATAGTCCCAGGTTCCGTCGTCCAGTGATTCGGCGAAGACGATGCCCAGACCATCGCCAGCCAGTGACACCACTGTTTGTTCGTCGCAAATGACGGTGGGAGCCACCAGGTCCTGAATGGAAACCTGGGTCTGGCAGGAGGCGCTGTTGCCGCAGGCATCGGTGGCGGTATAGGTCACGGTGTAATTTCCCGGAGGGATGTCGGTAAAGGGTCCGAAGCCACTGCCGAACTGCCAGTTTGGTTCCACAACGACGTTGCTGCTGCAAGCATCGCTCACGCTGGCCGGTGGCGGCAGGTTGATGGTTCCGAAACAGGAAAAATCATCGGTGCTGATGACCGGCATTTGCGGACATTCGATGAGCGGCGCTTCCACATCCTGCAACTGGATGTGTTGAGTGTCCACCACCACCGTTCCGGAACAGACATCGGAAACCGTCCAGATACGGTAGATCAGCTCATTGCCTTCGCAAAAGGCAAAGGCCTCATCGCTGTAGTCGAGGTCCAGCAGGCAGTCCCCCGTTCCGAAAGGATACTGGTCATTGGTGGTGGCTGGGTCACCGTCTTCATCGATGAGGGGCCAGCCGGTGGCGTCGGGGCTGCTGTCGGCATTGCACGGCAAAGCCGGCGACTGACTTCCGTCAAAATCAGTGGGGAAAAGCACATTGTCAACCGTGGCCCTCTTGATGGTGATGACCTGGGTATGGCTGCGGCTGTTGCCGTACTCATCGGTGGCGGTCCAGGTACGGTGCACCACCTTCCAGGCCATGGTGTGAAACTGAAAATTGGAGATGAGGGTATTCACGACATCGGCATTGCCGTCGGAATACTGCTCGAAAGACAGTACATCACCGGGATGAAGGGTTCCGGTGGTATAGCTGCCGCTTTGGATAGAATCGTTGGTGAGTTGTATGCACCAATTGTTGATGGTGAGGTAGAACGCGTCAGTATTAAAAGAGGAGCCCCCAAAACTACTCCAATCAAAGCTCACGTAACCCTCGGCAGGAATGACGATTTTGAATCTCGTCACGTACCTCGGCGTGAGACTGAGAGGGGAGTTGCTGGCCCCTTCAACCAGCACTGTTTCAGGAGCTCCAGTGACATCTACCCCACCATCAGCTGTATCTGTCAGGCACACCGTCCAGTTGTCCGGTGCGAAATAGCCTTCAAAACCATTGAACCCGCAGCCAAAGTCTATGACCGAATCCTGGTACACCAGGCTGGTCACCTGACCGCAGTTGTCGGCGGCCGTTGCCATACCGACGGAGGCCACACCCGGATCGCCGTTGCAGGCCAGCACCGTATCCGGTGCGGTGATCAGCGGGCCCCGCTTATCTTTCACGACCACAGTGCCCCAGCATTCCAGCCCCGTCCAGTTGTGGCGGACGTGAACGGTGAGGGTCTGGCCGATGTAATCGCCGTTTACGGTGTTGCCCAGGGTGTCGCCGTTGGCGTCAAAGTAGGTCATATCCATAGGTCCCTGGCAAGACCAATTGTTCGCAATCATAAAATAGGGATTGACGGAGCCTTCGCAATTTTCATCGAGCTTGAGCTCCACTCCCTGATTGCATTCCAGCGAGTAGCATTGTCCTTTAACTAAAATGGGAGACACAAACACTGCCAGCCATACCATGGCGGCAATGTGAAGGGAATAGGTGTTCTCGGTCTGTTTTGCCGGCGGTGTGTTTCCGGCTTTTCTTACAGGGTCAGGCGCGCAGTAGGAACTGCAGCTTTCGGTGTAAACCAGTCGCTCCATGGGTTGAGTGTTAATCGGTTCTGGAATATGTAATACTACGGACGACTTTTCGCCCGGAAACGCCCATGTTGCCCGGGACGGATCATCATCCGCCAGGATAAATCACAAACAATCTTGGTTCCATTGGAAAATATAGTGTTGTGGGACTGGTTACGACAGGAGTGAGGAGAGTAAGCAGTGGTTCGTCAATTTTCATGGGATCGAATCGAGTTTCTGGAATAATCCGGCAAACCGCACAAAATCTTCATCAACCTCACAATTCTCTGTTGCCGCAGTTCTTCTTACCGGGCAAATATGGGTTATTTATTAGAGATTTTCCAAATACAACACGATTTTTTTTCGCTGCGTAATGTCTTTCACTCGCTGCGCAATGCAGATTCCGGGGCTCCCCACAACCCATCGTGGCATACAAAGTGCAACGAATTAGCTGCTTCCACAATCTGAATTATTGCGACCTTTGCAGCTGTTTTCGTAGCTCGTAGCTCGTAGCTCCCCGAGTACTCGGGGCAGGCTGTGACTCGTGAATCGTGACTCTAAACCTTAATAATCCCTCATAATCCTCATAATCCTCATAATCCTCATAATCCTCATAATCCCCATAATCCTATATCATTCCCCAAAAACCGCCGAAGGCATAAAAACCTCAATCCCGAGCTTGCCTCGGGACAAAAACCTCAAAAAATGCGTCAAGCCCTCGAAACAGAACAGAAAGCACTTGAGATCAACCTGGATCCCAGCTTGTACGGCACCCTGGCGGAGATAGGAGCCGGTCAGGAGGTGGCACGGAATTTCTTTGCCGTTGGTGCAGCTGCCGGCACCATTGCCAAGACGATGAGTGCCTATGACAAAGTCGTTTCCGACGACATTTATGGTCCCGAGCCTAGCGGCCGCTATGTTTGTGAGAGCCGGCTCTACAAAATGCTTGACCACGAGTGGGGACTGATGGAGCGCCGTCTGCGTCAGAACCGCCCTGACACCAACTTCTTCGTTTTTGCCGACACGGTGGCCACGCTCAATTACCAGCGCACCATCAAAGGTGATGGCTGGCTGGGCATCCGCTTTCAGCTCAAACCCGACACCCGCCCCAACGACCTGGTGCTCCACGTCAAAATGCTGGACAACGACACCCAGCTCCAGCAGCAGGCCATCGGCATCCTGGGGGTCAACCTGGTTTATGCCTGCTTCCGCTATGCCGACCAGCCCGAAGTCATGTTGCAATCACTCATGGACAGCCTCCAGGGCCGTGTTAAAATCGACATGGTGCGACTCACGGGTCCGGATTTCAACCACCTGGACAACCGCCTCCTCAGCCTTTGGCTGGTCAAAAACGGCCTCACCGAAGTGGCCATGTTCGACCACAACGGCAACAACGTTCACGCCTCGGAATTTCTCTACAAGAAAAATGTCATGGTGGTGCGGGCCAGCTTCAGGCCCCCTACCCTGCTGGATGCAGACATGATACGCACCGGCTTCGAGCAGTTCCGCCACGAACCCGGTGTAGATCCTTCCCGGATTCACCTGCTCACCGAGATGACCTTGCGCATCCTTTCAGAAGATGGCCAGATCGACGAGGAAGACTTTCTGGCCCGTGCCGATTTGCTGGGTGCACTGGGCCATACCGTGGTGGTTTCCAGTTGCGAGAAATACCAGCAGCTCATCAATTACCTGGCCGACTACAAAGTGCAAAACCTCGGCCTGGTACTCCGCTCCCACCGCCTGCTGAATTTCATGTCGGAAACCTATTACCAGAATGTTGAGGGCAGGTTGCTGGCAGCCTTCGGTGAGGTCTTCGTCAAAAATGTCAAACTTTACACCTACCCCACCCAGCAGGAAGGCAGCGAAGAACCCATGACGGCCGCCAACCTCCCCGTTCCAGAAGGCCTGACTTTCCTCTACCGCCACCTGCTCGACAACCGCCAGATTGTGGACATCGAGACTTTCAACCCGGAAGTGCTGTCCATCTACTCTCCCGAAATACTCAGCCAGATACGCCAGGGCCTTACCGGCTGGGAGGATAAACTACCCGCCGAAGTAGCCAGGCTCATCAAGTCGAAATACCTCTTCGGTTTCCCGACGGAAAGATTGGAGTTTGAGTATTGAGGATTATGGGGATTATGGAGGATTATGGAGGATTATGGGGATTATGGGGATTATGGGGATTATGGGGGATTATAGGGATTATAGGGATTATAGGGATTATAGGGATTATAGGGATTATTGAGAATTATGCCCACCCGTCACGAGTTACGTGTCACGAGTTACGAGTTACGAGCTATGCCCCACTATACCCCAGGAAGGAAAGGCCGATTTTCAAAGAAAACATGGTGAGGGGTGCATGGCGTTCTTCCAGGTTTTCAAAAGGGTCGTCCTGAATTTCCTCGAGGTCGTTTCTGATCATAAAATCTCCGCTGACACCCCAATGGTAGCACAGCTTGATTTCCAGGGCGGTTTTCCAGGTTTGTTCCAGAATGAACTTCGCACCTACCGAAGTGCTGATGGCTGCACCCCAGTCAGAGTTGTGGGTGACCCTGTCGAAACGATCGAGAAGCTGCGAATCCTCATCAGTGGTCAGGTCAATTAAATTTCGTTCCCGGCTGAAGGATTTGGAATAGAAGCGCCGCCAGCCGGCAGCCCCCTCCATGAAGAGAATCGTGGAGGTATTTAATGGCGGTTCAAACCGCACCACCCCTTGCAGCAGCCAGATCTTATGTTTTGTTTTTTGCACCGCCGGGAAGTTGTCAATGGTATCCCGGTAGCGCCTCCTCATTTTGTCGTAGGTAAATCCGGTAAACCGGACACCCACATCCACCGGCTGGCGGGCAAAGCGGTAATACACGCCGATGCCCTTGCCCACAAGGACGTTCCGGTCAATGTCGGCAGCAAATTCACCGACGGGAAAAGCCAGTTCGAATTCAGGAACCATATCCAGAAAGGCCCGCTCAGTAGAACCGTGGTAATATCCGTCTTCAGTCTGGGCCAGGAGGAGCGTTGCACACAAACAAAGAAGGGTGGTCAGGGTTAAGTGCTTCATGTTTCCAGTGGTTTGATCCGGAAAGATACAGCACTCAACGAAAGTGATAATTGGGGATTATGGGGATTATGGGGATTATGAGGATTATGGAGGATTATGGAGGATTATAAGGGTTATACCACGTTTGTCACGCCCGTCACGCTCATCATGTTTGTCACGTTCATCACGCCCGTCACGTTTGTCACGTTTGTCACGCCCGTCATGAGTCACAGCCTGCCCCGAGCACTCGGGGAGTTACGTGTCACGTGTTACGAGTCCCATGGGCTTTAAAACGCTGCGGCCCTTACCCTGCTCTTTGAAAGCACGATTTTCTCCGGCTCCAGCGCCTGCTCACAGGCTTGCAGCCAGGTGCTTACCAGCCAGTGCGCCTGCTCGTGGAGCGGCGTTTGCCGAAGGTAGCGGGGAAGGTAATAGGCCACGTTGTTGAGGAGGTAAAAACTGTACAGCCTGTCGAAATCCGCATCGAATTGCCGGAGCAAGGATTGCACTTTCTCATTTTGCCGAAGGGACTCAATTCCCTCCCAGAGCTCCGCAAAGGATTGCCGTCGCAACAGGATGCCCGTCTGAAAAATGAAATGGAAGGCATCGTAGAGCAGTGGCAGCGGCTCTGCCAACTCCCAGTCGTACAGGTGCACCTTTCGGTCACTCAGGTACAGGTTCCAGGGAGTGAAATCCGCATGAGCCAGGCCAATGGGCAATTCCGTGAAATCGCCGAATTGTTGCCGCAGGCGAAGGAGGGCATTTTTCAGCCTGCCAACCTGCTTTGGATCGAGGTCATTGGCCGGTTCAAGGCCATCGAGGTCTTCCAAATTGCGGTTCAGGTTTTTCCAGGCGGGCAGGATATCCAGTTTTTGGTGTCGTGTGGTTGCGCAAGCCAGTTCCGTCAGGGCTTCGAGGTGCAGGCGCCCAAGCCTGTCGCTGTTACCCGGCTTTGCGGGCCTGACATCGCTGAGCAGCAGCAAGCCGTCTTTCAAGGTAGCCCTGGGAACATCGAGGCAACTGAACTCATCCGCCGGCAGCTCCCCCAACCGGGTCGCCTCGTTCAGTACCAGCTTTTCAGCGCTGGCAGTGAGCGGCACCTTACAGAACCGGTATGTTCCATCGCCTTTTTGGAGCACCACAACGGATTTCCTGTTGGCTCCCACTGTGCCGGTGAAGATTGCATGGGCAGTGGCTTTTTCTTCGGCAACCAATGTTTTCATGCGGTTGCTTCGCTTCGCAACGACGTGCAAAATTCCATGCCTCATCAAGGCCTGTGTTCCCGTCAGAAATGCCAGCCTGAAGGCAGCGCTGAACAGCTTGCCCCGCCAGCCGGCGCTATTGTACAAACGCAGAAAAACGGGTTTGCGCAGCGAAAGCGGATACAACCAGCGAATGCTGCCATCGGCGTTGCAGACATAGCCGTAACTCTCGCATTGCCAGCCCGGGAGTTGCGGCTTTTTACCGAAGGCAATGAGACCACCCTGCCAATGGGGAAGCTCTTTGCCCTCCGTCAGGTCTTTTCCTTCGGCAAACAACACCCCGGGGCCGAGCAGCAAATCCTGCTTCTGTCCGAAAAATATGGCGGCAAGTACCCGGCGTGTTTCCTGGTCAATTTTGTGAAGCATGGTAAGGTATTTTTCTTTCCACAGAGACGGGGCCTCCCCGTGGCGGATTTTTGACGACGGAAATAACAAAGAAGAGTATGATCAACTGGTAGAACTGGATGCCATAGTTGGATTCACCGAAGATGCCGAACTCAGTGAAAGAGTTGATAATCACGGGAATGAGCATCATATTGGCCAGCCATTTCAGGTCCTTGTCAGGACACCGGCCAATGGTGAAGAATGTGGCCACCATTTGAAGCAAACAAATGAAAGAACCCACCAGGCCCAGGTTGAGCAGCACCTGTACAAAGGTGTTGTGGGTCATTTTTGCAGCGTAGCTGTGAATACTTGGAAAATAATCATGGGGAGCAATCCGCATAAAACCGTAGCCAAACAGTGGCCTTGCAGGGAATCCATCGGTGATGAGGTCTTTCCAGAATGGGAGGCGACCAGTCATGCTCATTACTTCCTCCACGTCGCCTTGTTTCAGAATGATGGTCTGCACCAGGATGGGCAGCACCAGTGCGGCACCAAGACCGGCAAAGAAAATCAGTCGCATGTTGCCGGTGCGTAACAAAACAAATCCGGTAAGCAGCAAAAATGCCCCAAGTGAGGAACGGGACTGCGTGAGCAGAAGAACGGCCACAGAGGAAATCAGCACCAGGCTGTTGATGAACTTGGAGCGGCCAGCCAACAGCTCGTAATAAGCCATGGTGCAGCCCAAAACCGCCAGCATTCCCAACTCATTGGGGTTGATGATGAAGCCCCCAAGGCGAGACACCTCACCCCCGTGGGTCTGGCGGTAATAAGTTTCCGGATCGAAGATGAGTCCGAGAATGAATGCAATGCAGATAAACATGGTGGCCCTGCCGAAAGCGAAGGTGAACCGCACGTGATTGTCACTGATGGCATTGTAAAGGGCCAGCGCCTGGGTGTAAAACCACGCAAAAACCAAAGCTTCCGTAACCATTGCCCATTGCAAGGCTGAGTAACTGACTTTTGAACTCCAAAAAAAGGAAAGGAGTCCCAAAAAGAGATAAGCGAGATACAGAATCAGAGGTGTCAGGTTTCCGATTTTGATCTGATAGCCCTGGTATTTTCCCTGAAGGTATTTATAGAGTAGAAAACTGGACCCTGTCAGTGCCAGGCGGCCGGCTGTTTTCACCAACTGCGTCATGGCCACCGAGTTGGGGAACAGGGTGAAATAACTCGCTATGCGCATACCGAGCAACAATACCAGCACCACCAGTATCCACTGCTGGCGGTTGGCAATTGCGGGTGAGTTTCCTGCAGTTGCGACCATGAGAGAAAGAAATGTCTAACGGATTCCGTGAGCGGAGGGCAAAAACTTACATGCAGGAAAGGTGCCGAAATTTGGTTTAGGGTTTAGGGTGTAGGGTGTAGGGTGTAGGGTTTGGGGGTGCTAGCTCTTTCATCCCTCATCCCTCATCCCTCATCCCTAAAAAATCATCCCTTCCCTTCCACCTTCACATGCCCGTCGGTTGCGTTGAGCACCAGGAATTTTCCGAGGGCATTGGAAATCTCGATGATGGTGGGCTGGTTGGCGAAATGCACGCCGGTGGAAGTGTCATTGGGGCCAACGACCTCAAAACACAGCTCGTAAATGACAGAACCATCCTTGCGGCTCTCACCCCGCAAGTTGGGGTCGTACCAGGAAAAGGTGAGCTTGCCTTCGCCGGCCATGTGGGTGCCGAAATTGTTTTCTCCGAGTCCCCGCAGACCGAACTTGTCGATGCCGTTGAGGCGCAGCACGGCGGGGTCCCAGACCATGGTGTACTGCATGGAGAGTATCTTCTCAAAACCAGAGGCCGTCACCGGCAGGCAGATGGTTTCACCCGGTGAAGCCGTGAGAGAAGTCATACTCAGACTGAGTGTATCTACTGGAGGCAACTCATATTGTGCAGCCGGTACAAAGCGGTTTTGCTCCGGAATGTGGTGAGCCGGCGGCACAAAGGTGAATGCCGAAAACAATGCGATCAGTGCGAAGAGAATCAGTTTTTTGAGATGGGTTTTCATTGTTGAGACTGTTTATTTGTTTAATCGCCTTCGGCGAGTTTAGGCACCTGCGGCGCGTTTAATCGCCTTCGGCGAGTTTAAGCCCTTCGGGCCTTTATTCGCTTCTGGCAAAATGAGGGATTATTTCATTCTTCCAACACCTGCTTGTCAGTTCCTCAGTTCTTCCGTTCTTCAAACAAGCCTAACTACTTTCGTTTCGGGTGCAAGTTCCCAATTTTTTTCCAGATCGAGCAGGAGGAGACCGGGGCGCTTGCCCGGCTCTATGCTGCCCAGTTCGTCGTCGAAACCGAGGGCACGGGCGCCGTTGAGGGTAGCCCATTGGAGCAGGGTTTCAAAGGGTACATAGCTTTGGAAGCGGGCAATGGTTTTCATTTCCTCCAGGATGGAGAGCTGCCAGTTGCTGGTCAGACTGTCGGTGCCGATACAGACATTGGCTCCGGGGTCGATGAAATACCGGTAGTTGGGCAGGCGGTTCTCGATGTAGAGGTTAGCATTGGGGCAGGTGGCCCAGAAACAGTTGCCATTGCTCCATTTCACGGCAGCGGCTATTTCCTCCGGCTGGGTCATGGTGTTGTGCACGAAGAGCGTTCTGTGGCGGGCATCCATGTGTGCCAGGGCATAGTAGATGGATGGCTTTCCTGTTGGTTCGAAAGCGCTCACGTCAATGCCGAAATCCTTGAAAAAGGTGCTGAAGTCACCCGTTTTATGAAGGAAAAAATTGTCTTCGTGTTCCGTCTCCTGGTTGTGGATGCTAACGGTGAGCACCTCTTCCCCATCGTTGGCCGCATTGATGAGGCCGAACAGTTTTTCAGATACGGTGTAGGGTGCGTGTGGCACACAGCTCTTGCGGTGCAAGCCTTCACCCGGTTGTTGCTTGTACACCTCGTAATAGCCGTCGAAAGTCTTCTGCGCCCAGTCGTTCTGCAGGAAGTCGAACATTTCCACGAAGGAAAAATAGCGAATGCGGCTGCGGGCTTTGGTGGCAGCGGTGTCAGCCTTGTTGCAGATGTCGCCGACGGCCTGGATGCCGTTTTCCCACATCTCCCGGTCGCCATTTTCGATGGCCTCCAGGATTTGCTCTTCGGAAACATCCCGGTAATTCACCACCGTTTTGAGGAAGGGCAGCAGTCCCGTACCGGTGGGTGCCACCCCCTTCATGTGCGACAACTCCAGGTGGCAATGGGCATTGACGAATCCCGGCACAATGGCCCCTGAAAAATGCTGCACCGTGGCAGGGTCATGCTCAGCTGCTTGCTCAACCGCCAATATTTTTCCATCGTCGTCAACAATGACCACACCACCCTCGATGGGTTCAGAACTGACCGGATAGATTCTGTCTGCGGATAGTTTTTTCATGGTGATTTTTTTTTTTTGAGGTTTTTGAGGGTTTTTGAGGTTAGGGGGTTATGGAGGATTATGGAAGATTATTAAGACTAGCGTTACGAGTCACGCTTTACGAGTCACGTGTCACGAGTCACGTGTTACGAGTCACGTGTTACGAGTCACGTGTTACGAGTTACGTGTTACGAGTCACGTGTTACGAGTCACGTGTTACGAGTCACGTGTTACGAGTCACGTGTTACGAGTCACGTGTTACGAGTTACGTGTCACGCTTCACCAGCTTCTCCATGATCGCATAGGCCACTTCCAGTGCCTGGTGTCCTTCTTTCAGGCTCACGGCCGGGGGGCTGCCGTTCAGCACACTTTCGGCGAAGGCCTGCCACTCCAGTTTGATGGCGTTCACCTCTCCCACTTCCGGCATGTCCATGGTGATGATGCGTTTACCCGAAGGGGTGTCGAGTTCAAGAAATTGCCCGTCAGCGGGTTTGTTCTCCTCGTCGTACATGCGCAGAATTTGGCTTTCCTTCTTCAGAAAATCCAGGCTGATGTAGGCGTCTTTCTGGAACAGCCGCACTTTGCGCATTTGCTTCATCGAAATGCGGCTGGCGGTGAAGTTGGCCACACAGCCGTTTTCAAACTCCACCCGGGCGTTGGCAATATCGGGCGTATCGCTAACCACCGGCACACCGGAGGCGGAGATGCTCTTCACCGGCGATTTTACCAGGCTTAGCACGATGTCGATGTCGTGGATCATGAGGTCCAGCACCACCGGCACGTCGGTGCCCCGCGGGTTGAACATGGCCAGGCGGTGTGCTTCCACAAACATGGGGTTCAGCGGCAGGTGCTGCACCGCCAACATGGCCGGATTGAAGCGCTCCACATGCCCCACCTGAACCACCACGCCCCGATCTCCCGCCAGTTTCAACAGCCGGGCTGCCTCATCGGGGGTCTGCGTCACCGGTTTTTCGATGAACACATGCCGGCCGGCTTTGATGGCTGCTTCGGCAATGTCGTAGTGGGTCACCGTTGGGGTAATTACCGCCACCGCATCGGCAGCCTGGATCAGCTCCTCCAGATCGGGAAAGGCCCTGACCTGAAATTTTTTCGAAACCGCCGCCGCCACCTTTTCATCGATGTCATGGAAGCCGCAAACGGCAAAGGGTTCCCCCAGCTCCTGCAAACAGCGGAGGTGAATCTTGCCCAAATGGCCCGCCCCGATGACACCGATTTTGATCATTTGCTTTAATGATGAGGATTTGAAGAAGCGAGGATTTGAGGAATCGAAGCATCGCCTGGTCGCCTCAGTTCTTCGATTCTTCAATTCCTCATATCCTCAATTAAAGAGGGGCAAATGTAGCGATAGCCACGAAATGAATCCCGGTTCCCCCAATCGTTGCCCGCCCACTGGCGGGTGAAGGAAAAAAACTTCCGAACAAGCGCTACTTTTGCGCTCACCCGGAACACGCATGATGGTAACCGCAAGTTGGAGCTTGCAATCAAAACTCCAGAAACAAAGGCATCAGAACAAACAAACACATGATCAAACGCCTGAGCATTCGCAACTACGCCATCATCGAGGAACTGGAAGTGCAGTTCCCGAAAGGCCTCACCATCATCACCGGGGAAACCGGCGCCGGAAAATCCATCCTGCTGGGGGCACTGGGCCTCATCATGGGCGAGCGGGCCGACTCCAAAAGCCTTTTTGACGAAAGCAAAAAATGCGTCATCGAAGCCACTTTCGATGTGAAGGCCTACGGGCTGAAGCCCTTTTTCGAAGAAAACGACCTAGACTATTTCGACGAGTGCATCATCCGGCGGGAGCTTTCCCCTTCGGGTAAATCCCGGGCCTTCGTCAACGATACACCGGTGACCCTCGACATCCTCCGGCGACTGGCGGGTGCACTGGTGGATCTGCACCAGCAGTTCGACACACTCGACATCCACAACGTGTCCTTTCAATTGCGCATGATCGACGCCCTGGCCGGCAACCGGGAGCCCTTGGCTAACTACTCGGCTGTTTACCGTGACTTCGTAAAAACCCGCCGCAAGCTGGAGGAACTGAAACGGCTGAACCAGCAGTCGGCACAGGAAAGCGAGTTCCTGCAGTTCCAGCTCGATGAGTTCGAGAAAGCCGCCCTGGTGAGCGGTGAACAGGACGAACTGGAAGTCGAGCTGCGCCGCCTCAACCACGCCGAGGACATCAAGCGAACGCTGTCGGCAGCCTGGCAGCTCATTGCCGAAGGAGAAAACCCCGTGAGCGGACAATTGCGGGAAGTGCTCCGCTCATTGTCGGAAATCAAAAAGTTCAGCCCCGACGCCGCCGGCCTCTACGACCGCCTCGACAGCGCCATTCTGGAACTGGACGACATCGGCGCCGAGTGCGAAAGGCTTGCCGAAGCAACCGAATTCGACCCCGAACGCATTGTGGAAATTCAGCAGCGGCTGGATGTGATCTACCGCCTGCAAAACAAACACCGGGTGGCCACCGTGGAGGAGTTGCTGCAAATCCAGCAGGACTTGCAGCAGCGTTTCGAAGCGTTGGGTGACCTCTCCGCCGAAATCGGGAAGTTTGAAAAGCAGCTCGATGAACTTGCCCTTCGCCTCCGGCAACAGGCAGCAGAGCTGTCGCAACGCCGCAAATCGGTGGTTCCGGCCTTTGAGAAGAAGGTGCTGGAACTGCTGGCACAGCTGTCCATGCCGCACACCCGCTTCGAGGTGCACTTCAGCGAGCTGCCCGAGCCCGGCCCCACCGGCACCGACGAGGTAGGCTTCATGTTCGCAGCCAATCCCGGCAGCCGCCTGCAACACATCAAAGACGTGGCCAGCGGCGGTGAGCTGAGCCGCCTCACCCTGGTCACCAAAAGCCTGGTGGCCAGCGCCATCCCCCTGCCTACCCTCATCTTCGATGAAATCGACTCCGGCGTGGGCGGCGACGTGGCCCTCCGCATGGGCAACATCCTCCGCAAATTGGCCAACCAGCACCAGGTGGTGGTCATCACCCACTCACCGCAGGTGGCCTCCAAAGCCGACGCCCACTACTTCGTCTATAAAACCGTGGAAGGCAACGCCACCTTCACCCGTGTCAAATTGCTCGATGAGGACGAACGCATCCGCTCCATCGCCGTCATGCTCAGCCAAAACCCGCCGAGTGAATCGGCACTTGCAAATGCGAGGGAACTGGTTGCGATGAAGGGATGAGGGATGAGGGATGAGGAATCAGGGATGAGGAATCAGGGATGAGGAATCAGGGATGAGGAATCAGGGATGAGGAATCA
>PAAY01000080.1 GCA_002698985.1 Saprospirales bacterium | reverse complement strand
GTTTCAATTCCAATTAGGTGCAATTAAAGGTTGAACTGATTGACGAGATTGAGAAAATGGCCTATGCGTTTCAATTCCAATTAGGTGCAATTAAAGGCCTTCTCCATCCCAATACCATCTGCCATTCGGTTTGTTTCAATTCCAATTAGGTGCAATTAAAGGGGATGGTACCTACGCTGAAATTGGGTTTACAGTCAAAGTTTCAATTCCAATTAGGTGCAATTAAAGGACGTCACGAATGGGGCAAGCCAATGAGGGTAAATTCGTTTCAATTCCAATTAGGTGCAATTAAAGGACGGTACCCACAACATTACGACGAGTACTGCGAAGTTTCAATTCCAATTAGGTGCAATTAAAGGCTGTTTTTTCTTTTTATTTCTTGTTTCGTCTTTGGTTTCAATTCCAATTAGGTGCAATTAAAGGATAAGTGGCTCAAATCAAAAAAACTGAACCATGGAAAGTTTCAATTCCAATTAGGTGCAATTAAAGGGCTTTAGCTGTTATCCTTCCTTCTCTTATTGCTTGTAGTTTCAATTCCAATTAGGTGCAATTAAAGGCAGCACTGAAACCCCACCAGCGGGACATCTGCAAAGTTTCAATTCCAATTAGGTGCAATTAAAGGCTTCTTCGAAAAATACCCTAAATTGCACATGCAAAGTTTCAATTCCAATTAGGTGCAATTAAAGGCTGACTGAAAAGGCGAAAGCCTATCTCAAACAATAGTTTCAATTCCAATTAGGTGCAATTAAAGGAATGTCCATTGTCCCTGCATGATATTCAGTACCTGCGTTTCAATTCCAATTAGGTGCAATTAAAGGCTCAATCATCTCTTCCGCTTTAGCAAGGCATGTAAGTTTCAATTCCAATTAGGTGCAATTAAAGGAATTTTTTCGCCACCTGTTGCCGTCCGGCTGGTCATGTTTCAATTCCAATTAGGTGCAATTAAAGGGCCAGGCACAAAGGCTGTACTCTTCTTTTGATTTGTTTCAATTCCAATTAGGTGCAATTAAAGGCCTTATGGGTTTTGGGGCTCAGAGAGTTGGAGGAGTTTCAATTCCAATTAGGTGCAATTAAAGGTGCTTTCAAGGTTCCCAAGAACATCTCCGAGGTTTGTTTCAATTCCAATTAGGTGCAATTAAAGGTCGAATACCGGAACAGTAGTAAATACACATTTAACGTTTCAATTCCAATTAGGTGCAATTAAAGGCCGTATCCTATTATTGAGCAGGTTACTCTTACGGAGTTTCAATTCCAATTAGGTGCAATTAAAGGACAAATATGGCGATTCGAATGTATATAATTTATTAAGTTTCAATTCCAATTAGGTGCAATTAAAGTGGTCACGGTGTTCAGGTAGGTGCCGGATCCAAAGAGTTTCAATTCCAATTAGGTGCAATTAAAGGGTATAGTGATTTTTATCCTACGTTTAAATTTGATGAGTTTCAATTCCAATTAGGTGCAATTAAAGGAGCGGCTTAAATACTCCCATCCGGGAAAAGACCAAGTTTCAATTCCAATTAGGTGCAATTAAAGGTGATTATGCACCTGCATATTCTTATGTAGTTTCCAGGTTTCAATTCCAATTAGGTGCAATTAAAGGCATTGTTTACATTCTGATCAATTGGGCCACAGGCGGGTTTCAATTCCAATTAGGTGCAATTAAAGGGTGCTGGAGCGCTTGCCACTACTCAAGATCGAGGGTTTCAATTCCAATTAGGTGCAATTAAAGGCGGTCGCCTTTCTTCCAGTCGTTGCTCAGGTGCGTAGTTTCAATTCCAATTAGGTGCAATTAAAGGCGCATGAAACATTCCTGACCGACCTGGCCAACAGCCGTTTCAATTCCAATTAGGTGCAATTAAAGGTCTGCTGGTTACCTTACTGTCGTCAAAACAGGGATATGTTTCAATTCCAATTAGGTGCAATTAAAGGCTTTGCCCTGCTCGGAGGGCTGAAAATCAGCTTCTGAGTTTCAATTCCAATTAGGTGCAATTAAAGGCAATCAAACCTTCCAGATTCACAATGTTTGACCATGGTTTCAATTCCAATTAGGTGCAATTAAAGGGGATGATACCCACATCCAAAATTCCTCTTCTTTGTGGTTTCAATTCCAATTAGGTGCAATTAAAGGCAGGTGATGCCCAGCACTTCGTACAACTTATGACTAGGTTTCAATTCCAATTAGGTGCAATTAAAGGCGACACCGAAAGCTACGACGCCAACAACATCACGGTGTTTCAATTCCAATTAGGTGCAATTAAAGGCTGAAGTTACATATGGTTGATTCATTTTCTAAGTTGTTTCAATTCCAATTAGGTGCAATTAAAGGTCATATTGCCTCAAGACTGTAAAAGGTTAGTACCAATGTTTCAATTCCAATTAGGTGCAATTAAAGGCATGGCAGGGTGTTTTGGAAATTCCCATTATGATCGGGTTTCAATTCCAATTAGGTGCAATTAAAGGCAGCCATTAGATTGCAGTCTGTGACAGGAAATGTGTTTCAATTCCAATTAGGTGCAATTAAAGGGAGCTGCTAATATCTCATTTTCAAGTACTCAGAAGTTTCAATTCCAATTAGGTGCAATTAAAGGAGGTTACGTTGAGCGGCAGGAGATTACAGGAAAGGAGTTTCAATTCCAATTAGGTGCAATTAAAGGTCACTGTACCCGACGCCGCTGCGCTGCTCTGGTTTTTGTTTCAATTCCAATTAGGTGCAATTAAAGGGTACTTATGCTTTGTAGCACCGAGGTCATTCGACCTGTTTCAATTCCAATTAGGTGCAATTAAAGGTCAAAAACGGTATTTGAGGAACCACAGCATTGCCCAGTTTCAATTCCAATTAGGTGCAATTAAAGGAGAAAGGAGCCTACCTTCTTGAGCTGCAAGACTAGTTTCAATTCCAATTAGGTGCAATTAAAGGTTGAATCATGAAATGGTATCAAAAATTAGAGTGGGTTTCAATTCCAATTAGGTGCAATTAAAGGTGAACAGCACTTACATACCACCGAGGTCATTCGACCTGTTTCAATTCCAATTAGGTGCAATTAAAGGTGATCGCCCTGTTTGCGATGGTTCTTCATCAAAGCCGTTTCAATTCCAATTAGGTGCAATTAAAGGTCGAACGTCCTCAATGTTATATTGAATAAATTTAACGTTTCAATTCCAATTAGGTGCAATTAAAGGATATTTTGGATTTAATTGAAGATGTTGTAATTGACCGTTTCAATTCCAATTAGGTGCAATTAAAGGGTGCTGCGCCGACTGGGGTGGTACATTGAATTTGTGGTTTCAATTCCAATTAGGTGCAATTAAAGGGGACGAGGGAAGCAAAGAAAGCAAAGAGGACAAAGGTTTCAATTCCAATTAGGTGCAATTAAAGGTTTGACTTCCGACGAGGAAGAGCAGTACAACCGTGGTTTCAATTCCAATTAGGTGCAATTAAAGGCCTCTTTCTACTATTATCAAATCATCCTCTCCCTCGTTTCAATTCCAATTAGGTGCAATTAAAGGTGCGCCAATCGGCGCCGGTGAATACGATTGTCCTGGTTTCAATTCCAATTAGGTGCAATTAAAGGTGAGCTGGCTGATGGCAATGGCCAGGCCGGTGGCAGGTTTCAATTCCAATTAGGTGCAATTAAAGGGGTTTTTTGGGAGGTTAACGATTACCTATTCAAAAAGTTTCAATTCCAATTAGGTGCAATTAAAGGCATGCTTTTCAGCTTGTCAAGCGGGGCAATTACTTCGTTTCAATTCCAATTAGGTGCAATTAAAGGCTATTCAACGATGAATCTTTCTAACCAGCAACTCAAGTTTCAATTCCAATTAGGTGCAATTAAAGGCGCAACCCCCGCCGCATCGCAAAACGGCCACGCCAAGTTTCAATTCCAATTAGGTGCAATTAAAGGTCGACCGTCACGATCACCAGCGCCGCCCCAAACTTGTTTCAATTCCAATTAGGTGCAATTAAAGGCCGGAATTCATCAGACATCAGCCTGATGACTTCTTCGTTTCAATTCCAATTAGGTGCAATTAAAGGAAGCATTGGAAATAAATCGCATGGAAACCTATAAAGTGTTTCAATTCCAATTAGGTGCAATTAAAGGCACGACATCTGGCCTAAGGAGATCGCCGACCAATTCGTTTCAATTCCAATTAGGTGCAATTAAAGGCATCCCGGCATTTCACAGTGAACCTGATGATATTTCGTTTCAATTCCAATTAGGTGCAATTAAAGGGCCATCAAATGGGCTTCTGGTATTGCTTGAGTATGGTTTCAATTCCAATTAGGTGCAATTAAAGGTTGAGCTGGTGCAGCTTAGCACCTCGGTCAATAATGTTTCAATTCCAATTAGGTGCAATTAAAGGGTAAAATTTTGGAATCATGGTAAACGTAACATTTAAGTTTCAATTCCAATTAGGTGCAATTAAAGGCTGGTTGAGAGGATGACAAGCATCGTGAAGAAATAGTTTCAATTCCAATTAGGTGCAATTAAAGGCAGCCTGCTGGAAAAGGTATTCCCCGAACTGCTCAGGTTTCAATTCCAATTAGGTGCAATTAAAGGTGAACTTCCTGGAAAGTGAAGAGCCAGAAAACGAGTTTCAATTCCAATTAGGTGCAATTAAAGGATGAAGATGACGAGTTTACGAATTTGATTTTAGGAGTTTCAATTCCAATTAGGTGCAATTAAAGGAGATAAAGTAAAATCCCAATTATCAGTAAACCACTTGTTTCAATTCCAATTAGGTGCAATTAAAGGAGAACTCCAAAGAACGAAGGAGGCGGCAAAACAGGCGTTTCAATTCCAATTAGGTGCAATTAAAGGCCATTACCAAGTGTCGAATTACTGTGGATTCAATAGGTTTCAATTCCAATTAGGTGCAATTAAAGGGCACCCCATCCAGGTTTACACCATTCACTACACCGGGTTTCAATTCCAATTAGGTGCAATTAAAGGCGAGCAGAAGCTTTGCCTTGAGTTCGATACTTGTTAGTTTCAATTCCAATTAGGTGCAATTAAAGGGCACCGGCGTGCTGTGCCTGCGTTTTAGGTGTTGAGGTTTCAATTCCAATTAGGTGCAATTAAAGGCTTCAGCTTCCGGTCTTCAGCCTCGAAACGGAAAATGTTTCAATTCCAATTAGGTGCAATTAAAGGGGCGCCCCTCTTCCTCATCCTCAATCGCCAACACACGTTTCAATTCCAATTAGGTGCAATTAAAGGGACCATCGTGGTGCTGACAATGGCACCGGTAGTGATGTTTCAATTCCAATTAGGTGCAATTAAAGGGTGCAGCGTTGGACACATTCACCCTCGATGTCGAGTTTCAATTCCAATTAGGTGCAATTAAAGGTGCTGATGTTTCCATTGCTATCCCGCTCCACTATTGGTTTCAATTCCAATTAGGTGCAATTAAAGGATCTACTTCCATTATACCATTTTAGACGGAGCGTTGTTTCAATTCCAATTAGGTGCAATTAAAGGCTCGCTGCGCAACTTCATATAACTGCCAGGGGCAAGTTTCAATTCCAATTAGGTGCAATTAAAGGCAGTGGACAGCACTACGACGCTCAGCGCTGATACCGTTTCAATTCCAATTAGGTGCAATTAAAGGCGTGATCTCCTTCCTGATGTCGACAAACTTGTTGCGTTTCAATTCCAATTAGGTGCAATTAAAGGAGTTTTTGAGTTCATGAGAATTGGAAGTAAATTTGGTTTCAATTCCAATTAGGTGCAATTAAAGGCGACAGCCCAGACCTACCGGGATCAGGTTATAGAAGTTTCAATTCCAATTAGGTGCAATTAAAGGCAGTATCGGGGAAACTATACATATTTTGTTCATTGTTTCAATTCCAATTAGGTGCAATTAAAGGGTTTTGGAGCCTTACACATAACTTTTTGATTTTGTGTTTCAATTCCAATTAGGTGCAATTAAAGGTTTGAGCAATGAATCCAAAGTACCCTTTTAAATAGTTTCAATTCCAATTAGGTGCAATTAAAGGCCTTGACGGCATCCTCGATGCTGCCGGAATAGAGGTTTCAATTCCAATTAGGTGCAATTAAAGGCACACTTTATTGGTACACACTCTTACTCTCAATGATGTTTCAATTCCAATTAGGTGCAATTAAAGGCCTGTACGACGCTAAAGGCGACCTATCCAAAAAGGTTTCAATTCCAATTAGGTGCAATTAAAGGACAAAGAAGTTCACTATTGAGTTCTGCAAGCCACGTTTCAATTCCAATTAGGTGCAATTAAAGGAACTGCCGTCAAAATACAGGCGCCACCGGAACGTTCGTTTCAATTCCAATTAGGTGCAATTAAAGGACGGGCATCACCGAAACCGACGTGGTGGGTGCCTGGGTTTCAATTCCAATTAGGTGCAATTAAAGGCTTCGTTTGCCGAAGTTGCCACGACCGTGATGTATTGTTTCAATTCCAATTAGGTGCAATTAAAGGGCAGCCCTTTTACCTTTTGTTCCCCTTTTTCCCTAAGTTTCAATTCCAATTAGGTGCAATTAAAGGATGCAGACAGCCGGCACCAGGGTGCAGCAGTGTGGTTTCAATTCCAATTAGGTGCAATTAAAGGCCTCAGGTATAGCAGCACAGAGCAGGCACCAGGGCGTTTCAATTCCAATTAGGTGCAATTAAAGGTATTTCACCAAAGGCAGGTATGAATTTAAGGGTAAAGTTTCAATTCCAATTAGGTGCAATTAAAGGTTGCATTGACATTGGCGCTGTTGACATGGGACTTGTTTCAATTCCAATTAGGTGCAATTAAAGGCAGTGCTGCTGCCAACTTTATAGGCATTTAGGCCATGTTTCAATTCCAATTAGGTGCAATTAAAGGCCTGTGTTGGTGCCAACTGGCGAGCTGTCCGGCATTGTTTCAATTCCAATTAGGTGCAATTAAAGGAAGGTTGTAACTTAGCCCCAGTTTAATGTTCATGGTTTCAATTCCAATTAGGTGCAATTAAAGGGCTCATCGAGGTATAAGTTTAAAATGGAACACCTGAGTTTCAATTCCAATTAGGTGCAATTAAAGGGGCAGTGAGGCCCGGCATGACACCTGTCAGGCGGGTGAGTTTCAATTCCAATTAGGTGCAATTAAAGGTAGCTTCCTTTTTAAGACCTCACCCACCTCATGCGTTTCAATTCCAATTAGGTGCAATTAAAGGCCTGCAGCAGGGTGATGTTCATGTCGAGCATTTGGTTTCAATTCCAATTAGGTGCAATTAAAGGACTGCCCCCACCCCGAAAGGGTGAGACCGCCGGAAGTTTCAATTCCAATTAGGTGCAATTAAAGGATGCAATATACCCATTGTTGGGCATTCGTTGCTTTGTTTCAATTCCAATTAGGTGCAATTAAAGGTGGCGGTGTGCTGGGTAATAGCATCCAGCCTCATAGTTTCAATTCCAATTAGGTGCAATTAAAGGTCTCCTCCCTCCACAGGGTTCCTGTTAAGGTATTCCGTTTCAATTCCAATTAGGTGCAATTAAAGGCGCCCAGCTCGTCATTGTACAGTTCACCGCCTCCATGTTTCAATTCCAATTAGGTGCAATTAAAGGACACTTCGACACCCTGAAACTCTCGTAACCTCCTTCGTTTCAATTCCAATTAGGTGCAATTAAAGGGAGCGCAGGTATTTGGAAAGCAAGCGTGACGACGAGGTTTCAATTCCAATTAGGTGCAATTAAAGGAGCGGCCACAAATATATACATCAAGCTGTTTGTCAACAAGTTAACAATCGGGAATCTTGTATGCAGGCCGTAATTGCCATTGCAGTGGCCAGTAGTGCAAAATCCACTGCTTAGCGACGACCGCTACAAGGCATTGATAATCAAAAAGAAAGCCCACAATGTCAAAGAACTTCACGCTATCCCCTACCTCATTCACGCATCACCGACGACTTAGAGAAACTGATCGACATTGGATTTCTCCTTTCCAATGATCTCTTTGTCCAGCCAGTTGGAATTGCGGTTTTTGAACAGAATAAAGCTGTCGTGTTCTTTGTCCATGATCTTTTCGGCCTCCAGTTTGAGCTCTTTCAATTTCACTTCGGTGATCTCTCCCTCAAAAACGGAGTTTTGAACCCAGTGCAAATACTTACGGCAAAGTTTCAACATTTTCGTAGTTCGTTCAGCAGCAACATCGTAAACAGCTATGACGTACATATATTCAGGGCTTTATTGAAGTATTACCACCATATTTTAAAAGGTTCATAGACTTCCTCCATACCGATGATGTGTTTGGCCAGTTTGTAACACTCCAGTCTGACAAGGTGTCTGTAACTGACTGCCCGGTCCAATTTTCGGTGGTGCAGGCTTTGCTGCAATTTTTCCTCCCAGGCTTTGACGAATACCTTTCTACCCGAATCAGCCAGAAAACAAGCATCGTCGATGAAATCAAAATGCTGTTCCCGCAACTCCCTGCGGTTACAAAGTCTGAAAATCAACCTGTCAACTAGAATCGGCTTGAACACCTCCGCCATGTCGAGTGCAAGGCTGAAGCGTCGTGTGCCAGGCTCGTGGAGAAAACTCACAGTGGGATTCAATTGCGAGTTGTAAATGGCATCCAGACAAATTGAATAACACATGGAATTTCCAAAACTCACCAGGGCATTGAGTTCGTTCTGCGGAGGACGCTTGCGGCGTCCCTCCCAGGCAAATCCTTCGATAATTTCATCAAAGGCCGAATAATACACCTGCCTGCTGTTACCTTCCACACCCATGAGTTCATCGATAGAATTTACAGTGGTTATATTTTGTCGCAATAATTCCAATTGCTCGATCTGGTTCAATACATCCCGATCCCTGTTTTGGTAATAACGCAAATTCTTCAACATGTTAAAAGTGGCTCCATCCACAATGGAGCGGGCAATATGCAGGCGCTTTTTCAGAGATGTGTATGCACCAACTTGCTGAACCAGCATCTGCCCCGCAAGCAGGTGCTCTCGGGGACTGAAGGATCCCGTATAATGTTTGTAATAATCGAAAAAATGTACAGGGATGTGATTCCGACCCAAAAAATTGAACAGCTCACTGTTGGCATCCACGCTGCCGAAAATGTACAGTGCACTGACACCATTTACGGGCAAATACCGGGGCTTGGGAGCAGGCTCCCCCTCTTTGGCCACTGGCTCGAATTTCAGCGTGTTATCCCTGCGGCTCATCCGTCCCGGATTGAACAGGTAATAGGCCTTCTTCATAAATACTAGCTACTGTTAAACGAAACAAAAATCCCTGAACGCACAGCTCCGGCAATAGCCCTTTTTAACCAATGGCGGGCATTGCGGCAGGCTTACAATGTGCAGCACCTCAGCCTCCCAGGCCTTTATCTCCCTTCTGTCGGCATCTGTCAGTGGCGGAACTTCAGTAGTCCGCTTGTGCTTGGGGTATTCTATGAGTCCCCTGGCGCCATGAACACCCCGCTTTTCCAGCGCATATAGGTAATACTTCACCTGGGCCACATGCGCATGCTCCAACTTCGGGCTTTTCTTGACTTCCCGCACCGTGTTGGTCTTTGGATCGTAATGGTCGATCTTCAGAAATCCCAGCTCCAGCTCTTTCCAACGCTGTGGACGGCGGGGGTAGGTGGATTTACCAAGGAGTAGACCCTCTGCCACCGCCTGGCTGTTATCCTCCATTCGCATACCGCGATGGTGTAGCCATAATTTGCGGTGACAGAGGTGGTAGTAGGTTATGTGGGAGGATGAGATCATAAATCTATTTGCGAACTGGCATCAGGCTTAGACTCGCTTTGGTATAAGAATGCAAGGCCCATTTGTGGGTTATAATGCCATGTTGCATAAACCTTCATCGTCTCCTCCTTCTTTTCTAATTTTATTTCGACTTTTTCCACCTTTGGCAATGATTTTGTCAGTTCTTTTTCAATCAAATATACAGGACATGCTATTCCATATTCTAAAATATGGTTTTGAAAGTCCTCAAAGTCAGAAAATGAAAACTCTTCCTGGCCCCTTTTTTCATATGACAAAACAGTGACCTGTGGGGGGATATGCCTACTCGACCACCCTCCATCCACCACCGCATTAGCATCATCCATTTGAGTGTTAGGCTGAATCAACCAGTTATTTTTTATATGATCCAGCAGTAATCTTGCATTAGACTTCGCTGTACTATCGAACGAAGGTTTGTCTGGATAGAGATCATTTACAAATGAAACCAGCTCTTCCGCAGTAACCTCTTTAGCTTCCGCAAATTGACCTTGCAAGATTTTCCTTGTATTCATCAAGGCTTCGACTGGCGTCCATCTCTTGTTTCCTCGGTTATATTCTCCGTAAGGTGCAGGATAAAGTTCCCCATCCTTCTGTGGCTCGTTAATGTAACAAATGCCCTCACCCTGATTGTCAAAGCGAACCAAGCGACCAATTCTTTGAGCCAACCTGTCCCACGGACAGAGATCAGAGAGCATCAATGGGCTGCTGATATTCACACTCATTTCCCCGATCTGGGTCATAATGGCAATACATCGAACAGGTTTCTCAGCATGATTTTTCCATGCATCTTTACCCAGCATGTCAATCAGTTTATTCTCAATGGCCTTTTTATCTGGCTCTGTAAATCTGCTGTGGTACATGACAAGAGGGATATCCGTTCCCTGCTCAACAAACCATTCGTAATACCAGAGCGCTCGTTCCACGGTGTTGGCATAGATGATTCCATTACCTAATTTGAGCATTTCCTGCATTACCCATTCTCGGTCCTTTTCTCCATCTGGATCAAGCCATTCCAATTTTTTGGTATTTTGCCTGGTCGGTTCATCAGGCACTTTTATAGGCGTAGCAATATTGTAAAGCTGCCTTGCCGAATCCGGTACAGTAGCGCTCATGATGAGCATGGGTACTTCCAAGACCCGCAACACATCAAGCAGTACCACCAGATTTGCTTGAACAAATGGATCATAAAAATCAGCTTCATCGAATACTACGCAGCTATTTGCCAAAAAGAAAAACGTGGTCTGGTGATCTTCCTTTACCCCTGTAAGACTGATAAGTAAATGGTCAATGGTACAAACCGTAACTGGCGTGACTAAATACCTGGCCATGCGATGTGCTTCCTGAGCAAATAGGCGTTCCTTGCGCCCTTTAACCGCCCCGTATCGATTATGCCATGCGCTTGAGTGATACAACCCCGTTTCCCCCATTTCATCAGCCACACTAATGGAAAGAGCGTTTGAGGTGAAACGGGTCGGCATGGCCACAACTAGCCGGTCAGCCTTAGCTGCTTTGATTTGCTCTCTTGCCCAAAGCAGAGAGGCAAACGTTTTTCCACTTCCTGTTGGAGCACGTAGAATACTTACCGGCTCATTGGCTATATCCAAAGCTGCTTGCTGTACTGGTCGAGGCTTGTATTTGAAGTTAAATTCGAAAGGGGAAAAGTGATAGTCAGCGTCATCACCTTCCCCTTCTTTTCGACTAGCTCGTGTATCTGCCAATCGGAGTAGACTCCTGATGGCGGCAAACTGGTACCGCTTACGCAAAAGTTGATCAAAACTTTCTTGCCTTTTTACTTGAAAAGAAAGTCTCTTCAGCTCCTGCCAATAATCATAGTAGGGCCCATTTTGATCAAGCACAGAATTTCTACCATCATTCTTCCAACGGTTCTCATACCTGAAGCTCAGTTTACCGTGGTGTGCTGCAATGGCAGCTTTTATGGGTTCTGAAAGAGAAATTTTGGCATCGTCAATCATTTTAAGTGAAGCAAATTCATGCCTCAAGCCAGCTCGAAAGATTTTTGGAGCCGCAAGCTTGTCCTGCTTCCACATCTCAATTTCATATTGCCGATAATCTTCGGCACTGATCGCATCAGGATCTAAGCCTTTCTCCTTCCGCCATGAACGATAAAGGTTGTAATCAGCTCTACAGGCATTCTGCCATGTGGGAGCGACCTTGCCCCAATCATGGTATTTAGCCGCTTCCAAAAGATCTTTCTTCAAATCGCCATTTGTCAAGCGATTGTATTTGACACAAGCAAAATCTACAGCGCGAAGAATTTTTTCAGCTTCATCAATTACATGCTGGGTATGCTCAGCTAATGTAATCCCCGAAGGCTTGGCTAAATCAGACGACTTTATCATGAGGAGGGCGGTATAGTTTGTTAATTTCCAATTCCTTCATTGCTTTGGCATAGGCTTGCGCAACAGAATCCCCTTCAGATGTTGTATCATCGCCTAAGAAAACTAAAGCACCGCGAGATTTCAGTTCATCAAGGATGTTTTTCCTTTCTTCATCTGTGGTCTCGGTTTGGAAATATCGCACTGCCTTCCGACTAAATTTGGTGTCCAGTACGATAAGTACTTTGTGGGGCTCACCACTCACGGCATTTCGTGCTTGATTGGCAAAGTCAGTCATTGCCCCGGTAGACTCTAAAAAAAGTCTCACCCGACGTGCATGTTCATCGTCGCTGATTTCCGAAATGTATTTTGTTCCAACGTGGTATTCATTGTTGTACTCATATAGCTTTTTCATGCCGACCATACCAACGTCGAGGTGGAAATTCATCACCATTTCATCTCGGACGCTGAACTCATTGGTTGCCAAAGCTTGCTTTTTAGTGGAATCCTCATCTCGATTCATTTTCAAACGGATAAGCAAATCCCTACCGATACTACTTTTTTCCTGAGCCACAGCAGGTGTTGCCGAAATTGGCGCAATTCGGCGACCTGAATAATCACCTTTATTAGTATCCAAAAAGCCCCCGAGGTCACTGCGTAGGTCAGTTGAAATATCAGTAGAAGGACCATCTCCGTTCGCTACATAAGTTTTTCCACGGTTTGGATCATCTTCATTCAGTCTCTCCAATGCACTGAAGAGTACATGTCGCTGCATCTGACCAGAGATGTAAACCCGGCCGTCTGGACGGTGCTTAACAGAAGATGCGTTGCCTAATAACTTTTCACCCCGATTGGCAGCGTGGTCACTCAAAGGGGCCACAGAAGTGACCAGAATTGATTTAATTTTAGTTGACATAATCAATAGATTTTGAAATGATATTTGTTAGAAGAGAGGAAAGAAATCAAGCAGTTTGATTTTCTTCCACTTCAAGTTTGTTGCCTTTTTGCTCATTTGGGTCGTAACTACTCAAACGCATAAATGCCGTAATGAGATGCTGGGATTCTTCCAAACCAATTTTTCCGTTTACAACTTCTTTTAAAAACAAAGAGGCTTTTGAATCAATGTCCTGAAAGGTCAATCTTCCAACTTGGGCATTCAGTCGTGCTACTAGTTCTTGATTTGTTTCTGCGCTTTGAATGATGCTTTCCAGCTGGAGCATCACCTTCTGTTTTGCCTCGGTCACAGCTTTTATGCTGGCACTTTCTCCAGCGTTTTCTTTGCCAGCGAGATATGCCGCCCGATTAAGCGACCTTCCATAGGCAACGGCGGATTCGATTAGCTCATCGGTATATTTTCCGGTCTTCATAAAATAGGTTTTAAAAAGGTGAAAGAATTCTATCGGGTATGTAGCCCGGTGCATAAGAAAGTTTTGCCAACTGCTTGCATCAAAGAGACGGAGGAAATGGTCAAAGGAGCGTAGGAAAAGTTGCCATTTTGGGTTACTAAATTTTGTATCAGAAGGTATGCCTATGAGTTCAACACGGCTAGTCATCTGAATTATTTGATATAGATCGCCACTCAATGCCAGATCAATTAGATGATGACCAAATCGCTCCTGCTGAGTGCCGAGATAAGAAACAATATAAATAGGCCTACCTGAAAGCCAATCCAAAACAGCACTTGCTTTTCCATAGAGATTATTATGTTCTTCTACCCATTTACCGATGGCAGCGACCAAGGATAGAGAACCGAGTCCAAAGGTCCGCGGTGCATGCGGATAATTACCATAAAAAACCTTTGGCCGGTTGTAAGAGTTTTTGTCCATTTTGGACGTGAATGCATCATCTCCAAGACCTTGTGACATAATCTCATCGACTAATTCTATAAATTCAATCAATGGGTAAGAACTTGATTCAGCATCAAAAAATGGAAGGTCAGGTAGAATCCCTGCATTCCCAAAGTTATCGCTGGTATCCTTGATGAAGGCTGCTGCTTTCAATTTCGTCAATGTTGCAATAGCAGTAAAGGCCGCTTTGAGAACATCGATCTTTGGATTTGACATTGACTTTTTGCCTGCATTGATCTTCGCAATCATTGGAGCAAAAGATTTTTTTAGCTCGTAATTACTCTCTTTATCTTCCTTCATCAAAGTCGCATATATGCCTTTCACCTCCTTTACAATATCCGCTGCATTTTGACTAGAAAGAACATGTGGCGCGATATAAAAACCATTTGCTGATGTTTGCCCGCTGGCTTTTCCTGGGTTCAACTCCCCACTCGGCACTGGACGGAATACAACAAATTCCAAGTTATCAGTCTTGTGTGGACACAACATGACATAGTCTAAGAGCTGGGGCAATACATCTTTTGCCAATTCCCAAAGCACTCCCCGGTCTGCAGGGTATTCAATATTGCTCTGTCCTTTGCTAACCAGAGCAGCAGCTACGCCATAACGTGGCATTGGGTGCCAATTATTCAACTCAATCATAGCTTTCCCATTTTACGTGAACCCAACCATCATTAGTCCCCAAATAAAGAGGTGCGGCGGGCTCATTGAAAGATTCAGACAATATTTTAGCGACCACTGGCGTGCAGCTAACCTCATAAATCCACGGTTTGGCTGGTTCCACATAGCCCCGTTTACGAGGACTTGCATAGAACTGGGGGAAATAGGGGCTGAGGCTATTAACATGCACCTGTCCTTCAATAATTTTCCTTAATTGATCCAATGTAAACTGGTAAAATCCTTTTCTGTCGCCAAAAGTCACCTTTGGGTCTTCTCTCCGAGAGGCCGTTATCAAGTCTTCTAATCGATAGTCATAATTCCGACTACCACCAACAAAAGAGATGCTTTTATTCTTGTTCAACATTGACCATAAATCATCCCAGGCTAATGGGCTTTCATCTGCCTTAATTTGTTTAAAACCCAAATGAAATTGCAACAAACTGAAGTAACCGCTGCCCGAACTGCTCAGCTTTCCTTTCAACCATGGATGATCTTTCCATCTGGGATCTTTACCAAATTTTTTCTTGACAGCTTTTACCAATCCTTTGATAATCACTTTGCGTTGATCCTCGTGAAAATGCCATCCAGCTGCATTCTCCACTAGCCCATAAAGCATGTCCTTCGTCGGTGACAACTCACTTCTGAAATATGATCCAGGCTGCTGCGACACCATTGAAAGAGGAGCAAGCACACAGATTGTCAACTTGCCTCTTTGAATCAATTCTGGCGGTTCGAGATAAAAACTAAGGTCTATTTGCATGTCTTTGCATTTTATTTTAACTACTTAAGCGCACCAAACCCGATTCCTGTAGAATTACCTACACCTACTTCCCATGCAAACTGTAAGGCCTTTGGGTCCCCACTCACAATCACTGGGCAAATGCTGGCTTTGATGTCAATGCCCTTGTAGGTGATTTTTCGGATATCAACTTTATCGTATTGTTTATCGAAGAAAACTTCAACATCGGCATTCAACCCAGCTTTTTCAAGTTTCCTCCTCAAAATATGTGTCATGATCGAGTCAGCTTCAGGATCACCAGGGTAGTAGTATTGATGATGTTTTGCATTTTCCCTTTTCTTCTTTACAAGAACTGGACTTTGAACAAGAAACCGGCGCTTCGTCCCGAAATTTGGCGTCCGTTGAATCGTTATTTCATAAACTTCCATGCCCCAGGCAATTTGGTGCCCAGCAACAACACCTTGCAATAGACTTGCAAGTAAATCATCACTTGGAGAGCTGATTTGAAAAATACTTCCTCCTGGAAAATCAAGAAATTGCCCTCGCCGGTGCCCATGAGCTAACCATGACAGTGAATACAACGAAATATCATCGTGCAGTTCATTCTCACCCAGCCATTTGTGGAAGGCGCCAACCAGGTTTTGCTGGTAATTGAACGGAACGGGTTCTGTATTCGGGGTGAGATGTAGGTAAATCCGCATGGTGTTTGGTTTTTAGAAAAAATGAAAACAATCTCCTTACTATCTTTTTTACTTTGGCAAAGATAACTACATTTGCACTATGAAGCAAATTTCGAAGGTGTTTTTCTACATTGATGAATCCGGCAGCCCCGATTTCTTTGGGAAACGGAAGCGCCCTCTATGGTTTTCAGAGGACTTTCAGCCAGTACTGATCCTTGGGATGTTGGAAACCCAAGAGCCCAGGAGGCTTCAGAAAGAAGTGAAGGGATTTTCTGAGAATATTTTGTCAGACCCATTGTTCAATAGCATTTATTCGGTCAGCCAACCCGGATGGTACCTTCATGCCAAGGACGACCACCCTGAGGTCAGGATTAAGTTTTTTGAGTTTATCCGTCAGTTGGATTACGTTGAATGCTACGTGATAATAGCACGCAAAATCCCTGAGCTTTTTATCTCCAAACACAATGGAAACGCCAGTGAATTTTACTTCGACGTTTTGCACAATCTGGTGAAACAATACCATTTCCAGCCCAACTGTCACTATCAGTTCTACCTTTCAAGACGTGACAGTGCTAATACCAAACCTTTTACAGAAGCTGTGCAGAAAGTGATTTCAAAGCACGTCGGCCCAAACGGAGACCCGGTGTGCACCTATAAATGTGATATAGTCAGGTCGGCAGATTGCGCAGAACTCTGTGTTTTGGACTACCTGTTATGGGCGGTTCAGCGGTATGTGCTGAAAGAAGAAAGGAGGTATTTTACCGCAATGGAAGGAAGAATCAAGTTGGTTTATGATGTGTACGGGAGCGGTCCCGGGGATAGAATTTACACATCGTCAAACCCATTTGACCTCAATAAGGCCGGTAAGTTCTTGAAACTAAAAAAATAGGTACAAGCCGTTTTAGCACCGTGCCAGTACTGGCAACCCCCGCGAGCATGCGAGTTTATGAAACTAAAACAGCTTGTACCGAACTACAAATTTACATCTTTTCTCCTTCAATTGCACTTTAATGGAATTGAAATAAGTAAAAAAGGTAGTAAATACCTTTAGATTTCAATTGAACCCTTAGGGAATCGGAAGGCACTTTTGCCTTCCTTTTTTTATACTCGCCTGCTCATCTTTCCCAAAACAAACTTCTCCTGCTCCCGCAAATGTCATAGTAGGCTCTCAGCCCGATCTATGGCCTCCAGATGGGCGGCATGCATGCCCATGATGAAATTAAGCAGGCTGTAGAAATGCTGATTCACCTCAAACGAAATGTCTGATTTGCTTTCTTTCCAGATCAAAGGCCTGCAGAGTGTCGTCGGGAGGAGATACATGAAAAGGCTCCACTTTTCTGTCCTCGATGCGGTTGCTGTTGGAGGAGCGGTAATCCTTCAGTACTACGGCCCTTTCGTTTTCTTTTGCCAAAAGCAGGGTATCCACTTTTTTCAAATAGGGCTTGCGCAAATAATAATGACCCAGCTTGTGGTAATCGTACAGAGAAGCCAGCTTTTTCTTCAACCGCTCCCCGCTTTTGGTGTGCGGGGAAATCTGGTCGATGGCCTGCTCCAGCAGTTGCTGATCTTCTTCGGTAAAATGCAACAGGTGCTTCAGTTGCTTGTAAGGTTTGTCAAGGACTAGTCGGTACCGGTGCTTATCGTCCTTCTGCAGAACCAGGCCCGCATTCCGAAAGCATTTGAAGTCATTTTTTATGGTATCCCTGTCCACCCCATACCGCACAGCGAGTTGCTTACGGGTATAGCCGAAGGGGTTTTCAACAAGTGCAAGTAAGATTCTAAGAAACCTGTCCTTGGTGCCGTATTCTTTTTCCGGAGCTGACATTGAGTAAGACAACTTGTTTGATTACTAACTCATCAAATGTAGTTCAAGATTTGAGCAACTACCGCTGCTGCAAGCCAGAAGTTTTCCACATTTTACAATTTTGTCACCTAACACACTTCCCGCGAACTTGCATGTATAAACATCAATCATTCAATGCGCTAAAGTTACTTCTCCAGAATTAGTCGGTAAAATTTTTCAGAACGATTTCATCCTTTTGTAGAGGTTAATTCATGGCCAAAAAATGGCGGTTCATGCATTTGCATGCCATCAGATTGCCAGCCTCATACAGGGAGGCAGGAACTTTCCCACCCCTTCCCCCACCCATTCTCCATCATACACTATCTTTGCCCGAAACACATTGAACATTGGCACGAAAGAGCAAAACAGTAGTGAAGGGACAGGAGCGCCAGGCCAGCGGCAAGGTGACGCCCCTGATGAAGCAGTATGCGGAGATGAAAGGCCGTTATCCGGACGCCATTCTGTTGTTCCGGGTGGGCGATTTTTACGAAACCTTCGGTGAAGATGCCGTGAAGGCCTCCAAAGCATTGGGCATCGTACTTACCAGCAGGAACAATGGCGGCAGCGATGTGGAGCTTGCCGGCTTCCCGCACCATTCGCTGGACATGTACCTGCCCCGGTTGGTAAAAGCGGGTTACCGGGTGGCGGTCTGTGAACAACTGGAAAAACCATCCCCGCAGAAAAAGATCGTTAAACGCGGCGTTACGGAACTGGTGACACCCGGTGTGGCTGTGGACGAAAAACTGCTGGAGCACAAAAAGAACAATTTCCTCGCCTCGGTATATTTTGGAAAAAAAGGACAAAACGGCGTTGCTTTTCTGGATGTGTCAACGGGCGAATTCCTCGTTGCCGAAGGCGACCAGCAATATGTGGACAAGCTGATGCAGAGTTTCCAGCCTTCGGAAATTATTTACCCGAAGGGGAAAGCTCAGGACTTTGAATATTTGTTTTCCGACAGGTATTACAGCTACAAACTGGACGACTGGATATACACCCTCGATTTTACCCGGGAAAAATTACTGCACCATTTTGATGTAACCTCCCTGAAGGGCTTTGGGGTGGAGGAAATGGAGCTGGCGCAGATTGCTGCCGGCGCTGTATTGCACTACCTGGCCACTACCGAAAACAACAACCTGGCCCACATTACCTCCATCAACCGGCTCCAGCGGGAGCGCCACGTGTGGCTGGACCGATTCACCATCCGCAACCTGGAGCTGGTGTACAGCCAGCATGAATCCGGCACGCCATTGATCGATGTGCTGGATCAGACAGTTTCTCCGATGGGGGGGCGAATGCTGAAAAAATGGGTGGTGCTGCCACTCACCTCCCTGACGGAAATAAAAGCCAGACAGGAGGTGGTTCAATACTTTATGGATCACCCCGGCCTCGCCGACAAGGTGGAGCAGAGCCTGCGCCGCATGGGCGATCTGGAGCGGCTCATAAGCCGGGTACCACTGGGCAAGATCAATCCCCGGGAGGTGGTGCAACTGCGGCATGCCCTGGAGGCCATCGTTCCATTGAAAGCAGAGCTGGAGAAATCCGACAACGCTTCGCTGCGCAAAATGGCGGACAGCCTCAATCCCTGCCTGACACTTCAGGAAGAAATTAAAAAACAACTTGTTGAAGATCCGCCCACGGCAGCCAACAAGGGCGGCCTCATTGCCGATGGCTTTAACGAAGAGCTGGACGATCTGCGAAATACCATCCGCAACAGCCAGGCATTGTTGGTAGAAATTCAGCAAACCGAAGCAGAGCGCACCGGAATTGACAATTTAAAGATCGGCTTCAACAATGTTTTCGGGTATTATTTGGAGGTTACCAATAAATACAAAAACAAAGGCCTTATTCCGGATAATTGGGTGCGCAAACAAACCCTGACCGGCAGCGAACGCTATATCACCGATGAGCTAAAAAAACTTGAGACGAAAATATTGGGTGCGGAAGAGCGCATCAACGAGCTGGAAATTCAATTATTTGAGCAACTGGTATTGTCGCTGGCTGACTATATCCGCCCCGTGCAGCACAATGCCATCATCGCTGCGCAACTAGACTGCCTGCTGTCTTTTGCACGGGTGGCAGCCAGGCATGCCTACTGCCGGCCGACACTCGACGACAGCCAGGTGATAGACATCAAACAGGGCCGTCACCCTGTCATAGAGCAGCAGTTGCCAATCGGCGAAAGTTACGTTCCCAACGACGTTTACCTCGACAACGAGGAGCAGCAGATATTGGTTATCACCGGCCCCAATATGTCCGGTAAATCGGCTTTGCTTCGCCAAACGGCGCTGATCTGCCTCATGGCACAAATGGGGTCTTTCGTTCCGGCAAAAAGCGCCCGGCTGGGGCTGGTGGACAAGGTGTTCACCCGTGTGGGTGCCTCTGACAACATTGCCGGCGGCGAAAGTACTTTCATGGTGGAGATGAACGAGACGGCCAGCATCATGAACAACCTCTCAGAACGCAGTCTGATATTGCTGGACGAAATTGGTCGAGGCACGTCCACCTACGACGGGATCTCCATCGCCTGGAGCATTGCCGAATATCTGCACGACGGCTGCGGATACCGTCCCAAAACCCTGTTCGCGACGCACTACCACGAGTTGAATGAGCTGGCAGGGAAATTCAACCGGGTGAAAAATTTCAACGTGGCTGTCAGGGAAGTTGGCCACAAGATCATATTTCTCAGAAAATTGGTGCCGGGAGGCAGCGAACACAGCTTTGGAATTCATGTGGCCCGCATGGCCGGCATGCCCAAAGCCATTGTGGAAAGGGCCAAAGAAATCCTCAGCCAGCTGGAAGCTTCCCACCTGGACATGGGTGCTGCACCCGGCGAAGAAGAGAAAAAAGATCTTCCAAAAGTCAAAAAGGCTAAGACTGAGGCCATTCCTCCCCCAGCCTATCAGCTGAGCATTTTTGAAACATTTGATCCAAATATTGGCCGAATCAAAGAAATCCTCCTCGACCTCGACCTCAACAACATGACCCCGGTTGAGACGATGATGAAATTGAGCGAGATGAAGAAATTGGTGGAGGAGAGTGAGGAGGGGAGGAACTGAGGAATGAGTGCCCTCATTCGTTTAGAGTAGTTGAGAGAGGTTTAGAGAAGTTTAGAGAGGTTGCGCCCAGTCGCTTCTAAACTTCTGTAAACCATAGCTTTAGAATAAAATCAACCTCTCTCAACCAACAACTCTTGCCGGCAGCTCCAATTGAAAATGGCTTTTTGCCCCGATGCCGATATCCCGAAAGCCGTATAGCTATCGGCTTCGGGATCGGCACGGGGGACTCAGGAACTGAAGAATTGAGGAACTGAAGAACTGACGGCGTATAATCCTCAATAATCCTCATAATCCCTATAATCCTCATAATCCTCAATAATCCTCATAATCCCTATAATCCTCATAATCCCTATAATCCTCATAATCCCTATAATCCTCATAATCCCTATAATCCTCATAATCCTCAATAATCCTCATAATCCTAACTACAATTGATTCCATTCTGGAAAAAAATATTGAGTCGCATCGTCGATATTCCGTTGGAAAGGGCATCTACGGAATACAATCCTGATGTAGAACTACACCTACGGAATGGGCGCTTATTGCTGACCACACCCAACGCCATTTACTCTTATGGTGATTTGTACCTGAATTTTTACGAGGCATTCCGGCGGCTGAAGCCGCAAAACCGGCCCATCCGGGAAGTGCTGGTTTTGGGACTGGGCATGGGCAGCATTCCCTGGATGCTGGAGAAGAAATTTGGGAGGGCCTACAATTACACCTGTGTGGAAGTAGATGAGGTCATAGCAGGCTGGGCCATGCAGTACACGGTGCCGGAGCTGAAATCGCCTATGACGATTTACACGGCCCATGCCGTTCCTTTTGTGCACAGCTGCACGCAACGATTTGACCTGGTATGTGTTGACCTTTTTTTGGATGAGCATGTGCCTGACGAACTGGACGACCCGGACTTCACCGCCGCCCTGGCCGGCTTGCTCAACGAAAACGGCCTGCTGATGTGGAACCGGCTCGCTGACAAGGGCAACTTGATCGAGCGCACTGAAAAATTTTACGAGAATGTTTTTTCCAAAACATTCGACGATGCCCACGTCCTAACTTTTGAAGGCAACTGGATGCTTCTGAACAAGCATCCGGAAAAATAATTCCGATGAATTTTCTGGCCCATTTGTTTCTCACCCGCTCCGACGAATCCATTACGGTAGGAAATTACCTGGGTGATTTTCTCACGAACAGGCAGGTAAGTAAATTGCCGAAGGCCATACAGGAGGGCGTCACCATTCACCGGCTCATCGATCAGTTCACCGACGAACATCCGTTGGTACGGGAGGGAGCAGAATTGCTGAAGCCAAAACACGGTCGTTATGCCCCGGTTGTATTGGATGTGATGTTCGATTTTCTGCTGGCAAGGAACTGGGAGCGCTTTGCAGGCGGCCTGGGCATACGGAATTTTGCCGACCAGACCTATCGGGTGCTGTTGGAAGCAACGCCGCTGATGCCGGAGAAAATAGCGGAAAGGACCGAACGGATGGTCGCTGCCGACTGGCTTGTTCACTATGCAACTTTTGAGGGCATCGACTACACTTTCAGCAGGATGAAAGTGCGCAGCAGCCGTCCGAAAAGCATCGAGAATGCCGCTGCAACAATGATGGATCACCTGGAAGAACTGAATGAAAGGTTCATCCGTTTTTTCCCCGAACTCATCAATTTCGTCAACGAAGAAATGGCAAAACGTTGAATCATTGCAGGCCATTCAAAAAACATGAACCAATGAAACCAGTAGCAAAACTCCTGCTCCCAGTTATTTTTCTCATTGCATTTGCCAATTTCACTTTCGCTCAGATTTATGGAACGGTCAGTGATGAATCGGGAGAGCAGCTTCCTTTTGCCACCGTTTACATCGAGGGCACCACAAAGGGTACCACAACCAATGAAAATGGTGAATACAGGCTGAACCCGGGCCCAGGCGAATACACCCTGGTGTTTCAATACGTTGGCTACCAGCAAATAAAACGAAATATAAGCCTCCCGGAAGGTCAAACAGTCAGGCTGGATGTAAAAATGCCGGTGGCAAGCATTACCCTGTCTGAAATAGAGGTAAAAGCCAATGCCGAAGACCCCGCCTACCCCATTATCCGGAATGCCATTGCGAAGCGAAAATATTACCTCAACCAGGTTGAAGAATACAAATGCGATGTTTATGTAAAAGGCAGCATCAAAATGCTCGACGCCCCGGAGCGCATTTTAGGGCAGGATATAGGCGATATGGAAGGCATGCTGGATTCCACCCGCCAGGGAATATTATACCTGAGTGAATCGGTATCGGAATATTATTTCAAAGCTCCCGACAAAACCAAAGAGGTAATGATCTCCAGCAAGGTGGCAGGCAATGACAACGGCTTTTCTTTCAACAGTGCCACTGACATGGAGATGAACTTTTACAGGAACCGGGTGGAGATTGGCAGACAGATCGTTTCACCCATTGCCGATGCTGCCTTTAATTTTTACAAATACAGACTGGAAGGTTCTTTTTTCGACGAGGACAAACGCTTGATTTACAAGATCAATGTCGTTCCAAAAAATGCGAGCGGGCCAGTGGTGGCAGGAGCAATTTACATTGCCGACGGCAGCTGGAATATCTACAGCACAGATCTTTTCATTACCGGAAACAACATGCTTCAGCCTCTGATTGACACCATGTACATCAGGCAGACTTATGTCCTGGCAAAAGAACCCGACACCTGGCGCATATTTTCACAGACTTATGAATTCACAGGCGCCATCATGGGCTTTAAATTCGGAGGGGCTTTTACCGGTATTTTCCAGAATTATGACCTGAACCCCAACCTTCCGGATGACTTCTTCGGCAGTACCATCATGACCGTAAATCCCGATGCCAATAAAAAAGACAGCAGTTACTGGAATGCCTCACGACCTGTTCCATTGACGGAAGAAGAGCAGCACGATTACCAGAAAAAGGACAGTTTGGAAGTCGTCAGAAATTCGGACACTTACCTGGATTCCATAGACAGGCAAGCCAATCATTTTGAAATTGAAAACCTGTTGGGTGAGTACAATTACCGCAACAGCAAAAAGAAGAGCCAATGGTCTTTTGAATCCCCCCTGGGCAATGCCGATTACAACCTGGTGCAGGGTTTTGCCCTCGGAGCGGGAGTTGAGTACAGAAAAACCTACGGTGTTCCTGAACGAAAACGCATGGCCATTGGCGCCAACATCGACTATGGAATTTCTGAAAAGAAATGGCGTCCGGCTGCCTCCTTCACTTACGATTACAACCGGAAATTCAACGGTGTCGTTCAACTTTCAGGCGGCGAAAAGCTGACTCAATACAACGAAAATGAACCCATCAGCGAGGGCCTCAGCACCCTTTACAATGTGTTCTTTCGTCGCAATTACATCCGGTTTTTCAATGAAAAATACTTGCAGCTCAAATGGCAACAGGAAATTGCGAATGGCGTACTCTTGCAGCTCAGCGGCAAACGAACGCAACGGTCATTTCTCTGGAATAACGCAGACTACAGCCTTTTCTACAGAGATAGCCGGGATTTTGACGAAAATATACCCGGTGGACTTTGGTTCGATGACCTGCGCCTGAGCGAAAATAAAGCGTATATTCTCGAAGTCTTTATCAGGTTGAGGCCCGGCCAAAAAATTATCGATTACCCCAACCAGCGCGTGAAACTTGGCACCGAGTGGCCTGAAATCAGGGTAGGACTCAAAAAGGGTATCCTGACGGAAGGCCGGCAAAAGGATTTTTTGAAAATATATGGTTCCATTGCCAGAGAGGACCTAAAAATAGGCGTGGCGGGGAGAAGTTCTTTTCTGGTTGAGGCCGGAATGTTCACGAAAAAGAAACTCCTGTACTTCGCCGATTACCACCACTTCCCCGGAAACGAAACAAATGTAATTCTTGACAACCGCTTTCTCTCCGCCTTCCGTGCCCTGCCCTATTACACCTACAGCACCAACGACCGTTGGTTCCGGGCCCATTACGAGCACAATTTCGATGGATTTATCATGGATAAATTGCCCCTCCTGAAAAAACTGAACATCTCACTGGTGGGTGGAGCGGCGTACCTGAAAACACCTGCGCTGGACGGTTACTGGGAGCTTTCCGCAGGCCTCGACCGGCTGGGTCTGGGCGTTGCCCGCCTCATCCGGTTTGACCTCGCTGCTTCATTCCTGAACGGTGAATACCAGGGACTCACCTGGCTGATCGGATTGAAAATCAATGGAAATTCGATTGAACTATAACTCACCATTAACCACAGAGTTAAAGGAGTTAAAAACAGAGCTCAACAGAGTATCCCTGCTAACTTACAACCTCATAATCCTCCATAATCCATATAATCCTCAATAATCCTTATAATCCTCAATAATCCTCATAATCTTTTATAATCCCCTCCATCAAATTTCCCCATGCGCAATCTTTATCGTTTGCACCATCACCGGGGTGATGCGTTCGATGTTCTCCCGGGCGGGAAGGAATATCTCGAAATAATCGTCGGTGCTGATGAGCTCGCCGTTTTTGTAGGTTTCCACGAGTGGCTTGTTATCGATCGTAAATATGCGGAGACCGGGAAATTCGCCGGGCGAAAGGTCGGGTACCAGCCGCATGCCGCTGCCCTCTGACTGGAGGTTTTTGAGGTTGAATTTGGTTTCAAAAACATCGCCTTTCACTTCATTTTTGATGAGCACGGTCAGGTGTTCGTCAACGAAGACGGTCACCTTGCCGATGCCGGGTATTTTGCCACTGGCATTGCGGTATTCCTCCTGAAGCGGCACCAGAGACTGGCTTACCCGCCGGTAAATATCATCCTCAGGAATGGCTTTGGCCCGGATGTCGGCCATGGGATCAGCGGAGGCAGAGCTTTGTTCATTTTCGGGAACCTGTGCATAGTTGCCATCGGGCGGGTTGTCGTTGCCGCAGGCGAAGAAAAAAACAGCGAAGGCAAAAATTGCAAATACCTTAAGTGAATTCATATCGTCAGTTTTTGGATGATGCAGATGGTATCAAGCAACTCAGGTGCCTATCCGATTTCCGGATGGGCACCTGAGCTGCAAATGTAAAGCCTGGGCAGCTCATCATCCACCACCCTTCTTTTTCTTTTTAAACGGATTCCATTCCTCAACCTTCTTTTTGGCTTCATCCACCGTCTTTTTAGCATCTTCGGTCTTGCCTTTCTTAAGGTCCTCAATGACCTTCTTGGCAGTGGTATCTACCGTTTTTTTAGCTTCATCCACAGCTTTATTGGTGGTTTCGGCCACCTTTTTCTTTTCTTCGTCAACCACAGATTTCACTTCTGCTTTGGCCGAATCGAGTTGTTTATTGGCTTCGGTTTTTACGGAACTGGCAACGGCATCCTTGAGCGATGATTTGCCGCCGCTGCCCAGCACTTTCAACTTCACTTTGGGTTGAGTCAGGCTACCTGCAAGGCCGATTTCCACATTGATGAAGTCTCCGGCGTTAATGTTTACACCGAGTTTCGAAGCTTCGGAACTCAGGTAATCGAGTCCTGAAAGTGCAGAGCCACCAACCGGATTTTTACCGATTTTTTCCCTCGGAATGCTGGCGATGATCTTGTAATCCATCTCACCCGTAATCTTGTGCTGACCGCCGATGTGCAGGGGAATGTCGTTGTAGGTGTAGTCGAAGTCCTCGAGGGTAACCGTACCGTTTTTCACGGTAAACCAGTTCTTGCTCTCTTTGATGACAAGGGTCTTCAATTCCTCGACATTCAGTTTGTTGGCCACTTCCTCCAGCGGGGCAAAGCCGGCGATTGTTGCAGTTGAAGTTTGTATGAAGGCGTCCAGGTCGAGGCTGTTGAGATCAGGCATGAGGTCTTTCGTCAGAAGGCTTTTCATGCTGAACTCTGTATTGAACGAGCCGCGCAGGTATTTCCCGATGGGAGCAATGGCCTGGACAGTGTTGAAGGCATTGAAGGTCTTCTGAAAATCCATCTGTTGCAGCTTCATGGCCAGGTCGAACGCAGGTTTTTCGGGCTCCCGGGTGTCGTATCCGCCCTTCATCTCGATGCCGCCGCCAAGCAACTGGCCTTTGACGCCGTCGAAACGAACCTGCTGATCCGCAACGATCAGGTCCCCCCTGACATCGGTGAGTTCCATGTCGTCGTAAAGCACCTTGCCGATCTGGCTGTGAACGATCATGCTGACATTTTCCGGAACGAGGATCGGCTCTGTGGCTACTGGCTCCTCACCTGCCGGAACAGGTTCTTCCGTCATAAACTGGTTGAGGTTCATGAAGGCAGAGCGGAAGTTGATTTCACCACCCAGCACTTCGTCGTAAAACACGTAGTTCCAGACATTGGTCAGCTCACCGGACCCTGCAAAATCGCTGTCGCCAATCTGGCCTTTGTAGCTGGTAAGCAGTAAGTGATTGGGTGTAAACCGACCCGTTGCCTCGAGGCCGGTAAGCTGGTAAATGTCGTAATCCAGCTTTTCCACCCTGCCGTCAAAGGCAAAGTCGAACCGGTTGAACAATTCCTCCTCTTCTTTGCCGGTGCCGGCAACCATGCCACTGGCCGGCTCGGTGGGCTCCTCCTCGGTCAGCCATTCGTCAGCGTTGAAATAACTGGAACGCACCACCAGGTCGCCTTTCATGGTGGCTTCCGGTGAGAAGTAGGCCAGGATGTTGTTGATGGTAGCGCTGCCGCGCAAATCACTCTTTCCCAGCTGCATGTCGAATTGCGGAACCTCCACCTTGCGGGGAGTGAAATCAGCCTGTGCGCTGCTGATACTCACGGGAGGCAGACCTTCGGCAACGTATTTCAGGTTCTGTACCGTGGCCTTTCCGTTCATCTGCACGTTGGCGTAGTCGCCCCGGTCGATGGTTGACATGCGGGTTTTCACCATCACATCGGCATCGATGACGCCTGCCAAGCTTTCCACTCCTTCCATGGGGTAGGCTTCGGCAAGTTGAGCCAGGTCTAGTTTTCCTTTGATCCTCGAATCCACATCCGGATCGCTGATGGGGGTTTTCAGTTTGAAATAGCCGCTGATGGGTTCATTGCCCACTTTCAATTTGAAATCGGCGATGTCCACCGTCATCTTGTCCAGGTCGGCACCGGGGCTGTTCACTGCCATGTCCATGTTGATATCGCTGATACCAACGGGCAGGTCCGGGTATTGCACATTGGCATTTTTGACAACCAGCTTCACATCGAAAGCCGGATAGGATTCAGGCTGCGAGCTGTAACGCCCTTTTGCATTGGCGCTGAACTCGAAACTGCCATCCGCTTTCACATTTTCATAGCCTTCGATATAGGCATTCGGCACCATCGACAGCAGGTTCCGGAAGTCATTTTGCGGAGCAGAGAGGGAGAGTTCCAGATCGATGTTTTGTTCATCGGGCATGGCCACCCAGCCATCGGCCAGCAACTGAAGTTCGTTGATTCGCAGGTCGTTTTCCCGAAGGGTAAACTTCATGTTGGGAAGGTCGATGTTGAAGCCGGCCACGAGGTTTGCATGGGCCTTTTTGAGGTAGGCCACCCCACCCAACTCGGCGGTCAGCTCTCCGATGGAGGTATTGGTGGAAAGGTCGAATACGTCCTGTGTGAAATCGCCCTTGCCCTCGTGATTCAGGTCTGTCAGCTCGGCAAACACGCCACCCTTGCGATCCTCGTAACGCACATGCCCATTGCGGATGGCGTACTCCTGCAACTGAATGCTGAAGGCAGTTTCGGTTGTGGTGGTATCTTCTGAAGGCAGGGCGATGTCGTAGTTCGCACGGCCATCACTGAGCACCAGTACGTTGATATCGGGCTGCTCCAACCAGAGCGAACGGATGTTCAACGGCTCTTTGCCATAGTTCCAGGCCGACCAGAAATCAACGGTGATTCCGAACTCTTTGCTGGAGAAAAAAGGCACGCCTTCAAAAGCTTCTACGCCTTCTATCTTCAGGTCTTCGACGGCAAGGGTCAGGTTGGGAAAATTGCGCAGCAAAGAAAGGCTGACGTCATTGAAATCAACTTTTGCTTTGAGATTGTCATTGGCAGCGTCTTTTACGGCCGCCACAATGTCATCCTTCATCAAAATGGGTAGCGCAATGAGGGCTCCGAGGAATAACACCAGAACGGAACCGGCAACGATTGCGAAGCGACGGAGGGTTTTGTTTTTCTTCATGTTTCAAAAGGGTTGAATTTATGTCCATACAATGCCTGAGGCAATGCTTTTGTTGTGATACCATCAACTATTCTTTGACCGGACAATTTCCGATCGTCACAATGCAGATGCACTTATTTTTGCGGAAACACAAAAACATGAATGACCGTCTCGATCACTTGCTCCAATTGCTGAAAGAAAGCGGCGACGACAGCTTTTTGCTGTTTGCCGTCGCAAAGGAATACGAGAAGCGGGGAGACTTCCAAAACGCACTCGAGAATTATTTGCGCATCCTTGCAAATGACCCTGCCTACATCGGACTTTACTACCACCTCGGCAAACTTTACGAGGAACTGGGACAACCCGGAAAGGCCATCGAAACCTACCGGGCCGGCATCCAGCAAGCCACCAAATCCGGCGACCAACACGCCAGGTCTGAGCTTGCCTCCGCACTTATGGAACTGGAAGATTGATTTGCTGGTGGCTCCCCGAGTACTCTGGGCAGGCTATGGCTGGTAGCTCGTAGCTCGTAGCTCCCCGTGCCGATAATTATCGGCATCGGGGCAGGCTGTGGATGATTCTGCTAAACCCCAGAAGTTTGGGATAAAAGATAGAGGATGAAAGAGCTAGCGCTTCCAAACCCTACACCCTCAACTCTACACCCTACACTTTTTTTAACCGCAGAGTTAAAAGAGTTAAAAACAGAGCTCAACAGAGTATCCCTGCCAACCGGCCCCGATGGCTATCGGGGACAACCGACAACAACCTCTATAATCCCCATAATCCTCCATAATCCTCCATAATCCTCCATAATCCTCCATAATCCTCAAAACCACCCACCAAACACCTTCACCGCCGGTCCGGTGAGCCAGATGTTTTTGAAATGGCCCCCGGCGTCTTTCTCGAAGCTCACTTTCAGCTTGCCTCCTTTGGCTTCGATGGGAAACTCACCTTTCGAGAGGCCGGAATTTCTGATTGCGGCAGCGAGGGCAGCGGCCGTCACGCCGGTACCACAGGCCAGTGTTTCATCTTCCACGCCGCGTTCGTAGGTATATACCTTCAGGCCGTCACCCACCGGTTCCACAAAATTGACGTTGACGCCCTCTTTGCGGAAGCGGTCGCCGTAGCGGATCACCCGGGCACTTTCCACCACATTGATGTCACGGAGGTCTTCAACAAACACGACGTAGTGGGGAGAGCCGGTGTTGAGCAGGAAATAGTCTTCGCCCACCTCCACCGATTCCACATCACTCATGTGCAATGAAACCGTTCCATCGACATTCAGGATGGCTTCATGCGGCCCATCGATGGCAATGAATGACAAGCGGTCTTTTCGGGACAGGTCCAGTTCTCTGGCAAATGCGGCAATGCAACGGCCGCCATTGCCACACATGCTGCTTTCCCTTCCGTCGGAATTGTAGTACACCATCCGGAAATCATAACCATCGGCTTCTTCCAGCAAAATGAGTCCATCTGCGCCCACACCGAACCGGCGTTTGCAAATCCACTCGATGAGTTGCTGGTTTTCCTTCGGAAAAAAGCCGGAGCGGTTGTCGATCATCACGAAGTCATTGCCGGCGCCCTGGTACTTTGAAAACGGTATTTTTTTCATGTCGCAAAAATAACAGGGGCAACAAAAAACAATTGAAGTACTTTCGACTTTAGGCTAAATGTTACATATTGCGAAAAACTTGTTGTGATGGGCGGCATCCGGCCCCCCCCTCAGCAAGCCTGGAACGTCCGGAAATTGAGATCATCCTATGAAAAGAGTCCTTCCCTTGATTTTCACTTCTTTGCTCAGCGCCTTCCTGGCAGTTGCCATTTACAAGTACGTGGAGCCACCCTGCGGCCTGGCCGTTACCGACAGCAATGGCCAGCCTGTTTACACCCGTTACGGGGACGACATTTTGTTCTCGGGAGATTTTCAGCGGACTTTTCTTTCTTCAGAACCGACGGACTTCACCTCCGCTGCCGAGCGGGTGACCACGGCTGTAGTCAACATCCGGGCCATGGAATCCGGTTCTTACCGGCTTTGGGGCAGCGGTGGCGTTGGCTCGTCTTCCGGTTCCGGCGTCATCATCTCACCAGATGGTTACATCGTCACCAACAACCACGTGATCGAAGGGGGCAACCGCTACGAAGTGACTCTCAACGACCACCGGGAATACAACGCCAAACTCATTGCGACGGATCCTTCCACGGACCTGGCCCTCATCAAGGTGGATGCCGACAACCTGCCTTTCCTGGTCTTCGGCAATTCTGATTCACTGCGCGTGGGCGAATGGGTCATGGCCGTCGGCAATCCTTTCAACCTCGTTTCCACCGTCACCGCCGGCATCGTCTCGGCCAAAGGCCGCAGCATTGACATCCTGGAAGGAGATTACACCATCGAATCCTTCATCCAGACCGATGCAGCCGTCAACCCCGGCAACAGCGGCGGAGCCCTGGTCAACACCAACGGAGAATTAGTGGGCATCAACACCGCCATCATCACCCGCTCCGGGCGGTACGAAGGCTATTCCTTTGCCATTCCATCCAACCTGGCGCAAAAAGTCATTTATGACCTGAAGGAATTCGGTTCCGTAAGGCGGGGCTTGCTGGGCGTAAAGATTGGGCCAGTGGATACCCGCATTGCCGAAGAACTGGACCTGCCGGCCATAGAGGGCGTCTTCGTCAGCAGCGTGGTGCCGGGCGGCGGTGCTTATGAGGCTGGTCTGAAAGCAGGCGACGTGATCATCGGTGTCAATGAAGTCAAAGTCAAAAGCATTCCTGAGCTGCAGGAGCAAATCGGCCGGCTCCACCCCGGTGACAAGGTTGAGGTGCATTTCATCCGCAATGGTGAGCAAATGACCATTAAAGTCACCCTGCGCGACGAAAACCACCGTACCGGATTCGTACTTGCCGAAGATACCGATGTTCTCGAGCGGCATGGCTTCGATCTGCGCGAGCTCACCGTTATTGAAAAGCGCAGGCTCCGAACCCGCGGCGTTTTCGTTGACAAGATCATCAAAGGCAGCATCATCGCCTCGACAGCCATGGACCCCGGGTATATCATCACCAAGATCAATGACACCAGCGTAAACTCCGTTGCAGAAGTGGTGGAATTGCTGAAGAAAAACAAAAACAAGGAAGTGATCCTGGAAGGATTTTACGAAGATTATCCGGGGGAATACTATTACACTTTCCGGGTCAAATAGTCCCAGGATTGGCCACACGACAGCCCCGTTGGAAAGCGATTCCGGCGGGGCTGTTTTGGTTTGCTGGTTCCGCATCCGTTTCTTTTCTTTACGCCTCCGGCGCAAAACGGAGGGACGTTTTGTTTAGAGGGGGTTAGAGGAGTTTAGAGAGGTTTAGAGAGGTTGAGAGGGGTTTAGAGAGGTTGGGCCTGTATCTGGCGAATGTGGCTAAACCCGCGGATGGCGTTTAAACTTGCCAAAGGCATTAAACATTTAAACCCCTCTAAACCAGGAAACGACACTCAAGCATGTAATCAACACCTGCTATGGCGAAAGAAAAGATGAACATCGAGCAGAACAAGAACGAGGACCGCATGAAGCTGCTCCTGTCTGAGATGAAGCACCACCTGGTAAAAATCAGGCTGGGAGGGGGCACCAAGCGCATTGCCAAGCAACACAAACAAGGAAAACTGACGGCCCGTGAGCGGGTTGACTACCTGGTGGACCACGGCACCGATTGGCTGGAACTGGGTGCTTTTGCAGGTTTCGAAATGTACGAGGAATACGGTGGCTGCCCTGCCGGCGGCGTCATCGTAGGCCTGGGATATGTGAGCGGCCGGCTGTGCATCATCGTAGCCAATGACGCTACTGTGAAAGCAGGTGCCTGGTTCCCCATTACCGGAAAGAAAAACCTGCGGGCTCAGGAAATCGCCATGGAAAACCACCTGCCCATCATTTACCTGGTGGACAGCGCCGGCGTTTTCCTGCCCATGCAGGATGAAATTTTCCCCGACAAAGAACATTTCGGGCGCATCTTCCGCAACAATGCCAGGCTTTCTTCTGCCGGCGTTCCGCAAATTGCCGCCATCATGGGCAGCTGTGTGGCCGGCGGCGCTTACCTGCCCATCATGTCCGATGAGGCGCTCATCGTGGAAGGCACCGGCAGCATCTTTCTGGCCGGGCCCTACCTGGTGCGGGCCGCCATTGGTGAAGACGTGGACAAGGAGACCCTTGGCGGAGCAAAAACCACCACTGAAATTTCCGGAATTTGCGACTACAAGTGTGAAAACGACCAGCAGTGCCTGGACACCATCCGGGAACTGATGTCGCACCTCGGCGAACCGGATACCGCCGGCTTTGACCGGGCTGAACCGGCACCACCCAAAGAGAAGGAAGAAGAAATTTACAGGATATTCCCCTACGACTCAGGCAAACCCTACGACACCGTTGAAATCCTGAAGCGACTGGTGGACGATTCCAAACTGACCTTTTACAAAAAAGACTACGGAAAGACCATCATCTGTGCTTACGCCCGCATCGACGGCTGGTCGGTAGGCATCGTGGCCAACAACAGGCAGGTCGTAAAAAATGCCAAGGGTGAAATGCAGTTCGGAGGCGTCATCTATTCCGACAGCGCCGACAAGGCTGCCCGCTTTATCATGAACTGCAACCAGAAGAAAATTCCGCTCGTCTTCCTGCACGACGTGACCGGCTTCATGGTTGGCACCCGTTCGGAGCACGGTGGTATCATCAAAGACGGCGCCAAAATGGTCAACGCCGTCAGCAACTCCACGGTTCCCAAATTCAGCATCGTGATGGGCAACTCTTACGGAGCCGGCAACTACGCCATGTGCGGCAAGGCCTACGATCCCAGACTCATTGTGGCATGGCCAACAGCTAAAATAGCCGTGATGGGTGGTGCCCAGGCTGCCAGCACCCTGGCACAGATCCAGGTGGCATCCTACAAGGCCAAAGGTCAGGTGCTTTCCGAAGAGGATGAAAAAGCATTGTTGGACAAGATCAGCCAGCGCTACGAACACCAGACCAGGGCCTATTATGCCGCCGCCCGTCTCTGGGTGGATGCCATCATCGACCCGCTGGAGACCAGGAAGTGGATCTCCACCGGCATCGCCATCGCCAATCATGCACCGGTTGAACATTTCAATGTAGGGGTCATTCAGACCTGATTGTTTATGGAAGAAAAGAATTCACCGCAGCCCGACAACAAATGGAAAGCCTGGCTGAAACGCCTCGGCTTTGCAGGATTCATGTTCTTTTTGATCAAAGGCCTCATCTGGCTGGGCATTTTCGCCTGGGCCGGCAAATGCGCTTTCGGATGACCAAACTGGCAGCTGTCATATCGCTCTCTTTTTTTGCCCTGCTGGCCGATGCCACCGGCCAGGGCTTGACCACTGGAAGTGGTCAGCTGAACACCCCTTCCATCCATTTCGCTCCGCATTGGCCGGACCTGCTTTTCACTGATCAACTTTCCTTCGGTAAACCTTCACAAGCGGTCTCAAAGATGTACCTGCCGTCCCCAACGGATCACTTTGCCTTCTTCTGCCGCCTGGAACTGAAAATCGAACAAGCCACCAGTTTCCCCGTAAAATTCCGCCTGGGCAACGTGGAGTACGTGGACAGGTTGGAAGGGAAAAGGGACTGAGGAATCGAGGATTTGGGGATTTGAGGATTTGACGGCCACCTGGGACATAATGGATATACCGCACATTTTCAAGCTCTTACGGCTCCCCCCAAACGCTGGCATGGTTTCAGAACCCTGCCAGCGTTAACCTATAACCCCCATAATCCTCTATAACCCCCATAATCCTCTATAATCCTCCATAATCCTCTATAATCCCCATAATCCTCCATAATCGAAAAACCATGCAATCAAAAGCAACAACACCCGAACAGTACCTCGCTGAGCTTCCTGAAGAGCGTCAGGGGCCCATGCGGCAGCTCCGTCAGACCATCCTCGAAAATTTACCGGAAGGGTTTGAAGAAGTGATGAGTTACGGCATGATCGGCTATGTGGTTCCCCACTCCATTTTCCCGGATGGCTACCATTGCGATCCCAAATTGCCCTTGCCTTTCATGAGCATCGCTTCGCAAAAGAACTTCATCGCCCTGTACCACATGGGCATCTACGCCAGTCCGGAACTGCTTTCCTGGTTTCAGGCAGAGTACCCCAAACACATGAAAACCAAACTGGACATGGGCAAAAGCTGCATCCGGTTCAAAAAGCCGGACCAATTGCCCTATGAATTGATCGGCCAGCTGGTCACCAAAATGACCCCACAGCAATGGATCGATTTGTACCAGGCACAGGTAAAGAATAGCAGAAAGCGAAAGTGATAATCAGGACATGACAAAAACGCTGGCAGGGGTTCGAAACCACTGCCAGCGTCTTATATCAGTTCTTCAGTTCTTGAGTGCACTGCAAAAAGTCATTTTTTAAGGAATCGATTGTTCATATAAGAATTAACCTCCCCTGAATTCTTGAATCATCGATGGTTACACTGCTGTTCACCTTTGCTAGCGCCTCCTCCCCCCTTGAGGGGGGCACGGGGGGTGAATACCCTGATTACCAATGATTTCCCTCATTTGCAGCAGTTTTAGAATTGCAGAAGGGTTGATTTTACAGTTACTTGCAAATTGTAAAAAAATCACCCCCCTTATCCCCCCTCGAGGGGGGACAGAGTCTGCTAAATTGCAAAGATTTACTTCATAGCTACTTTTTGC
>PAAY01000079.1 GCA_002698985.1 Saprospirales bacterium | reverse complement strand
CCCTAAACTCTACACTTTTTTTTAACCGCAGAGTTATCAGAGTTGAAAACAGAGTTGTACAGAGTATTCCTGCTATACCCTATAATCCTCCATAATCCTCCATAATCCTCCATAATCCTCCATAATCCTCCATAATCCTCCATAATCCTCCATAATCCCCATAATCCTCCATAATCCCCATAATCCCAAACAAAAAGCGGCCACCTCAAAAAAAGAGGCAGCCGCTTTTTATTTGAACGCAAGGACTCATCACATAGGGTGCACATGGAATTCCACCGTTTCAGAGACCTCAGCCAGGCCTTCGTCGTGGCCCCAGACTTTTGCTTCCAAAATCCAGTCGGTGTGGCCGGGTACCACAGCTGGGTCCAATACAAAGTCAGCTTTGAACTCATACTGGCCGGAAGTTTCGTGGATGTGGGCCTCCGTCGGCTGATCGAAGATCACCTGGTTGATGTCGTTCTTGTTGTAAATCTTCACGTTGATGTGGTGGACGGTCATCAGGTTTTCTTCAGAAAACTCCACATCTATGTGAAGGGTGTCGCCCTGGTGCTTGGCATCCGTATTTGGTGAATGGATGTGCACGTGGTAATGCGGTTCATCGGTGTGGGTGTCATCGTCTTTGTTGCAGGCGATGAAAGCAAATACTCCGAAAATCAATGCGAGAAAAGAAAGTTTTTTCATTTGAATAGGTTATTTGACGTCCGCTTTGCGGCGGACAGAGGTTATACAGGTTTCAAAAAAATCGGGTCAGTTCCAAAGAGATTCGTTCGTTGGCTTTGATCTGGTCATCAGCGTATGACTGAGCCAGCGGCAGGAAAAAAGTACCGGCCAGTTGCCAGTCCTTTGCTTTCAGCCCCAGGCCCAACTGTCCGAAGAGCCCTTCGCCGCCGGAACCTTCAGCCAGGTTGCCGCTGGCTTTGTAGTTGACGGCAAAATGCTCCCAGGTGGCACCGGCCAAAGGCATCAGGTGCAAGTCTTTGCCCAGCTTTTTTTCGAAGAAAAACAAGGCCGAGGCTACGGTCTGGTCTCCGTACTGGTAGTCGTCGTTGCTTTTTCCGTTGAGCTGGTAATTGGCACTGAGGTTCAGACCAAAGTTTTTCCATTGGTGAAGCAAGCTGGCCTGAAGCAAGAGGGCATAGTTGCCCGTGCCCAGGTTGAAATTGCCAGGCAGGTCGCGGTAGCCAATGTCTTTGACGTAGCGCCCTGTCGGCAATTTGATACCCAGAGCTGCATTCAGCAGGGTCCTTGCTTTTTTCCCTTTGGAGTCAACGAGGTTGTAATGTCCCATCAGGCGTATGTCAGCCAAACCGTCCAGCACCTCCGTTTCGTTGCCCGTCTGACGAACATTCCAACGGTAAGGTAGCCGGGCCGACACACTCAGCCGTTTGTTGAAGTGGTAACGACCGAAAAGCTCGGCCAGATGGAACTTGTCGGTAAATGCCGGTTCTTCTGCGAGTTGGGATTCAAAAGGTGCGCGTACCCAGCGCAGTCCCAGGGTGTTTTTCCGGAAACTCTCCAGACTGGAAGCACTGCCCGTGCAGGCAGCTACCGCCCCTGTGGCACAGCAGGATTGCGCATACACCTCTACCCCACTCATCATGAACAACACGGCAAAAAAGATGATCCTTGCCATGATTCGTTGTTTTGATGATCAGCGGATTGTGTCAAGAAAAATCAGGCAGGGAGCTGTGGCGGGTGGAAATATTCAGCGGTGAACAGCTGATCTTTAAGTACTGAATGGTTGAAGATATTTCTCCGTTTTCTTTGCAATTCCAGCGTATCGTCCTGACTGGTTTCAGCATAAAAAACCGTCAGTTTGAGCGCATCATCGATGTTGACCGGTGCTTTCTGCGGTGTGTCCTCTTGCTGTTCTTGCAATTGCTGATGCAAAAAACACTTCCCGTGGCACTGTTTTTCCGGCTGGTCTTTGTTCACACACCACATCTCCTCCACATAAGGCTGCGCCACCTCATAGGTAAACCAAATGAAAAAACTGCTGGACGAGGTAAGCCCAATCAGCACAGCAAGGAATATGGCGGTGAACTGTTTCATACTTCGGAATGCGCCACAATAATAGGACACAGATATCCAATTTAGCGGTGAGTTTTGTCAGTTGCGAAGCTAATCAGCCTCATTCCGGCAATGAAAAAATGGAGATTGTCAGCCAGCCATCACTTGGACATTCTCGGAATGGTGAGAATCTCCTCCTGCCGGCCGTCCAGGAACCAGAATTTGCCATTCTGAAACACCCCGTCTTCCTCCAGCATGATCCGCACAATTTTGCCGTCCCATTCCGGCACTTCTGAAGCTGCAAAGAGCTCTATGGAGTAAGCCGTGTTCGAGAACAAAGGATAATCACCCTGCCCGGGAACACCTTGTTGCCGGTCCCAGAGTCCAATGGTGGGTCCGGCAGCGTGGCCGTGCAACCCGATGGGATGGGTGTAAATGGAAGCTTGTATGCCCTCAGCCCTGGCCTGTGCCAGCGCATCGGCCAGGATTTCGTTTCCTGTCTTTCCTTCGGCAAACTGGCTGACGAGGATATCCTGCAGGCGATTGCCTCTGGCAAATGCCTCACGGAGTCCTTTGGGCACCTCTTTCTCACCGGGTCGCAGCACATAAAAATGCTGCTGCTGGTCGGTGTTTAACCGAAGGTAAGTAATGCCAAAATCAACGTGCAGGAGGTCTCCAGGCAATATCACGTCCTTTTCCGGCCTTCGGGAAAAAGAGCGCAGAAATTCCTCATTTCCCCTGTCAGCCCGCTGGATGGAAACGGAGGGATGGAACCAGGTGTCCAAACCCAGATCAGTAACCCGCTGGCGCAGCCACCACACCACGTCATCGGTGGTGGTGATGCCGGGGTGGATGGCCATTTCGGACAGGCCTTCCTGCAGGATGGTGTGCCCCAGTCGGCAGATCATCGGGTACAGCTCCAGCTCCCTGTCGGTGCGGGTTTCGAGCCAGGCAATGGCCAGCCGTTCTGCAGAGGTTACCCGGTTGTGCATTTCCTTCGGCAAATAGCGCATGAAGGTCTGGTACTCCGTTTTCGCCAGGCCATCAGCCAGGGCAAAGTTGTCTGAGTAATTCAGTCCAATCTTTTTGGGTTGTCGCTTCGCAATGAGGTTCATCAGAGCCTCCCATTGATCGGGGTACACATCCAGGTTCCATTCGCCTTTCAGCAGCTTACCCACATCGTACCGGGCGATGGCGATCTTTTCCAGGGGCTGTCCCGCTCCCGGATGGTAAAAGACCAGAATCGTCCTGCGGCGGGCCGAGAGCCAGGTACTGGGCAGCATGGTTTTTAGCACCGGGTCTTCATTGTATTCCCTGGAAATGAGAATCCACATGTCTATGCCTTCCCGCTCCATGAGCTTGGGCAGCAGGCTGTCGAGGCGGTAAGCCAGCAGGTTGTCCACCACTATTGCACGCTCCCTTTCCGGCAAGATGCCGGGCATGGGCGATTGAGCCTGCATCGCTATTGCGACGATAAAAAAGAAAAGAACACTCAGTTTGATTCGCATATCATTTGTTTTCGTCGGAAACATCCTCGCTGCCAAGCCCCACCCGGCAGTGGATGAATTCTCCATTTTCGAGGGTCTCAACCATCAATTCAGCCAGGTCTCCGGCCCGCACTTTGGCAAAGCCACCGGGGAACTGGTTGCAGGCCGTTTTCAGCTTCCAGCCCATGGGTTGGTCCAGGATGTCCGGCGGGCACATCATGGTCCAGTCCAGGTGAGAATCCCGCATGTGAATCCATGCAGCCAGGTGCTCCAGGGTCACGGGGCGGTATTGCGGAGGGAAAGAGGGTGTTTCGTAAAGCATTTTGCCGTCGGGCCCGTCCAGGATGCCCATGCCACCAACGGCAACGAGGCGTTTGATCCCCAGCTTTTCCATGCCCCGCACAATGTGCTTCATGCCCAAAGACCGGGTTTTGTCAACGCCATCGATGCCACCGCCGAGGGCAGATAAAACGGCATCAGCACCTTTGAGGGCCTCTTCCACGTCGTCGTCCTGAAACAGGTAGCCCTTCACCAATTCCAGTCGCTCCCGTTCTGTTGAAAGTTTGGTGAATACGTTGCGGCCAAAGGCACGCACTTCGTGGCCGTGTGCCAGGGCCCGGTCTATGAGCCGCCGGCCTACCATACCTGTCGATCCGAAAATGGTGATTCTCATTGTTGAGGATTATAGAAGATTATAGAGGATTATGGAGGATTATTGAGGATTATGGGGTTTAGCAGGAATACTCTGTTCAACTCTGTGGTTGAAAAAGTGTAGAGTGTAGAGTGTAGAGTTTAGGGGCGCTAGCTCCGTGGTACTCAGTGTCAAAACTCTGTGGAACTCTGTGTAACAACTCTGTTTAACTCTGTGGTTAAAAAGTGTAGAGTTTAGGGTGTAGGGTTTAGAGTTTGGGGAGGGCTAGCGATTTTTCATCCCTCCCCCGAAAGCTTTCGGGGCATCCCTCATCCCTGAATTTTGCGTCTTAGCAGAATCAGCCACAGCCTGCCCCGATCCCGAGGCCTCGGGAGGGGAGCCACGAGCTATGAGCTACGAGCTAAAAACTCCACTTCGTTCTCAAAAAGCCGGCCTGTACCGGGCTGCGGTAAATATCTTCTTTCTGGAGGAAAATCTGAAGTACAAAATCCAGGTCCCAGTTTTCGGCGATGGAATAGGTCAGTACGGGATTGAGGAACAGGGCATTGGACTTCCCGGGGCTGTACACCACGATGAGTCCGCTGTTGAGGAGGGGGGTGATGGGGTACATGGCCTGGGTGAGCACCGAGTATTTATAGGGATACAGGTTCCGGGCCGACAATTCCAGTGCGAACAGGTTGGTGGCGTCACTTTGACTGCTGCTTCCCAGCGAATTGAAAAGGAACCCGCCATTGAGGTAGAGCTGATTTTCGAAGGTGTAATCAATGCCCATGGTAAGCGCCAGGCTGCTTTCACCACTTTCTTCCAGGGGTAGGAACCAGGCCAGTTCGCCTTTGAAGCTGGCATCTCCGAGGTTGCCGGCCCAGCCACCGCCCAGGACGGTGTGGTTTTCGGCCACGCCTGCGAGTACCTGCCAGTCGTAGGTGCCGGAATGCATCTTTAGCAGGATGGCTCCCGAAAAGGATTCCCAATCTTCGGCCGCTTTGGCGGCCAACTCGATGCTGGAGGCGATACCAAAGTATCTGCGGATGCGGATGGCATCGCTGCCGGGGCGTTCTTCGTAGTCGAAGTCGGTGAAGTTGTAGGCGTTGAAAATGTCGTTGGGGTTCCAGGTGGTGCCGATGCCCCAGTTGATGCGCTGGCGCCCCAGCCGGAACTCCCAGTTGCCGGAGGCGAAGTCAGCATAAAGGCGATCCAGGGCGGTGTGCAGGGCGTAGCCCTTTTTGTTTCGGTAACCGGCGCTGAGGTCGAGGTAATCGTCGCTGCCCCTGCTGAGGGTTTCGATAAAGTTGGGATCCAACTGCACCTGGTCGCCGATAAATGCCCGGTTGCGCAGCTCGGCCACCAGGGTCCATTTATCCGAAGGGTAATAGCGCAGGTTCAGCCGGTTGTGCAACAACTGGTCATTGAGCATGATGGACTCCGTGAGCGGCGGCACCCGGAAGAAAACCACCGACTGCAAGGACTTGACATAGCCTTTGAGGGTGAGGGATTGGGCGGAGGTGGCACAGTTGACAAATAATAACAGTGTAATCGTTAAGGAAAAGGGCCTCAGGAAGCAAGATTTGTAAGAGAGAAATTTCATCGATGTTTCATTCAGTCAAGTTCACCAACAGCTTTCAGAATCTGTCTTTTTAGATGATCTGAAATACGGAAGTTGAGCGCTTCTAAATTTTCCAAAATCGTGGACAAATTATCAATCATACCTTTCAATTTTGCCTTTGCCAATACTCCTAAAGTCCCCGTAAGCTGCAATTCGAGTCGGGTAGCAATTTTTCTTGCCTTAGCGTCATCTAAAATCAAAATGTGCTTACGATGCTCAAGAGCAACTGCGATTATACTTGCCTCTCCATTTCCAAGCTGAGTTAGCAATAAATCATGAGCTGTTCTATTAGAAGTGTCTTTTACCTTTACCCACTCTGGTAACTCCAATCCATATTCTTTAAGGACTTGAGGAGTAACTATAACCTCATCATATAGCTCATTCAACAGAGACAGTCTATCCAATTTCTTAAGGACAATGAGGCATGAAGTATCAACCAATACCTTTTTTCTATCAGGCATTATTCAAATCCTTTAAAAATTCCTCTTCATCTTGTCCGAATACGGAATATCCATACAGCCCAAGGAGGTCCATGACACTCTGAATGGAAACATTCAAAATTTCAGCCGCCTGCCCCAAACTGATTTTCTTTTTCTGATAAAGCTCAAATACAAGTATCAACATGAGCTCCTTTTCATCAACTTCAACGGAATCGGGTAATTTCAATACCAACTCTTTCATAAAAATGGATTTTATTGCTGCAAGTTAACGAATCAGATCTTTTGAAGTTCTGAGTAGGAATAAATCATATAAAATTCACCCCGGCACCTCCACCAGCCCGCCAAAGAACAGGGCGTTGAAGAACAGCCGGTTGGTGCCGTACCAGAAACCACGGAAGTTGGGATTGTCCACGAAGAGGATGACACGGCCACGCCCCACCCCGCTGACCAGCAGGGAGGCCGAATTTTTCACCAGTGGCAGGTTGTCGGGGTGCACATAGCCGTCCACCTGCGGCTGATCGGTGTAGGCCACCACGGTGCTGAAGGGATTTTCCGAAGGGCGGATGAAGATTTCATGGTTCCGGTAAATGGGCAGCTGGCGGTCTTTCAGTCCAAACGCCAGCGGATGTGTAATGTCGGCATCGGCCACGAAGACCACCCCTCCTATTCGTTTGGAGCCGGTCACTTCCCGGGCTGTTTCGAAGTCCATGCGCTTAGTGGGGCCGGCATTGTCTTTTGGCTGCTCCACGAGCTTTTCGTCCACCAAGTTCTTTTCGATGGCCCAGCGGGTGGCCTGCCGGATGGTGATGAGGGTGTTGCCGGCAGCGAGCCACTCCCTCAGTTGGCTCAGCTGGCGGTCGCTCAGGTTGTAGCGGCCGGAGACGAGCACGAGGGTGTTGTAGTTCCAGAGGTTGAGGCGGCGCAGGTCGTTCACATCCACTTTGGTGATGGGCATGCCGACGCGGGTGTCGAGCAGGTGCCAGACTTCCCCGGCTTCATATCCGGATACGCCCTCACCCACAATCATCAGCGCTTTCGGCATTTGCACCGTTTCAAACTGGCGGCTGCCCAGGTCGATTCCCTCCAGGCTGCGGCCGGAATCAACGGCGTAAATTTGGACACCATGCTGTTCATGGGCCTGCTGCATAAGTTCGTGCAGGTCTTTTTTCGACAAGGCCTGATCGGCCACTGAAACGAGCAAGGTTCCCCGCCCGAAATTGCGTTTTCCCAGCCTGGTTTGAGCATTGAAAGACGCAAAAGCAGTTTTTACATGCACGCCGTTGCGAAGCAAGAAATACAAGGCACCGGGAGCGGCGTAATCCTCCCACGGAATCAACCAGGCGTAGCCGGATTCCCGTACCGGCACCAGCGGACGGGCCACGTCGTCTTCTGTCAGTGAGCGGCCCAGCTTCGGCAGTTGCCGCAGGCGATGGTAATCGAGGTCAAAAGCAAGGGCCACTGTCCAGGCCGAGGCATCGTAGAAAACACTGTCCGGAATGTCTTCATTGGTGCGTGGTTCAAAGAAACTCATGGCCATTCGCCACTGTTTTTGTGCCGCAGGCACTACGAAAGCCCGCTCCGCTTTCCAGGTTTTGTTTCCTTCGGTAAAATCTTCGGCCAGGCGATAGGCCTCGATGCGGTGATGCCGCAGCAGGTCCAGAAAGGCCCGCATGCGGGTGGGGTCCTGCCAGTCGTCGAACACCCAGCCTTTCACCGTTGATTTTTTTGCTTCTTCCAGGGCCGTCTCAAAAAACCAGCGCTGGTATTCGAGCAGGCGCTGTCGGTTCTCCACAGCAGCCTGGATGGTGGCCATGCTGGTGCGAAGCTGGTTGCGGATGGTAAAGGCAAAAGAAAGGTCTTCGGTGCTGGTGCTTTGCAGATGGCCCCGGGAGCTTGCCTGCTCAAAAAGCAGCCCCAGCCCACCCTGTATGTCGGGATAGGTGGAACCATAACCGGGATAGCTGTTGTCGTAGCTCTCACGGGTGTAGTACAGAGAGCCAATGTCGTCGAGGGCGTCCCTGTAATACTGAGCGAAGAGGTTATTCAGCTCGTCGTAATTGCGGCGGGGCACCAGAGGGTTCTCAGAGCCAAAAGGCTCCGTCGGTTCGAAAAAGTAAGTGGCATTTGTGCCCATTTCGTGGTAATCGGTGGCCACGTTGGGCAGCCACTGGTGGTAAAAATCCACCCTGATGCGGCTTTCCACATGGGCCAGGGGCAGCCAGTCACGATTCAGATCGAACCAGTAGTGGTTGGTGCGGCCGCCGGGCCACACCTCGTTGTGCTCCCGGTCCAGCGGGTCGGCAACGGGCGGGGTGCCCAGGTGCATGTTAGCCCAGTGGGTGTGGCGGTCACGGCCATCGGGGTTGTAAACCGGATCGATGTGCACCACGGCATTTTTCAGGTAGTCAGCCACCTGCGGCGATTGCGAAGCGACCAGCCACCAGGCCGTGAGCATGGCCGCCTCGGCGCTGCTGGCCTCGTTGCCGTGAACGCCGTATCCCATCAGCACGATGACGGATTCCCGGGCGGCGTCAGGCATGGGCTCTTTTGGTTCCGCAATGCGGAGGTGCTGCTTTCGGATCTCCTCCAGCCGGGCCAGATTGGCAGGATCGCTGACGGTGAGCACCACCTGCGGACGATGCTCGTAAGTGTAACCAATTATCCGGATCTCGGCCTTTGGGGAAACTTCCGCCAGGTACTCGAAATAAGCCACCAGACGATCGTGGCGGGTGTGGCGCTGCCCGATTTCGTAGCCGAGAAACTCGGCGGGCCGCTGAATGGAATGATCGAACTTTTCTCCTTCGGGAAAAAAGTAAGCGGTTTGACCCTGGGCGGTCATTGCCAGGATGGCGAGGAAAAAGAAGATGAAATGGCGCATAATTTCGAGCTTGTGAGTTTTCGTTGCGTTTGTGCCCGGGGAATCCGGGGCGAATTCGTTTGGCTTGTTGTGGTTTTGTGTGCGACACCCTGCATGTCCGTTGACAGACGGGAAGGTTTGGTGCCCAGCTCAGCCTATCATAATGTTTTCTGTCGTGGTCATTTAGCATCCTAAAGGATGCCTTACCTGCACAGCCTGCCTGTCCTTTGACAGGAGGGAAGGCCGCGTTTCTTGCACAGCCTGAAGGCTGTGTGACAGGCACAGCCTGAAGGCTGTGCTACTTTAGGAGCTTGTGGGGCAGGGCCTCCACTTTTCGGCCTTTGTAGCCGGTCATCGTTTGCGCAGCGACGAGGGAATTCAAAATGGCCTCTTCGGTAGCTTCCACGCAGGCCAGGAACAGTGGCGACATGCTGTCGTTGTGCAGCACTTTTCCTTCGGTAAACGGGGTTTCGGGGCTGTAAGGCACCCGCAGTTCTCTGGCTGTGGAGAAGGCGATGACGTAGTCGCCGCTGCCGTTGGTGGCAATGCCGCCGGTGCGGGCCAGGCCAAGCATGGCACGTTTGGCGAGGCGCTCCAGGTTGCGGGCATCGAGGGGTGCATCCGTGGCCACCACGATCATGCAGGAGCCGTCGCCGGGATCATTGAGTTTGTTGGAGAGGTAAAATTTTCCGCTGTTTTTTCCGACGGGCCTGCCGTCCACAGTCAATACCCCGCCAAAATTGGTCTGTACCAGCACGCCAAGGGTGTAAGCCCCCAGATTTTCAGGTAGTTGCCTGCTGGCAGTCCCGATGCCACCTTTCCAGCCGAAACAGACAGTGCCTGTGCCGGCACCCACATTGCCCTCCTCTACAGGGCCAGGCTTGGCCTTCTTGATGGCTTCCAAAACATCTGCCGCCTTCACATGCCGACCCCGGATGTCGTTGAGGTAGCCGTCGTTGGTTTCTCCCACCACCGGATTTACGGAACGGACCTCTTCATTGCCCGGCAGGGCGAGGGTGTAATCAATCACAGCATTGGCGGCGGTGGGTACGCTGAGGGTGTTGGTGAGAATAATTGGCGTCTCGATGTTGCCCAGTTCCTGCACCTGGCTGATGCCCATGAGCTTGCCGAAGCCATTGCCGATGTAAATAGCAGCCGGCACTTTTTCCTGAAAGATGTTGCCATCATGCGGAAGGATGGCCGTCACACCGGTGCGCACACTGTCGCCTTCGATGAGGGTTACATGCCCCACCCTGACACCCTCCACATCTGTGATGGCGTTGAGCGGACCTGTGGGTAATACCCCTGGTGTAATGCTGAGGTCGCGGAGGCGGATGGTTTGGGAGATGGATTCCATGGGTGTCTGAAACACTAAAATCACCACTAATAAAATTCTGAACATGGTAAGTTTCCTTTGATTCGGCAAAGCCACCAAGGTACCTTAATCAGGGCAAAATCCTTCCGGGGTAATCACCGTCGCTCATCCTTCGCAATCTGCCCGTCCACCAGGCTGATGACGCGGCGGGCACGTTCGATGACACGGCTGTCGTGGGTGGAGAAGATGAAGGTGATGCCCTCCTCCCTGTTGAGCTGTTCCATAATGTCAAGGAGGTTGAAAGCGGACTTACTGTCCAGGTTGGCGGTGGGTTCATCCGCCAGGATAAAGGAAGGTTTGGGTGCCAGGGCGCGGGCCACGGCCACCCGCTGTTGCTGGCCTCCGGAGAGCTCGGAAGGGCGTTTGTCCATTTTGTCATCGAGGCCAACTGCATGCAGCAGTTCGGCTACCCGCTTTTCGCGTTCGGCTTTGGGCCGCTTTTGCAACAGCATCACAAACTCCGTATTCTCAGCCACATTGAGAACGGGGATAAGGTTGTAACTCTGAAATACAAAGCCGATGTTTTTCTGACGAAAATCGATGAGCTGATTATCCGACAAGGTGCTGAGGTCTGTACCATCCACTTTGATAAAACCTTCCGTAGGCCTGTCCAGCCCGCCGATGATGTTGAGCAGGGTGGTTTTTCCGGAACCGGAGGGGCCAATGATGGCGGTAAATTCCCCTTTTTCAACGGTCAGGTCAACACCTCGCAAAGCGTGAACCGGCACCTTGTCCGGGTTGTAAGTTTTCGTAAGTCCGTGTGCTTCTATGATGGGCATCTGACTGAATGTTTAACAGCCGGAGGCTGGTTTAGGCCCTTCGGGCGTTTAAACAGCTCCGCTGAGTTTAGTTGAAGGTTTTCCGGCTCTTTCGATTCCTCAGTTCCTCCACCCTACACTTTCTGCAAAGCCTCTACCGGCCTCAATCGGATGGCTTTTAGGGCCGGGTAGAGCGAGGCCAACAGGGCGGTTACGAATACCGCCACTGCGATTTGTACATATAGTTCCGGTGAAAGCAGAGGATACACCACGGTGTCCAGGCCGAAGCGCTCCATCCCTTTGGCAAAGGCCGACAGATCGATTCCACCGTCTTTGAGCAGAAAGACGGTTAGCCAACCGAGTCCCAGCCCCAGGGGAGCAGCCACCAGGCCGAGGAACAGGGTTTCCAGCACCACCATGCTGAACACCCGGGGTTTGTTCATGCCAATGGCCATGAGCATCCCAAGTTCACGGTAGCGCTCCAGCACCGCCATCAACATGGTGTTGACGATTCCGAAGATAAGCGCCAGCATGAAAATGGTGATCATGATGGTGTTGGAAAGCTGTATCTGCGATTCGTACAACTCGATATCGGGAGAAAGCTCCCGGTAATCCTGTACCAGCAAGTTTTGAAAGCTTTTCTGCAATCGTTGTTTTACCGGCAAAAGCTCATCAGTGCTATGCAGAAAAATTGCAATTTCATGTATGAACTGAGCAGGGTTCTCCGCAGGGTTTTCAATACTCATCAGGTGTTCCTGCAAGGCTTCTCTTTTTACGAAGACCCGGCCTTCGTCAAACATCATGTTACCGGTGGAAAACAAACCCACCACCCTGAATGCCACACTGGTGATGGTGCCGTCGAGGTTCTGAAAGGTGACGACCACCCTGTTTCGAAGACCTACCTTCAGCTTTTCGGCAGTTCGGCGACTGAGGATGATCTCAGACTTGCGCTTCTCGCTAAAATACTCCCCTTCCACAATTTCTGATTCCAAATGGGTTACTGCGGTCTCCATTTGCGGGTCAACGCCAACCACCTCTACCCCACTGGCACCCCGGCTGGATGAAACCATTCCGCTGATGATGGTTCTGGGAGTCACAGCCTGCACTTCCGGAATGCCTGACAAGCTGTCAAGTACCTCTTCAGCATTGGGAATGTAAAATTTCGCCAGCTTATCTTCGGAGAATTTCGGATGATGCACCTGCAAATGCGACCACTGATCCCTGATGGCATTTTCGATGTAGGAATAGGTCATACCCAGTGAAAAACTGAGGATGAAAGCCAATGCCCACACCCCCATCGCAATGGACAGGATGACCACAAAACTGCGGGTCTTGCTCCTCCAAATGTTTCGCCAGGCGATTTTTAAAAGCATTTTTTTGCTTTGGTTTAGGGTTTAGAGTTTAGGGTGTAGGGTTTGGGGTGAAGGAATAACCCTAATAATCCTCTATAATCCTCATAATCCTCAATTAACCACAGAGTTATGAGAGTTGAAAACAGAGTTTAACAGAGGAGTCCTGTTAACTGGCAACAACCCTATAATCCTCATAATCCTCCATAATCCTCCATAATCCTCCATAATCCTTAATTAACCACAGAGTTATGAGAGTTGAAAACAGAGTTTAATCCCGAGACTAGCTCGGGACCAACCGGCAACAACCCCATAATCCTCAATAACCCTCATAATCCTCATAACCCTCCATAATCCTCATAATCCTCATAATCCTCACTCCCTCATTGCCCTCACCGGTACCAGTTTCATCACGTACCACACGCTGTACAGCGAGAGGATGCTGCTGATGATAAAGATGACTTCGGCTTGAGCGAAGAAAATTCCGAATTCGTAGGCAGCTTTCATTACCGGCTCGATGCCGTATTGCTCATATGCCTCGGCCATTTTACCGGAAAGCTGAATGGGAGAACTGTACAGTTGCCAAACAATTGGCCAACTCAAAAGAATGCCGATACCAGCCCCGACAATGCCGATCAACACACTTTCAAACCAGAGCATGGCCCCCATGGTACTCCTGTGTGTGCCGATGGCCAGCATGACACCGAACTCGTAAGTGCGCTCACGGGTCATCATCAGGATGGTTCCGAAGAGCCCGGCCCCGATGAGGGCATACAACACCCAAAGTATCAGTTTGGCGCCGGCGGTGTCCAGTTTTTGCGCCTCTATCAATTCAGGCATCAATTCCCGGTAATCCATCACTTCGAAGCGATCTTCCGGAAAAGTCTTTTTCATCCTGGTCAATGCTTCTTCGAGTTCGTCCCGGCCTTTGGGCAAGTTGACGACCAGAGAAGTATAGCGCTCTCCCGTTCCGTAGAAATATTGCGCCAGCGAAAGGGGCATAACAACCAGTTGTTTGTTCAGGTCTGGTGCCCCGAATTTGATGATGGCCTCTATGGAATAGGCACCGGCCGCATTCTGCCCCTGGTAACCCTGGCTGATCAGGATGAGGGTGTCACCGAGTTTGAGTTTCAGGTGTTCTGCAAGGCCTTCGGCAAGCATGACGCCCTGGTCGTTGGCATTCAGGTATCGACCTTCGACAACCCGCTCATCCAGGCTGGACAAACTGCGCTCTCTTTCAGGATCGACGCCAATGACCAGTACGCCTTTGGTGATGTCACCTGAACTTGCAAGGGCAAATGATTCTATCCGGGGAATAATATTGGGGTCATTCAGCGCTTCGACAGGAATGTCTTCCAGCGCCATGGTGTTTTCGAGGGTTTTATCGTCCCAAAAACCTTTTTGGTGAACCTGGATGTAACCGAGGTAGTAGCGCACCACATTGTCGATCATGTGATCCCAGGTGCCTTTCTGGAAAGAGGAAATAACGGCTGAAAACAGCACGGCAAAGGCCACCGAAGAAATCGAAATGATGGTTCTTCGCTTGTTTCTCCAGAGGTTTCGCCATGCCAGTTTTACGAACATAGTTTATTGTGGATTTGAGGAACTGAAGAACTGAGCCCCGAAAGCTTTCGGGGGAAGAACTGAGGCGACCAGGCGATTCTTCGATTCCTCAATCACCTCACTCTTCTCAAATTCTGGAGGCTGAAAAAGCTTTCATCCAGCTTTACATTGAAATCGAGGGAAAGGTATTCAACAATGGTCTTATGTCCCGGTTTATCGGCAGGAATCAGCTCCATTTTTGAAGTCAGCAGCCTTCCGCCGAGCATTTTGATGTCCTTTCCGTATATGGTATTGACCAGAAACTCGTCCTCGTCGTAGAACTCGGCCTTCATTTCCAGGTAATCCTTGTCATCTATCCACATGATCACCTTGCCCCAGACCACAGCAGCCTCGGGCTTGGGTGTCAGAACGATTTTGTAGCAGTTCCGGCCGGCCACTTCTTCCTTGCCAGCCAATTCATGGGTAAAATCATTCTTGAGTGAGGATTCCCGCACCAGGTCATCGTTGGTAAAGTCGCTGCCCATCCAGCTTTGCATCATCATGGAGGGTGGCATTTTGATGGTGCGTTCAATGGTTGGTTGCCAGTTCCACAATTCGCGGCCGCGTTTCAGGAAGGCGGTGCCTTTGTCCCTGGCCGGGGCTGTAATGACAACCAGGCTGTAATCTTCGCCCAATGACCAGCTCTTCATGGTTATTTCCCGCTGCCAGGTGGGCCGGATGATGGTCATTTTCATTTCGGCATAGGCCTTCTCACCGCGTAACTTATCCTCTGCACGTTTGATAATTTCCGTGGCGTTCTGGGTCTGAGCATGGCTGAACGTTGCGACAGCGAAGAAAAGAACAGAAAAAATGCTGAATACCTTCTTCATGTTTTTGGTGTTTGGATTTGGGCCAAGGTACCACAACTGAATCACTCTCCTGAACCAATTCCGGGTACTTCGACCAAAAGCAATTCTCAACACCCGAATGAGCGCTTAGTTAGCACGAAAGCACAATTGAGCAAAATGATTTTGGTCAGAAGGGAAAGCTATCAATTGTCAGTTACAGCCTTCGGTAAATCCTGGCATTCGAGGAAAATGCGGGCTGAGCAGGTTGCGCAAATGCCCTTGTCCAGTTTTTCAAAAATAGCAGGGATTGCTTCCTCTTTGTGAACAAAGAAATGATCCTCCCCAATGCGTTTTTTATACCCTCCCCTGATCAGGCTGTCCTGCGCAACCAGCTTCAGACCTGATAAATACAAGCCGCCGCCTTTGCTCTTCCAGTATTCTGCTTCATTGGCCAGCCACTCACAGCCAGCCACATCGATAAAGTTGACCCCTTTGCAGAGGATGAGAACGTGCTTGATATCAGGGTTTTCTTCTTCTGTAAGTCTTCGCAATTCCGTTGCAATGTGGAATACCGAACCGAAAAAGATGGAACCATCGATACGAAGTATTTTGAGTTGCGGGCATTCTTTGAGCGGCTTTCTGACAATGTATTTGAAACGCCGGTTGGACTCTTCGGGATCTGGAGCCATGACGGCCACATTGGGTGTGGAAGTGCGTTGCAGGTAAAAGATAAGGGAGAAAAACACACCTACGTAAATGGCATATTCCAGTTCGAAGAACAAAGTGGCCAGAAAGGTGATGATCATGACCGAACTCTGCCGCTTGCTGGCTTTCAATACAGTCCTGATAAACCGGAAATTAAAGAGGTTGTATCCCACCAGCACGATCACACCAGCCATGGCTGCCGTGGGGATGTAAGCAATCCACGGAGAGATCAACAACATGATGATGATCAGGAACACTGCGGCGAAAATGGCTGACATGGGCGTTTTGGCTCCCACGTCGTAGTTCAAGCCTGACCGGGTAAAAGAACCGGAGGCCACATAGGATGAAAAGAAGCTGCCCACGATGTTGGCGATACCCTGACCAATGAACTCCTGATTGGCATCTATCTGCTGACCTGAGCGGGCAGCTACCGCCCGCACGATGGCGATGTCGCTGATGAGTGCCAACAGGGCAATGGCAAAAGCGGCCTGGGCCAGGCGACCCAATTCTTTCCATTCAAAATCCGGAGCGGACAGCTGCGGCAGGGCACTTGGCATGGGGCCCACCAACTCAATTCCTGCTGATTCTCCCCCCATGAAGTAGGCGGCCACAGAGCCCAGGATCATGGCAATGAGCATGTTTGGCAGCTTCGGAAAAAGCTTTTTGGAAAAGATGGCCACCAGCAAGGTGCCCACCCCGACAATGGCCGCGTAGACGTTCATTTCGGCCAGGTGCTCTCCCATCTGCACAAAGGTTTCTGTGAAAGTGAGCCCTTGCGGCAGGCGTATCCCAATGAGCAAATCCATTTGGCTGGAAACGATGAGTACGGCCGCCCCTGCCGTGAACCCCGTCACCACCACATCGGAAATGAAATTGACCAGCGTTCCCATCCTTGCCAGGCCGAGGATCAACTCATAGACCCCAACCAGGAAGGTGATGGTTATGACTTTTTGAACGTAATCAGCAGTACCTGGCTCAGCAATCTGGCTGACGGTGGAAAATATCACCAACGACACCGCCGTGGTGGGTCCGGCGATGGAATGCCAGGAAGACCCGAAAAGTGCTGCGACGATGGGAACCACCATGGCGGTATAAAGACCGTACACGGGTGGCAATCCAGCAATCATGGCAAAGGCCACTCCCATGGGAATAACGACAATGGCCCCAGTCAGACCGGCAATCATATCTGCCTTCAGCGTCTGCCTGGTCACCATGGGCCACCATAAGAGGAAAGGGAAGATTTTGGGAAGGATGCTGTTTTTTGATTTTCCGTTATTGCTCACAACTCCAATGTTTGAGAGGTTTTTCTGGACGCTAAGGTGAGGAAAAATGCAGGAAAGTCCCGAGGGCTCAATGTGAAACGGCAAAGGTCAGGCCGCACTGGCCAAATGGCTGTAACTAAAGTCACCGTCACAATGGCCGCCAAGAAAAAAAATTCAAAAACCATTTTCACAAATTGCTGTTCCGTTTACATTTGCCGCCTCACAACGAAAAATTCATGTTCAACACAATTCATCATATCCATCATCATTCTGCGCTCCGGCACACCGGCAGGCAATGGCGATGGTAGGTGAATACTGAACATCTTCAATCCATTTGCGAGGGGCTTGCCGGTTTTACGGCAAGCCCCTCGCTGCTTTAAGAGCCTTTGGTAAATAACACAAACCATTCAGCATTCTACCATGCAAACCACCAATCAACCCATCGTACTCCGGCTGGCCATCCAGAAATCCGGCCGGCTCTTTGAAAGTTCGGTGCAGCTCTTGCGGCGCTGCGGCATCGACCTCCAAAACGGCACCGGCAAGCTCAAGGCCGCCGCCTCCAACTTCCCCATCGAAGTGTATTTCCTCCGCGACGACGACATCCCCGGCTATGTGGCCGACGGGGTCGCCGACCTCGGCATCGCCGGTGAGAACGTCATCTACGAAAGCGGCGCCGCCGTGGAGGTAGTCGAAAAACTCGGCTTCGGCCGTTGCCGCCTTTCCATCGCCCTGCCCCGCGATGCCGGGTATTCCTCCCCTGCCGATCTGCAAGGCCGCCGCATCGCCACCTCCTACCCCCGCCTGCTCGGCGATTTCCTTCGGCAAAACGGCGTGCAGGCCAGCATCCACCCCATCAGCGGCTCGGTGGAGATTGCCCCGGGAATCGGCCTGGCCGACGCCGTGTGCGACCTGGTCAGCTCAGGCAGCACCCTCTTCACCAACGGCCTTTGCGAAGTGACCACCATCCTACACTCCGAGGCCGTGCTCATCAGCCGCCCCGAGCTCGACGCCGACCGCCTCGCCTTGCTCGACAAGCTGCTGCTGCGCATCAGGGCCGTCAATGCCGCCCGCCGGCACAAGTACATCCTGCTCAACGCCCCCAACGACCGCATTGAAGACATCGCGGCCATCCTGCCCGGCATGAAGAGCCCCACCGTGCTGCCCCTGGCTACCCCCGGCTGGAGCAGCCTGCACTCCGTCGTGGAAGAAGACCGCTTCTGGGAAATCATCGAAGACCTGAAAGCACTCGGCGCACAGGGAATCCTCGTGGCGCCCATCGAGAAAATGATTGTTTGATCGAGGATTTGAGGAACCGAGGATCTGAGCGCCCAATAATCCTCCATAATCCCCATAATCCTCCATAATCCCCATAATCCCCATAATCCCCATAACCCTTAAAAATGCAACTCCACAAACATCCAACACGAGAAGAATGGCCTGGGCTAATTGCCCGCCCCGTCATCGACTGGCAGTCGGTAGAACTGGCCGTGCAAGCCATTTTCGAGGAAGTGAAAACCAGCGGAGACGCTGCCTTGCGGGAGCTGACCCGCCGTTTCGACGGGGCCGAGCTGGAGGCCATTGCCGCAGGCGAAGCAGAAATGGCTGCCGCTGCGGCCCTGCTCGACGAGTCCTTGAAAAAAGCCATCCAGACGGCTGCCGCCAACATCCGTAAATTTCACCAGGCACAGTGGGAGGCGTGCAACCCCGTCGAGACCATGCCCGGCGTGCTTTGCTGGCGGCGCAGCGTACCAATCGAGAAGGTGGGCCTTTACATCCCCGGTGGCTCGGCACCACTTTTCTCCACGGTACTCATGCTAGCGTTGCCGGCTGCCATTGCTGGCTGCCGGGAGGTGGTGCTCTGCACGCCACCCCGGAAGGATGGCAGCGTACATCCGGCCATTCTCTTCGCTGCGCAACTGGCGGGGGTAAAACGGGTGTATCGCGTGGGAGGTGCGCAGGCCATTGCCGCCATGGCCTTTGGCACCGAGGGCATCCCGAAGGTTGACAAGATTTTCGGGCCTGGCAATCGCTACGTCACCGCCGCCAAAGCACTGGTGCAGCGCCACGGCACCGCCACCGACCTGCCGGCAGGTCCCTCCGAAGTGTTGGTCATAGCCGACGATACGGCCCGGCCCGATTTCGTCGCCGCCGACCTGTTGGCACAGGCCGAACACGACGCCGACGCCCAGGTCATCCTGGTGGCCACCTCGGAGCGGGTGCTCTGCGAAAGCCTGGCTGCCCTGGAGCAGCAACTGGCCACCCTGCCCCGCCGCGACATTGCCGCTGCCGCCCTTGCCCACAGCCGTGCCCTGCTGTTGCGAAGCGAGGAGGAGGCCATCGAATTTTCCAACGCCTATGCACCCGAGCACCTCATCCTCGCCACGGCCAATGCCAAAGCACTCGCCGCACAGGTGCGCAATGCCGGCTCCGTCTTCATCGGCCACTGGTGTCCCGAAAGCGCCGGCGACTACGCCTCTGGCACCAACCACACCCTGCCCACGGGCGGGGCCGCCCGTGCCTACAGCGGCGTATCACTCGACAGTTTTTTGAAGAAAATCACCTTTCAACAGATAAGCCCCCGCGGGCTGCGGCGGCTGGGTCCAACCGTCAGCACCATGGCCCGGGCCGAAGAACTGGAAGCCCACGCCCGTGCCGTGGACATCCGGCTGGAAGCCGATGCCAGTGCCGACGATGAAGCAGCCCCTTCTTCGAAAAACGACCTGCACCGGCTGGTGCGTCCCGCCCTGCTTTCGCTCAAACCCTACTCCTCCGCCCGCAGCGAGTTTTCCTGTGAAGCCAGGGCCTGGCTCGACGCCAACGAAAACGCCGAAGACCTCAGCGGCCTGGGCCTCAACCGCTACCCCGACCCGCTGCAGCTCCGGCTCAAAAGGCGCTTGTCGGAATTGAAGAGCATTGGCGAAGCAAACATCTTCCTCGGCAACGGCAGCGACGAAGCCATCGACCTGCTGCTGCGCATCTTCTGCGAACCCGGCCTCGACAACGTCCTCACCTGCCCGCCCACTTACGGCATGTACGGCGTGCTGGCAGGCATCCACGGGGTGGAGCAGCGGCAGGTGCCCCTGGACCGCCATTTCCGTCTGCGCCCCGAGGCCGTGCTGGCTGCCGCCGACCAGCGCTCGAAGCTGCTGTTCCTGTGCAGCCCCAACAACCCTACCGGCAACCTGCTGCGCCCAGCCGACGTAGAGTTTCTGCTGCGGGAATTCCCCGGCATCGTCGTGCTCGACGAGGCGTACATCGACTTCGCTGCGCAACCCTCCTGGCTGAGCCGCCTGCCGGAATTCCCGAACCTGGTCATCCTCCAGACTTTGTCGAAAGCCTGGGCCCTGGCTGGCGCCCGGTTGGGCATGGCCTTCGCCGCCGAGTCCATCATTGACATATTTAATAAGGTGAAATACCCCTACAACATCAGCGAGCTCACCCAGCGGGCCGCCCTCGCTGCGCTGGAAAACACCGGGGCCTTCGACCAATACCTCGACCGGCTGTATCACGACCGGCTGCTCCTGGCCGAGCGCTTGCAGGCCCTCCCCATCGTGCAGCGGGTGTTCCCTTCAGAAGCCAACTTCCTGCTGGTGCGCTTCCGGCAAGCTGATGAGGTTTTCCGGTCGCTGCGCAACGAGGGCATCATCGTCAGAAACCGCAGTTCGGAAATCCACTGCCACGGCTGTCTCCGCATTACCGTCGGCACCAGCCAGGAAAACGAGCTGCTGCTCAAAACCCTCGAACGCTTGTCCCGAATCGCCCCAACCCCATAATCCTCATAATCCCTATAATCCTCATAATCCCCATAATCCTCCATAATCCTCATAATCCTCATAATCCTCATAATCCTCATAATCCTCCACCATGAAAAAACGAGTCCTCTTCATCGACCGCGACGGCACCCTCATCGAGGAGCCACCTGTGACCTACCAGGTCAACACCCTCGACGAGCTGGTGCTGTTGCCGGGTGTCATCCGCAACCTGTACCGCATCCGCACCCAGCTGGACTTCGAGCTCGTCATGGTCACCAACCAGGACGGCCTGGGTACGCCGGCCTACCTCGAGGAAAATTTCAACTGCGTGCAAGGCAAGCTGCTCCAACTGCTCGAAAACGAAGGAATCCGCTTCGACGCCATTTTCGTGGACCGCAGCACGGCCGACAAGCCCGCCCCCACCCGCAAACCCGGCACCGCCATGCTGACCCAGTACCTCCAGGGCGATTACGACCTGGCCAACAGCTTCGTCATCGGCGACCGCCCCTCCGACGTCGAGTTAGCCGAAAACCTCGGCGCCCGTGCCATCGGTCTGCAGGGCCTTTTCGACCTGGAGCCCTGGCGAGGGCGCATGGCCCTGCTCGCCCAATCCTGGGACGACATCTGGCAATTCCTGCGCCTGCCACCCCGCTGCGCAGAAGTTCACCGAAAGACAAACGAAACCGACATCCGCATCCAGCTCAACCTCGACGGCTCATGCCACAGCCGGATCCAAACCGGCCTCGGCTTTTTCGACCACATGCTCGACCAACTGGCCCGCCACGGCCGCCTCGACCTGGACATTCAGGTCACCGGCGACCTGCACGTGGACGAACACCACACCATCGAAGACACCGCCCTGGCACTCGGTGAGGCTTTCGCCCAGGCCCTGGCCGACAAGCGGGGCCTCCAACGCTATGGCTTTTGCCTGCCCATGGACGACTGCCTGGCACAAGTGGCCATCGACTTCGGCGGCCGCCCCTGGCTGGTCTGGGAAGCAGTTTTCCGAAGGGAAAAAATCGGCGACATGCCCACTGAAATGTTCATGCACTTTTTCAAATCGTTCAGCGACGCCGCCCGCTGCAACCTGCACATCCAGGCCTCGGGCACCAACGAACACCATAAAATCGAAGCCATCTTCAAGGCCTTTGCCCGCGCCATCCGAATGGCCACCAGACGAGACCCCGAAGACCCGGCTTTACCAACGACGAAAGGAAGTATTTGAGGCGTGACGAGCGTGACGAGCGTGACGAGCGTGACGAGCGTGACGAGCGTGACAAACGTGACGAACGGGACTCGGGACTAAACTTCAATAATCCTCCATAATCCCAATAATCCTCCATAATCCTCATAAATAATCCTCATAATCCTCATAAATAATCCTCACCAAAATGGTCACCATCATCCGCTACAATGCAGGCAACATACAATCGGTGCTCAATGCCCTGGAGCGACTGGGGGTGCAGGCCGTTCTGACCGACGACCCCGCCGTGATAGGCTCGGCTGAGCGGGTCATCTTCCCCGGTGTGGGGGAGGCCAGCAGCGCCATGCAGTACCTTCGGGAGCGAGGCCTCGACGAGGTCATCCGGGGGCTGCGGCAGCCCGTGCTGGGCATCTGCCTCGGCATGCAGTTGCTGGCCAGCCATTCCGAGGAAAACGACACCCCCTGCCTGGGCATCGCAGACGAAAAGGTACGATTGCTACCGCAGCAGGCCCCCGATGGTTCTCTGCTGAAAGTGCCCCACATCGGCTGGAACACTGTGGAATTCGTGCCCGGCCACCCGCTTTTCGAAGGGCTGCCCGAGAAGCCGTGGTTTTACTTCGTGCACAGCTACGCCATGGAGCCCGGTGACCACACCGTGGCAGCGGCTGAGTATGGTCGGCGGTTCAGCGCCGCCGTGCAACGCGACAATTTCATCGGGGTGCAGTTTCACCCGGAAAAGAGCGCTGCCGCCGGCGAGCGGCTGTTGCGGAATTTTTTGAAAATGAAAATCTCATGAAAGCTCCTTCTCCTTCCTTCGACATCATCCCGGCCATGGACCTCATGGACGGCTGTTGCGTGCGCTTGCTCAAAGGCAATTTCGAAGCTCGGACGGTCTATTCAAATGACCCCTTGGGTACGGCGAAAAAGTTCGAGTCCATGGGCTACCGGCGCCTCCACATCGTGGACCTCGACGGTGCGAGGGCCGGCAATCCCGTCCACCTTGGCGTGCTGGAGCAAGTGGCCTCCCAAACCGACCTGGAAGTGGATTTCAGCGGCGGCATCCGAACGGAAGCCGATGTAGCTGCGGCACTCGAAGCCGGAGCCCGCTGGGTGGCCGTGGGCAGTGTGCCCGTGGTGGATTTTGACCGCTTCGATAAATGGGTGGCTCGCTTTGGTGCCGACAGTTTCCTGCCTGGCCTCGACGTGCGGGGGGAACTGCTGGCCGTGAAGGGCTGGCAGGAACAAACCCGGGTGAGCATCTTTGATTTCCTTCGGAAAATCCAGGCCCTGGGCATCGACCAGGTCTTCGTGACTTCCATCGAACGCGACGGCGCCATGCAAGGACCCGACCTCAGTCTGTACAGGCGCATACTGGAGGCCTTCCCCTCACTCAGCCTCATCGCCAGCGGCGGCGTGCGCCACCAAGCGGATTTACAGGACCTGGAAGCCATCGGCTGCGTGGGGGCTATTGTGGGCAGGGCGGTTTATGGAGGGTTGTTAGGATTATGAGGATTATGGAGGATTATGGGGATTATGGGGATCATGGAAGTTGACTACGAGCCACGAGCCACAGCCTGCCCCGAGCACTCGGGGAGCTACGAGCCACAGCCTGCCCCGAGCACTCGGGGAGCCACGAGTCACGAGTTACGAGTCACGTAAAACAAGAGACATGCTTGCAAAGCGAATCATACCATGTTTGGACATCCGGGACGGCCGGACCGTGAAGGGTGTCAACTTCGTGAACCTGCGCGATGCGGGAGACCCCGTAGAGCTGGCCATCCGCTATGCCGGTGAGGGAGCCGACGAGCTGGTCTTTCTCGACATCACGGCTACGCACGAGAAGAGAAAGACACTGGTGGAACTGGTGCGACGCATCGCCCGGCACCTGTACATTCCTTTCACTGTGGGCGGGGGAATCAGCACCGTAGAGGACGTGTCCGCCTTGCTCGATGCCGGCGCCGACAAGGTGTCGGTAAACTCGGCCGCCGTGCGCAATCCGGCGCTGGTTGGCGAACTGGCCCGCCGCTTTGGCAGCCAGTGTATCGTACTTGCAGTGGACGCCAGGGCCACGGCCGACGGCTGGGAGGTGTACCTCAACGGCGGCCGGCTGCCCACCGGCATCGACGCCGTGGAGTGGATACGGCAGGCCGTGGACCTGGGCGCCGGCGAGATCCTGCTCACCTCCATGGATCACGACGGAGTCAAAAAAGGCTTCGCCCTGGAACTGACCCGCCGGGTGTCGGAGCTGGTGCCCGTGCCGGTCATTGCCTCGGGAGGGGCAGGAGCGATGGAACACTTCGCTGAGGTGTTTACCGAAGGAAAAGCGGATGCGGCCCTGGCGGCCAGCGTGTTCCACTTCGGGGAAATACCCATCCCGGCCCTCAAATCTTTTCTCAAAAACAAAAACATACCCATCAGATGGAATTGAAAGTGGATTTCGCAAAATACCCCGACGGCCTGGTACCCGCCATCGTGCAAGACGACCTCGATGGCCGCGTGCTCATGCTCGGCTACATGAACCGGGATGCCTTGCAACGCACCCTGAAGACGGGCCGCGTGACCTTCTTCAGCCGTTCCCGACAACAGTTGTGGACCAAAGGCGAAACCAGCGGCAACTACCTGGAACTCGTCTCCCTGGCAGTTGATTGCGACCAGGACGCCCTGCTGGTGAGGGTACTTCCCAGCGGGCCTGTGTGCCACACGGGTGCTGAAACCTGCTTCAGCGCCACCGACGAAGGCCCCCTGCTCAAAAGGTTGGAAGGCACCATTGCGCAGCGACAAAATGAAAGACCGGAGGGGAGCTATGTGGCGTCACTCTTCCAGAAAGGCCGGCCGAAAATTGCCCAGAAAGTGGGTGAGGAAGCAGTGGAGCTGGTCATCGAGGCCATGCGCGAGGAGGAACAACTGTTTCTGGAAGAAGCAGCCGATCTGGTTTTTCACCTGCTGATCCTGTTGAAATCGCGAGGCTATTCCGCCAGGGATGTTTTCGAGGTGTTGAAAAAACGGGAAAAGTGAAAGCTCACTTCCGGGCCGACCGGAAAGGAACCTCATACACCCTGCCCTCTTCACCGAGCACCGTGTTAGGAAAAACCTCTTTTGCCTCGCTGAGCAAAGGAGCCAGCTCTTTGTACCTGGAAGAATAGTGTCCGAGGATGAGCTTTTTCACTCGCGCTTTCAGCGCAATTTCCGCCGCTTGGCGGGCCGTGCTGTGCATGGTTTCGGCAGCGTAGTCGGCCAGGTCATGGGCAAAAGTTGCTTCGTGGTAAAGAAGATCCACACCCGCAACCACCGGCACGATGTCTTCGGAGTACATGGTGTCAGAAGCGTAGGCATAAGAACGGGGTTCCGGAGGCGGCAAGGTCAGTTCCTCCGGATCCAGTGCCCTCCCGTCAGGTAGTCGAACCTGCTCACCGGATTTAGCCTCGAGGATCTGTTCGACTGTCAAACCGTATTCACTTATTTTTTCGGGAATGATGTTGCGTGGCCGCTGCTTTTCCCGGAATAGGTAACCCACCGTGGGCACCCTGTGGACAAGCGGAAAGCTGTGAACGCTCAGCAGTTCATTTTCAAAAACCAGGCGAACATTGCCGGGGCTGGCGGCAGCATCGTGAAAGACCAGTTCAAAGCCGAGTTCACCCTGGGCACTCAGCAGGTTTAGGAGCATTTGCCGAAGCAATTCTGACTGGGGAGCATACAGGTGAAGGGCTTGCTTGCGACGGTTGAGGCTGAAGGAATACAACAGCCCCGGGAGGCCGAAGAGGTGGTCACCGTGCAGGTGGCTGAGAAAAATTTGGTTGATATAGGAGCGACCGATACCGTACTGATCCATCCGGATCTGGCAACCTTCCCCACAATCGATGAGGAACTTTTCGCTCTGGACTTGCAAAATTTGTGAAGTGGGCACCCTGCCATTGGCAGGTATGGCCGAATTGACACCGAGAATGGTCAGGCTGAACTTCATCCTTTTTCTGAACGCAGGGTGCGTTCGATATCTTCCATAAAGACGTAGTCAACAGACTCCTCCACAGTTGGGATGATTGTCAGAACGGTGTCGAGCCTTGAAATCTCAATGAGTTTTCTGACGGCATCGTGTTTGACACCGGTGAGCACAAAAGTGCCCAGGGATTTCCACAACCTGTTGGCCGTAAGGATGGAACTCAGACCGGAAGAGTCCACATATTTTACCGAAGAAAGGTCGAGAATGAGGTTTGGAATACCTTCGTTGGAAAGAATGACGAATTCAGATTTCAGCTCTGGCGCCACGGCTGAATTGAGGTTTTCCTCCTCCAGTTTGATGATGGCGTAGCGCTCTTTCTTATCGATGGTGTATTTCATGGTCGGAATTGTTAATCCAGTTGGACCAAACGGAAACAGTCCTGGAATGATACGGTTTAAAGCGGCCTGATAATGAGTGCATTTACACATTTGAAACGAGGCCGGCACACAAGTTCCTTCTCTTGCGGCGCTAAGATAATACAATATCAAATAAATCCATTTTAGTTGTTGTGCTGCCGACATCAGCCCCGATCTTGACCCGGGCGGGAACAAACTATTGGGTTAAACGTTTTTATCCTGTAATTTGGCCGCCAGGCAACAAGAAACGCCCGTTTGCAAAGGCAACAGCAATTTGAAATTTTCTCTGGCATTGTTTTTCCGAAAGCAAAGAATACATTGTTTTCGGGAACATCTCAATCAGAAAATGTTGCGTATTTATGCACGGATGATTGTTTGCAAGACTGGCACCTAAACGTTGAACTGACACTATAATCCTGTCATAAACAGTCCAAGAAGAACATGATGTTTGATAAAAAATTTTCGCCAAAAGTCAAGAAGATCATCTCCCTGAGCCGCGATGAGGCGGTGAGGTTGGGACAGGACTTTATCAGTACCGAACACTTATTGTTGGGGCTGATCAAAGAAACCGACAACCTTGCTGTCAAGGTTTTGCAGGTTCTGGATGTTGACGCTCTTGAACTGGAACAGCTCATAGAGGAGGCTACACAACGCAGGCCGGCTTCACCTTCGGCAATTCACGTGGGCAATCTGCCCCTGACCAAACAAGCCGAAAAGGTGTTGAAGGTGACCCTGCTGGAAGCCAAAGCCCTGAAGAGCGAGGAAATTGCTCCGGAGCATTTGATGCTTTCCATCCTCAAAGAAGAAAACGATCCTGCCTGTAAGATTCTCAAGCAGTTCGATGTGGATTACGAAGTATTCCGCGACGAGCTGGAGTTTGTCATTCAGGAAATGGATCCGCTCAGCAATACAGAGCCTTACGCTCAGGCACCTTCAGATGAAGATTCTTTTGAAGACGATGAAGGCAGCCGCTATTCACAGCCAAGAAAAGGATCGCAGCCCAAATCGCGCACACCAGTGCTCGACAACTTTGGCCGCGACGTTACCCGTCTTGCCGAAGAAGACAAGCTGGACCCCATCATCGGCCGTGAAAATGAGATCGAGCGGGTTTCCCAGATATTGAGCCGTCGCAAAAAGAACAACCCTATCCTCATCGGTGAACCTGGTGTTGGAAAAACGGCCATCGTTGAAGGGCTGGCCCTGCGCATCCACCAGAAAAAGGTGCCTCGCACCCTTTTCAACAAGCGCATCGTGATGCTCGACCTGGCAGCTCTGGTGGCTGGCACCAAATACCGCGGACAGTTTGAAGAGCGGATGAAAGCCATCATGAATGAACTGGAAAAGACCCGTGATGTCATCCTGTTCATCGATGAGATCCACACCATCGTGGGTGCCGGCGGAGCTACCGGCTCTCTGGATGCCTCCAACATTTTCAAACCGGCTCTGGCCCGCGGCGAACTGCAATGCATTGGCGCTTCCACGCTGGACGAATACCGCCAGTACATCGAGAAGGACGGCGCCCTCGACCGCCGTTTTCAAAGGGTGATGGTTGATCCGCCATCAGCAGAAGAAGCCATCCACATCCTGGAAAACATCCGGGAGAAATACGAAGAGTTCCACCATGTGAAATATTCCGACGAAGCCATCAAGGCCTGTGTCAAGCTGAGCGACCGCTACATCAGCGACCGCTTCCTGCCCGACAAAGCCATCGATGTGCTGGATGAGGTAGGTGCAAGGGTGCATCTGAAGAATATCCATGTGCCGAAACACATCGAAGAACTCGAGAAGAAGATTGAAGAGGTCAAGATTCAGAAGAACCTGGCCGTAAAGAATCAGCAGTACGAAAAAGCCGCTGACCTGCGCGACGAAGAAAGCAAGCTGAGCCGCCAGCTCGACTTTGCCAAGATGCAATGGGAAGAGGAAAGCAAAACCAAGCGCTACCCTGTTACCGAAGAAGACATTGCAGAAGTGGTGTCCATGATGACCGGCATTCCGGTCAAGCGAGTGGCTCAAAGCGAAAGCAAGAAGCTCGTCAACATGGTCGATGACATCAAGAAGATGATCATTGGTCAGGATGAAGCGGTCCTCAAAATTGTGAAAGCCATCCAGCGCAACAGGGTTGGCCTGAAAGACCCGAAAAAGCCCATCGGCTCGTTCATCTTCCTCGGCCCAACCGGTGTCGGAAAAACTGAGCTGGCAAAAGCACTTGCCCGCTACATGTTCGACAGCGAAGATGCGCTCATCCGCATCGACATGAGCGAGTACATGGAGAAGTTCTCCATCAGCCGGCTCATTGGTGCGCCTCCGGGCTATGTAGGTTACGAAGAAGGTGGTCAACTCACCGAGCGCGTAAGGCGCAAGCCCTATTCCGTGGTACTGCTCGACGAAATTGAAAAAGCCCACCCGGATGTGTACAACATCCTGCTCCAGGTGCTGGACGATGGACAACTTACCGACAGCCTGGGTAGAAAGGTGGACTTCAAAAACACCCTCATCATCATGACGTCCAACATCGGCGTTCGCCAATTGAAGGACTTTGGCCAGGGGGTTGGTTTCGTCACAAAAGCACGCAGGGATTCAGCCGAAGAGCACTCGAAAGGCATCATCCGTGATGCGCTGAAGAAAACTTTTGCGCCTGAGTTCCTCAACAGGATTGACGACGTGATCATCTTCAACAGCCTCGAGAAAGAAGAGATCTTCAAGATCATCGACATCTCGCTGAAAGATGTTTACAAGCGCCTCGAAAACCTCGGCTACAAACTGATTCTCTCGAAGAAAGCCAAGGAGTTCGTTGCTGAGAAAGGATACGATCCGGCATTTGGTGCCCGTCCGCTCAACAGGGCTATCCAGAAATACATTGAAGACCCGCTGGCGGAATTCCTCCTGAATGAGAATCCTCCACAGGGTTCCAGTCTGGAAGCTGTATTGAAAAAGGATGGAACAGGCTTGGAAATCAAACTCGCCAAACCTGTGAAAACCGATGCCTGATTTCGAACAAGTTCTTGACGGTACACGAGTCAGGACCTGTGTTCATCTCAATGAAGGAAAAGGTGAGCACGCCAAAAATCCTGACTTAGAAAGGATTGCGAAATCAAATATTTTCTAACCTTTGCAACGGTCAATGCCCGCAATTTTGTCATTTGGGCATTGACCGTTTATTTTTACAGCACTCAACCAATTTCATTCACTAAAAATTTTTCATTTGGCAAGAGGAAGAATCAGATCCAGAAAAGAAGTTCCAACTATCAAGTTTCGCATCAACGAGCAAATCAGGGTACCCGAAATTCGCATCGTTGGCGACAACCTTGAAGAAATAAGCCGTGAAGTAGGCGAAAATATTGAGCCTGGAAGCATTGTCCCCACCCGCCGTGCCCTCAATTGGGCTGACAAAGTTCACCTCGATCTCGTAGAAGTTTCCCCCAAGGCAAAACCTCCCGTCTGCAGGTTCACGGACTACAAGAAATTTCTTTACGAAAAGAAAAAGAAAGACAAAGAACTCAAGGCCAAAGCCAGCAAGACGGTGGTGAAAGAGCTCCGCTTCGGCCCCAACACCGATGACCACGACCTCGAGTTCAAAACCCGTCATGCCAGGAAATTTCTGGAAGAAGGTGCCAAGGTCAAGGCCTACGTCACTTTTTACGGTCGTAACATCGTTTTCAAAGACAGAGGCAGAGAGCTTCTGAGAAGGTTCGTCGACGGCCTTGAAGATTTAGGTGTGCCTGAAGCTCCTCCCAAGATGGAAGGCAAGCGGATGATTGTGGTACTGGCACCTACCAAAAAGAAATAGGCCCTCGCATTTTTCTGTGAAAAAGGCTTTTGCTATTCAAGGTGCAGTTACTTACCTTTGCGCCTCTTTAAAAATCCGTATTGCTATGCCAAAGATGAAAACCCACTCGGGAGCGAAAAAACGCTTCAGCCTCACCGGAAAGAAAAAGGTGAAGCGCTTTCATGCTTTTACCTCGCACATGATGCGCAACAAGAGCAAGAAAGCCAAGATGCGTCTGGTGAAATCAGACACCATTCACCCTTCCGATGAGAAGCGCGTAAAGCGTATGCTCGTTTGCGGATAATGCTCCGCGCTTTAACCAGATTTTTTAACGAGAGTGCAGGAAAGAAGCACCTTTTCACGGTCTCTGCGCTGTACTAAAAAATTCAAATCATGCCTCGTTCAGTCAACCACGTAGCGTCTCGAGCCAGACGCAAAAAAGTTCTCAAACAAGCCAAAGGTTATTTCGGTCGTCGTAAAAACGTCTGGACCGTAGCCAAGAATGCCGTTGATCGCGCAATGGCTTACGCTTACGTAGGCCGCAAACTCAAAAAGCGTGCATACCGCCGCCTTTGGATTGCCCGTATCAACGCCGCTGCCCGTGCCAACGGCACCACTTACAGCCGCCTCATGCACAAATTGGCAGCCAACAACATCGATCTCAACCGCAAAGCCCTTGCTGACCTGGCCCTCAACCACCCCGATGCTTTCAAAGCAGTGGTGGAAGCCGCCAAATAATTCAGCACAGCTTTCGAAAGATACCAAAAGGGGAATCACCAACCGGTGGTTCCCCTTCTTTTTTTGCCCAGACCCCAAAATGAGGAACTGAAGAACTGAAGAACTGAGGAACTGAAAGAGCTAGCGCCCCTAACCGACAACCGGCAACCGACAACAACCTCTATAATCCTCATAATCCCCATAATCCTCATAATCCCAAAATAATCTCCCAATTCCCTACCTTGCCAGGGCAAATTTCAAACACAGAAACACATGCACCTGGATCTTCACGCAGCGGATTACCTCATCATTTTCCTCTACTTCTTATTTGTCATCGCCGTTGGCTGGGTGGTCAAATACAAGATCAAATCCAGCAATGACTTTTTGATGAGCGGGCGGTCCATTCCGCTTTGGATCACCTCACTGGCTTTTATCAGCGCCAACCTGGGAGCCCAGGAAGTCATTGGCATGGCCGCCTCCGGCGCCAAATACGGCATCATGACCAGTCATTTTTACTGGGTTGGTGCCATTCCGGCCATGGTCTTCCTCGGCTTGCTGATGATGCCCTTCTATTACGGCAGCAAGGCCCGCTCGGTGCCCGAGTACCTGAAGCTCCGTTTCGACGAAAAGACGAGAAGCCTGAATGCCATTGGCTTTGCGGCCATGACGGTATTCTCTTCCGGCATTTCAATGTATGTGCTGGCAAGACTGCTGGAGGTCATTCTCGGCTGGGATTTCGACATGTCGGTGCTGCTTTCGGCGGGCATCGTGATGGCTTACATCTACCTCGGTGGACTCACCAGCGCCGTTTACAACGAAGTGTTGCAATTCTTCCTCATCGTGCTGGGAATTGCCCCGGTGGTCATCGTCGGCTTGCACGACGTAGGTGGCTGGGATGGCATCGTCTCAAAACTGACCCCGGAGATGACCTCTTCCTGGAAGTACATGGGCGACGCCAGCCAGAACCCGATGGGTGTGGACACCTGGAGCCTGGTGATGGGGCTGGGACTGGCCATGTCTTTTGGCTATTGGTGCACGGATTTTCTGGTGGTGCAAAGGGCCATGATTGCCCGCAACATTGCTGCCTCGCAGAAGACGCCCATCATTGCTGCCGTTCCGAAAATGCTCATGCCTTTCATCGTCATCTTTCCGGGGCTAATTGCCGTTGCCTTACCCTATTTTACCGAAGGATACAGCCTGCCCACAGGTGCCGACGGCGGGCCGGACTACAACATGGCACTGCCCTCGCTGCTGGCGCATTATTACCCCGAAGGGCTTTTGGGCATTGGGCTCACCGCTCTTTTGGCCTCTTTCATGTCGGGCATGGCCGGCAATGTAACGGCCTTCAACACGGTCTGGACTTTTGACATTTACCAGCCTTACTTCGTCAAAAATGCCAGTGACCGGCACTACCTCATCGTGGGCAAAGTGACCACCATTGTCGGGGTGCTGGCCTCCATTGGTGTCACCTACCTGGCGGCCAGCTTCAACAACATCAACGACTTCCTCCAGGTGGTTTTCAGCTTCGTCAATGCGCCGCTGTTTGCCACCTTCCTGCTGGGCATGTTCTGGAAACGGGCCACCGGCCACGGAGCCTTTGCCGGATTGCTGGCGGGTACGCTGGCTGCAGCAGCCGTCCACGGCCTCACCATTGCCGAAGGAAAAGGCGGCTGGATCACAGTTGTCCATGAATTTGGCTCCGGCCTCAGCCATGCCTTCAACATGGCCTGGATCGCCTTCACGGTGAACCTTATCGTCACCATTTTGGTGAGCCTGGTGACCAAACCCAAAAAAGACGAGGAAATGAAAGGATTGGTTTACAGCCTGACGCCCAAAGTCTGGGCCAGCGAAGGCCCTTGGTACAGCCGCCCGCTAACGCTGGCTGTGGCGGTATGCCTGGCATGCCTGGCACTGAACTTCATCTTCGCTTAAAACTATTGAACCATGGAAAAATACGGCGATCTACGCTTCATCATCGGCAGCTTTTTCTTTCTGTCGGGAATCGTCTTGCTCGTTTTGGCTTTTACCGTCGCTTCGCAAAAAACTTACGGGTATGAACTGAACCTGTACAGCGGCCTGGGCATCACCCTTTTCGGAGCATTCATGATATGGCTGCACAGGCGGGACAAGGGCTGAGCGGCAGACTATTCCAGGTGTTCCAAATCATCCTGGTCTTTCTTCCTGTTGGAGGCCCGTTTTGCCTTTTTTAGGTCTTCAAGGCTTATCAGCCTTACTTCCATACCGTCAAAATCAAGTGTGTCGGCATTTTGATAGGCTTCGTCAAAATCGAGACCTTTCACCTTTGTCATCAAATCAATCGCCACTGGAGGCCTGCCGAAGGTAAACACATCGAATTCATGCTTGTGAAGGAATGCTTCCTCCGTCATATCCATGGTTGCCATTCCAAAGTGCTGGAAGGCTTTGACCAATTTCTGGTAGTTTTCTTTTGATCTTTTCACCCAAACATCCAAAACACCTGTGCTTCGAAGATAACCGTGCAAAACGACTGCATAATCTCCAACCATGAGGTATGCGACATTCTGGTCATATAATGCAAAGAGAAAATCCTCAAAATCTTTATTGAACCTCAGGCATTCATTGGCATCTTCTGCATTGGCTACTGCCCGGTTCATTGCAGGTGGACTTTCTGGGGCATACCCATACACCTGACTATTGACAAAATTCAATGCCTGTAATCGCTCCAGAGCCGGACGTATCAACCAATAAGCACGGTTGTCATCGGCTTCTTGGAAAGTCTGCGGTTTGCAAAAATTCTTTTCCAGGCGATACATAGACAGGAATTATTAAGTCACTCATCCAAAAGGACTTGAGGCAACGGGTTACACCCCGTATTTTGAGACGAAAAGATAGAAAATGTACTCAGCATTTGGTTCACAGGATTGGATTCGCAAACTGAAGCCCCGCAAGGCTTTTCAAAAGCGCAAGACTCCGGCACATTCGGCCGATGCACCTTCAAACGGTCCCAGCTATTCGAAACTGCTGTTTTCATCCGCCGGAACAGTTCAGCCTTCAAAGAGAAAAACGAACCTTTCGCCAATCAACAAAACCACTGATTCATTTCCAATGGGTGTCATTCTACTGGTTCTGATTGCACTGGTTGTCGCCTGGTGGCTAATGGAGCACTTCGTCTAAATCTCACTGTTTCACCACCTTCACCGATCCCTGAATTTTTCCGTCGGCAATGACCTGCACCAGGTACAGGCCGTTGGCGAGGTCTTCCAGTTTCCAGATGATTTCACCGAAGGCAGTAAAATCACCTTCGATGCTTCCTCCCATGTCCTGTCCGAGGGTGTTCAGCAAGCGGATTTTGACCTTGGGCGCTGGCAGTTCCGTCAAAAACCGGAGGTGCAGCTCGTCGGTGAAGGGGTTGGGCCAGGCTTCCAGTTCCACCTCCTTTCCAGTGCTGCAGGCAGGCCAGCCATTGGCATCCCGGATTTGAAAATTGTCAAAGCCCACCTCCAGAAAATCGTATTCCGGATTGTAATCCGAGGCGCTGACGATGAGACGCATGTTGTCTGTTACGGGAATCAATTCAGCAATGTCAAATGGGCCTGAAGGCCGCCAGTCCTGCACATTTTCATTTAGCATCTCGACAACAGTCTCCTGCTCACCATTGCTGATGGAAATCACCAAGGTATCATTTCCGGGAAAACCCTCGCGGGGTTCAAAAAACCAGGATTCGTAATAGAGCATGGGCTTGCCGTAGCAGGAAGCCAGTGCCATAGGCGGAGAAGTCAGCACGGCAGGCCCGCCATCAAGGTCGTCGTCGTTGGCAATGAGGCCCTGGTTGCCGCTGACCCAGGCATAGGCCCCTTCGTCGTTGGGAGAATCCTCGAAAGGATTGAAGACAAACCCGCCGGAGATGGTACCCTTCGGGATTCCCCGCTCCCAGTTGCCGTCAGTAGCGGCATCGTTCACCGTCCAGCCCAGGTCCAGGTTGAAATTGTCGGAATAGCCCCGGTAGAGGTTAAAATCAAGGGTGGTGCCTTTTTCCGTCAAGTCCAGTTGGAATGCCGCCGATTGGGAGTAGCCCCATTTACCGGCGTACACATTGTATTCCCCCTGTTTTACGAAGAAAGAAAAAGTGCCGTCGGCGGCTGAGGTGGTGTTGTAGGAAAAATGCTCACTTTCCGCCGCCAGGCGAACGCCCTCGATGGGCTGCCCGCTGAAAGCTTCACGAACGGTGCCTTCCACTTTGAACGAAGGCGTAGGCTCCAGGCTGAAGTTGAGAATGGACAGCTCCCCGTTGATGAGTTCCACCTGCCTTTCCTGATCGAAGTAGCCGATGGCCGAGGCCCTGACCGTGAAAGTGCCGGCGGTGGGCTGTCCGGTTTTGTAGCTGCCGTCGTTGGCAGTAGTAGTCGCATTCGGGTCGCCGGAGAGGATTTCTACCTTCGCTTGCGCAATGGGGCTGCCCGTAACTGCATCCACTACCCCACCCGTCAGACGGCAGGCTCTCTTGTATTCGGGTTGCAGGACGAAGAGCCCGTTTTCAATGTCAGAAATGACAACCAGCCCCGAAGGGAAATATGGATAGGCTCCCCAGGCTCCGTGGTAGCCCCCGGTATAGTCCTGGTTGGTATCATACCAGCCCACCTGCACCAGGTGAGCCGGATCACTGGCATCCACAATGATGCAGCCATCCGTGTAATAGGAAATGACCAGGTAATCATTCAGAAAATGAACATTGTGGGGAATGACACCTGTGCCGCGGGTAGCCGGCGGGGTGAATTCATCCAGCAACTCAATATTGTCAACCGGCCAGATGCTGTAAGCGGCCACCGGCGCATTGGCCCGCTCATCGGTGTTGAACAAAAATTTGCCATCATCGGAAGGCCATACGTTGTGAGAAAAGCGAAAAGGCGTTTCCTGTGTGGCCAGCAGTTGCACATTGGCTTTGTCGGAAACGTCGTAGATGGCAAACTGCCCGGCCAGAATTTCAGCCACATACAAGGTGTTGTTGCGGGCAAAACAATCGTGACTCCCTACCGGAAAGCCTTTGCCAACATATTTCGGCGTATCCGGGTCGGAAAAAAGCTCGAAAATCACCACGCCTCCATTGTTCACATTTCCGCCAGTGAGGTAGGCATAGCCAAATTCGTCAATCCAGATGTTGTGACTGGTGAAAAGGGTATCCTGAAATTCGGGCAGGTAGGGCTGCACCCTGTGGTGCGCTACCGTTGCCGGAAGGCCGGACAGGTCGATGACGGTGAAGCCCTCCCTGGTACCCGGCTGATCGGTCACCACATAGCAATAATGCCCCCTGGTGCGCAGGTCCCGCCAATTGGATTCTTCTCCTTCGATAAATGCTACCTCAACCGGATCGGCAGGGTCTGCCAGGCTCACAATGGACACACCCGAACGCAGCCCCACAAGAGCATATTCGGTACCATCAGGGGCTGTATAGCCCCAAATGTCGTTCGCCTTTGAATCGAAGGAAAGATGGCCTTTGAGGGTGATGTTTTGTACCTGACACTGCCCCCGGAATTGAGCGAGCAGCAAAATGACCAAAAGTAGCAGGTGTCTCATGAAGGCAGTTTTTCTGAAGAATACAATGATACGTTCAAAAAATACCGCCTGTTGTCAAAGCCCCAACAATTATGGAATAACGCTTGGGCATTCAAGGTTTCTGCACCTCGAAGTAGAGCAGGCAGTGGTCGGAATAATCCCTGATCCACTCGTCTTGTTTGGCTGGATCCGTAAAATCCGCCCAGCCCCGGACATCCACCTCACCTTTCCCTTTTGGGGTATCAAACAGCTTGAATTGCATGTGCCGTGCAGCCACCACGTGGTCCAGTGGGCTGGGTGGTGTTGATGAAGTACTGCCATTGCTGAAGGTATTGTAATGCGTTTTTGACAGCAAGCGCATCTTGTAGGCGTGGTGTTTGGCGCGGCGTTCCAGCCTTTTGATTTCAATCTCAGCAGGCACCGATTTTCCCGAAGGATATTTCATACCCATGGTATTCATATCACCCATGATGATGTAGTTCACATCCCCACCGGCCCTGTTGAGCACAGACTTGAACTTGATGGAGCGGTGCAGCATGTCGTCGCGAAGCCCGAAGCCCCGTGCATCGTTGCCGCTTTTGGTGTGCAGAAAAAGCAGGGGGTAGTATTCTCCCTCGATGAAAAGCGTAAGGAGCGCACCAGGTCGTAAAAGCGTAACCCCCGACTTGAACTCGAGCTTTTGGGTAAAGAAAGCCGTCAGGTGGCTCTTCACCCCAATCAGAATTTCCTGCACCTGCGGGCCTTCAGTGATGTGAAAGGTGTACCCGGGCATCTCCTCAAACAAGTCCCTGAAGACTTCCTTGCCTTCCACTTCGTACAGGCCAAACACATCGGGGTCCTGGGCTTTCAGGAACTGAATCGCCCGCTTGACGCGGATGTGGCCGGCATCGGAGTCATCTTTACCGAAGTGCTCAATGTTCCAGGAAGCAACTGAAAAAAGCTTTGCCATGGTTTGTTCGTTTCTTTATCCGACGCAGGCGGCGGAGATTCATGAAGAAAGGTCTGCTAATTAAAGGTGGCCATGAAGGTACTTTGTTCCATCCAATGGCGGTCATAATCAGGCTACTATTTCAGCATCCACTCAGGCTATACCGATTTCTTGCAAGAGTCGTTTGAGAACGCCATTCGTCCAGCCGAAGCCATCCTGTACGGGATATTCTCCACCACCAGCCAGCAGGTCCATGTTCTCCACATTGTACTTTTCCACCAGTTTGCCGGTGTTGCGGTACACCCGTTCATTCAGCGCCACCCAGCGGTCTCTGATTTCATCGGCCGTTGGATGCAAGCCATAATTCCAGAGGCCCTGAATAGCCATCCATTGCAGCGGGGCCCAGCCGTTGGGAGCATCCCATTGCTGTCCGGAATGAACGGGTGTGGTCAGCATTCCCCCGGGTTTCAGCAAATGGGCCTTCACATTTTCTGCCACGGCAACCGCCTGCTCCTGGCTGGCCATTTTGAAGAAAAGCGGGAAAACCGCCGCTGCGGTGAGTTTTCCTGTGGCTTTTCCTTCGGTAAAATTGAAATCGCCAAACCACCCCTTTGCCGCATCCCAACAATACTTTTGGATGGCTTCGCTGCGCAATTTGGCGGCGAGTGTCATTTTCTCGGCAGCAGCGGAATTGCCGGCAAGGGCCTGTGCCCGGGCCAGCACTTGCTCCAGGTGAAGCAGCAAACAATTCAAATCGACAGGAATCAAGCGGGTGGTAATGATGCTGCTCAGGTCGTCGTCTTTTTCGAGCCACCGACTGCTGAAATCCCATCCCGATTCGCAGGCTGCCCGAAGGTCTCGCCATAGTTCTTCAGCATTTCGGCTGGCGTTTTTGGCCAGTTCAACATCCTCCCGGTAAGATTCAGGCCGGGGTGTGGGGTCGTCGTCAAAATACCGGTTCAACACTTCTCCCGCGGGCAACTTCACGATGCGGCGGTGTGCTTCACCACGCCCCGCCCCTTCGGCATTGTTCATCCAAAATGCGTATTCCTTTTCCAGTTGAGGCAGGTATCGCAACAGTATGCTCTCACCTTTAATTTCTCCCAACAGCCTTACCATTAAGGAAAAGAAAGGAGGCTGCGAACGGCTGAGAAAATAGCTGCGGTTGCCGTTGGGAATAAACCCAACCTCATCGAACAGCCAGGCAAAATTGTCCACCATCGAACGGATGAGGTCCACGTGCCCATCCACCTGGAGGCCAAGCATGGTGAAGTAGCTGTCCCAATAGTAGATCTCTCCAAACCGCCCCCCCGGCACCACATAAGGGTGTGGCAATGGAATGAGGGAGCCGCCCACTTCCTGGTCTTCCGGTTGCCTCGTCAGAATGGGCCAAAGGGACGATATGTGCTCACTTACAGGCCTCGTACCATCGGCCTTAAATGCAGTGCCCTGCTCTTTAGGGAGTCTGAAATTGGCCTCCACAAAGGCCTTTAAGTCAAAGCCAGGCCGGCTCTTTTCCCGGTGCCAGGCCTGCAAGATTGCTTCCGGGGTTCTTTTTGGAACACAATCGACAAAGGTCTTGGAGTCTGGAAAGAGGCCACTTAACTGGATAGCCTCAAACAAATCGCAAAAAATTTTTTCCGGATGGACCATGGGTTTGGTTTGAATGAATGAGCAGTAAAACAAATTATTTCAGGTCACTTCGCCTCCTAAACCCCTTTCAGATTTACCAATATCTTGTTCAAAAATGCCAATAGCCAAATTCCCTGGTGAAGTCTTGTAGACACCCCATTGCCAACAAGCAGCTCACAGGTTTCCAGGCTGTAAAAAAAAGAAGGTGAGATCTTGGGAAAAAATATCCTTACCATATATATATTTGCAGCTACTATCAAAAGCCAGTCTGGCTGTCTCGCCCTTCTCCCAGTCCGATTTAGTTATAAAAAACAAAAACAGAATTCTTGAAAAATTTCTGGCCTATTCGGCTCTTGGTGCTGCGATAGGACATGCCGGTTAGGGCAGAGTTGGTTGACCAGTGCAAAGGGCCTTGTTGTTCTCTTTTTCTTCGTTTTTAAATCCTTTACCTATGAAAACTCCTAATTACTCTGGCAAACTCAAGTTTCTTTCACTGGTCTTCCACTACCTGATTTTCCTTCTGTGTGGCCTGATAGCCAGCCCGATTCACGCCCAGTGGTTCCCACTAGGCGCCGACCTTGACGGCGAAGCTGCTCTTGACCAGTCAGGCTACTTCGTCAGCATGCCCGATGCCAATACCATCGCCATCGGGGCGCCACTCAACGATGGCAACGGCTTCGATGTCGGCCATGTGCGGGTGTACAGCTGGAACGGAAGTGCCTGGACCCAAAAAGGGGCCGACATCGACGGCGAAGCTGTTGGTGATGAGTCAGGCTTTTCCGTCAGCATGCCCGATGCCAATACCATCGCTATCGGGGCGCCACTCAACAATGGCAACGGCTATGATGCCGGCCATGTGCGGGTGTACAGCTGGAATGGGAGCGCCTGGACCCAAAAAGGCGCCGACATCGACGGCGAAGCTGCTTTTGACCTCTCAGGCTTTTCCGTCAGCATGCCCGATGCCAATACCATCGCCATCGGAGCTAGATACAACGCTGGCAACGGCTACGATGCCGGCCATGTGCGGGTGTACAGCTGGAACGGGAGCGCCTGGACCCAAAAAGGCGCCGACATCGACGGCGAAGCTGCTGGTGACCAGTCAGGCTACTCCGTCAGCATGCCCGATGCCAATACCATCGCCATCGGGGCGCCACTCAACGCTGGCAACGGCCCCGATGCCGGCCATGTGCGGGTGTACAGTTGGAACGGGAGCGCCTGGACCCAAAAAGGCGCCGACCTCGACGGCGAAGCTGCTGGTGACCAGTCAGGCTACTCCGTCAGCATGCCCGATGCCAATACCATCGCCATCGGGGCGCCATTCAACGATGGCAACGGCGGCACTGCTGGCCATGTGCGGGTGTACAGTTGGAACGGGAGCGCCTGGACCCAAAAAGGTGCCGACCTCGACGGCGAAGCTGCTGGTGACCTCTCAGGCTGGTCCGTCAGCATGCCCGATGCCAATACTGTCGCCATCGGGGCTCCACGCAACGATGGCAACGGCCCCGATGCCGGCCATGTGCAGGTGTACAGCTGGAACGGGAGCGCCTGGACCCAAAAAGGCGCCGACCTTGACGGCGAAGCTGCTTATGACCAGTCAGGCCAAACCGTCAGCATGCCCGATGCCAATACTGTCGCCATCGGGGCTCCACGCAACGTTGGCAACGGCCCCGATGCCGGCCATGTGCGGGTGTACAGCTTCAGTAGCTGCCCTGACAACGATGGCGACGGCTACAACGACGCCGCCTGCGGTGGCGATGACTGCAACGACAATGACCCCAATGTCCACCCCAACGCCACTGAAATCTGCAACGGCATAGACGACGACTGCGACGGCCTGGTGGATACGGCTGACCCAAGTTTGGTGGACAACACCCCCCCTGTTGCTGCCTGCCTCAACCCCACCGTGCAGTTGGATGCCAACGGCAATGCCAGCATCACCACGACCGATGTCTTTGACGCTGCCAACAGCAGCGATAACTGCAGCACGCCTTATCCGGTGTTTGTCACGCCCAACGCCTTCACTTGCGCCGACATCGGCGCCAATACCGTCACTTTGCAAATCATTGACGATGCGGGTAACACGGCATTGTGTACGGCTACTGTGACCGTCGAAGACAATAGCGCTCCGTCGGTGAACTGCAAAAACACCAATGTAACACTGAACTCACAGGGGCAGGCCAGCATACAACCCATTGAGGTGTATGGCAGCAGCAGCGACAACTGCGGCAACGTCAGCCTTCAAAGCGTCAGTCCTTCTTCCTTCGGCTGCGCCAATGTGGGCGCCAACACCGTCACCCTCACTGTTACCGATAACAACGGCAACTTCTCAACCTGTACGGCCACCGTCACGGTGAATGACAACACCGCTCCTGCCGCCTCCTGCCAGAACCACACCGTGGCCCTGGACAACAGCGGCAATGCCAGCATCACCGCCGCAGACGTCAACAACGGCAGCTCCGACAACTGCGGCATCAGTGGCATGGGTGTCAGTCCTTCTTCCTTCGGCTGCGCCAATGTGGGGGCCAATTCCGTTATCCTCACCGTCACCGACAACAACGGCAACTCCGCCACCTGTGCCGCCATCGTCACGGTGAATGACAACACCCCTCCCACTGCTGCCTGCCAAAACCACACAGTGGCTCTCGACAACAGCGGCAGCGCAAGCATCCTCCCTGCTGATGTCAACAACGGCAGCTCCGACAACTGCAGCATCAGCAGCTTGAGCGTCAGTCCTTCTTCCTTCGGCTGCGCCAATGTAGGCGCCAATACCGTTACCCTCACCGTCACCGACAACAACGGCAACTCCGCCACCTGTACCGCCACCGTGACCGTGCAGGACAACACCGCTCCTGCGGCCCTTTGTCAAAACTTCACCACCGACCTGGATGCCGACGGCACCTACACCCTGTCTCCCTCCAGCGTGGACGCCGGCAGCAACGACGCCTGCGGCATCAGCCTCAGCGTCAGCCCCAACCAGTTTGGTTGCGGGGATATTGGTGCCAATACCGTTACGCTGACTGCGACAGACAACAACGGCAACACGGCCACCTGTACGGCCACCGTTACCATCAATGACTTTGTGACAATCAACAGCATCACGAGCACAGCCGAGAGTTGTGCCGGCCAGGGCGACGGAACCATCAGCATCAATGCCAGTGCCCTCGGAGGCACCCTCATGTACTCCATCAACGGGGGCGCCAGCTACCAGGGTAACAGTACCTTCACGAATGTCAGCCCGGGCACCTACAACGTAAAGGTTTTGGCGCAGGGAACGGGTTGCGAAGCCAGCGGAACAGTCACGGTAGCTGCCGGCGCTGCTCCCACCACCTGGTACAAAGACCTGGACGGTGACGGCTACACCGACGGCATCACAACCACTGGCTGCTCTGCACCGGCCGGCTATGTGGCCAGTGCCCAGCCCGGCGACTGCAACGACAACGACGCCGCTGTCAACCCCGGCGCCGCTGAAGCCTGCAACGGCATCGACGACAACTGCGACGGCATCGTCCCCGCTGATGAGCAGGACAACGACGGCGACGGCTACCGGGTTTGCGACGGCGACTGCAACGACAACGACGCCAACATTCACCCCGGTGCTACAGAAGTCTGCAACGGCATCGATGATGATTGTGACGGACTCATTGACGAAGGCGCCCCTGCCAATCAGGTGCATGTGGGCAATGTCATTTTAACATCGCAGGCCGCCGTCAACAACTTCTCACAGTGCATTTACAAGATCCAGGGTAACCTGACCATCTCTGGCCCCGGAATCAACTCGCTTGCCAACCTCAGCAACCTGCAGGAAGTGACCGGCAACGTGTTGATACAAGTCACCAGCCTGCCCAACATGAACGGGCTGGATGCCTTGACTACCATCGGCGCCTCACTGACCATCAAGCTGAACAACTACGGCGCCAAGCTGACCAGCCTGAGCGGCCTTGGTAACCTGACAAGCATCGGTCAGAACCTGAACATCTCGTTCAACTTCAGCCTGAGCGATTGCTGCAGCATCGACGACCTGCTGGCCAATGCAGGCGTTGGTGGAGCAACGATCATCTTCAACAATGCATCCGGTTGCAACAGCGTCAGCGATATCAGCAACAGCTGCGGCGGTGGCAGCATCATCGTCCTGCCCGGCAACGGCATTGCCTTCGGTGAAACGGCTGAACAGCCGAGGATGAGCTTGTTCCCGAATCCGGCTACGACTGAGGTGACCGTACTGTTGGAGGGGCTTGACTCCGGTGAGCACAAGCTCAGGATCATTGACCAATTGGGCAGGGTCGTTCACCGCCTCGACCTGGATGGAAGTGAGCAGGTTTTGTCTTTGAACCTTGCTGAGCTTGGTATGAACAATGGCATTTACCTGGTAGCTGTTTCGGGTTCCGGGGAACCCCTGCTGAAGCGGCTGGTGGTGAAGCGGTAAAGTGCATCGTAGAATGCTTATGAAGAGCGACCTCAGGCAAATTGGGGTCGCTCTTTTTTTTTGAGAGAAATTATAACAAGGTCAGCAAGTGTTTTTGAAGAGGATATACTCAAAACAAAGTGGTTAGGTCAGCGATCGCCACTCAATCTAGCGATCTATACAGGGGGTTGAAACTTGTATTTTCCCTATTGTTTTTTCAGATCGGGTATGATATTCATTTCATGCCCAAGAAAACTAAGTTCATGCCCATGTTCTATAGGGTTCATGTTGATAATTGAATGTTGAGACATGAGGGGTTGTATGTTTGTAGACTTTCATATTTTATTTTTTTTGAACCATTAAATCTAATTCGATGAATTTCTCCTCAATCAATTATTATGTTTCAAGTTTTGGGCTGTATGTATTTTGCATTGGTGTTCAATTTCTTTTTACACCTAACTTTTCATACTGTCAGGCTAATCAATATTCTGTTTGTTTTGACGGTATAAATGATTTTATAAGTGTTCCAAATTCACCAACTTTAACTTTTGGGGAAAACTCGTTTACTTTTGAGCTTTGGTTTAAAAAAGATTTGACAAGTCATCCGCATCAAACTAATTTAATTACAAATTACAAGGTGGTAACTGTGCCATTTGTTGGAGTTTTTATAGGAGGTACTACAGAGCCATATACAGGTAAGTTGAGTTTTCACTATCGAACAATTATCAATCAAGAATATCAATTGAAGTCTACGGTTAGAGTTGATGATGGTGTTTGGCACCATGTTGCCGCAGTCAGGGATGTCAATGAAAGTAAGTTAAAGCTATATGTTGATGGAGTGCTTAATGCTGAACTTGCTGTAGCTAATGGAATAGTGGATTCAGGACAAGGTATCATACTTGGTGGGGCAACTCTAAATAGATTTATGGAGGTGAAAATTGACCAGGTTAGAGTGTGGGGTAAGGCTTTGTCGTCTTCAGAAGTGGTGGCAAACATGAACAATTGTCCTAACCCTCAAGATCCTGACCTTTTAGCGTTTTGGGATATGGAAGAACAGCAAGGTACTACTATTTATGACCAATCAATCTATAACAATCATGGGTTGCTAGTTAATGGTGTTGCGAGAGGCAATGATGTTCCATATAATTCATGTTGCGATGGCCCTCATGCGTTATGCAAAAGCGCTACGGTAGAAATTGGAAATAATGGGCAAATAGTTATTTCACCTTCTCTAATTGATGCAGGTAGTTCAGCTAATTGTGGTTTGCAATCAATGACAGTGATGCCTAACACACTTTCCTGTTTAAATATAGGAGTGAACTTAGTGACGTTAAATGTTACAGATATTTTTAGTAATACTGATACTTGTGACGCAATAGTCACATTAAAGGACGAGACTCCACCATTAGTGATTTGTAAAAACCACACCAGCACTATCGACATGAATGGACAATCAGTAATCACAACATCAGATGTGTATCTAAGCGGTTCCGATAACTGTGGCACTGTCAACTTACAAACCGTCAGCCCTAATAGTTTCGATTGTAGTGATTTGGGTGCCAATATCGTGACCCTCACTGTCAGTGACAATAATGGTAATACCGCCTCCTGCTCCGCTACAGTTACAGTTCAGGACAACATCCCACCCACCGCTGCTTGCTTGAATCCCACTGTTGCTTTGGACAATGCCGGCAATGCCAGCATCAGCAATGCCGATGTTTTCGACGCTGCCAACAGCAGCGACAACTGCAGCACGCCCTATCCGGTGTTCGTAACGCCCAACACCTTCGACTGCTCCAACATCGGCGCCAACACGGTGACCCTGCAGATCATCGACCTGCATGGCAACACGGCGCTGTGTACCGCCACTGTGACCGTTGAGGACAACATCGCCCCGACAGTGACCTGCAAGAACACCAGCGTAACATTGAACTCGCAGGGACAGGCCAGCATCCAGCCCATCGAGGTTTACGACAGCGGCAATGACAACTGCGGCAACGTGAACCTCCAGAGCGTCAGCCCGAACAGCTTCGATTGCTCGAATGTAGCAGGTGCGAACACAGTCACCCTCACCGTCAACGATGGAAATGGGAACACGGGGACCTGCACGGCCACCGTCACCGTCAACGACAACATCGATCCAACGGCGAGCTGCAAAAACCACACGGTGGCGCTCGATAACAGCGGCAACGCCAGCATCACCCCTGCCGATGTGAACGATGGCAGCTCGGACAACTGCGGCATAGGCAACATAAGTGTCAGCCCTTCTTCCTTCGGCTGCGCCAACGTGGGGGCCAACTCCGTAACACTGACTGTTACCGATGTTAACGGAAACATTTCAACCTGCACAGCAACTGTCACCGTAGAAGACAACACCGCTCCCACGGCCCTCTGCCAAAACTTCACTACCGACCTGGATTCAGACGGCAACTACACCCTGTCTCCATCCAGTGTGGACAACGGCAGCAGCGATGCCTGCGGGGTAACGCTGAGTGTTTCACCAAACACTTTTGACTGCTCCAACATCGGCGCCAACACGGTGACCCTCACGGCTACCGATCCCTCGGGCAACACAGCCACCTGTACGGCCACGGTGACCATCGATGCGTTTGTGACGATAAACGGCATTACGAGCACCGCAGAAACCTGCGCCGGCTATGGCGATGGCACCATCACTGTCAAGGCTACGGCGTTGGGCGGCACCCTGATGTACTCCATCAATGGTGGCAACAGCTACCAGGGCAGCAATGTGTTCAACAGCGTCAGTCCGGGCACCTACAGTGTCGTGGTGCTGGCGCAAGGTACCGGCTGCCAGGAACCAGGCTCTGTCACCGTTGACCCCGGTGGATCGGGATCGACCTGGTACAAAGACCTCGACGGCGACGGCTATACGGATGGCATCACAACTACGGCATGCTCGTCTCCGGCCGGTTATGTGGCCAGCGCCCAGCCCGGTGATTGCGACGATAACAATGCCGCAGTGAATCCGGGTGCAGCAGAAGCCTGCAACGGCCTCGACGACAACTGCGACGGTATCATCCCGGTTGATGAGCAGGACAACGACGGCGATGGTTACCGGGTTTGCGACGGCGACTGCAACGACAACGACGCCAGCATTCACCCCGGTGCCACAGAGGTCTGCAACGGCATCGACGATGATTGCGACGGGCAGATTGACGAAGGAGCAACCGCCAACCAGGTCTATGTGGGCAATGTGATCTTCACTAATCAGGCGGCTGTAGATGCTTTCTCACAATGTTATTACAAGATTCAGGGCAACCTGACCATCTCCGGCCCTGCCGTGAATTCGCTTGCCAACCTCAGCAACCTGCAGGAAGTAACTGGTAACGTGTTGATACAAGTCACCAGCTTGCCCAACTTGAACGGGCTGGATGCCCTGACCACCATCGGCGGCTCGCTGACCATCAAGCTCAACAACTACGGCGCCAAGCTGACCAGCCTGAGTGGCCTGGGCAACCTGACCACCATCGGCCAGAACCTGAACATCTCGTTCAACTTCAGCCTGAGCGACTGCTGCAGCATCGACGATCTGCTAAGCAATGCCGGTGTGGGTGGTGTTACCAGCATTCACCACAATGCTTCTGGCTGCCAGAGCGTGGCTGACATCGGCAACAGCTGCGGTGGTGGAAGCATCATCATCCTGCCCGGCAACGGCATTGCCTTTGGTGAAACGGCTGAACAGCCGAGGATGAGCCTGTTCCCGAACCCGGCCACGAGTGAGGTGACGATTTTACTGGAAGGCCTTGCAGTTACCAATGATACCAAAGTGCTGCTGTACGATCAGTTTGGACGCCTGGCTCACACCCTGGAGCTGGCAGAAGGACAGGAAGTGGCAACACTTAAGATCGATGCAAACGAACTACCGACAGGTGTTTACCAGGTGGTGCTGAAGACTTCCTCCACCCAACTGGTTGAGCGCCTGATCATCAAGAATTAGCGTACTTGAAACGGGTGACCCTTCTGGTCATCCGAGGAGAAAAAGGGTTCATGGGGCAGCTTAGGCTGCCCCTTTTTTGTTTGCCTCCTGCCACATCAATATGTGGTTGAACTGGCTTTTGGCAATAAGTACCTTTGCTCAATCTAATCCCAAGTCGAAGTAGTTTGGGAATTTCCAGCTTTAAACTTTAGCAGGAGTTGGGAGTTTGGTCCCGATCCCGATCCCGAAATCCTTCGGGATCGGGATTCGGGATCGCCGCCCAAACCACTTCGTTTTGAGTATAATCCCTTACCGCTTAAGATTTCCCATAGCTCAAAGATTTTATCTCTGTCATAAGGCAAAGGCTTGTACCGCGTTGCCATGAGGCGAGTTTTTGCCATTTCTTCACCTTTAATAGCTTAATCATGATTGCCAAATTTTTCTCGAGCTCCCCAATGAAAGCACTAGCGCTTACCTGTTTGCTTTTTCTGTCAATAAATGTGAATGCCCAGGTGGCAGTGAACACCGATGGTGCCAATCCGGACGCCAGTGCCATGCTGGATGTCAAATCTGTTGACAAGGGTATTCTCATTCCCCGAATGACCCTGCTGCAGAAAAACGCCATCCCTTCACCAGCCACCGGACTGCTGGTTTATCAAACGGATGGAACCCAGGGTTTTTATTTTTTCAATGGAACCGCCTGGACCCTGATAACGGGAACCGGTGGCGCTATAGGAAATGTGGTTCTGAACGATTTTTATGTGGTTGGCAGCCAGTGCCTGGGCCTTGATTGTCCACCCAACAACCAGTCCTTTGGTTTTTCCACCCTCGTTCTGAAGGAGAATAACCTCAGAATAAGATTCGAGGATACCAGTAATTCTGCCAGTTTTCCCACCAATGATTGGGAACTTGCCGCCAATGAAAGCAGCAACGGAGGTCTCAGTGGCTTCATGATCAACGACATTGACAATGGTCAGCGGGTCTTCTTTATAGCAGCCGGTGCCGGAAACAATGCACTCTCTATTGATGGCCAGGGCGATGTTGGTTTGGGTACTTCCAATCCGGTGGTCGAACTTCACATTGACGATGGCGATACCCCTACCACCCGATATGAGCAGACAGGTGCCATGGGCTACACCCCCTATACCTGGGACGTTGCCGGCAATGAATCGAATTTCTTCGTTCGTGATGTAACCGGCGGCAGTACACTTCCTTTCAAAATCAAGCCTGGGGCGCCAACTAACAGCCTTTACATCAAGGGAGGTGGCGATGTGGGTATTGGAACGGACATGCCCACCCAAAAGCTCCACGTCAACGGCAACCTGCATGTGGATGGCGATATCACGCTCACCGGCATCATCACCAATGTTTCCGACAAAAAACTGAAAAAGGATATCGCTTCCTACAAGGGCGGGCTGGATATCATTCAAAAACTGGATCCCAAAACGTACCACTTTAAAACGGAAGAATACAGGGGTCTTGGGCTTCCTGCATCCAACCAAATTGGCCTCATTGCCCAAGATGTGGAGCAGTTGCTGCCGGAACTGGTGGTGACCAAAGAAATGGTGGTTGACGAAGAAAACAATGAGAAAATGGAAGTCAAAACGGTGAATTACACCGGACTGGTTCCCGTGCTTATTTCCGGAATTAAGGAACAACAGCAGACCATCGATGCCCAGCAGAAAGAAATTGATGAACTGAAAGCGCAGGTCTCAGAGTTGATGCAATTGAAAGAAGAGATGGTGGCAGTGATGAAAGCTGCCCAGATGAAAAACGACCTTCCCGACGCCGGAACAATTCAGGCAAAAGTCGAATTGCTCAAAGACAAAGCCGGCGATGATGACAGTACAAATGGTTCCCAAAAAGCGGATAAGACTCCGGTGTCAAAACCGAAGATTACCGATGCGCAAAACGGCCGCTCTGGTAAGTGAAACCATTTTTGAAGAATGCGCTGAATTTATGAAGCTGTCGACGGTTTTCCGTGCATGTTTCGTCAAAATTCAGCGGGTAATCTTTTTCTGTCATGAATAATTTTTTAAAAATATTGATAGGCCTGGTCCTGCTTTGTTGGGCTCCCAGACTCCATGCCCAAAACCACCTGGTGGTTCAGGGTGGAAATATGGTGGTGACAGGTGGGCAGTTCGTTTTGCAAAATGCTGATTTTCATCAGAATGCAACATTCAGCCATACCGGTGGAAATTTGAAATTCACCGGCAACAGCGTCAGCAACCTGATCACCGGCTCCAGCCTGATCGCATTTTACGGACTGGATATTTCGAGGACTTCGGGCAATATATTGCTGCAGCAAAGCAGCTCCATTTCCAGTTCGCTCAACTTGAGCAATGGACTGCTCATTGTCGGTAATAATATTGTGGAAATATTGCCTTCGGGTAATATTCTGAACGGTAGTGCATCCAGCTATGTCAAAACCGATGGGGCTGGAAGCCTGGCCATGACGCTGGCCGGCGGCCCCAAATTGTTTCCGGTGGGAAACGTGCTGTACAATCCATTGACAATTACCAATGCCGGAACTTCTGACATTTTCAATGTCAACGTTGCGGATGCTTTGTTGAGCAATGGAAATTCAGGGGCGCCTATTCCCAATGGCGGCGTAGGCCTCACCTGGCACCTCAACGAAATGACGGCAGGAGGCTCGGACCTGAGCATTCAGTTTCAATGGAACCAAAGCCAGGAACAAACGGGTTTTGACCGCAGCATGATGACGGCCATGCACCACAACGGTGCGGCCTGGCAGGCCGTTGGCTCCAATGGCAGCGCTGCCGGAGCCAATCCCTACACTTTTACTGCATCCGGAATTTCCTCACTCTCACCATTTGCCTTGTACGGCGAGTGCCTCATCGACGGCGATGGAGATGGTTTTGGCCAGTTGTGCGATTGCGACGATAACAATTCAAATGTGAATCCCAACGCCGCAGAGGTTTGCGACGGTGTGGACAATGATTGCGACGGATTGGTGGATACTGTAGATCCGGATTTTGTGGACAACACGCCACCCAATGTCGTTTGCCAGAATCACTCGGTTAATCTGGACGCTGGTGGCAGTGCCGGCATCACCCCTGCTGATGTGTACGACGCCGCCAACTCTTCCGATGATTGCGGAACCATCAACCTGGTGGGTGTGTCGCCCAACACCTTTGGCTGCGTTGATCTTGGCTCAAATACTGTAACACTGACCGTGAACGACGGAAATGGCAACACAGCCACCTGCACGGCCACAGTCAGTGTGCATGACATTATTTTGCCGGTGGTGACTTGTCCGGGCAATGTTTCTCAGGGCAACGATGCTGGCCAGTGCGCAGCCATAGTGAGCTATGCGGCGGCAACTGCAACTGACAACTGTTCTGTTGCCAGCATCAATTATTCTCAAAATTCCGGAACTTCATTTCCCGTCGGAACTACGACTGTGACTGCGACCGCCACCGACACTGATGGCAATGTGGCAAGCTGCATCTTCAATGTAACAGTGACCGATGACGAAGATCCGGCTATCACTTGTCCGGCTGACCTTACAGTTTCCAATGACCCGGGGCAATGCAGCGCAATAGTCAATTACTCCTTGCCAACAGGTACGGACAATTGTTCAGCATTTCTCATCAGCATGACAGCAGGTTTGGGCGCAGGGTCATCTTTTCCGTTGGGAACCAGCCAGGAGGTTTACACAATAACTGATGGCGCGGGCAATACCGCTTCCTGTAGCTTAACCATTACTGTCACTGACAATGAAGCTCCTGTGGCGGCCTGCCTCAATCCTACCCTCCAATTGGATGCAAGTGGCAATGCCAGTCTCAATACCACCGATGTTTTTGACGCTGCCAACAGCAGTGATAATTGCAGCACACCTTATCCGGTTTTCGTCACGCCCAACTCGTTTGACTGCTCGGACATCGGCGCCAATACTGCAACGCTTCAAATCATCGACCTGGCTGGAAATACGGCCATTTGCGTCGCTACCATTACGGTAGTGGACAACAGCTCACCAACGGTAGTTTGCAAAACGGCTTCTGCAAGCCTGGATGCCAGTGGCAATGCCAGCATCACTCCCGCTGATGTTTTCGACAGCGGCAGCGACAACTGCGGCTCGGTCAACCCCGCCAGCGTTACGCCTTCTTCCTTCAGCTGCGCCAACGTGGGTGCCAATACCGTCACCCTCACCGTCAACGACGGCAATGGCAACACAGCCACCTGCACCGCCACGGTGAACATCACCGATGCCACGCCACCGGTCGCCATTTGCCAGGATCTGACCGTAGAGCTTGACAACGGCGGTGTGTGGTCCACAGGTTGGGGAGATATCAATGGCGGCAGCACGGATAATTGCGGAATCGCAACCTATTTGATTAACGGAGAAGACTTCGTGGAATGGACCTGTGCCGATGTTGGCGTGACAACGGCCGTACTGACCGTTATTGACGAAAGTGGAAATTCATCCACTTGCAATGCCACCGTCACCATCGAAGACAACATTGCACCCACTGCCCTTTGCCAGAACTTCACTACCGACCTGGATTCAGACGGTAACTTCAGCCTGGCTCCATCCAGTGTTGACGACGGCAGCAATGACGCCTGCGGAGTCAGTCTGAGCGTGACTCCGGATCAATTTGACTGTGGAGAAATCGGTGCAAATACAGTTACACTGACAGTGACAGATAACAATGGCAATACGAGTACCTGTACGGCAACGGTCACCATCAATCCCTTTGTGACGATCAACAGCATTACCAGCACTGCTGAGACCTGCACCGGCTATGGCGATGGCACCATCACCATCAACGCCACTGCGCTGGGCGGCACCCTGATGTACTCCATCAACGGTGGCGGCAGCTACCAGGGTAGCAGTGTATTTACAAGCGTCTCTCCGGGCACTTACAACATCGTAGTGCTGGCGCAAGGGACCGGTTGCCAGGAAACCGGCACTGCCACAGTAGATCCCGGCGGATCGGGATCAACCTGGTACAAAGACCTCGACGGCGATGGCTATACGGATGGCATCACCACACAATCGTGTACCGCACCGGCAGGATATTCCCAAAGTGCGCAGCCTGGAGATTGCAATGACAATGACGCAAATGTCAATCCGGCAGCTACTGAGCTGTGTGATGGCATAGACAATGACTGCGATGGCATCGTCATGGCAATTGAGCAAGACAACGACGCCGACGGCTACCGCATTTGCGACGGCGATTGCAACGACAGCAATCCGAATATCCATCCCGGCGCTACGGAGATTTGCAACGGAATCGACGATGATTGCGATGGTCAGGTGGATGAGGGCGCCTCTGCCACGGAAGTGCATGTAGGCAACGTGATCCTCACCTCCCAGTCAGCCGTGGATGCCTTTTCTAATTGCTATTACAAGATTCAAGGCAACTTGATCATTCAAGGAACCAGCATCACCTCGCTTGCAAATCTTTACAATATAGAGGAAGTCACCGGCAACGTAACCATCCAGGTCACCAGCCTGCCCAACATGAACGGGCTGGATGGCCTGACCACCATCGGCGGCTCCCTGACCATCAAGCTCAACAACTACGGCGCCAAGCTGACCAGCCTGAGCGGCCTGGGCAACCTGACCAGCATCGGCCAGAACCTGAACATCTCCTTCAACTTCAGCCTCAGCGATTGCTGCAGCATCGACGACCTGCTGGCCAACGCCGGGGTTGGTGGAGCGACGATCATATTCAACAATGCTTCCGGTTGCAACAGCGTCAGCGACATCAGCAACAGCTGCGGTGGTGGAAGCATCATCATCCTACCCGGAAACGGCATTGCCTTCGGTGAAACGGCAGAACAGCCGAGGATGAGTTTGTTCCCGAATCCGGCCACGAGTGAAGTGACGATTTTACTGGAAGGCCTGGGCGACAAGACGGGCACCCTGGTCATCTCCGACTTGCTCGGCCGAACCGCACTGCAACAGCGCATCGAGCCTGGCCAAATGCTGGTGAACCTCGATCTTGCTAAGCATGATCTGGGCTCCGGAATTTACCAGGTGGTGCTCAGCACGGAAACTGAGCAGTTGGTGCAGCGGCTGGTGATCGAGCGGTGATCTGGGAAGGGCCTCCCCTCAGGCCCGTCTTTGCAACGCAGACCCCGGTACCATGGGCACTCGAAGTGCGCTCGGTGCCGGGGTTTGTTTTTTTTGGCACCGGTGAGGGTGGGATCGAGGAATCGAGGATTGAGTGCCCCGTGCCGATAGTTATCGGCATCGGGGCAAAAAGGCCAAATTCAGGGTGGCGCTTGTTTTTATCCCGAGATTACCTCGGGATGAAAAAAGCTTTTTTAGGTTTTTACTATGCGTCGTTGTTTGCAAATGAACGGTTTAAGCACCTAAGAACAATTAGCGACGCATCTCAATCCCGAGACAAGCTAGGGATCAAAAACATTATTCTTGTGTGAATTATTGGTTTTTGCAATGCACTCAGGTGAAATTTCTCCAAACTTGTCCACTCGGGTATATGCTCCGAGGGATGGATGCAGGACATCTTTCTTCCGGTATTCCAATCTGAGAAAACTCCAACTACTCAACTAACCACCCCAACGGCCCACCACACGGGCATAGGGCTAAAGTGTATTGGCTGAATGTGTACACATTCCATATCTTCAGGCCTGCAAGGAAGCGAGATTGAACCAAACATTCATGTCAAGACTACCTATTCATGTCATCCTAATCATTGGCTGGCTGTGCCTGCCGTTTTGCTCGTATGGCCAATGGGAGGGCATGCGGTTTTTCACCCTGGCCAAAGAACAAGGTCTTTCCTCCAATCAGGTCAACCAAATCCTGCAGGACAAAAAAGGCTATATGTGGTTTGGCACCGCCGACGGGCTGAACCGTTTCGATGGGAAACAGGTCAAAGTGTTCCGGTTCGAACCTACCGACTCGTTTTCCATTTCTTCCGGCGAAATCCATTCACTGAAACAGAGTGAGGACGGCATCATCTGGGTAGGGACGCAAGAAGGCTTCTTGAACACCTTTATCCCCGAAGAGGGCAGGTTTTACCGCTATGCCGTGCCGAGGGACGAAGTCATCACGCATACTTCCGTCTGGGACATAGCACCCGTCGGCGACAGCCTGGTTTTTCTGGGCCTGGAACGAGGCTTAGCCAGATTCGACCGCAGGACCAAGCAGTTTGCCATTTGGCGGCCCAGCGTCGAAAATCTTGCCTTGACCAAATACTGGCACGATGTAATCTATACCATTGCCCCGGACCCTGCCGATCCCGATGTCATCTGGCTGGGTGCACGCGGTGGACTTCTGAAATACCACATCGGGCAAAACAGGTTCTCCCTGGCCTTTCCCCGTGCCACGCACCGCGACCTCATGGCCATCCAGAACTTCCAGTTCGAAGGAGACAGTCTCATCTGGATGGCCGCTGGCAGAGGCACGATCGTTTGCCTGAACAGAAAAAAGGGTGATTGGAAAACTTACACCAGTCAATATCCCACGCCGTTCTCGACGACCTTCCTGCTGCCCCTCCCCGATGGAAATTTTGGGGTGGGCTTTTATAATTTGGGGCTGGCTCATTTTCGAAAATCGGATGGCAGGTTTTTCTTCGTGAAGGATGCAAGTCTGAAAATCCCGCCACTGCCGGATGGTGCCTGTTACGCCGGGTACGTGGATGACGATGGGCGCATCTGGGCAGGAACCGAAAACGGGGTGTTCTGGACGGATCCTGTACAACAAATGTTTCGGCACTATCGATTCGACCCGGAAGAGGCCTCGTTCCCGGATCAGTTTTTCGCCAAAGATCTCGTCGAAATCGAAAATGGCAGCAAGTACCTCGTGGCCCCTCTGAAGGGGGAAGGCCTATACGTGATCGAGAAAAGCAGCGGCCGTATCGTTCGGTCGGTTTCGCTACCCGAAAAGGGTGCCGGCGGTCCGAATGCCATCATTGTCATTTCCATGCTGAAAGACAGGCACGGGGTCGTTTGGGTGGCTACCGATCATGGACTTTTTCAGGTAGATGCCTCCGGAAAAAGGCTCGTAAATCCCCCCGGTCTCGACCATCCTGTTGTCCGAAATGCTCAGAGTAAAAGCTTGAAAGAAGACTCGAAGGGCAATATCTATTACCTGACCTCAGGACCCCTGGGGATGGCTCGCATCTCCGCCGACCGCCAGACATTTCGGCATTTCACCCATGAAAATTCCAGCGATGCAGGTTTTCCAAAAGTAGAATCCCTGTATGAATTGGCCCTGGATGCACGAGATGATCCGTGGCTTTTTGGGCAGCCATATTTGGTGAAATATGATGCGGCCTCTGGCCAATTTTTGACCAAAAGCAATTGTATCATGCCCGGGGGCCTGAGCAGTTGCTGGGTTTACTCCGGTGAGGTGGATGCCCAGGGAAGGGCATGGATCGGCTACAATTCGGCCGGGTTGGACTGTTTCGATCCTTCGCAGCAAAATGGCGAACAAGTTCGCAATTTCAGGATCGCCGACGGGCTGCCCGGCGAAAAGGTGATGGCCATTGCCAAAGATGGGAATAACTATCTCTGGTTGGCTACCAATAACGGCCTGTCCCGCCTCGATCTCAACTCACATACTTTCCGCAATTTTTCTACGAAGGACGGACTCATCCGCGATGACCTCGGGTTTCACTGGGTAGCATCTTTGAAGGTTCTGGAGAGTGGCGACATCTTTATTGGTGGCCATGGCTTTTTCAGCATACTCGACCCTCGGAAAATCCCCGAAAACAAACCTCCTCCGCGGCTCGTACTGAACGAGCTCTTTATTTACGACTCCGAAAAACTGCTGGATACCAGCCTGGAATATGCCAGGGGCATCGTCCTGCAACCCGACGAAAACTTTTTCACCATCACCTTCGCCGCTCTCGAGTTCACCAAGCCGGAGCAACTGCGATATCGTTTTCGCCTAATGGGTTTTGACCGCAGCTGGCGCGAAAGCAGGGAAGGCAAGGCCACATATACGGATGTGCCTCCCGGCCAATACACCTTTCGAGTGGAGGCTGCATACGCTGGCAGTGACTGGACAGAAGAAGGGCGCACACTGGCCATCACTGTTTTGCCACCATTCTACGCCACCTGGTGGTTCCGCTTGTTGATGGCGTCCCTGTTGGGCTTCGGTGTTTTGCTTTTGCACAAATGGCGGATCAGGCGGGTAAAAGAACAAGCGTCACTAAAAGCGGCTTACGAGCGCCGGTTGATGGACGTGGAACTGAAAGCCCTGCGCGCCCAGATGAACCCCCACTTCCTGTTCAATTCCCTGAATTCCATCAAAAACTACATCGTACAAAACGAGCCCAAGCTCGCTGCGCGATACCTGACCAAGTTTTCCCAGCTGATGCGCCTGATTCTGAATAATTCGAAAAACGAGGTCGTCACCTTGAAAGACGAGCTCAAAGCCCTGGAGCTTTACCTCGAGTTGGAGCGGCTGCGCTTTGGCCACAAATTCGAGTTCGAGTTCGACATTGAACCGGGGTTGCCGATCGAAAGCATCGAAATACCTCCCCTGGTGTTGCAACCTTTCGTGGAAAATGCCATCTGGCATGGACTGATGCACAAAGAAGGCAACGGCATGCTTTGGGTGCGGGTACAGCGCCAGAATGGCATGCTGAAAGTGGAAGTGGAAGACAATGGGGTGGGCCGGGAACGAGCCAGAAAGTTGCGCAGCAAAACCGCCACCAAACGCAAGGGCATGGGCATGCAAATTACTTCCGACAGGCTGTCCATGGTAAAATCATTTGCAGGCGAACGCTCCACCATACGCATCGAAGATCTCGTGGACGCTGATGGACAGCCTGCAGGTACCCTGGTTGTCATTAAAATACCATTGTGAAATGGAAATGGAATCCAAAATCAAGACTGTTATCGTTGACGATGAACCCGGCAGCATCGAAGCATTGAAATGGGAATTGCAGGCCTATGAAAATGAAGTTGAAGTGTTGGCCACCTTTCAATCCTCACTCGAGGCGCTGGAGAAAATTCCTGGCCTGGCGCCCGATCTCGTTTATCTCGATATCGAAATGCCGGTGTTGAACGGCTTCGACCTGCTGAAGCGGCTGGGTAAATCGTCCTTTGACGTCATTTTTACCACAGCTTACGACCAATTCGCCATCAAGGCCTTCAAGGTGAATGCAGTGGACTATCTTTTGAAACCCATTGACGAGGACGAGCTTCGCAAAGCCATTGGCAGGGTGCAACAACGCCGTGCCGAACCTGCCACCCAGCAGCAGTTGGAGCAGTTGTTCGAGTACCTGCAAAAGCACAGCCCGGATTTCCCTACCGTTGCCTTGCCCACACTCGAAGGCCTCGAATTCGTGGAAGTGGATGACATCCTCCATTGTGAAAGCAGCAGTAATTACACCTATATCTATTTGACTACTGGAGAGAAAATCCTGGTTAGCAAAACCCTCAAGGAGTTGGAAACCCTGCTCACTGGCCACCACTTTTGCCGGGTACACCACTCACACATGGTCAACTTGAAACACGTGCGCCGCTACATCAGAGGTAAAGGCGGAGAACTGGTTCTGAAAGATGGGACCGTGGTGCCTGTATCCAGGGCGAAGAAAGAGGACTTGTTGAAGTTGTTCTGATAGAGGCGGGCCTTATTAGAGATATTTGAAATAAGCTGAAATTGGAGCATAGCGGCATTTTATTGGGTCATTTTTCAGGGAGCTAACTCAGACGGACACCTTACGCCTCCATTTTCCCGCCTGCTCAATGTCGATGGCGTGGCCTTCCAGGTAGCGATATTTTTGGAAAACAATCCATTTCCAAAAAGGAATTTCCATGAATTTCAGCCGCTACCTTTCAATCCCTGTTTTGCTGGTTTTTTGCTCCCTGCTCCGTCCCATAGACATTCAAGCGCAGAACGAGGTCATCGCCCAAATCATCGTACCACAGCCCGTGCCGGTTTCCGTTCCGGAACTGCTGGGTCGTACCGGTGAAACAGTGCTGGTACTCACCAACCTGAATCCCCTGAAGACCTATGACGTGATGATTGGCGCAACCCTCAGCGGCAACAATGGCATTCGCGGTAGCCTTAACCCATTGAATAAAAAACCATCGCGGCCCATCACCCTCAAGCCTGGCCAGCCGGTCATGCTAAGTGGAGACGAATTGCTGAGTATATTTTCCAATTATGACATCTTCGACATCGAGTATGAAGGCATCGAATTGGAAGACCTGGTGCAGAACCCCCTGTTTCCTGAAGGGTATTACACCGCTTGTGTGACGGTGTATGACTACGACACTGGTGAGAAGCTTTCGGCGCCCCAGCCAATGAACTGCTCTCCGCCCATCACCGTGCGCACGCCCGACCCGCCCATCATCCAGTTTCCTCTGAACAATTCGCAGGTGGAATACAGCCCTTTGATTCCCATCACCTTTCGCTGGACGCCTGTGAAGCAAATGGGAGTCAAGTTTTATTACCAAATCCGGATAGTGGAAGTGCCGAAGGGCGTAAACCCTTACGACGTCATCGAAAGCGAGAACTTCCTGTTTTATTCGGAGAAAGACCTCACGACCAATATCCTCCTGTATGACCTCACGAAACCGCCTTTGCCTGCCGGCACCTATGCCGTACAGGTGACGGCTTACGACCCCATGGGACAGGCTTTTGTCAAAAATGAAGGCAAGAGCAATGTCCACGTTTTTAACATAGTCCCCGCAGAGCTGGATCCGCCTGTGATATTGGAGCCAGCAGCCCAGCAGGTGTTGCCCTTCTCCACTCCAATGAATGTTGCTTTTACCTGGACGGCCCCTGCCAACGTTTCCGAAACCGTATTCTACCGATTGCGGGTGGCAGAAGTGCCCACAGACGTGGAGCCTGAAAAAGCCATCCTGCATAACGCCTACCTCATTTTCGAGAAGGATGGGTTGAAGGAAAATGAATTCGTGGTCAACAGCGATGCGTTTGCCCCGGGCAAAACCTACGTGGCCAGGGTGCAGGCGTGGACCGAAACGGGGCAAACGCGTTTCGGGAACGACGGTTACAGTCCACTGCGGGTGTTCAGTACAGGTGTGCCCGGTGGTGGTGGCCCGAACGACGACGATGACAACGACAACACGGATATCATTGCCTCAACGGACTTCCCTTGCGGACAGGGATGCACTCCGCCCGCCCTTGAAAACCAAATGCCGGGGGGCAGCCTCCAGCCTGGCCAGCAAGTGAAGATCGGCCACTTCATCATGCAGGTTTCCACTGTTGCCGGCAGCCCAGGCAATTACCAGGGCACCGGTGTCATGCTGCCCACCGATTTTTTCCCCACGCACCTCGGCGTCAGGTTTTCCGGTTTGTCTGTAAACAGCAGCCGGGAAGCCCTCGCCGGCCGTGCCGATGTGAACTACGCCCCCAACGCTCCGCCTTCCGACTGGCTCTATTCACCCGAAGAGGTAGATGATCAGCAGCAATACCGAAACTATATTGAAAACAACGCACCTGGTTTTTGGGAACTGACCCCCTCGGCACTCACAGGTGTACCGCTGCCGCTCAAGGTGGGTACGGCCGATAAGTATTTCGTGCTGAACAAGGGGCGCTTTACTCCGGAAGGTGCGTTCTTCGACCTGGCTGTGATGATGCCCTTGCAAGGCGACCAGTTCGAAGGGGAAAAAGTGGCCTATTTCGGGGCGCAGAATGTCTGCTTTTCACCCGGTGGCATCGGCGTGGGGATGGAGACATTGCGGCTGGACCTGCTCAAAAAATTTGAGTTCTCGCCTACCGATGACTACTACCTGTCATTGTCTGCGAGACAAGGAGGCAACAGCCCCAGCTACGCCCGTATCGATTGCGACGGCGTCAGCTCAATCCACCTGGAGGGACGTGCGATTTTTTCACGTAACAAAATCATCCCCATCGTCAACGGCGAGCCCTCCAACAAGCGGCTTGCAGGTAGCTTTACTGCCGATGTGGTAAACTATTCCGACATCCTGGGCACCATCACCTTTCAGTCAGGCGCTGCCTTTCCCGGTTCCGGCATCAACGATTTTGTGCTCACCGACCGCTTTTACCTCAAATACCTGATGCACTATTCCTTCCAGATCAACACGGCCACCTGGGACCTGTCGGATGTGGCCAACCCGCCCAATATGGTGTTGCCGCAAGGTATGCAGCCGGTGGATGAAACCTGGCGGGGCATCTACGCCAGCGACTTTTCCGTGTATTTGCCCCGATGGATGAAGAAGGCCTCGGCTTTGCAAAACGAGCAAGCCAGCTTCAGTGGAGATTTTTTCATGCTCGAACCGGTGGGCGTCTCGTTCGGGGGTGAAGGCAACGATGTCATTCCCCAAGGCAGGGGCTCGCTCGGTGGCTGGTCGTTCTTCATCGATCATTTTGCCTTCGGGATGGCGTACAACACACTCAACCGCCTTGAGTTTACCGGGGGCATCAGTCTGCCGGTAAGCGACGGATACGTCGCCTACGAGGCTTCGGGAATGCGGCACAATCTCTCCTTTATCACCTACGAGCTCCATGCCCGAAACCTGGAAGAAGTGCGCATACCCATGTGGTACAGCACGCTCAACCTCGACCCCAACTCGTTCATCGACCTCGAAATAAACTATGGCACCGTTGCGAACGGTCCTGCTTTGCCCAATTCCGGAAACAACAACTTGCCTGGTGCTCCTTTTAATTTTTATGACGATGAAGACCTGGAAATAAAACTGAATGCCCACCTGTCGGGCCAAATGCATCTGGACAACACCCTTGGCCAGGTGAAAAATGTGAACATCCATCACTTGCGTGTCGAGAACCTGCAAGTGCGCAACCACTCCAATTACCTCAGCTCGGGGCCGATTGACTTCGTCACCAATTTGGGCATCCCCCTCGACGATCTGAGATTGCTTGGGTTCGATCTGCCGCTGGATGCCGATTTGCAGGTATCCATTGACAGCCTCGGGCCGTTGATGTCCCAACTCAGCATCCGGGGCAAGCTCAAGTTCGACGCCATGGCAATTGGCCTAAGGGCAGAGGCGGCAATCGGTCTGCGCGGCCAAATGTTCTTGTGGCCTGCCCAACGGTGGGCGGAAAAAGATGTCATCCTGGAAGACGCCATGGTGGACTTTTCCACCTCCAGTTTCAGGGTGCAAGGCAGGGTGAGGGGCTTTTACGACGATCCCGTGTATGGCGACGGCTACCGGGGGTCGGTGAGTGCGTACTTCTATGGGGAGGAAGAGCTGGGCGGTGAGCTGTTCGAGGGCATGTTTGGAACCAAAAAGGTCAACAACCGGCAGCGCAGGTATTGGTATGTCAGAACGGGCAATGTGCTCTCCTTTACCGGTGAACCGATACCATTGTTCACCCCCAATTTTGGTTTGTATGGCATTTCGGTGGGGGCCTATTACAACATGGTCAAAAAGGAATCGACCGGCTCCAACCGACCACTGCACAGCCCGGAATTCGTGCCGGACAACGCCAACCGGCGCCAATACGGCTTTTTTGGAAATGCATTGGTGGGAACCATCGTGCCGGGTGCCTCACAGATAGGCGGCTCGGACCTGATGAATGGGAACGTGGAGCTGCGAATGGTTTTCAACCATAACTGGTCGTTCTCGAGGGTGGACCTCGAGGGCGAACTCTTCCTGATGCGCGAGCTGCCCTCCGTGAATGCCAGCTCCAATGCCGCCTCTGAAGGCAACGTGAAATTGGACGGCATCCTGACGTACGACCACGACGCGGGCGCCATGTCGGGCAACTTCGGTTACGAGCTCCAGATACCCGGCTTTGAAAGCGAACGTTCAAGGCAACGCATCGCCGAGCTGTACTTCGGCAACAACAGGTATTACATCAACCTCGGCACGCCCACCGACCCCATTCAACTGCCGTTTGGCAACCAGATTTCCTTCCTTGGCAGCACGGTGGATATCGGGCTCGATGTGAGCACCTATCTGTGCCTTGGCTACCGCAATCCGGCCCTGGCCAACTTCCCGCCACGCCTGCCACAGGTGGTACTCGATGCCTGTCGCTCCTGCCGCAACATGGACCGCAGCGAGGGCATGAGCGAAGTGCGCAACGGCACGGGCGTAGCCATGGGATTCCATGCACTATTCGACCCGCCGCCCTTCCCCGGCGTGCTCAACCTGGGATGGGCAGGTAAGTACGGGTTCACATTCGAAATGGAGGCAACCGCTGGAGTGGATTTCGGTGTCGTCAACATGGAAGGTTACACCTGCAACGGCAGCAACGACTTCGGCATTTACGATTTTTACGGCAGGGGCAGGGGCTATCTGCACGGTGGCGCATCGCTGGACTATGTGATTTTTGGCGAACGCTACCGCGGAATTCGCATGACGGTGGGTGCGGTGCTCAACCTGGCCGGGCCCAACCCGCTTGGTGCCCGCGCAGATCTTTATGCCCAGCTTTCCGTCGGGCCCTTCGGCATTGATTTCAATGAGCGTGCGAACCTGGGCACGATGTGCGAATTCGCCTCCGACCCCGAGGATAATCTGGAGGAACTGCGCTCGAGGGTCGCTTCCCTGAAATTGATCAATAGTGTGAATTTCGAACCGGGAAGCAGGCACCCATACAGCGGGGCCTTCGAGCCTACCATCGAGTTTGCCATCAGGCCGAACGAGGTTTTCACCGAAAGTTATGGCGGTACCACGGTCAGATACCGGGCCCGGCTGGATGGAGTGTCAATAAAGAAGTTGGAAAGAAACAGGGTAATTATTGTCCCCAATGTGCCCCATGAGCTGTCGAGGAAGGTCCTGTATTTCGATGTAGAAGCGCCTTCGCAAATGCTCGAGCCTAACTCGACATACCAGGTTTCCTTCAGACTGACATTGGAGATATCCGAAAATGGTGACACCTGGCAGACGGTGCGCGACGATGAAGGCATACCCGTCGTCCTCCGTTTCAGCCGCCGTTTCTACACGGAAAGGCCCCCCACTCGAATCGAGAATCCGCTTTGGCTCACACCGCGCTGGCAGCAGCGCTACTTCCATTGGGCCGATGTGGATGAGGGGCGTGTAGTGGCGCGCGAGTACGGCATCTTTAGTTACTGGTGGGACCCTGCCGAATTCAAAGTCGTCGCCAGATTCACAGACCTGCGCAGCGGTACCACGCGAACCGTGGATGTGAATGTGTCCGGAAATTCGTTCTCCTTCCCGGTTTCACATCTCTCCGGTGGCAAGCTCTACAAGCTCGAATTGCTCGTGGTTTTCCGCAATCCTGCCTTCAACTCGTGGGAGCACGAACTCTACAGCTACGTATTCCAGACCAGCAAGTATGCCACCATGCAGGCCAAGCTCGATGCCATGACGCTGGACAGAATGGAGGAGCACTGGTATACGACAAGGCGTTCGGGTGAAACCATTTCCAGCGATGACTTTACGCTGATATTCCGCAACGACGAAGGCATCGAGGAGTACGAGTGGGAATCACTCCTGTTTGTTTTCAATTCCCAGATACGCAATAGCACTACGCGCGACTGGATCCTCTACCGCATTGACATCAATAACACGGCCCGCCGACACGGTACGGGATTTCCTTCCGAAGAGGAGTTCATCGGTGAACCCACCGGTACATTGGTCGAAGGGCCCTTATACTACCTGCCCAATTTCGGGCTGCCGCCTCTGCCCGATCGTAGGGAGCGGGACGTCCTGAAAATTCGCTGGCGGCCTGACAAGCGGGTGTTCTACACCAAACAGCGGGTGAAGGGAATTGTCCCTATAGAAAACCTGACCCCTGCGGAGCTGATGCTCATTCGCGGCAGGTATCGCCTGATGCCGCGGGATATTTACCGTATCCGTCTTCAGTACGGAAATCCGGAAGAAGTCGATGCACCTATTCTGGCCCGGAAAGGATTCGATGTGAATTTGAACGGCCTGTAACGGCCACAGCCCCCGGGCGCTGGTCGAATGAAGTCAGCATTCAGTAAAATCGAAATGGACATGAAAATCATAGTGAATTATCTCTTTCTTGCCAGTCTGTTGCTTCCGGCGATGCTGTCGGCGCAAGCAGCACGGCCATTTTCGCTGCATGCCAAGTACGTGGATGGTGTAGGTGTCAGGCTGAAGTTCATCCCCCTGCATTGGGAGAATTTCCGACAGGGGCTAAAGGAGGGCTTCGTCGTAGAGCGCACGGAGCTGGATGGCGCGGGCCAAGGCACCTTTCGGCAACTGACGAGCCAGCCGGTGCGCCCGTATTCAGAAGCGCAGTGGGCGCAGGTGAAAGACGGGCAACGGCATTACGAAGTGCAGCAGCAGATGCTCGAAAAGGTGCTAAACCCGCCCGAGCGCCCCGCTTCCGGTTTGCAGGTATTCATCGACGCCCAGAGTGTGGACCAACTGATGGGCTTCTATTTGCTGCGCTTCACCCGCTCGCCCGAAGCGGCCGAAGGGTCGGGCCTGCAGTTTACCGACGTCACCGCGGAAGCAGGAAAAAGCTATCTCTACCGCATCCGCATTGCCGGTACCGGTACGGTGGGAACGGTGCACCTGTTTACCGACCCGGATAGCTGGTTTTCGCCGACGCTCGAAGCCTCACCCGGCGACCGAATGGTCACACTCACATGGGAACACGACGGAGAAGACTCGCCCTTTCTCGGCTACTACGTGGAAAAATCGGCGGACGGGAAAAGCTTTAGCCCCGTAACCGAGGATCTGATTTTTTACAACAAAGCCCTCGAAGAAGTACAGGACAGCTTTTTTCAAATAAATCAAATCTGGTTCACCGACAGCCTCGCACAAAATGGCGTGCCGTGGTACTATCGCATCGTGGCCAAGGACCTTTTTGGTGAGTTGGCCACGCCTTCGAACGTGGTGGAGGTGATCGGCGTGGACCAGACGCCGCCTGCGCCGCCATTCAACGTGCAGTTTACCGTCGATGACGAGCAGAGAACCATTAGCCTGACCTGGGAAAAGAAGGAAACGGAACCCGACCTGGCGGGCTTCTTCGTGATGGGGGCGTCTTCCGAGCTGGAGGAATTCAAGGCCCTGCACGAGGCGCCCCTACCGCCTGATGCCCGCAGTTTTACGGTGAAAAACCCCGGCGAGGGCCAGCGTCTTTTCTTCACGATCCTGGCATACGACCATAATGGCAACCGCTCCGGCAGTATGCCGAAAGTGGCAGCCTTCAAGGACCTCACGCCGCCGGCCGCACCCACGGGACTGTCGGCAACGCTGGACGAAGCCGGCCACCTGCGCCTCACATGGCAGCCCAATACCGAACCCGACGTGGCCGGGTACCGGGTGTTCAGCAGCCTGCTGCCCGAAGGCGGATTCGCCAATGCCACGTCCACGCCGCTGGAGGAGCCGCTGTATCTCGATACGCTGTCCTTCAATCGTCTGGTCGAGGATTATTACTTCCGCGTGGTGGCTTTCGACCAAAAGGAAAACTATTCCGAGCCTTCGGAAACGGTGAAAGTGTCCATACCCGATACCATCCCGCCGGTGGCTCCTCTGCTGAAAGATGCCGTGGTGCGAGAAGGCAAGGTACACATCACCTGGATTGCCAGCAGCAGCTTGGACATTGCGGAACACCAGTTACAGCGCCGCAACCTCCCCGAGGGGAAATGGCAGCCGGTTTTTTCCAGCAACAGCACCGAGATCCAGGAATTTACCGATCCGAAAGTTGAACCAGGCAAAAGCTACGAATACCGCCTGCTTGCAATCGACGATGCCGGATTGGCCACCTATTCTTTGAAAACCCGACAGGTAAGCCTGCCAATAGCGCAAAATCTGCCTCTCATCGCTGGCATGGAAGCGAAATGGGTCGGGGACAAAGTCATCGAGCTTCGTTGGAAATTGCCGTATGGCTTTGATGGCAATGTCTTGCTCTATCGCTCCGTGGACGGCGGCAAACCTGTTCTCTATAAAACGCTGAAAGCCCAGGGTTTCCAGGACACCAAGGTCTCGCCTGGCAAAACGTACCGCTACTACGCCGTTGCGCAGTATTCCGGTGGACGCCTCTCTGAGCGGAGTGTCGAAGTGACGGTAAACAGTAGGCAGTGAGCGGTGGGCAGTAGCCAGTAGGCAGTGAGCAGATATCCAATTAACAGCAACCAATCATCATGCGAAAGCGATTTACACCCCTGTTTATTCTTCTTTTTTCGGCAATTATCCTGGCGGGTCAAGACCTCTCCAACATAAAGCAGCAAAAGCCATTCGGCATAAGCGGGGGGCTGTCCTTAGGCAGTTATTTGTACGGGGCAAACGGCATCCCGTCCCGGCAGGCGCCCTTTGGGTACAGCGTCAATGCCAACGCGACCTTGAGCTTTTATGGACTTTCGGTGCCGTTTTCCGTGGTCTTCAACGAGCAGGGTCGTCGGTTCCAGCAGCCTTTCAACCGATATGGCCTCAGCCCCACCTGGAAATGGGGCAAGATCCACCTTGGCCACCGGAATTTGAATCTCTCACCTTTCACCCTGGCAGGCCAGACCATGTACATGGCCGGGCTGGAGCTGACCCCGGGCAAGCTGCGCTTTGCGGCGGCTACCGGCCGCTTTTACAATGCCGTTGGTTCCGGTGATCCCAATTTCCAGCGACCCCGCTTCAAGCGATCGGCATTGGCTCTAAAACTTGGAGCCGGAGGGAAAAACGGCGGCTTTTTCGACGTGATATTTTTGAAGGGCAAGGACGACATCAACTCCCTGCCCAACGAACCCGACAGCGTGCGGGCAAAATTGAAAGCACAGGAAAATGCAGTCATCGGTCTCAGCTTCAAACAGCCGTTTGCCAAGCAAAAACTCACGCTCCAATTCGACGGGGCTGCCAGCACTTTCACAGAAGATTTGCGCTTCGAACCAATTGATTTTTCCCAGAAAGCTCCCCAAGTAGAGAACATCGGCTTCATCATCCAGCCCAACGGTTCTTCCCACATCAACTACGCCCTCGAGTCGAGCCTGCGATGGGAAAGCCAACGCTTTGGCCTTGCCGCAACTTACCGCCGCGTCATGCCGGAATACAAAAGCATGGGTGTCAACTACCTGCTCACCGACATCGAGGCGATCACCCTCAACCCCTCGCTAATCCTGGGGGCAGGAAAAACGGTGGTCAGTGGCAGCATCGGTCTGGAACGCAACAACCTCGACCAACACAAATCAGAAGACACCCGCCGCACCATCGGCTCGCTCGACTTGAGCATGAACCCTTCGCCGGTCTTCGGCTTTTTCGCCCAGTACAGCAATTACACCGTTCAGCAACAGGTGTTCAGAGAGGAATTCAGCAACGACAGCATCCTCATCAACCAAATCAACCACAACTTCACCCTGGCGCCGCGCTACACCATCTTGGGCAGCAGCGTTCAACACACATTGCTGCTGACGCTCAACTACCAAATCCTCGACGATCAGAATCAGTTTACAGCGGAATTCACCGAAAACGACCTCGTCAATGTCATCCTCACCTATATGGCCAGTTTCCCTGGTACAGGAATGAACATCCGGGGCAGCCTGAATCACTTCCGCTTCAGCTCCGGCCAGTTTGAAAACTCCCGCAAAGGCTTTACCGCTGGCCTCAACAAAAAATTTGGGGAAAGTGGATTGACCCTCGGCAGCGACGTGACCTTCAGCAGCATTAATCAGCAGCACAGCACCGGTACCAATATTACGGCCTCTGCATTGCTCGATTTCGCTTTTGGCAAAAGAAACTCAATCTCGCTTCAGGTTTATTATCTGAAAAATAACCTGCCCAGCTTTGGATTCTCGGAAGTCCGAGGGCAGGCGCGGTATAACTACAGGTTTTGATTTCAAGAGACGACATCCTCTTGATTACATCTTTTGCCGGGTCTGTCTCCTTCCTCTTCAGCGATTCCCCCGTTCACATTCCCGCTGACCGCTTCATGCCTGGCGAAGGCTGCATGAGGATGTATATGCTTCATTTCTTCACCATTAATAATTTTTTTTCATGATGAAACGGCAATCTTGTACCTCGTCCTCGACAGTCAGTCGGGTATCAAGTTTTTATCTATTGATCTGCCTGCTTTGGCCGGCTCTGCTTGGTGCAACGACTTACTATGTTTCTCCCTATGGAAATGATGGGAACAGCGGTAGTTCCTGGGCCCAGGCTTACCAGACCCTGCAAAAAGCCATCGAAACGGCAATGGCAGGCGACGAAATCTGGGTCGCCGCCGGCACCTACTATCCGACCAAGGACACCAGCGGCAATGCTTCGCCTGGTGACGCCCGCACCAAAACTTTTTTCATCAACAAAAACATCAAAATCTACGGCGGCTTTGCCGGTACGGAGACCATGCTCTCCGAGCGAAACTGGACCACCAACGTGACCATCCTCTCTGGCGACATCGGCATCCCCGGCGACAACTCCGACAATTGCTTCCACGTGGTGTACATGAAATACTTACCCTCTACAGCCATATTAGATGGGTTCACCATTACGGCAGGGAATGCGAATGGCTACAACTACCCCCATAATTTCGGTGGCGGCATCTTTAACAACGGCTACGGAAGTGGCAACAGCTCCAACCCCACCATCGTAAACTGCAGCTTCTCGGGGAATAATGCCAACCTCGATGGCGGGGCAGTGTATAACGAAGCGGGTGCACTTGGCACCTGCAACCCCAGCTTCACCAACTGCACCTTCTCGGGGAATCATGCCAATTCCAAAGGCGGGGCGGTGTTCAATAAAGGCTCTGGATTTTCAAGCACCTGCAACCCCAGCTTCACCAACTGCACCTTCTCGGGGAATGACGCTGCTTATGGTGGAGCGATTTACAACGATGCCAGTTATAATGGCATCTGCAGCCCCAGCTTCACCAACTGCACCTTCTCGGGGAATGACGCTACAAGTGGCGGGGCGATTTACAACTATTCACGTTATACAGAATCCTGTAGGCCCTCCTTTACAAACTGCAGCTTCTCAGGGAATAATGCCAACTCCAACGGCGGGGCGGTGTACAACAATGGAATTTCTGGCCCCTCCTTCCCCTCCTTCACCAATTGCATCATCTGGGGAAATTCCTCGGCATTTTACAACCTCCTTTCATTTCCCATACTCCGCTATTCTATCGTGCAGGGTGGATATAGCCCTTGCACCAGTTGCCCCGGCACCAACGGGAACGTAGATCCCCTATTCGTTAGCCAGCCTGCCTACTCAAGCGCCCCCACTACTACAGGAGACTTGCACCTGCAGGCCGGCTCACCAGCCATCGAGGCGGGCACATCGATGGGTGCCCCCGCCACCGACCTGGATGGCAATCCCAGGCCCTCGATCTGTGCCTTTGACATAGGTGCGTATGAGTTCCAGGGTACTGTTCTCCTGCCAACGGCTTCATGCCAGAATGCCACCATCGAAGTGGATGCCATGGGCCAATCAACTCTCGATCCTTTAGAGGTTGACAACGGCAGCACCGCCGATTGTGGGTTGCAGAACATGACTGTGGCGCCTAACACCTTCGATTGCTCCCATATTGGAACTCCTCAAAGCGTCACCCTCACTGTCACCGACGTCAATAACAACACCGCCACCTGCTCGGCCACCGTCACCGTGCAGGACAACACGCCACCAACGGCCGTCTGCCTCAACCCGACCATAGGCCTCGACGCCAACGGCCAGGCCAGCATCACCACAGCCGACGTCTTCGACGCAGCCAACAGCTCCGACAACTGCGGCAATCCCTACCCGGTCTTCGTAACGCCCAACACCTTCGACTGCTCCAACATCGGCGCCAACACAGTGACCCTGCAAATCATCGACCTGCACGGCAACACGGCGCTGTGCAACGCCACCGTCACCGTGGTGGACAATATCGCCCCAACAGTGACCTGCAAGAACACCAGTGTAACATTGAACTCGCAAGGGCAGGCCAGCTTGCAACCCATCGAAGTTTACGACAGCGGCAATGACAACTGCGGCAACGTGAACCTCCAGAGCGTCAGCCCGAACAGCTTCAATTGCTCGAATGTAGGTGCGAACACGGTCACCCTCACCGTCAACGACGGCCATGGCAACACGGCCACCTGTACAGCCTCCGTCAGCGTCAATGACAACATGGCACCCACAGCGAAGTGCAAAAACCACTCGGTAGCCCTCGACGCCAACGGCCAGGCCACCATCACGGCCGCCGATGTGAACGATGGCAGCTCCGACAACTGTGGCATTACCGGTTCGTCTGTCAGTCCTTCCTCCTTCGGCTGCGCCAACGTGGGCCCCAACACCGTCACCCTCACCGTCAGCGACGCCCAGGGCAACTCCGCCACCTGCTCCGCCACCGTCACCGTGCAGGACAACACCCCGCCCACGGCGCTCTGCCAGAACTTCACCACTGACTTGGACCCCGATGGCACCTACACCCTGGCTCCATCCAGCATCGACAACGGCAGCAGCGACAATTGCTCGGTGAGCCTGAGCGTGTCGCCCAGCCAGTTCGACTGCGGGGATATCGGCGCCAACACGGTGACCCTCACGGCTACCGATCCCTCGGGCAACACGGCCACCTGCTCGGCCACCCTCACCATCAACCCCTTCGTGGTCATCCATTCCGTCAGCTCCACTGCCGAAACCTGCCAGGGTTCCGGCGATGGCACCATCACCATCAATGCCACCACCCTCGGCGGCACCCTGATGTACTCCATCAACGGCGGTGGCAGCTACCAGGGCAGCAATACCTTCACCAGTGTAAGCCCCGGCTCCTACAGCATCGTCGTGCTCGCCCAGGGCACCTCAGGCTGCTCGGCTTCCGCCAACGCCTCTGTCGGCTCTGGCCCCGCCCCCACCACCTGGTACAAAGACCTGGACGGCGACGGCTACACCGACGGCATCACTCATGTGTTGTGCAGCCCGCCTGCCGGTTATGTGTCCAGCGCCCAGCCTGGTGATTGCGACGATAATAATGCCGCAGTGAATCCGGGTGCAGCAGAAGCCTGCAACGGCCTCGATGACAACTGCGATGGCATCATCCCGGCCGATGAGCAAGACAACGACGCCGATGGCTACCGCATTTGCGACGGCGACTGCAACGACTCGAACCCCGCCATCAACCCAGGTGCTGCCGAAGTCTGCAACGGCATCGATGACAACTGCAACGGCCAGATCGACGAAGGCAATCCACCCGCCAACCAGGTGCATGTCGGCAACGTCAACCTCACCTCTCAGGCGGCCGTGGACAACTTCTCCAACTGCTACTACAAGATCCAGGGCAACCTGACCATTTCAGGCACTGGCATCAACTCCCTGGCCAACCTGTACAACCTGCAGGAAGTGACCGGAAACGTGCTGATTCAAGTGACCAGCCTGCCCAACATGAACGGGCTGGATGGCCTGACCACCATCGGCGGCTCCCTGACCATCAAGCTGAACAACTACGGCGCCAAGCTGACCAGCCTGAGCGGACTTGGCAACCTGACCAGCATCGGCCAGAACCTGAACATCTCCTTCAACTTCAGCCTCAGCGACTGCTGCAGCATCGACGACCTGTTGGCCAATGCCGGCGTTGGCGGAACCACCATCATCTTCTACAATGCCTCCGGATGCAACAGCGTCAGCGACATCAGCAACAGCTGCGGCAACAACAGCATCATCATACCGGGCGGTGGCATTGCCTTCGGCCAACAGGCAGAAGACCTGAAGATGAGTTTGTATCCGAACCCGGCCACGACCGAAGTGACGGTACTGCTGGAAGGCCTGGGCGACAAGACGGGTACCCTGGTCATTTCCGACCTGCTCGGCCGAACCATCCTGCAACAGCGCCTCGAGCCTGGCCAGATGTTGGTGAACCTTGATCTTGCCGAGCATGATTTGGGCTCCGGAATCTACCAGGTGCTGCTCCGCACGGATACGGAGCAGTTGGTACAACGGCTGGTGATCGAGCGGTAGGTAGCAATAAACTCTAAACTCAACCATCGATGCATCCCTGGGCTATTGCTTTGCCCGGGGATGCTTTTTTATGGGTAGCCTGATCTCACAGGTTTTCTCACCCCGAAATCTGGCAGGGCTGGTTGGTTAAGCAGTTTGTTTACAAAATGGCGCCTTTCAGAAAAAAGCATTTTTCGCCATCGAAAAGCTTTGTTTGCATGAATGAGTGTTGGGTGCTTATTTTTGTAATTATCTTGTTGAAAAGTAAAGTCCAGGAAATCCAACTGGCGAAACTCCCAGGATCTACCCAACCTCTGAACAGGATCACCTTGAATGAGCAAAGCCCTAGCAGTATTGTTTGATGCTGTGCTTTCAACAAATGCCAAGAAATGCCCTTATGAAAAATTGCTGTTTAATGCTGTTCTGGGTGCTGTTGCCAGCACTGTTGTCGGCTCAGTCAGACTATGAGATCGCCCTGCGCCATCTTACCGACAAGGCTTACGAAAATGGATACCATTCATCTGATCTGGATGGCTTGCAACTGTTGCACCACAATGTGAGCAGTCTCAGTGGGGTGAAGAATTTCTATTTCCAGCAAATGCGCAAGGGCCGGGAGGTCTATGCCGCAATTTTCAACGTGCACCTGACAGCTGAAAACAAGCTGCTTACCTGGGGGAGTCGTTTTGTAAAAAGGCTCGATGAAAAGGTGGCGGGAGAAAACGTCATTGTGGAACCTGAACAAGCAGTGCTGAAAGCTGCTGACTACCTGGGTTATCCTGCCAGCCAGCAGCCTTTGGTGCTCAGTGTGGAGCCGGGTCCGCAAAGGCGCACCATCGTTGCCGGAGGCGAATTGTCGGAAGAAAATCTTGAGTTGAAGCTGGTGTACCAACCAGTCACCGGCGACAGCTTGAGGCTGGCCTGGGATATGACATTTGCTGAAGCCGGAGGGCAGAACCGCTGGAGCCTGAGAATAGATGCTGCTACTGGAGCAGTGCTCGACCAGCACAACCTGGTGTTGCAATGTGATTTTGGCCCACCTGTCGTTTCTATGGCAGCGACAAAGGAAGTTGATGCCGCTGTGCCTCTCGCGGCCGGCAACCTGGACTTTCTTGCAGGCACCTACAATGTTTACGCCTTGCCAGTTGAAAGCCCCAATCATGGCAGCCGTTCCCTTCTGACCAATCCGGACGATCCTTCTGCCAGTCCTTACGGCTGGCACGACACCAATGGCAGTGCCGGCGCAGAATACACCTATACCCGTGGCAACAATGTGTATGCCCAGGTGGACGATGATGACAACAACAGCACTTTTGGCTATAGCCCAGATGGCGGTCCTTCGCTGAATTTTGATTTCTCGCTTGACCTTACACAGCATCCATCCACCCAACAGGATGCCATTGTCACCAATCTGTTTTACGCCAACAATGTCATTCACGATATCGTCTGGCATTACGGTTTTGACGAGGCCGGGGGTAATTTTCAGTTCAATAACTATGGGAATGGCGGCAGCGGTAATGACCATGTCATTGCCGATGCGCAAGATGCAGGCGGCACCAATAACGCCAACATGAGTACCCCTTCCGATGGTTCTTCACCCAGGATGCAGATGTACCTGTGGAGTTCCTCGGCTGCCGATACGGTGGTGGTCAACAGTCCGGCCGGCCTCGCAGGCAATTACACTTCCGGGACTGCATCTTTTGGTCCGCAACATTTCAATGTCACCGGCGATGTGGTGCTGGTGGACGATGGCGTTGGGACGACTGGTGATGGTTGCCAAACGCCTTTCCTCAGCAATGTGAGCGGGAAGATAGCCATGATGGACCGGAGTAGTTCCTGTCAGTATTCCGAACAGGCATACAATGCCCAGACGGAGGGGGCCATTGCTGTAATCATCTGCAACAACGTGGCCGGGGGAGCGCCATCCATGGGCAATGGCCCCAATGGAAACCTGGTGACGATTCCGGTTCTTTCCCTTAGCCAAAACAGCTGCAACACCATCAAGACCCAGCTTCCTGCGCCCGGTGTCAACGCAACCCTCATACGCTGGCAGGTGAGAGACAGCGACCTGGACAATGGTGTCATCCTTCACGAATACACCCATGGCATTTCCAACCGCTTGACGGGCAGTCCCTCTATTACCTATTGCTTGCAAGGTGATGAACAGATGGGAGAAGGCTGGAGCGATTGGTATGCCCTGATGCTGACCATGAAAAGCTCAGACACCGGCCCCATGCCACGTGGCATAGGTACCTGGCTGATCTATGAACCTGCCAACGGCACTGGTATCCGCACCTATCCTTACAGCACAGATATGGTTGTGAATCCACATACCTATAACAGCATCAAGACTGAAAGCATTCCACATGGCGTAGGCTCAGTATGGTGTGCCATGCTATGGGAGCTCACTTGGAAGTTAATCGATCAATATGGTTTCAGCGCTAATTTTTACAGTGGTTCATCGGGCAACAACAAAGCCCTGGCCCTGGTTACCGAGGCCATGAAACTGCAGCCCTGCAACCCTGGATTTGTGGATGGCCGGGATGCCATCCTCGCTGCAGACCAAATCCTTTATGGTGGAGCCAACCAATGCCTCATTTGGGAAGCCTTCGCTAAAAGAGGCCTTGGCTACAGTGCTGTCCAGGGCAATTCTGATAACCGCAGTGATGGGACAGAGGCCTTTGACCTGCCTCCTTTCTGCCAGTTGGCCATGACCAAATCCGCCAGCACAGGTACCGTCTCCCCTGGTGATCAAATCACCTACACCATCGATGTGGAAAACCTGACCAGTGGAAACATCACCAGCATTGCCATCACTGACGACCTGCCGGCAAACACTACTTATGTGGCAGGCTCAGCAAGTAATGGTGGCACCTATAGCGGAGGAACCGTGTCATGGCCTGCATTCACCCTTTCCAACGGACAGAGCGCTACCCGCACATTTGCCGTTCAGGTAGATGCAGGGGCTCCAACCTCCACCTATACGTTTTCCGACGGAATGGAAAGTGGGAGTGCTAACTGGACCACCCACAGCACCAATTCAAACTCAACCAACTGGGTCATCAGCGGGAGCAATCCACACACTGGGAGCAATGGCTGGTTTGCCGATGATGTGTCCGTACCCAACGAACAATTTCTCTATACAAAAGAAGAGGTCTTGCTGAACAGTAACAGTCAGCTTACTTTCTGGCATCATTACGACACAGAGACAAATTGGGACGGTGGCCGTGTTTTCATCACTACTGACAATGGCGTCAATTGGACGGACCTGGGGCCCCACATGACCTCAAATGGTTACAACGGGCAAGTTGACAATTCAGGCATCCCTGCCTTCAGTGGCAATAGCGGTGGTTACATCCAAACGGTTGTAAACCTCTCGGCTTTTGCAGGGCAGTTTGCACGCTTTCGGTTTTGGATGCACTGTGACATTAGCGTAGGTAGCAATGGCTGGTACATTGACGACGTTGCAATCACGAACCTCACACCGGTTATACCCAACACGGCTTCGGCCACATTCCAGAGTACTTCTTCTCTCAGTAACTCGGCATCGTTGGCCAATCCCACTCAACTGACCCCGGCCCTTCCGCTGGAACTGCTCTCCTTCAACGGCAGGGTGCTGCCCGCCTCCAATCTGCTGAGCTGGACTACCATTGCCGAGGAAAATGTAAAACAACACACAGTGCAGCGCTCATTGCAAGGCACTCACTGGGTCGAGCTTGGTTCAGTTCCAGCAAGAAACATTGCCACTGTTGAACAGCATTACGATTTTGAGGATGTCGATCCGCCGGCACTTGCCTATTACCGCCTGCGCAGCGAAGATCTCGATGGCAGCTTTCGGTTCTCGCCGGTCGTGGTCATCGAAAGAGACGCTTCGCCCTTCGGGCAATGGCAGTTGCACCCAAACCCCACTGATGGTGTTCTTTTCGTTCGCCTGTCGGCAATGCGGGAAGAGTTGCTTGGTTTTACGATACGCGATGCTCTTTCAAGGGAAGTTGGTTCCGGCATTTTCGAAGCTAGAAAAGGATTCAACGAATGGCAACTCAACCTCTCTGAACTACCTGCGGGGCTATATTGGTTCGGCCTTTCGGCCAATGGCAGTGTGGCCTGGCGAAAAGTCCTCGTAACGCGTTGACACGGAGAAGCCTGAAAATTTACCGAAGGGGAGTAATGGCCTATTTACAGCGCCGGCGAATGAAGATGAATATCACACAAGGAGGATTTGAGGATTTGAGGAACCGACGAAACCGAGAAACCCCTGTCTGCCGACCCGTCTGTCTGTCGACGGACAGGCAGGCAGGGAGAAACCGAAGAGAGTCTAGCCGCCCTGAAATGTATTCAGCCTGAATCACCGGAGCTATAAATCGAATGGGGTGGGCCTGAGCAAGCCCGGGTTTTGGAGCCCCAGTTCATCTGTTGCAAGGAATCTATAGGTTTCCAACCCGTTTTGCCTGGCGTGCCATTCGCTCCGGGTTACTTTTTTTGAAGAGTTCATTCTCCGCAAACGTTTGGGTGTATATTCCGGGCGCTAAGACCTCTCGCATGAAATTGTTCCGTAAAAGATATGTGGCCCTGATTGTGATCTTGGGGATGTTCGTCACCTGCAGGATGGAGTTTCTCAAATTCAGGAAGTCTGAGGAAAAACAAGCCTCCTTTCTGAAGGAAAACGGTGTTTCTGACTACCGTTTTGGTGAAATAACGGTGGGTGATCGAAAGGTACACTATACCCATGTTGGGGCCGATACGCTGCCGGTGGTATTGTTTGTTCATGGATCGCCAGGGTCCTCGGCTGATGCACTTGGCTATTTGGTGAATCCTGGCCTAAGGGCTTTTCAGAGAGTTTCGATCGACCGCCCGGGTTTTGGCTATTCTGATTTCGGACGTGTTGAGCCTTCCCTGAAAAAGCAAGCCGAATGTGTTGCGGAATTATTGCGGAGATATCCGGCAAGGCCGGCTGTTTTGGTGGGGCACAGTTATGGAGGGCCCGTAATTGCCAGGGTGGCTATGGACTATCCCGGACTAGTGGATGGAATCGTCATTGTTGCCGGTGCATTGGATCCGGATCTGGAGCCGGATTACTGGTGGCAAAAACCACTCGACTGGCCACTTGTCAGAAGCTTGCTCCCACCGGCATTCAGGGTGAGCAACCAGGAAATAACTCCTTTGAAAGAAGAGCTGGAAGCGATGCAGGACAGATGGAGTGAGATAAATTGTGCTGTAACGCTGGTTCAGGGCCTGGAAGACGGACTGGTGCATCCTGATAATTACTTGTTTGCGGAAAAATACATCGTCAATGCTGAAAAGCTGCGTATCGACACCCTGGGGAATGCCGGTCACTTCATTTTATGGACGCGGGAAGAGCGGATCGTTGGCCATATACTGGAAATGATGGAAGGGCTTGCGGAAAATAAAAAAGCCGGACGGTAAATACCATCCGGCCGGGTTGTCTTTTGGGGACAAACTTATTCAACCGCCAATTCCTTTTTGGCGAGGTAAAAGTCAATCAACTCTACGTTTTTGTCAGCGAGCCTCTCGTCGAGTTCTTGCAAGCTCTTTGGTGGCGGCACGATCACCTTTTCACCCGGCTTCCAGTTCAGCGGAAGTGCCACGCTGTTTTTGCTGGCAGTTTGCAGGGCGGTGAGTACGCGCTTGATCTCTTCCATGTTCCGACCCACGTTGAGCGGGTAGTACATGATGAGGCGAATGATGCCGTTGGGGTCGATGAAGAAAACAGCACGCACGGCAGCCGTTTCACTTTCGCCGGGTTGAAGCATACCATAGAGCTTGGCAACTTTCATGTCCAGGTCGGCGATGATCGGGAACTTCATGTAAACACCCAGGTTTTTGCGGACATTTTCTACCCAGGCAATGTGTGAGTGAATGCTGTCAATGCTCAGCCCGATCAATTTGGTGTTCCGGGCTTTGAACCACTCTTCTTCTTTGGCAAAACCGGAGAGCTCAGTGGTGCAGACCGGAGTGAAATCTGCCGGGTGTGAAAATAGAATCACCCAGCTTCCCTTGTTGTACTCTGAGAATTTGAGTGGCCCTTGGGTGGTCAGGGCTTCAAAGTCAGGAGCCTTGTCGCCTATGCGAGGCATGGGGTTGTTGTTTACATTGATTTCTTCCATGATTGCTGGTTTTAATTTTTTGAGATTGTTTGACTATGAAAATAAATGCATCAATGGGGGAGAGGGTTTACTTCTCCCGGGTGATTAATTTCAATAGTCGAGTTCCATAAGGCCGCCGGCCATGTTGTACAGCTTGGAAAATCCAAGGCTGTTCATGATCTTACAGGCCTGGGCACTTCTGTTGCCGCTTCGGCAATAGACAAAATAGGACTTGCTTTTGTCGAGCATGCCGAGGCGTTGCTGGAAGGTGGGGCTGAAAAAGTCGATGTTGATGGCATTATCCAGAGCGCCTGATTGAAACTCTGCCGGGGTTCTAACATCCAGGATTACGGCATCCTGGGTTTTGTTCAGTTTCGAGATAAACTCATTCGGTGAAAGGTTGGTATAGGCAGCATTCCTGCTTGCTGTCTTGAACAGGTTGAACATGGCTGAAATAGGTTTTGTACTGTTGATTGGAAATTTGAAAAATTGAGGTGCAAAGTTCGTCAGAGCCCATTGCAGGTACTGCGACATAAATCACATTGAGGACGGCACTTCAGTTACTGTATTGTTAAAGCTACCCAGTCAGCCTCTTTTCTTTTTGTCCATATTTCTTTTCCGGAGCTCTTCTTCAATGGCATCCAGCCATTCTTCGTGCTGATTGAGTGTGCCATAGTTGTTGTACAAACTGTAGATTCCCCACCCTGCAAGTAAAAGCGAGACGGGAAAGGCACTCAAAACCAAGAGTGCAAGTTTGAGTGAGCCAATCCAGAATAAGAGGGCGCCCGCTACCAGGAGAGCCGGTGACCACATGGCCAGGTTCAGGAATCGCCGCTGCCACAGCGAGTAGGACTCGATCCTTTCCGAATATTTTCCCTGCAAACGCAATAGATCAGAAGTGGGTAAATGGGCGGCGCCCAGGGCCATCAGCTGCTGTTCACTCGTTGCAAGCTCTTTTGAAAATTGAGCTGCCAGTAAATCGAGTTCCTGGTCGAGGTGTTTCATCATTTTGAATTTTGTGGTAAAGATTGTGACCTCACAGCGGTTTTCCGGTGATAATTGTCAGACAGCTCCCTTTGTTTTTGAACTTTTGATCTTTTTAGAAAAGTTCTTGCAAGAGGTCGTGAGTTTGACAACTTCGTAGGACTCTGGGCCCGTAAAAGCGGGCTGCCTACCGCTTGGTTCAATATTTCGGAAGTGTTGTGCAAAACATAAACTACTGTGTTGACTGAAGTGGCCAAAGGTCCCTGTTGAACGGGTGAACTGGCCTTTGTGCTGATCCTGGGGGTGTTGAGCGGATTGGATGTGGTGGTTTTTAACCCGGGAAGAAAAATTTTTTACTGAATTGCCATCCCAATTTTATTTTGGAAGGAATCCATTGGTAGAATAGAATTCCGGCTGCTGTTTAGGGGCAAGCATCATTTTTTTGACTGTAGGCCAGGATGGCAAAATCCAGGCTGTTGTCCATGCTGTTCCGAAACGTCTCTCTTCGGAAAAAAAAGTTTCAAAAGGACTTGTCTGTTTGGGTGGATGAGTTTACCTTTGCGTCCGCTTTTCGAAAAAGGTTGTTTACCTGATTCTAAGTTCGAAGTTGAATAACTAAAAAAATACGGAGGCATCATTCCTGAAATGCGAATGCGTGTTTTAGTTGAATGCGCTCCAAAAAGTTCATTGACACGGAGGGAGAGGTAAGGAAAAGAGGAAGACCAGCGTAAATTCTTTTTGATAGAAAGGATGAGCTCTACGGTACGTAAAT
>PAAY01000078.1 GCA_002698985.1 Saprospirales bacterium | reverse complement strand
TGAATTCATTACCAGTTCCGGGTCCGGGAACACCACCTCCCATTCGAGTTCACGTTGTGGGTTTAGTTTGAAGACGGCTTTGTCGAAATAGACGACATTGACGCTGGGGCGCTGCTGCTCGTGGCCGATGCCGGAGGCGATGACCAGGCTGCCGTCTTCCAACAGCACCATGTCTCGGGCCGCATCCCGCAAGCCCCAACTCTCGGGACTGAGCCAGGTCCATTGGATTTGGCCGGAGGTGTCCAGACCAGTTAAAAAAGTCCTGTACGAAAAGTTTTCAGTCGTCATGTTATCGTTTGTCTTTATGCCACCAATAATTACACAACCATTGTCCGTTGCTAATATTGAAGAAGGTCTTTCCCAATAATTATCGCCTAACATTTTACTCCATTTTACCTTCCCATTGCTGTCTGTTTTGATTAAATAAATGTTTGTGTTGGCATCACTAATAGTTATCCAATTGTTTGTAACAGATTCCCCATTTTTACAAATAGCAATCCCACCTCTAGGCTGAATAAAATCTTGAGCAGGATAAAATGGGTTAAAGTATTCTCTTGTAAATAATGTATCACCTAAATGATTGTACTTTATCAATACTGTTTTCATCGTACTGTCAATTGAATAAGCTGGCATTAGAAAAGATCCTCCCGCCAGGGATTTAAGGCCACCGAACCATGGTTCAAAAGTTTTTTGGGCACTTGTCAAGGTTTTCAATAAAAGTATCTGAGCGCTCAAATCCATTTTAATAAAAATAGCACTTGTATTGTAAGGAAAAACGGAATCGGCGATTATTCCGGAAGCATAAATACAACTGTCCATAGGGAAGATAGAAGTGAGCACAGCTGCGGGGAATCCATAATTCGTACGGATGTTAAATGTGTTTTGCCCTATCGATGAAAAAGTGAATAAAAAGGCAAATATGGAAGTGTACAGGATTTTCATAATTAAGTAGAAAAAGCATAGCCGGAGAGGAAACTCCGGCTATGCAATCGTTAACATTTATTTTACAATTATCAGTCGTTTGGTCAGTGTTGTGATACCATCAGTTTCAATGGAATACAGATATACTCCACCTCTGACCTTGGCAGTGCTCCAGGCAATACTGCCTGTTTGATCTTCGATCAAAAACGATTCAATGGTTTTGCCATCCAGGTCTCTGATGACGAGTCGGGCAGATTCAACACCTTCCGGCAGGCGGAAGTGAAAATCTGTATAATCCCTGGCTGGATTCGGCACAGCTCTCAGTTGCATTCCTTCCGCCTGCTGAAAGGTCACCTCCTCCGGCCGCTTCAGCCCCTGCTGGCCGCTTCCAGGCAGGACGATGGCCGGCTGGTAGCTGTAGCCTTTGTATTCGTTGAGCAGGTTTTGGGCCTGGGCGGAGGCGTAGTAGTCGCCTGCATCGGCGATGCCTGCCAGGGTGGTTTCGTTGGCATCGGCCATTTGCTGTTCGGTCAGAGTCGGCTGAGGTGTTTTCTTCAAAATGATCATGTACAGTGGATTTTGAGGAATGTCGTTTGGTCAAATTTACCCCATCCCTACGGTAAATGCCGCCCCGTTGTGGGTCTTTGTCGGCTACCTCACACGGAGCCACAGGCTCGGAGCCAGATGAGGTGATGACTTGGGGTCATCACTTCAATTTCTCTCCAGGTAAATTGAGGCCGCAACTGAAAGTTGCAACCTCACCTGGTTACCACGAACCGTTCCGTCTTCACCGGCAGACCGTTTTGGAGCAGCTGGAGGAAGTACACACCCGGGGGCCAGTGCCACAGCGGCACGATGTAGGTGGCCTCGCCGGCCTGGGCTTCGAAGCGCTGCAGCTCCCGGCCCGAGGTGTCGAAGATGCGGAAGCGAATATCACGTGAGCTCAGCCCCGGCGTCGGGCGGTAGAAGAAATTGAGGTAGTCACGGGCGGGATTGGGATAAAGCAGCAGGGTGCCTTGCTCCTGGACCTCTTCGGTGGCATCTATGAGCTGGCAGCCGGGCACCAGGCAGCCGAAGGAGTCTAACTTCATCAGCCAGGCTTGCTGGGGGATGCTGTCCTGACCACTCCAGTCTCTTGCCTCACCGCAGATGATGATGCCGCCATCGGGGGTTTCTTTCATGTCATAAATATGATGTGCATCGCTTCCATCAGTAAGTACTGCCAATTTCCTTTCCCACAATTTTTCTCCATTATTTGAAATCTTTGCGATCCATCCACTTACCAAAAAATATTTAGGTGGAGGTTGAGCAGAATAGGTCATTCCTGAAAGAAGGAATCCACTACCATTCATCAACTTAACCAATTTGGTAGTTTGCGTCCAACCTGTGATTACAGAATCCGGTAACACCACCTCCCATTCGAGTTCACGTTGGGGGTTTAGTTTGAAGACGGCTTTGTCGAAATAGACGACATTGACGCTGGGGCGCTGCTGCTCGTGGCCAATGCCCGAGGCGATGACCAGGCTGCCGTCTTCCAACAGCACCATGTCCCGGGCCGCATCCCGCAAGCCCCAACTCTCGGGACTCAGCCAGGTCCATTGGATTTGACCGGAGGTGTCAATTGCCAGCAGAAAACATTGAAAGCTGTAATCAGAATCTTCAATGTTGAGGCTGTGGCGCATGCCGCCTATGATGAAATAATTATCTGGAGTTGGAATTAAGCTCGTAGGTTCTTCTACGAGATCATTTCCCCAAATTTTCGACCAAACGAATTCTCCAGCAGGATCAACTTTTACAATATATGCATCCATGTCTTGAAAAGGGCCATTGGGTAAAGTCTGAATTATATTGGCGACGATGAAGCATTTATCGGTGGTTTTTTCGACAGCCTTCGCCTTAATAAAATTTTGCTGAGGGAAAAAGGGGTTTAAATATGTGTAATTAGAAATGATGTCTCCACTCTTATTTAGTTGTAAAATCAGGGCGCGATAAATTGAATCTGTTGTGTAACCGGGCAGGACAAAGTTATTGCTGTCGAGTTTTAAAAGATATTTGTACCATGTTTGATAGGTTTTATCGGTACTCGTATTGACCTTGACTGTTAGCATTTCTCCCTCATAGCTAAATGATGCAAATATATTTCCTACGTTAAATGGGGGAATGGAATCGGCTAAAACGCCTGAAGCGTAAACCAAACTATCCTCAACATGGATAGCTGTTAAAACGGCTGCCGGAAAGCCGAAGTTTAGCCTGATATTGAAAGTGTTTTGTGAATAGGAATTGAAAGAAAAAAAGAAAAGCCATGTAATGTATAGATATTTCATAGGGATAGTTCACTAAAGTGTGTCTGAGGTTAAAAATTAATTTCAAAACTGTCGCTTCGCTCCGCTTGGAGGCCGTAGGCCGGAAAGCGGAGCGAAGCGAGCTCACGCCTCTATGAGGTGCTTAGAAAATCGTTCTCCATACATTTCGATCAGCTCTCTTTGGATGGCTTTCCATCCAAAAGCCGACCTTTTCCAGGACTTCTCGTTGTGCATCAGACAAAGGTAAATTTGCTTAATGAGCGCTGTGTCAGAAACCCATGCAGCTTTACCTTTTATGAGCTTACGTATGATGCGATGCAAGGCTTCCACTGGGTTGGTCGTATAGATCATCCGGCGTAACTCTTTGGGATAATCCATAAATGCCATAAGCTCTTCCCAATCCGCCTCCCAGCTATCAACCAGCCGCTCATATTTCCCGCCCCAGTTCACCTTTAAGGCCTCTAGAGCCGTTTGGGCCGCTTCTCTGTTGAGCGCCGTGTAGACCGTGCGTAAATCCTTGCGTACTGACTTGATATCCTTGTCGTCCACAAAACGGGTCGCACTGCGAACTTTGTGCACGATACACTTCTGGATAACGGCCAGGGGATAAACCTCTGAAATGGCTTCGCTGAAGCCCGTCAAATCATCGGTGCAGAAGATCAATACATCTTCAACGCCCCGGTCTTTTAAATCCTCTAAAACCAAGCCCCAGCGGCTAGCACCCTCATTTTCATTGACATACAGCCCCAACAAGTCCCGCTGACCCTCTGCATCTATCCCGTAAACCGTGTAAAATGCCCGACTGGTGTATTGCCCTTCGTAGCGCACCTTAAAATGCACAGCATCCAGATAAATGACGGCGTACAAGCAGCGCAATCGCCGACTACGCCAGGCTTGTAGCTCCGGCAAAATTTTGTCTGTAATGGCGGATATCTTGCCCGCAGAAATCGATATGCCGTACATTTTCCTTAATAACCGTCGCACATCCTCCACAGAATTACCCTGAGCGTATAAGGCAAGTATTTGCTCATCTAACCCACTAGACAACTCACGCTGCCTCTTTTCAATCAACTCAGGCTCAAAATCCCCATTGCGGTCTCGTGGTGTACGAATTGACAATGGACCTGCTGAGGACAATACCTGTTTCTCTGTGTAGCCATTGCCCTTATTAACCTTGCCCGAGGCCCGTTCCTCATGAAGAAAATCTGTAGCTTCTCCTTCCAACATCTTATTTACCATCGATTGAAGCAACTCACTAAATACACTCCCTTCACTAAGCAATGGCTTCTTTGAATACAAGTGTTTTACAATGCGCTCGCGAAGATCAGCATCGGGTACAAGGTCTTCTAGTGTCTCTTTCTTTCGTTTCTTTGCCATAATGCGGTAAGTTATGCAGACACACTTTACTGAACACCCTCATTTCATATAATGACAAGCATGTAATAAAAACACAGCCGGACGCCAAAGCATCCGGCTGTGCAGGTTAAAGAATTATTTCACGATAACAACTCTGGTGGTAAGCAGACGTTGTCCATCGGCTTCGAGAGCGATCAGGTAAACGCCTTGTTCCAGTTTGGAGACATCGAGGTGCTGCACACCGGACTTGTCAGGCAACGCAGTGCCCTGCAACACCTTGCCAGACAGGTCTGTCAGGATGGCCCGGGTACTTGAGTAGCTTTTGTCGAGGCGGTAATGCACATCCACGAAATCCTTTGCCGGATTCGGCACGGCTCGCAGTTGCAGTCCTTCCTCCTGCTGAAAGGTTACCTCCTCCGGCAGTTTCAGTCCCTGCTGGCCGCTTCCCGGTAGGACGATGGCAGGCTGGTAGCTGTAACCCTTGTACTCGTTGAGCAGGTTTTGGGCCTGGGCGGAGGCGTAGTAGTCGCCTGCATCGGCGATGCCGGCCAGGGCAGTCTCGTTGGCATCGGCCATTTGCTGTTCGGTCTGGCCTTGCTGCAAGGCGCTGATCTGCAAGGTCTTCAGGCTGTCGAAGTAGTTGTATTCCACTTGGTCCTGGCCCTCGAGTAGCAGCGTCTGCGGGATGGCATCGAGGGCAGTCTGGGCAGAGTCGGGTTCTTGCTGCTGCAGCCAGGTGTCCACGATGAGGAAGTGGTCGTAGAGGTAGCCTTTGGCGGCCAGCCACAGGCGGGCGGAGTCGTAGTCGATGGCAGATGTGTCCACCAGGTAGTCGCGCACCAGCATGTTGGCGGCAAAGCTCATTTCGGAAGCGCTGCCACTGCCGGTCACTTCCGACTGGTACTGCTGTTTTTCGTTCTCGCCGAGTTTGTCCTCTTTGCCGGGGAGTTTGGAGGGGCATGTATTTCCAGGGGCATCAGATATTGTAATTGAATTGGAGTAATTTGTAAAGGTTATTCCAAAATCACGGTAATACGTCAGCGGCGCCTCCTGGTTCAGGAAGTGGGACTCAGGCAGTGTGGGCATGGGGCTGAAGGAATTGCCGGCGGCTTCCTGTGCTGAGCCCTGGTTGCCGGCCACGCCAGCGTAGGGGTTCCAGTTTTCTTCCGGCACGGCGAAGTCGTACTTGAGGTTGCCGGGGCTGTTGTCGTTGCAGCGGTACTGGTGGCCTACAATCGGGTTTGAAACATCCCTATTCTGCCCATTTGCGAGGCTGGCGTAGTCCAGGGCGGCGAAGGTGTTTTTGTACTGTTCGTTGGGTTGTGGTCCGGAGCTTTGGATAAGAATACCGATGGTTTTGGCGTTGGCGGGCAGGCCCGAGGGCAGGGGCTGGAGGGTGTTTTCCTCCACCTTGTAGCCGGTGCAGCTGGTTAGTTGAACACCTATGAAGGAATCAACCACTGCGGCCTTGTACATGCTGCCTACTTCAAAGTTGCTTTGTACCACATAAGCCAGGTCGCTCTTGAAGGCGAATACGCCCCGGCCGTTGCCGCTGAAGTCGGTGCGCATGATCCGGAAGGGCGTGGCACTGCCGAGGCTGACCCGCACCCCGGTGTCGAAACCCCGGAAGGAGCCATTCAGGTAGCCCTCGCAGGGCAACTGGCCGGAGGTGCATTTGGCATTCACGGTGAAGCCTGCCTGGAAGGCTTTGATGCCGTCGCCCCGCTGGTAGAGGTTGCTCACGCTGCTGTTGTTGCTGAAGTTGCAGGAAGTGAAATAGACCCCTTCCACATTGCGCAGCGAGGCATGGGCCCTGAACAGGCTGATGTCGCCCTGGAATGCATCGTCTATGTCGAAGGTGCATTCGGAGAAGCGGCTCAGGTTGCCGGCGGGCTTGTTACCGTTGAGGGGGTTGAAGTTGTGGTAGGTGGTGAATGAAACGGCCTGCAGGTTGTTGTAAAAGCTGCTGTTGGTGGCCACCACCACACCGCCGGAGGTGCCCAGCGGGTCGGCAGGGTCGTACAGTCGCACGGCCACCTCGGCACCCTCGACGGTGGCATCCTGCATGGACACAAAGCCCTGGTAGCGCTGCCCAAAGAGCTTGTACTGGTGCTGGGCGGGGTTGCCCTGGACGATGATGCCCTGCCACAGATCGCCTGAGCAGTTGTTGTAGATTCGGGCTCCTTCGATGAAGAGCTCGCCTCCCGGCTCCACCACGATCTGTGCGTCTTTGGGCATGCCGAGATCACAGCGGATGGTCAGCTTGCCCCCGGAGCGGACGATGAGGTTGGAGCGGAGTTGGCGAGGATTTTTCCATTCCACATCGGCTCCATCAGGAATCTCGATGTCCGGCAGGGAGGTCTGGCAGAATTGTGTGACTGCAGGATAAGCAAAGTTGTTCTCAGCCGTTCGCAGCCAGACCGGTTGGTTGTTTTGAAGAAAGTGGTGCATCCTGCCGAGCTGGCATTGGGTAAGAGCACATCGTTGCTCAGTTGGTAGGGATGAATCCATCATGTTGTTTTCGGTGGCGGGATATGGGGTGTCATCACAACCATCATTGGTATTTGGATTAGGTCCGCCAATGTGGGAATTCGTGCCCGGATGATCTACTGTTGCCATGTGCAACCATTCAACTAATATACCGTTACCACCGTATGGTATGTTTTCAGGTGTTGGAGTATGCGCTCCAAAAGTATAACCATTCGGGTCCAAACCATATTCATCGAACAGGTAATTATAGTATTGACCATATAGGACTATGCCAGGTAAACTTTGTCCACAAGAACTGAACATAAATGTATAGCCCCCTCCGGCATAGTCAATGCAATTACCTGAAGAACTCATACTGGCTCCGGTCATAAACACATGCACGGAGTTCAGAATCTCAGGATCGTTTTGCACGGTTGGATTATTGTTTACCGCAGCGTTTACCAATTGACCATAGTAGCTCCCCTTGTTACCACAAAAATATCCACCACCCCAAAGCGTAGCATCTTCGTAAAAGAAGACATCCTGATTTTCAATTCCATCGAAAAGAAACTGAACACGGGCATCGGGAATGTGTGGACTTTCATTTCCAGGCACTTTCGGTTGTGGGTCACAAAGATTGGCCAACCTGGCGTTGATCCCTTTGGTTGGATGATGAAACCAGGAGCGCAAGATATCCAGGTCATACTGGGAATTGGAAAAATTGCCTGGAGGAAATACTGCGTTTTGGTTCTGGAAAATGTGAAGAACCACTTTTACATACTTGATGGGGGTATGCTCCGGAAAATCCGGATCTGGTGCAAAATTCAGGGTTTCTTCACACGGTGGCTGATTATCAGGCCAGCAGTGTGTACTCCCGGAATTTTCATTTTGGGTTAATGACTCTGTATGGCATTCAAAAAACTGGGCAGAAACTTGAGTGACAGAAAAAGCAAGCATAAAGGCGAAAACTATTGTATTACGAAGGTAAGTCAAAGCTTTCGGAATGGGTACGGACGAGCGGTGCCGGGTTATCGGCAACTTTGGAAAAGGTTTCATAATTTTGAATGTTTTTAATTTGACAAGTGGGCTCTTGCCGTTGTGGCCACAAAGCACGGCAGGGGCCCTTTTCCATATCTGTACGCGTACGCGGGTACAGCAACCTGTTGCAATTTAGGCATTCCCTTTCAGTACTAGTGTTAGATAGTGTGATCAGTTAATTGGCAGGCTCAGTAACCAAATCCAGGCGAATCCAAACTTATATTGTTAGCTGACTGTGCCTTCTCTTCTCCTCCGGTTCTGTATGTGATCTTAGGCGCTATTGAAACTGGAGTCAAATTTAGCTGAAAAAAATTAATCAGTCAAGTGCCCCCCCTGATATATTTTTTATATTAATTTGTTTGTGGTGCAATTACCCAAACCTCATAAGGTCTCAAAAATTCAAAAGCGGCGCCCCTTCCGGAACGTCGCTTTCTGCATTGGGAGTTGGCAATCAGGATTGGGCCGTGCAAACTCACCTTCTCATCCCTCATCCCTTATTCCTCATCCCTTATTCCTCACCCCTGCTCTGCCAGTTCCTGGCGGATCTTGTTCAGTGCGGAGCCGGCCCGCACCCAGTCGATTTGTTGCTGGTTGTAGGTATGGCTCACTTCAAAACGGTCGGTGGTGCCGTCGGCGTGGTGCAGCACCACGGTCAGGTTCTTGCCGGGGGCCATTTCATCAAAACCGAGGATGTCGATGACATCGTCCTGGCGCACCAGTTCGTAATCGTCGGGATTGACGAAGGTGAGGGCCAGCATGCCCTGCTTCTTCAGGTTGGTTTCGTGAATACGGGCGAAGGATTTCACGATGACGGCCTTCACACCGAGGAAGCGGGGCTCCATGGCGGCGTGCTCGCGGGACGAACCCTCGCCGTAGTTTTCTTCACCGAAGATCACTGTTCCGATGCCTTTGGCTTTGTATTTCTTGGCTGATTCAGGCACCGGCATCCATTCCGGCTGGTTTGGATTGTCGGCGTAGTTGGCCACATTGTTGGCTTCGCCGTTGAAGTAGTTGATGGCACCGATGCAGCAGTTGTTGGAGATGTTCTCCAGGTGGCCGCGGTACTTCAGCCAGGGGCCGGCCATGGAGATGTGGTCGGTGGTGCACTTGCCTTTGGCCTTGATGAGAAGGCGCATGCCTTTGAGCTGATCCTGGGTGATGGGCTCAAAGGGCTTGAGGCGTTGGATGCGGTCGGAGTCGGGTTTGACGATGACCTCCACCTTGCTGCCGTCTTCTGCCGGTGGCTGGTAGCCGGGATCGTCCACGGCGAATCCTTTCGGCGGCAGTTCAACGCCTTTTGGCGGATCCAGCTTCACTTCCTGGCCATCTTCGTTAACGAGGGTGTCGGTCAGCGGATTGAAGGTCAGGTCGCCGGCGATGGCCATGGCTGTCACCATTTCAGGGCTGGCCACGAAGGCGTGCGTGGCGGGGTTGCCGTCGTTCCGCTTCGAGAAGTTGCGGTTGAAGGAGGTGATGATGGAGTTTTTGCGGTTGGGGTCGTTGTGGTGGCGTTGCCACTGCCCGATGCAGGGGCCGCAGGCATTGGCCAGCACCACGCCGCCCATTTTTTCGAAGGCCTCCAGTTGACCGTCGCGGGTAACGGTGTAGCGAATCTGCTCAGAGCCCGGCGTTACGGTAAACTCCGACTTCACTTTCAGTTTCTTCTCAACGGCTTGCTTCGCCAATGAGGCGGCACGGTCAAGGTCTTCGTAGCTGGAGTTGGTACAGGAACCGATGAGGCCGACTTCCAGCTTTTGCGGATAGTCGTTTTCTTTTACTGCCTTCGCAAACTGGCTGATGGGCCATGCGAGGTCCGGGGTGTATGGGCCGTTGATGTGTGGCTCCAGGGTGGAGAGGTCAATTTCGATGACCCGGTCGAAATACTGCTCCGGATTTTCATAGCATTCGGCATCACCGGTCAGGTAATCGGCAATGCTGTCGGCAAGTTCGGCTACTTCCTCACGTCCGGTGGCACGCAGGTAGCGTCCCATGGCCTCGTCGTAACCGAAGGTGGAGGTGGTGGCGCCGATTTCAGCACCCATGTTGCAGATGGTGCCTTTGCCGGTGCAGGAGAGGGCCTTGGCCCCTTCACCAAAGTATTCAACGATGGCACCTGTGCCGCCTTTCACGGTCAGAATGCCGGCCACTTTAAGGATGACGTCTTTGGGTGAGGTCCAGCCGCTGAGCTTGCCGGTGAGCTTCACACCGATGAGCTTGGGCATTTTCAGTTCCCAGGGCATGCCGGCCATCACGTCCACGGCATCGGCACCGCCCACGCCAATGGCTACCATGCCGAGGCCGCCGGCATTGGGAGTGTGGCTGTCTGTTCCGATCATCATGCCGCCCGGGAAGGCGTAGTTTTCGAGCACGATCTGGTGGATGATTCCTGCGCCGGGTTTCCAAAAGCCGATTCCGTATTTGTTGCTGATGGAAGCGAGGAAATCATAAACTTCCTTGTTGCGGTCAATGGATTCGGGCAGGTCTTTGTCGGCGCCGTCTTTGGCCAGGATGAGGTGGTCGCAGTGAACGGTGGAGGGCACAGCCACCTTTTTCAGCCCGCAGGTATCGAATTGGAGCAAGGCCATCTGGGCGGTGGCATCCTGCATGGCCACGCGGTCGGGAGCAAAGTACACGTAATCAGCACCGCGCTTGTATTCCTGCAAAGGCGATTCCTTGTGCAAGTGGCTGTAGAGGATTTTTTCGGCCAGGGTCATGGGCCTGCCCAGCATTTTTTTTGCGGCGTCCACCTTGGCTGGTAGTTCGCCATATACTTTCTTGATCAGATCGAGGTCAAAAACCATTTTTTGAAGTTTTTTGATTGTCGGAATTGGATAGCGTGCAGCTCCCGTGCGGGAGGCGCGCAAAAGTATAAGATTTTCCGGCAGGAATCCAGCCGTGAACAATGGAACTGTGCTGTGAATTGAGGATTTGAAGAACCGAAGAACTGAAGAACTGAGGAATGAGGCCACTGCAAATAGTGCCCTCATTCGTTTAGAGGGGTTTAGAGAGGTTTAGAGAAGTTTAGAGAGGTTGCGCTTGGTCGCTTCTAAACTTGTATAAACCATAACTTTAGAATAAAATCAACCTCTCTCAACCAACGACTCTTACAAGTAGCTCCAATTGAAAATGGCTTTTTGCAGTGCGCTCAGGAATTGAAGAACTGAAGAACTTACAAATCCAGTCCACCTCCAAACTTTACACCGTAAACGCAAGGGGTGAAAGTGCTAGCCCCCTCCAACCCTAAACCCTAAACCCTAAACTCTACTCTCTACTCTCTACTCTCTACTCCCTACTCCCTACTCCCTACTCTGGGATGAGGGATGAGGGATGAAAGGGGCTAGCGCCCCCAAACTCTACACCCTAAACTCTACACCCTACACTAAAATCAAATTTCCCCTTTCAGCGATTTTTTGATCAGTTCTCCTTTGCTGTTGATTTCCAGCACCTGGTAGATCTTTTTGATGTGGGAGCGTACGGTGTCGATGGAGATGCCCAGGTGGTCGGCTACCAGTTTGTAGCTCATGCCATCAACCAGGGCATTGACAATTTCAAGTTGCCGGGGAGACAGGGCCGAGGTGGGCACCTTTGGCTTTTCTGAAAAATGTTCCACCACCTTTCTGGCGATGCTGGGAGTCATGTACGAACCGCCACGGCTGACGATGATGAGGGCTTCACGGATCTGTTTCAGGGAACTCCTTTTCGACAGATAGGAACAGGCGCCGGCACAAAGTGCTGCAAAGACCTTTTCACTTTCCTCAAAGGTGGTGAGGGTAATGATCTGAACTTCCGGCAGTTTTTCCTTGATCAAAGGAATGCCCTCTATGCCGGAGACCCCCGGCAACTGGATGTCGAGTAGAATGATGGACGGCTGGGGTGTGATGGAGAGTTCGCAGTTTTCCAGAAACTCTTCTACGGAGCCGGCAACGGAGCAGAGCGAAAAAGCAGCATCCGCCTCGAGGAAGGTGCTCAGGCTTTTGCGGACGATCGGATCGTCTTCAATAATTGCAATGGGGACAGGTATCATAGCTGCCAAAGTTACACCCTTCTATCCTGCCGTTCAATCACATGAGCATGCGACCTGGTGTGTGGCGCCGTTGATTTGACCGGCTACAACTGAGCCGAAAGTACCGTTCCAGTACAGAAATTGCGTATTTTGTGCGACCAAGTGGATGTGCTAAATACTTCATTTTGCAGACAATGCACCTGACAAAGAACCACCTCCTGTCATTAAAGAATGTTCCAGCTTCTTTGTGGGTGCTGTTTATTGTACTGTTTTTTCCTTCGGTAAATTTTGCGCAACACCAGACCAAAGCGGAGGCCATTACCCTTGAAGATGAACTTCCTTTCCGCAATGTAACCGCCATAACACAGGACTCACGGGGCCTGATGTGGTTTGGCACCCAGCAGGGCATCTGCCGCTACGACGGTTACCGGTTTGTCGTTTTTTCCAACAAGCCCGGAGCTGATTTTCCATTCCCCGCCGACCGTGTGCTGGACAACGGCCTCATTTTTCTTCCCGATAGTTTTTTGCTCGCAATCGCCGACTACCAACTTTTCAAAATCAACATCGTGGATTACAAGGTGGAGAACCTGAGCAAGCGCATGGGGATTGACGGCAACGTCAGTTTCATAAAAATGGGCAAAGCGGGAAAGGTTTGGCTGAGCTGGGAGACGGACACGACCCAAAACCTGGGCTTTACCGACCTCGGTGAATTGGTACGGGTGGCACAGGTGCCGAAAATCAGGAGGGAGTTCACAAGCCTGGCCATCGATCAAAAGGGATATGCCTGGTGGAGCACCATTTCAAAGGGGATCCAACAATACACTCCCGAAGGGCAGTTGCTCCGGCAGGCAGTGGTGGACAGCTTCATCTGGTTTGGCACCAAAATGTTTTTCACGCCGCTCAATCTGGATAAAAGCGACAGGCTCTTTGTCTTTCCAAAAACTGAAAAGAAAGTCTGGACCCTCGATAAAAAGGAACTGACCGTTACCCGTTTTTCCGGTGAGCTCGATGACCTGTCCTACCATTTTCTTGAAGACAACCAGGGCGCCTACTGGTTCGGAACCAGAAAGGGCTTGCACCGTTACCGGGATGGTGCATGGACGGATTTTACGGAGATATTGAATTCGGAATTGCAATTCACGGAAATACACACACTTTTTGAGGATAAATCGAATATGTTGTGGGTGGCCACCGACAACGGTTTGTTGAAAATCCCCATCTTCAAAGAACTTTTTGACAATTACCTGCTGGTGCCGGATAAACGCTGGGGCAATGCCATGCGGGGAATATTTGAGGATAAATCAGGAAACGTATTTTTTAAATGCGAGGCTGGGGCAGCAAAGGGAATTACCAGGCTGAACAAAATTTCCGGCAAATTGGAAAAATGCCACATCGGCGGGGATTTCCTGACGGACTCTCTGCTGCTCGACCGGGCAAAACATTTTGTAGTTGACACTTCGGAAAATATTGCCTGGACCATTGCCGATAATTTGATGAAGCTGGACCTCGAAACTTTTGAGCTGGAGGTGGTTGCCTCACTGGAGGGTATTTGCAACTCCTTCTCGCACAATCCGCTGACCCAGTTGCCCGGCGGCGATTTGCTGTTGGGAAGTACCGTGGAGGCGCTTGCCGTTTTCAAGCATTCAACGGGGAGCTTCGAAAAAATACCCGCCAGGCACTTGGCAGCATTCAAAGGCCTCGATACAGAAGTTTTCCTGCCCTGTGACGATGGTACTGTTTGGGTGGGAACCGCTTCAAAAGGACTGCTCAAAATAAATCTTGCAGGTCAGCTCCTCGCTCAATATTCTACAGCTTCATCCCCGCCCTTGAGTAATAACCACGTTTTGTCAATTCACCTTGCGGAAAACGGAAATATATGGATTGGCACATTTGGCGGCGGCCTGAATGTGTTGGATGAAAAGAGTGGAGAAATAAAAATTGTCAACTCAAAAACAGGCCTGACCAATGACAATATTACCGGAATATTGGAGGATGAGGATGAAAATATTTGGGCGAGTACTTACAATGGAATTTCGGTGGTAAAAAGTAAAGACTGGTCCATATTGAATTATTTTGAAGAAGATGGCCTCACCAACAACGAGTTCAATTACACCTCACAATACAAATCCAGCGATGGTACTTTGTGGTTTGGTGGGATGAATGGGGTCAATGCCATAGACCCCTCCGTTGTGATCAGTGACAACCAAAACCCGGCACTGGTGCTGACCGGCATCGAGACCAACGGCAAAACCGTTGAAAATCATTTTCTCGAATCAACATCCCACCAGTTGTTGGTCAAACCCTCTTACAATTACTTCCAGTTCTCATGGACCCTGCCCAATTATTTCAAACCGGCCAAAAACAATTATTACGTCTGGATGGAGGGGCTGGATGACGGATGGAATTACGTAGGCAACAGCAACAGCATCCGCTACAATAAACTCCCGCCCGGTAGTTATATTTTCAAAGTAAAAGGCGCTGATAGCAAAGGTGTCTGGGGGGCAGATGAACTGGCGGTCAAGGTGCAGGTTCAGCCACATTTTTACCAAACCTGGTGGTTTATTTCAGCGATGGCAATGCTCGTGCTGGGTATCGTGTATTCCCTGGGACGCTACCGCCTACAGCGGCTGCTGGAGATGGAACGCATGCGCACACGCATTGCCAGTGACCTGCACGATGAGGTAGGCTCCATGCTCTCGGGGCTTGCCATGCAGGCCGAGTTGATGGAGATGAACCCACAGGCCAACCACAGCCAAACGCTTGCCTACCTGCGCAATACGAGCCGGGAGGCCGTATCTAAAATGCGCGACCTCGTCTGGTCCATCGACAGCCGCAGAGACCTGGTGAAAAACCTGCTGGACCGCATGCGGGAGTATGCCGAAGAAATTCTGCCGGCAAAAGGAATTGAATACCGGTTTCAGCTCGGCGAATTGGATATGGACCAAAAGCTGCCCTCGGAAACCCGACAGCACCTGTATTTCATCTTCAAAGAGGCTGTCAACAATGTGGCCCGCCATTCAAATGCTGACAAAGTCACTGTGGTCTTCGGCAACTTTGCCGATGAGTGCAGACTGGAAATCCGGGATAATGGCTGTGTGGAGAGTGAACAGTTGCCGAAAAGCGGCCTTGGTATTTCCAACATTCAAATGAGGGCGAAAAAGCTGCAAGCTAAACTGTCAATTGCATCCGATAACGGCTTTTGCATTCTGCTGCGGCTTCGCAAACTCTAAAAGCATCACATGAAGATGTGATAACAAGGTGTTTTCGCAAGGATTACCTTTGGCTTTGTTTCGAATCCCAAAGACCCAATTGAAACCATAGCCATGAAAGAGAACAATTTTGCCTTTCCAATTCGCCTCATTCAAAAGAGGTGGTTCCTGAAGATTCCCACCGAAAGCTGCTTAAAGCAAATATCTCAAGGCTGTCAATGATCGAGCTACAGGCATCGTGAGTGACTTGCATCCTCAGCATACAGTGCTGATGCAGGTCATGCCCGGTTCTCAGCCTTTTAGTCGAACAATATCTTTTCACCAACCACACCCGTTATGTTCCACAATTACTTCCCCCCTAAGTTCCGAGTGAAAATCGGACATTACACTTGCACCTTGTTGTTTTTACTACTGGCCGGTTCTGTCTTTGCGCAGGACAAGCCCCTTCCGACACCGCCGTCCGATGGTGACAAGTTCTCCATCGCCCCTACTTTTATCAAGCCGAATTCCGCCGTCCCTGTTTTTGACCGGCAGGGATTGTTGTCGCAATTTTTACCCATTTCGGCCGATGTTGAGATGCAGCCATTGCGCAGCGAAGTGGATCAGCTTGGCATGGAACACGCCAGGTACCAACAGCTGTACAAAGGCTTGAAAGTGGAAGGCGCAGTTTATACCACGCATGCCCGTGGTGGCCTGCTCCAAAGCATGAACGGCTATTTCGTCAGCATCGATGGATTTGATGTGACTCCTGCGGTGAGCGAGGAGAAAGCTTTGGCGGCTGCCATCGCTCACTCGAAGGGCCGGAAGTTTGCCTGGGAAGACCCCGGACTGGCACCTGGCGAGGATTACAGTTACCCGAAGGGAGAACTGGCGGTGATGGCCATGCGGCAATTCGGCTCCAGCCCCCGTTTGGCCTGGAAGTACGACATCTACGCAGTGGAGCCGCTCTACCGGGCTTATGTTTTCATCGACGCAAAGACCGGTGAATTCATTTTTGAAAACCTCCGGATACACCATGCCAATGTGCCTGCAACCGGGACTTCACTTTACAACGGTTCTGTCAACTTTACCGCCGACCAGACCGGCCCCACCAATTTTCGCCTTCGGCAAACGGCATCGGGCGGTGGCATCGAGACCTATAACATGAACAACGGCACCAACTATGGAGCCGCAACAGATTTTACCAGTACTTCCTCCAATTTCACCTCCGACAATACGGGGGTTCAGGCACATTGGGGTGCTGAACAAACATGGGATTACTTCATGAGTGACCACGGACGCAATTCTTATGATGACGCCGGAGCAGTGATCAAATCCTATGTTCATTACTCGGTCAATTTCGTGAATGCATTCTGGAACGGTTCCGTAATGACCTACGGCGATGGCAATGGTTCTTACAATCCCCTGGTTAGCCTGGATGTCTGTGGCCATGAGATAGCACATGGTGTTACCACCCACACCGCCAACCTGGTGTACTCTTACGAGTCAGGAGCTTTGAACGAGTCATTTTCGGATATTTTCGGAGAGATGGTGGAGCGACATGGCCAGGGCTTCAACGACTGGATCATTGGCGACGAGATCATTTCCGGAGGCATCAGAAACATGAGCAGCCCCAATATCCACAACGACCCGGACACCTACCTCGGTAATTTCTGGTGGACCAGCTCTGGAGACAACGGAGGCGTTCATACCAATTCCGGCGTCCAGAACAAGTGGTTTTACTTGCTGTGTGTCGGTGAAGTAGGGACCAATGATTTTGGTTACAACTACAATGTGCCGGCCATCGGCTTCACCAAAGCTGCGGCCATTGCATACCGTAACCTGTCCGTTTACCTCGGCCCTAACTCTCAATTCATTGACGCCAGAAACGGTGCCATCCAGGCGGCCGAAGACCTTTACGGGGTGGGCTCAGCTGAAGCCCAGGCCGTTGATGAAGCCTGGAAAGCCGTGGGCGTGCCCTGCAATGGAGCGTCAAATGACAATGTCTGCAATGCCCTGCCCATTACCCTTGGTGTGCCCATAAATGCTGACGGATTCTGCGCCACTGCCCAATCAGGTGAAGTTTCACCGGGCATTGGTACTGGTGGTTCTACCTGCAATTCCCAGGATGGCTGGTGTTCTTTTGATCCAAATGTTCAAAATTCTGTGTGGTTCACTTTTGTGGCTCCGCCATCAGGCTTTGTGAAGGTCAGTAGCGATGATCTGGATGATACGCAAGTTGCAATATGGTCAGTTGGAAACTGCAGCGACTTCAACACCTTCACCGAAATAGCTGCCAACGATGATAGTGGGCCTGGGTTTTCACCCTTGATTCTTTGTGCCAGTGTGAATCCTGGTCAGACCTATTATGTCCAGGTGGATGGTTTCAATGGATTTGCCTACAACACCAACATTTTGGTGGAAGAAAGCCTCGCCAGTCCCGGTAACGATGATGTTTGCAATGCCTTGCCTATGACCCTGGGTGTACCCATTAATGCGAATTCCAACTTGTGTCCGGGGGCATCAGCCCAGCCCGGCGAAGTGTCGCCAGGAGCCGGCACCGGAGTTTCTTGCAATTCACAGGATGGCTGGTGTTCGTTTGAAACTGAAGTCCAGAACTCCCTGTGGTTCACTTTTGTGGCGCCGCCATCTGGCAAAGTGGACATTTTCACTTCCACCACTCACGACACTCAATTGGCACTCTGGTCGGTGGGTGATTGCAACAATTTTGGATCTTTCACCGAAATAGCCGCTAATGACGATGACGGGCCGCTTTTTGCGCCTTTCATCAACGATGCCTGTGTGGTGCCAGGTCAGACCTATTATGTTCAGATTGACGGATTTGGCGGTCAGGACTACAACACGAATATCACTGTCACGGCTGTTGGCCTGCCATTGTCGCTGACCTGCCCGCCAAACCAGGTGGAAGTGGCCGGAGCCAACTGTGTGGATTTGGCTGATTACACCGGCCTTGCAACCGCAACCGACAATTGCGGATCGCCGGCTCTGTCACAGTCACCTGCTGCCGGCACCAATGTGAACAGCAATACCACGGTGACGATTACGGCTACCTATTCAAGCGGTTATGTTCAAACCTGTGATTTCGAGGTAATAGTTCAGGACAACATCCCACCCATCGCTGCTTGCCTGAATCCAACTGTTGTGTTGGACAATGCCGGCAATGCCAGTATCACCACCGCCGATGTTTTCGACGCGGCCAACAGCTCCGACAACTGCGGCAATCCCTATGCGGTCTTCGTAACGCCCAACACCTTCGACTGCTCCAACATCGGCGCCAACACGGTGACCCTGCAGATCATCGACAATGCGGGAAATACTGCTTTATGCACTGCAACCGTAACTGTTCAGGACAATACGCCGCCGGAGGCCAAGTGCAAGGACATTACGCTGGTGCTCGATCCCAACGGCGTGGCCAGCATTGTGCCTTCAGACATTGACGATGGGTCCTCAGACGAGTGCGGACCTGTGACACTGAGCGTTGACGAAGATGAATTTTACTGCAGCGATGTATTTGAAATCGAAGATGTTGAACTGACGGTAACCGATGGCAGTGGCAACACCAGTACCTGTGAAGCCATCATCGATGTGCAGGACAATACGCCACCAGTGGCTGTTTGTCAGGACCTGACCGTAGAGCTGGACAACGGTGGCGTTTGGTCAACAGGCTGGGGCGACATCAACGGCGGCAGTACCGATGCCTGTGGAATTGTCACTTACCTCATCAACGGTGAGGACTTCGTCGAATGGGATTGCAGCGATGTTGGCGTGACAACGGCTGTGCTCACGGTTATTGACGAAAGCGGTAATTCCTCCACTTGCACGGCTACAGTGACGGTTGAGGACAACATTGCGCCAACGGCGCTATGCCAGAACTTCACCACGGATCTGGACCCGGATGGAAACTATACCTTGTCACCGGCTTCCGTGAACAATGGCAGCTACGACGCCTGTGGCTACAGCCTTGCCGTTTCTCCCAATCAGTTCAATTGCTCAAATGTGGGAGCCAATACAGTGACCCTCACAGTGACTGACGACAACGGCAATACGGCCACCTGCACCGCCACACTGACCATCAACAGCTTCATGAGCATTACGAGCCTGGACATTACCCATGAAAGCTGCCAGGGTTATTCCGACGGGCAGATCGTGATCAATGCAACCAGCCTGGGAGGACCGCTTCGCTATTCCATCGATGGCGGGGCCACTTTCCAAATGGTCAACACCTTCACAGACCTCAGCCCTGGCCCCTATTACATTCTGGTGAGCCTCGATGGCAATGGCTCCTGCGTCGCAGAGGATGAAACCTATCTGAATGCCGGCCCTGCCCCCACCACCTGGTACAAAGACCTGGACGGCGACGGCTATACGGACGGCATCACTCATGTGTCGTGCAGCCCACCGGCCGGTTATGTGGCCAGCGCCCAGCCCGGCGATTGCGACGATAACAATGCTGCAGTGAATCCGGGCGCAGCCGAAGCCTGCAACGGCCTCGACGACAACTGCGACGGTATCATCCCGGCTGATGAGCAGGACAACGACGCCGACGGCTACCGGGTTTGCGACGGCGATTGCGACGATACCGACCCGGCCATCAATCCCGGCGCTGCCGAGATCTGCAACGGCATCGATGACAACTGTAACGGCCAGATCGACGAAGGCAATCCACCCGCCAATCAGGTGTATGTGGGCAACGTCATCTTCACCAATCAGGCGGCTGTAGATGCCTTCTCACAATGTTATTACAAGATTCAGGGCAACCTGACCATCTCCGGCCCTGCCGTGAACTCGCTTGCCAACCTCAGCAATCTGCAGGAAGTAACTGGCAACGTGCTGATACAGGCCACCAGCCTGCCCAACATGAACGGGCTGGATGCCCTGACTACCATCGGTGCCTCGCTGACCATCAAGCTGAACAACTACGGCGCCAAGCTGACCGGCCTGAGCGGACTTGGCAACCTGACCAGCATCGGCCAGAACCTGAACATCTCCTTCAACTT
>PAAY01000077.1 GCA_002698985.1 Saprospirales bacterium | reverse complement strand
TTTTGCAGGCGGATACGGGTAATCCGGCGAAAAATTTAACGAAGTGCAGGATAAAATTGGCCGCTTGCAGCCAAGTAATGGGAATTTAAACAGGCTCTAAAACGACTTACCAAATGCCCGTGCAGAAGAATCATGCTATTGTCTTCTGTCCCGAGAACCAAAGGCTCGGGCAAGAGGTTACGTCCGACCTCAGCAAAGCGGGCTATCAGCTCCACCAGTACCAGTTTTCCGATAATTTCGAAGAAGGGGCTTTTTACCGTGACATTCCCGAAACCCGGGGGCAGGTCGTCGTATTGCTGAGTGACAACTTCCTTCGGAAAACGGCTTGCCTTTACAGGTGTCTGCCCGTGCTCAAAGATCTTCAGGAGAAAAACCGGCTCATTGCAGTGCTGGCACCTGGCATAGCACGAGACAAAGACGGCACAAAAAGGGAAATCCCTACGCAGATCGGGCAGGTGAACCAGATGCTGGTTTACATGAAATACTGGCACACGCGCTACCTTGACCTCAGGGAAAAACTCATCCACCTCAGTGAACCCGACGGGGAATTGGAACGGGAAGTCGAAGTTGTCAAGGATATTTCGGCCAACATCAGTTCAATCCTCAACTTCTTCAATGAGCTGCCCTGCATCCGTTTGGAAGCGTTTCTTCAGAACACCTACGAGTACTTCTTCAGCAGGCTCAACGATCCGCAGGGACACGACAAGCTGATGAGAATTTTAAAAAAGGAAGAAGAGGTAAAGGACAATGCCACCCTGATTGAAATCATCACCAAATCCTCCAAGGATCTCCTTGCCGAGAACACCGAGCTGGAATCAGCCAACAAAGAACCGGTTGTGCAGCCCAAGACTGCGGAAGAAGACCCTTCGGAGATGACCGAACGCCTCATTGACGAACTGAATGCTGAGGAGGAGGAAGAATTGATGATCGTTTTGGACGATGGCGAGGATGAGGAGGACTATTTTTCCGAAGAGGAGGAAGATGCGCTGCTGGATGAATTGTTCGGCGAAGATGAAAGCGACGAACCGCTCACACAGGCAAAGCCGAAACTTAGAAAGAGGGCTCCAAAACCGCAGGATCCGCCAGCACCGGAAGAAGTCATGGAGGTGGCTGTCGGCCTTTTCAACGCTGGAAAAACCAGCCAGGCTTTGGGTTTTCTGAAAGGAGCGGTTGACGCTGCACCGGCTAACCCGACATTGCGCTACTACTATGCCTACGCCCTGGCGAGGTATGAGAAAAACCTCGACGCCGCCGTCAACGAATTGGATGATATTTTGGCTGAGCATCCCCGGTTTATAGAAGCCCTTTTCCTGCGGGGAGAGCTTGCGGAGCACCAGAAAGACTACGAAAAAGCCATTGCCGCCTACCATCAGGTTCTGGACATCGACGGCGATTTTCCGGGGGCTCACTACCGGCTTGGGATCTTGTATTTATTCCACAGCGAAGGCAAAAAAGATGAGGCGCTGTATCACCTTGAAAAGACCGTGCAACTGGACCACAACAACGCCGACGCCCATTACTGCCTCGGCACCTTGTATGCCGAACACCTGAACGATCCCGCCCAGGCTATCAGCCATTTCATGGTCACCAAAGAGTTGAAACCTCAACACCGCTTTGCCTGGTACGAAATAGCGGTGCTTTACCACAAAATGGGCAAAGGAGAATTGGCATACCGCTTTTACCAACGTGCAATAGCGGTCAATCCAGAGCTTCGTACCCCGCACAACGACAGGGTGTTCAAGCTGGGCATAAGCAAAAAGCCATCCCAGCAAATAAGCCATGAGGGCAATGCAACAACCGGAAACAAAGCCGTTCCTTCAGAAGAGAAGGCACAGGACGAAACGCAAAAACCGAAAACTGAAACTACCAAATCAATGATTGAAGGACCCAAAACAGTACTCATCACCGGCGCAACGGCCGGAATTGGAAGAGCCACCGCCGACCTGTTTGCGAAGAATGGATTCAGGGTCATTATAACGGGCCGCCGGCTGGACAGACTGGAGCAACAAAAAGAACGGTACCAAAAAGAATTCAACAGCGACGTGCTCCTGCTTCATTTCGACGTCAGGGACCTCGATGCCGTGAAAGAGGCCATCGGCAATCTGCCGGAAGAATGGAGTCAGGTGGACATCCTCATCAACAATGCAGGCCTTTCCCGGGGACTTGCCCCCATCCATGAGGGCAAACCCGAAGACTGGGACACAATGATCGACACCAACATCAAGGGTTTGCTTTACATGACGCGGGCCATAGCTCCGCAAATGGTAGCCAGAAAAAGTGGCCACATCATCAATGTAGCCAGCAGCGCCGGCAAAGAGGTATATCCGGGTGGCAACGTCTATTGTGCCACCAAATTTGCGGTGGATGCACTGACAAAATCCATGCGGCTGGACCTGTTCAAACACAATGTCCGGGTCAGCCAGGTTTCACCGGGCCATGTGGAAGAAACCGAATTTGCAAGGGTGCGCTTTGACTGGGATGTGGAAAAAGCCGCTGCCGTATATGAAAACTTCCAGCCTTTGAAAGCCTCCGATGTGGCCGATGCTATCTATTACATCGCCACCCGGCCTCCGCATGTGAATATCCAGGACATTTTCATGTTCAGCACCCAGCAGGCGGGGTCGAATTTCATTGACCGTTCCGGCAGGTAACCGGACTTTCTATGTTTTTTCATCTGGAAGAAATTCGGTTTTTTTGCAACCGCTTTTGAAGGAGGGTGTTTGTCAATGCAGACAATTGTCGGAATCGCATTATTACATCCCTCAAAAACTACCGACTTTTGCCTTCGGTAAAATTCGTTTTCCAGCCCTGCCAAATTCAATCAAACAAACACCTCAATTTTAAATTTGAGCCACAATGGTAGCTGAATCAAAGAAGAAGAAGTCTGGCACCTCCACCAAAAAGAACAGCAAGAGCAAACTCGCCTATTCCAAAGAGCAATACCTGAGCTGGTATGAGCTTATGCTGCGTATCCGCCGTTTCGAAGAAGCAGCGCTGCTCGCTTACAACCAGCAAAAAATCCGTGGATTCCTGCACGTGTACATCGGACAAGAGGCCGTTGCTGCCGGCATCGAATCAGCCTTGATTCCCGGTGACGGGATCATAACAGGTTACCGCCAACACGGCACGGCCATCGGAAGAGGATGCACCACCAAAGAATGCATGGCAGAGCTTTTCGGCAGAGCTACCGGCGTCAACAAAGGCAAGGGCGGCTCCATGCACTTCTTCTCCAAAGAACACAAGTATTTCGGAGGCAACGGCATCGTTGGAGCACAAATCCCCATCGGAACCGGCATCGCCTTCGCTGAAAAATACAAAGGCACCAATAACCTTTGCGTGACCATGTTCGGCGACGGGGCCGCCCGCCAGGGAGCCCTGCACGAGGCCTTCAACATGGCCATGACCTGGAAACTGCCTGTGCTCTACATTTGTGAAAACAACCAGTATGCAATGGGTACTTCCGTGACCCGCACCAGCAACGTCCAGGACATTTACAAGTTGGGACTGGCTTATGACATGCCCAGCGAGCAGGTGGATGGCATGCGGCCGGAATCCGTTTACGAAGCTGTAAAAAAAGCCGCAGAGCACATCAGAAGCGGAAAAGGACCTTACTTCCTCGAGATCAAAACCTACCGCTACAAAGGCCACTCGGTTTCTGACCCCGGGCATTACCGCACCCGTGAGGAATTGAAATCATACATGGAAAAAGACCCCATCAAAATGGTGGAGAAGGTAATGCTCGACAGCGGGGAGATCAGCCAGGATGAACTCGAAAACATCCAGGCGGCCATCAAAGAGGAAATTAAAGAAGCCGTAAAATTTGCAGATGAATCTCCATATCCGGCTCCTGAAGAGTTGTACACCGACAATTACGTTCAACCCGATTACCCGTTCATGAAAGACTAATTGTCAGGAGTGCAGGCTCTATTTATTGTCAGAATGCCTGATTCTTTAGGAAAGGAGCAGGCATTCTGCGCGTTTATTGAGCAAAAAAGGGTTGCAGACAGCTTGTTTCCTTCTTAATACTTACAAGTTTCCACCGATCGCTTTTGCCGTTCCAAAGTTTATTTATTTTTGCGCCGCTCTGCGAAAAGGCATTGGAAAATGAGGCCCTTCGCAATGTTTTCACCAAATCATTTCAATTAAATGGCTAAACGGAAGAGAAAGTCCAAAAAAGAAGAAGAAGTACTCATTGACATTACCGAGGTAACTGGTCAGGCTGAGGACTTCATGGAAAAATACCAGAAGCAGATTTTCATTGGCATCACTGCCCTCGTCGTTTTGGTTGGCGGGTATTTCATTTACAAGAATGCTTATCAGGTTCCCAAAAACAAAGAGGCCATCGAGCAAATGGCACAGGCCGAGTTCCAGTTTCAACGTGACTCCTTTGCCCTGGCACTGGCCAATCCGGGAGCCGGTTACCCTGGCTTTGCTGACATCGCCAAAAACTACGGCGGCACTCCGGCCGGTAATGTTGCCTTGTATTATGCAGGTGTTTGCTGTCTGAACCTCGGTCAATACGATGCTGCTATCTCCTACCTGGACGATTACAGCGCTCACGACGACCTCACTGCCGCCACAAAAAACGGTGCACTGGGAGATGCCTATGCTGAAAAAGGGGACCTCGACAAGGCCCTCAGCTACTACAAGAAGGCCGCTAACGCCAGTGAAAACGAAATCACTGCACCTTACTACCTGAAGAAGTACGCCATGCTGAGCACTAAACTTGGCAACAATTCAGATGCCATCGAAGCATGGAAAAAGGTAAAGCAGAAATATCCTTTCGCTCCGGAAGCCAACGATGCTGAAAAGCAATTGGCTCGTCTGGAGGACTGATCACAACCGAAGATCAACCACCTGAAAGGCAAGATTCCCCGTTGAGTCTTGCCTTTTTTGTTTTTTTACGCTTCGCAAAATCCTGTATCAATCATGGCATCAGCACTGAAAAACCTTTCCCAATACGACGACTCTACCTTGCCTTCGGCCGAAGGCTTGAAATTCGGAATAGTAGTGTCTGAATGGAACCAGGAAATCACCCATGCCCTGTACGAGGCTTGTTTTGATACCCTTGTAAAGCACGGGGCAAAGCCGGAGGACATCGAGACCATTCAGGTTCCGGGGGCTTTTGAATTACCTTCCGGGGCAAAGTTGCTCCTCAGCAATTTCAAGCTGGATGCAGTGGTCTGCATCGGTTGCGTGATCAAGGGCGAGACCAAACACGACGAATACATTTCCAACGCCGTGGCAACAGGCCTGATGGGTTTGGGTGTGGCAAGCGGCATTCCCTGCATATTCGGAGTACTCACTCCAAACACTTACGAGCAGGCCAAAGAAAGGGCCGGTGGCAAACATGGCAACAAAGGAGTGGAAGGCGCCGTCACCGCCATCCGGATGGCAGCGTTGAAGTACGAAGTCAAAAAGCCCGCAAAATCTGTTGGGTTCAGGACCGGTCAGTAAGAACGAATGGAATACTTGTAGAGCTCGTCGAAACGGAAGCCCAGCCGGATGCCTGCAAAAATCTGGTTTCCGGTGGTTTCATCTTTGCCAACAGTATCCGTGGCAAGGCCCTCCCAGGTCAGTTTCGGGAAATACTCGTAACGCACCAAAGGAGTTACCGTGAAAAAATCGCTGATGCCGATGTCCAGCCCGATACCGGCACCCAGTTTCAGGGCCAGGTCCTGTTGTTCCGACGAAAAATCAGCACTGACCAGTTTTTTATCCTGGTAAACACCACCGGCTATCAGCTGAATGAAAAAGCCCTTCGCAAACACATCCCCGCTTTTCGACCAGGTGGGACAGTTGCAATCGCTGCCAAAATCGAGGGGGTACAAAGCGGTGTTGAGTTGTAAGCCATACGCTGCAATTTCAAGCTGATTGCCTGATGGCAAACCGGATTCGGAGTAAGAGGAATAATTGGCTTCCACGGTGAATTCCACTCTCTTTTGCTGCAGCCTGAACCAGTAGTCGGCTCCCACTTGCCAGCCTGCCAGCGAAGCAATGCTTTTGTTCGTGCGCTCACCGGCGGCATCCAGCCAGTCAGAAGCTTTGAAGTTCAGGTAGCCGCCCGACAAGCCAACCTGGCCGTTGGCCGGAAGGCCGAAGAGCAAAAAAGAAAGTGCCAGGGCGGTGGAAAAGCATGCCTTCAGGCCGAAAAATTTTGAGATTACCATTCTGAAACCGGTTTGAAAATGCGTTTGTAAAGCCGCAAGGTATCACTTGCAAAATAAGATTCAGGAAACTGAGAGGTCTGGATAACGAAAGGTTTTTCACGGGTGGTATCCTGCCAGCATTTTACAACAATGTCCTCGGGCAGCCCGGCACCCCGGATGGTCAGGGTCCTGAACGGGCTGAGCTGACTTGCCTTCGATTCAAAACCATCGGCAAACTCGTCTCCGCTCATCCGGTGAAGGTTCATCAGGAAATTCTGCACCCGCGTTGAATCCAGGTCCTCCGTTCCATCGAGTTTCCAGCCGTTGGCAGTTTTGGAAACGGTGTATTGGGATTCTCCACCGTAAATCAACTCGTCAACATTGTGGAGGTCGAAATCCAATGCTGACTTGTCCCGGAAATCATCGAAAGACTTGTTCAGGAGAATGCCGGCCATTCCTTCCACGGCATAAACGTTGTCACCCTCCCCTGTTCTGACGAAAAACTTCAACTGCTGGGTTTGCGGATTGGCGCTGAATTTTCCAATCCGCACATCGGCTACTTTCTTGCCGCCGGCAAAAGCCTGAACCGAAGTGGCCTGCTCCTCTGTGAGTTCGTATTCCGGCCATTTGTCGCTGCTCTTCGCAGCAATGTAGGCTGCCCTCAGTGCCAAAAGGTTGTTCAGCACTTCATCCACTGCATCATTACTGGCCGGCAAACTGTGATCGCCCCGGCTCACCGTCCATCTTTCCCCTTCCTTTTTCAAAGCAAACGGACCCAGGCTGTCGGCTTTTGAGCGAAAGCGCAGCTCCGTCACAGCGCCTTTTTCAAACTTTGTGATTTCCGGATCGAAAGTCCTGCTCTCATTGCCGGATGCCAGCTCATACACACCATAAACAGCCAGCAACGCCACAAGTACCAAAAGTAAAACCTTGTTATTCATAGCTTTATCGTTTGGGTTTGAAAAGGAAATTTTGGCTGAGTGAGGCGCAAAATTAAAGAATCAACAAACTGACATGCCCGTGAAATGATTCTTCATCCGGCTTTTCAAGAAGCAAGTAGAAGAATTCAATGGGAATTCCCCCAACGGAAACTAAATTTGGCTCACATCCTTCACGATCAAAAAAACTACAACGCACTTATGGCCAGAAGATCCCTCAGACTTACCCCCTTTACCAGGTTTTTGCTCATCATGATCATTGTGGCTCCTCTCGCTTTTATGGGAGCCGCTTATTACAACGGCGAAGACGGCTGGGCCAAGCTGAAACAACTGGTTGGGATTGACCTTGCCGAAAATCCTTCAGTCAAGGACGATGACACCACAGAAATTCCAAAAGAACCCACCAAAACTGAATCCGGCACTGCTGAGGAAGAAATTTCCAACCTGAAAAAACTGGTGGGTGAACAGGAATTGAAAATCAAAGGGCTGATGGAGGAAAACGAGGAGTTGCGGAACCGGATCGAAGAGTTGGAGAAGCAGCTTACTACCGAGGCGCAATGAAGTAAAACAATGAGCGCACTGCAAAAAGTGCGCTCAGGGGTTGAGAGGAGTTGAGAGAGGTTTAGAGGAGTTGAGAGAGGTTGTACTCGAATACCTCTAAACCTCTCTAAACCAATGCCGTAGGCCGACCTCAACCTCTCTAAACCAACGATTATTGCAGACAACTCCAACTGAAAATGGCTTTTTGCAGGGGACTGAAACAATTGAATCACTAATAACTAATTGACATGGATTTCATTCTCACCATTCTCATCAACGCCCTGGCTGTGTGGTTGGGTGCAAGAATACTGGCCGGCGTTGAAATCAAAGATTTTGGAAGAGCAGTCGTTACCGGCCTGGTACTGGTGCTGCTCAATGCTACCCTTGGCAATTTCCTCGACTGGATCAGCACCCCGATGCGCTGGATCACCCTTGGGCTTTTCAGCTTTGTGGTTGACGCAGTGGTGCTAATGGTAGCCGATTATTTCCTCAAGGGACTTAAAATCAAAAACTTCTGGTACGCCCTGGGACTGGCAGTCATCATCGCTGTGGTCAACAGCCTGTTTCACTGGATAATACATTAAGTGACCGGTGCTGGATTAAAGGGGTTGAGCTCCCTTTTCCCAGGAAACTTGGAATAGAAAAAGGCAGGACTTTAATCCTGCCTTTTTTGTTTGCGGCTTAAGCCGGTTGCTATTTTCAGTCAAATCTCAATCAACCTTCTACCGGCTCACCCTGAATCACCCGGCGCATGGTTTCACCAATGGTTGCCGGAGATTTCACGACGTGGATACCGCATTCAGCCATGATTTTCATTTTGGCTTCGGCGGTGTCATCCTTGCCACCGATGATGGCGCCGGCGTGTCCCATCTTGCGGCCTTTGGGGGCCGTCTGGCCGGCTATGAAGCCAACAACGGGTTTGGTTCCGTGCTCCTTGACGTAATAGGCAGCTTCGGCCTCCATGCCACCGCCGATTTCACCGATCATGATGATGCCATCCGTTTCAGGATCGTTCATCAGCAGTTCGATGGCTTCTTTGGTAGTGGTTCCGACGATGGGGTCACCACCGATACCGATGCAGGTGCTTTGCCCCATGCCTGCTTTGGTTACCTGGTCAACGGCTTCGTAAGTAAGGGTACCACTCCGGCTGACGATGCCGATGCGCCCCGGCGTGTGGATGAAGCCGGGCATGATGCCGCATTTGGCTTGGCCGGGGGTGATAACGCCCGGACAGTTGGGTCCGATCAGGCGGACATCCTCGAAGTCTTCAAGGTAGGCTTTTACTTTTACCATGTCCTGAACAGGAATGCCTTCGGTAATGCAAATGATCACTTTGATACCTGAAGCGGCTGCCTCCATGATGGCATCACCGGCAAATGGTGGCGGAACGAAAATCACAGAGGTGTCAGCACCGGCCTTTTTTACGGCATCTTCAACCGTGTTGAAAACCGGACGGTCGAGGTGTGTCTGACCGCCTTTGCCGGGGGTGACACCGCCCACCACATTGGTTCCGTATTCAATCATTTGGGTAGCGTGGAAAGTTCCTTCCTTTCCGGTAAATCCCTGGACGATCACCCGGGAATCTTTGTTCACTAGTACAGCCATGTCGTTGGTTCTTAGTTGTGTTAGTTGTTTGAGTCAATTTATTGAGGAGGATTATGGAGGATTATAGAGGATTATGGAGGATTATGGAGGGTTATGGGGGTTTAGGAGGCTTCGATTCAACCTCTCTCAACCTCCCGATCCCGAAAGCTTTCGGGATTCGGGATCAACCCCTCTCAACAAACCATCCCTTCACATCTGAAGGGCCTGATTATTTTTCATCCTCATCCGGAATCACAAAAACCTCCTCATCTGATTTGTGCATTTGGTAACTCTCCCGGGCAAACCGTTCCTGGTTGTTTTCGATCACGTCTTTGTCCCGGTTGGCTTCGTTGATCTTCTCGTGGTAATACTCCTTGTCTTTTTCCAGTTGTTTGACAGACTTATGGAGTTTCCACTGGGTGTACAAATCGTGTTTGTCCAAAACCAGCAGGATGGCCAGGAACGCCAACAAGGTCAGCACATACTTGTTGCGCAAAGGTTTTGGCACCTGTTTCAATAAAGATTCAAATGGATTGTTTGCAGGCTTTCTGGCCATGGCTGGTTATGTTGTTGGTCGCAAAGCTAAAACCTTTGACCGATGAACAGAGGAAAGATGGTAAGAAAAGCGCTGCCAAGGTCAGAATGACTTTTGTTTCATCTGTTGCTCGACAAAATCACCGATCTGGTCAAACGCCTCCGGAGAGAAAGCTTTCCATTCCCCGTATTTGCGGAACCAGGTCATTTGGCGTTTGGCGTAGCGGCGGGTATTGGTTTTTATCTTCGCTACTGCCTCCTCCAGACTCATCTTACCGTCAAAATGATCAAACAACTCCTGGTACCCAACCGTCTGAAGGGCATTCAGATGGCGATGGGGGTACAAGGCTCTGGCTTCTTCGAGCAGGCCGTTTTCCATCATCAGGTCCACCCTTTTCTCGATGCGCTTCACCAGTTGTTCCCGCTCCCAGTTCAGCAGCACACCAATGACCCGAAACGACCGGGGATGCGGATTTTGACGAAGAAAATCAGAAAAGGGCCTGCCGGTGGCCAGGCAAACCTCCAAGGCACGCATCAGGCGCCGTGGGTTTTGTTTGTCCACCTTCGCAAAATATTCCGGGTCGGCCTGCAAGAGCTGCTCCTGCAACCATGCAAGGCCATGCACCTCATAGTCAGCCCTGACCCGGGCCGAAAGTGATGCCGGAACCCGTGGCAGGTTGTCCAAGCCTTCGGTCAATGCCCTGATGAACAGCCCGCTGCCTCCGGCAACTACCACCACCTCGTTCTGCTCAAACAATTCTTCCAATAATTGCAAGGCATCCGCTTCGTATTTTCCAACGTCGTAGGATTCGTGGATGGAAAGGCTGTTGATGAAATGGTGAGGGGCCCGGGACAGTTCTTCTGCAGTGGGTTTAGCAGTGCCAATGCTCATCTCCCGGTAAAACTGGCGGCTGTCAGTTGAAAGGATGTGGGTATTGAAATGCCTGGCCAGATCGATGGCAACCTTTGTTTTGCCGGAGGCAGTAGGCCCTCCGACCACAACCAGGAATTTGTTTTCAGGCATTTACAAGAGCGGTTGAATGCGTTTCGTCAGTAAAAGCAGGCTTAAATTTCGAATACCCTATTTTTGCGGCCCTTCAGAAAAAAAGGCCCATGCTGTATCAACTAACCAAGCCCGTTGCAAAAATAGCTTTCCAGGTGTACTTCCGTAAGTTGTACCTCTCCCACCTGGAAAACGTACCTCTGGACAAACCGGTGGTGTTGGCTACCAATCACCCCACGGCCTTTATCGAGCCATGCATCATGGCTTGCTGGCTGCCCAAGCCGCTGAGTTTTCTGGCACGCGGTGATCTATACCTTGAGAATCCATTCATCAGAAAGCTGTACGACTGGTACCATCTGATTCCGGTATTCAGGATAGTGGATGCCGGCTACAGCAATGTCAAAAACAACTACCACTCTTTTGATCGCTGTTTGGACGCCCTCTCCAAAAAGCGGATGGTGATGATCCTGGCCGAAGGCAGGGTAAAGCATGAAAAGCGGTTGCGGCCGGTGGTAAAGGGCACTGCCCGCATCGTTTTTTCCATGCTGGAAAAATACGGTGACCAGGACGTACATGTGATTCCGGTTGGCGTCACCTATTCCAACCCCGATGAATTCCGCTCTATAGCCATGCTGGATTTCGGACCGCCCATCAAGGCCACCGAGTACACCGAGCGTTACCGGGAAAACCCCGCCAGGGCCATTACCGAACTCACCCAGGAACTGGCTGTGCGCATCCGCAGCCGCATGGTACACATTGAAAGGATTGAGGACGAGGATTTGGTGGAGCACTTGCTGGAACTTTCCCGCAACGACTTTCCGGAAGCCCCCCTGCCGGTGGTGGAACACACCGATGCTCCCTTGCGGCGAGAAATTGCCATTGCCGAAGGGATCAACAGAATGACCGGGCCTGACAAAGACGCCCTCAGGCAGCGGGTGGATCAGTACTTCAAATTGTTGAAACAGCACCACGTCACCGATTTCGGCCTGCTCAACCGCGGGTTTTTCAAACCCTCCACCACCCTGCTGGTCTTGCTGGGTTGGCTGCCGTTTGCAGTTGGCTATGCGCTGAATTACCTGCCATTGAAAGCCGGCCGTTTGCTGGCCGAACGACTGGCTCCTTCCATTGAATTCATTGCCAGCATGGCAGGTGTTTTTGCAAGCCTTTTCTGGATGATCTATGTGGCTGTGATTGCCGTTGTGCTGGGCACAACAACCGGATCCTGGTGGTCGGCTGCATTGGTTTTGGTCATTCCCTTTCTCGGTTTGTACGCCCTCGTTTTTATGAATTTCTTCGGAAAATGGAAACAAGCGAGGGCCGCAGCTTCATTGCCGGAAGGTGATTTCAAAAGGATATTTCGGAAGCGGCCGTTTTTCCAGCCCTGATTCAGTGCGCCGGCCTTTTCCTGTATTCCCTTCGGTAAAAATTGGTGAGAATTATCATTGGAGAACTACGGGCCTTGTATTATCCTTGCGGCCACCTAACCAAATCAAACCTTCACGCTTTTGGTTCCTTGCCCACAGCCAGCAGTCTGTCAATCCGAACCATTATCGTTGCGTTGAATGGTAAACATGAAACTTATCTCATCCACCCTGCCAGTATTCTTTGGCTTGCTGCTCAATCCGTTTTTATTCGGGCAGGGTTTCTACTTCGGAAACGACCTTTCCTATGTCAACGAGATGGAAGACTGCGGGGTCATCTACCTTGAAAACGGCACTGCCAAAGACCCTTATTCCATTTTTGCCGAACATGGTTGTAATCTCGTCAGGCTGCGGCTGTGGCACACACCTTCCTGGTACGACAGCCTCGACACCGGAAAACGCTATTCGGACTTTGCCGATGTAAAAAAGAGCATCCAACGGGCCAAGGCGCAGGGAATGCAGGTGTTGCTCGATTTCCACCTTTCAGACAACTGGGCCGACCCCGGCAAACAAAGGGTACCAGCTGCCTGGCTGGCCGTTGTGGACAACCTGCCTCTGCTCCAGGATTCGCTTTACAACTACATCCACTCCACCTTGTCAGCCCTCGATGCTGATAACTTGTTGCCGGAGTTGGTACAGATCGGCAACGAGACCAACAAAGGCATCCTGCTCTCACCGGAGGATGACCAAAGCGGGTGGGTGCTGGACTGGGACCGCAATGCAGCACTTTTCAACGCCGCCATTCAGGCCGTGCGGGATGTGGAACAGGCCAGCGGCAAATCCATAAAAGTTGCCATTCATCCGGCCGGGCCGGACAATGCCACCTGGCTCATCAAAGATTTTATCGAAAATGGTGTCACTGACTTTGACATCATCGGCATTTCCTATTACTGGGCATGGCACAAACCCACCACCATTGCACAAACCGGAGAGATCATCAGCCAACTCCGCACTTCATACCCGGACAAAGAGGTGATGGTCTTTGAAACGGCGCACCTGTGGACCTGGGCCAACAACGACGCGGCGAACAACATTTACACCGACATCCACCCGGATTACTCGCCGCCCAGCCCCCAGACGCAGAAGGACTGGATGGTTGACCTGACACAAGCCGTCATGGATGCCGGCGGATCAGGGGTGATCTATTGGGAGCCGGCCTGGGTTTCGTCTCCCTGCCATACACAATGGGGTCAGGGTTCACACGCTGAAAACGCTGCTTTCTTTGACTTTGAGAACGAGCTGATGGAAAATGGCGGCATCGCATGGATGCAGCACAATTATACCAGTGCCACGTCTCAGTTGCCCACGGCCGGTGAGTTGGAAGTCAACATCAGCCTGGATGCCGACAGCAACCTGCTGACCCTGACCACGGTGCCTGTTTTACCCGAAGGGAAAAAGCTCATCCAGGTGGCAGATTCCAGCGGGCGGATTATTTTGCGCAGCGAAACCGAAGAACGACAAACCCAAAACCAAAGCAAGATACTGCTCAGGTTGCCTGAACTGCCCGCAGGGATGCTGGTGGTTACGCTGTTTGTTGACGACAGGCCACTGGTGTCGGGCCGGGTCATTTTGAGCAGATGAACCAGATTTCAAATTCTATTCTAAACCAAACGACTAACTGTATGAAGCTTAGAACAATGCTGAAAGTGCTGGCAGTCGTTGCAGGTATGCTACCTGTAATGCTGTACGGTCAACGCACCCTCACGGGTACCGTTACCGATGCAAGCAACGGCGAGCCGCTGATCGGTGCTAACATCCTTGCTGTGGGAACCAGCACCGGAACGATTACTGACATCGACGGAAGTTTCACCCTTGAAGTTCCGGAAGGTGTTACCACCCTCCAGGTGAGTTACACGGGTTACCGCACCCTGGAAGTTCCCATCGGCGCTTCCAACACCATTGACATTCAACTGGAGCCAGGCTCCGTGCTCAACGAGATTGTGGTGATTGGTTACGGTACAGTAAAGCGGGAAGACGCCACTGGTTCTGTGCAAACGGTTGATTCCGAAGTCTTCAACCGAGGAGCCATCACCGGTGCGCAGGAATTGCTCTCCGGTAAAGTGGCCGGTGTGCAGATCGTGACCAGCGGAGACCCCGGAGGAGGCGCTGCCATACGAATCCGTGGCGGCAGTTCTTTGAGTGCCTCCAACGATCCGCTGATTGTGGTGGATGGCGTACCCGTTGACAACGGGGGCATCTCCGGTGAGCGCAACATCCTCAACTTCATCAACCCGAATGACATCGAGTCCTTCACGGTTTTGAAAGACGCTTCGGCAACGGCTATTTACGGCTCACGGGCTTCCAACGGCGTCATTCTCATTACGACGAAAAAAGGACACCTCGGAAAAACCATCGGCGTCAACTACTCGGGCAATTACTCCATCAGCAGTCCCATCAAGACGGTGGATGTGCTGAACGCCGCCGAATACCGTGCCCTCATCGAAGAGCGCTATCCGGAAGGACATCCGGCCAGAGCGCTGCTGGGCAATGCTGATACCGACTGGCAGGATGTGATTTACGAAGATGCCAGTGGACACGACCACAGCCTCAGCATTTCAGGTGGCATTGGGCAGGTTCCCTACCGGGTTTCACTGGGTTATACCGACAAAAACGGTATTCTGAAAACGGACAACTTCAAGCGTACAACCGCTGCGCTCAACCTTTCTCCGGGTTTTCTGGACAACCGGCTCCAGATCAACTTCAATGTGAAGGGCATGAACACCGACAACGTCTTCGCCAACCGCGGGGCCATTGGTGCGGCGCTGTTCTTTGATCCAACCCACCCCGTTTACGACGAAGGAAATCCTTACGGCGGGTATTTCACCTGGACCCAGCAAAATGGCGACCCCAACCCGCTGGCTCCGGCCAACCCCCTTGCCCTCATCGAGATGCGGGATGACCAGTCGAATGTGAAGCGCCTGCTGCTCAATGGTTCGATCGATTACCGCCTGGAATCATTGCCGGAGCTGCGTTTCAACCTGAACATGGGTTACGATTACAGCAAAGGCGAGGGTACAGTGAATGTGCCTGGCAATGCTTCTTTTGCCTATGATGCCCAGACCGGCGGCGGGGTCAAAAACGAGTACAGCCAGGAGAAGAAAAATGAGCTGCTCGAATTTTACATGAATTACGTGAAGGAGTTCGACGATTTGAAGCTGGATGCCATGGCAGGTTACTCCTGGCAGCGTTTCTTTTTCTCTGACAACTTCATCAATTCCGATATAGCCGGTATCGACGTTACCGAAGGCGACAGCAAAGGCGAGCTGTTCCTGCTCTCGCTTTACGGCCGTATGAACCTCACCTATGCAGACCGCTACCTGCTCACCCTGACCCTGCGCCGTGACGGTACTTCCAGGTTCTCACCGGACTCACGTTGGGGACTTTTCCCGGCCGCTGCGCTGGGTGTGAAGCTGATTGACAACAATGGCGTTGGCAGCATTTCCAACCTCAAACTGCGCCTGGGATACGGTGTAACCGGCCAGCAGGACGTGGGTGGGTATTACCTCTACCTGCCACGGTACCTGGCCAGCTTCGACAATGCCCGCTACCAGTTTGGTAACGAGTTCATCACCACCCTCCGTCCGGAAGGTTACGACTACAACATCAAGTGGGAGGAGACAACCACCTACAATGCCGCCCTCGACTTCGGCTTCATGGACGACAGGCTCACCGGCTCTTTGGAATACTACCTTCGGAAAACCAAAGACCTGATCAACTTCATCCCCGTTCCGGCAGGTACCAACCTGACCAACTTCATCAACACCAACGTGGGTGACCTGGAAAACAGGGGTGTTGAACTGAGCCTGAATGCCAACATCCTGAAAGCTGCCGACCTGGTTTGGGATTTCGGCTTCAATGCCACCTACAACAAAAACAAGATCACCAGGCTGACCGCCTCGGACGATCCCAACTACCAGGGGGTATTGGTTGGTGGCATTTCCGGTGCCGTTGGCAACACCATCCAGATCCACAGCGTGGGCTACCCTGCCAACTCCTTCTATGTTTATGAGCAGGTTTACGACGCCAATGGGGTACCCATCGAAGGCCTTTATGTTGACCGCAACGGCGATGGCCAGGTGAACAACGAAGACCTGTACAGGCTCGAAAAACCTGCGCCGGATGTCTTCCTCGGCTTCAACTCTTACCTGCGCTACGGCAACTTCGACCTGACTTTTGCCGGAAGGGCCAACATCAACAACTACGTTTACAACAACGTACAGTCTAACGGTGCCAGCTACAACAACCTCTACCATCCTACCGGCTATCTCGGCAACGTGAACAAGGTGGCCACAGAGCTGGACTTCGTGAATCCGCAATACTTCAGCGACCACTTCGTGCAAAACGGTTCATTCCTCAGACTGGACCACATCACCCTGGGCTATGATTTCAGCTCCATGGTTGAGAAAGTGAGTTTGCTGAAGTTTTACATCACCATGCAAAATCCGGTGCTCATCACCAATTACGACGGGATAGACCCCGAAGTCTTTGGCGGTATTGACAACAATGTCTATCCCCGCTCCCGGACTTTCCTCTTTGGTGTAAATGCCGGATTCTGATAACCATAAAAACTAATTGCAATGAAATCATTCATGAAATTCAAAATACTGTTCATCACCGGGGTCATGCTCTCATTGAGTGCCTGTTTCAAAGACCTGGACACCGTGCCACTGGACCCCGACGAGATCACTTCGGCGGTGGTTTACGACGACCCCGCCTCTTACAAGCAGGTGCTTGCCAAACTGTATGCAGGCCTGGCAGTGACCGGCCAGCAAGGCCCCGCCGGCCAGCCTGATATCTCGGGTATCGATGAAGGATTCGGACAATACCTCCGTGGTTACTGGTACCTGCAGGAGTTGCCGACCGACGAGGCCGTAATCGGTTGGAACGACCGTACCATCAAGGATTTTCACGAGCAGGACTGGGATGCCCAGGATGTTTTCATCCAGGCATTTTACAGCCGGGTGTTTTACCAGATTGCACTTTGCAATGAGTTCCTTCGGGAAACGACCGACGCCAAGCTGGACAGCCGCAACGTGGACGCTGCCCTGCGTGCCGAAATCAAAACCTACCGTGCCGAGGCCCGTTTCCTGCGTGCGCTGAGTTACTGGCATGCATTGGACCTCTTCCGTGCGGTGCCCTTCGTTACCGAAGAGGACAATGTTGGATCTTTCTTCCCGGAGCAGATCAGCGCCGATGCCTTGTTCGCTTTCATCGAGCAGGAATTGCGCGATGCAGCCCAGGGCATGGTTCCGCCCCGTCAGAACGAATACGGACGGGCAGACCAGGCAGCAGCCTGGACCCTGTTGGCCAAGCTGTACCTGAACGCCGAACAGTACATTGGACAGGCTAAATATTCAGAATGTATCGAGTACTGCCAGAAGGTAATCGATGCCGGATACACACTGGAACCGGAGTTTCAGAACCTCTTCCTGGCTGACAACGACCTGGCTACAAACGAGATCATTTTCCCAATTGCATTTGATGGTGTTTCAACCAAAACCTGGGGAGGAACCACCTTCATCATCCACGCCGCTGTAGGTGGCAACATGAATCCGGCGGATTTCGGTATCGATGGAGGCTGGGGCGGCACCCGCACCACCAGCGCCATCGTCGGAAAATTTCCGGCAGTGGGTGGTGGCAGCACCCTCGTATCACCCAATGAGGGAAATACCGACTCCTATCCAAGGATTTACGTACCGGGCGGATACCAGGGCTGGGATCCCGCCAATCCTGCCACGGTGATGACCTCACCCAACAGCGACAACAACTACGAAGGCTACTTCTGGTTCGATGCCGGCACCGAGTTCAAATTCACTGAAATGCCCAATTGGGATGTAAACTGGGGCGATGATGGTGCTGACGGCACCCTGGAAGCCAACGGAGCCAACATCAGCGTTGCCGAAGATGGTTTCTACAAAATCAATGTGAACCTCAACGACCATACCTACACCATCGAGAAAACCCAGTGGGGTTTGATCGGCTCGGCTACCGCCAATGGCTGGGACAGCGATCAGAACATGACCTACGACCCCGCAGAAGGTGCCTGGGTGATTACCACCAGCCTGGTGGCCGGAGAGGTGAAGTTCCGTGCCAACGACGACTGGGCCCTGAACTACGGTGACAGCGGTGCCGATGCCATTCTGGAACGAGATGGTGACAACATCGCCATCCCTTCAGATGGTACCTACACCATCAAGCTCTACCTGGACAAGCCGGACTATACTTACTCCATCGAGCGTCCGAGCTTTGACAAGCGGGCCATGTTCTACACCGACGGGCAGTCGCTTGAAATTGCCGACATCTCACAGTTTACCGAAGGGTATGCAGTGACGAAGTTCAAAAACGTAACCCGTTCCGGCTCAGCCGGGAAGGACCTCACCCACTGTGACACGGACTTCCCGCTTTTCCGCCTGGCTGATGTTTACCTGATGTATGCCGAAGCCGTATTGCGTGGCGGCAACGGTTCAATGGCTGATGCGGTGAACTACGTCAACCAGATAAGGGAACGAGCCTATGGTGATGCCAGCGGCAACATCGACCAGAGCGAGCTCACCCTCGACTTCATCCTCGATGAGCGTGCCCGTGAATTGCTGTGGGAAGCTACCCGCCGCACAGACCTGGTGCGCTTCGGCAAATTCTCCAACACCGACTACCTGTGGCCCTGGAAAGGAGGTGTGCCCGAGGGACGGTCAGTAGAGTCTTTTTACGACATCTATCCGATTCCGGCCTCAGACCTCGGCGCCAACCCCAACCTGACGCAAAACCCAGGTTATTGAGTAACATGAACAAACCGGGCAACAGGATAAACCTGCTGCCCGGTCAATTCAAACTTTAAATTTTGAAAATCATGATCCGAAAATATAGTTTGCTGATCTTGTTGGTCATTGCGGGCCTCACCGCCTGCAAAGACGACGAATTCGGCCCGGTATTGCAACTGGGCAATGCTCCTGAAATCACCAGCCCTGCCGATGGCTCCAGCTTTGAACTCCTGCTTGACAACGCCGCCGACGTTTTGACGACCTTCACCTGGTCTTCGGCTGATTTTGGCTACCAGGCTGCCATCACCTATGAGGTGGAAATGGACCTTGCAGGCAATGATTTCAACGACGCCGTGACTTTGGGAACCACCTCTGGCAATACGCTGGATGTCACCGTTGAAAAAGTCAACAACATCCTGCTGGCCAAAGAACTGCCGGGCGAAACTCCCGCCAATGTGGAAGTGCGCGTAATTGCCACAGTAAGCCCGGAGGTGGACCCGCTGATTTCAGCTCCCATCACCCTGACGATTACCCCCTATACCGTTGTCATCAATTACCCGCAGCTGCAGGTTCCGGGCTCCTATCAGGGCTGGGACCCTTCCAACAACAACACGGTGATCTGGTCAGTCAAGAGCGATGACAAGTACGAAGGCTACATCTACTTCCCCGATCCCAACACGGAATTCAAATACACGCTTGGACCAAGCTGGGATACCAACTGGGGAGATGATGGTGCCGATGGAACACTTGAGCCGAACGGGGCCAATATTGTGGCTGCAAATGCCGGTGTTTACAAGTTGAATGTTGACCTCAATGCGCTGACGCATTCCTTCGTAAAGACGGATTGGGGCCTCATCGGCTCTGCCACGCCGAACGGCTGGGACAGCGACCAGGACATGACCTATGATCCCGACACAGGAATCTGGTCCATTACCCTGGACCTGGTGGCCGGAGAAATCAAGTTCAGGGCCAACGACGACTGGGCCATCAACCTCGGTGACAACGATGCCAACAAGACCCTGGAATACGACGGAGCCAACATCCAGATTGCCGAAGATGGCAATTACACCATCGAGCTCATTCTGAATGTTCCGAAATACACTTACAAGATCACCAAGAACTGATCTGGATAGAACGAATCGAAAAAGCCGGGATCCTTTGGAAGAATCCCGGCTTATTTTTTATCAGAAGGATTGTTTTCAGGCAGGAATTACCATCAAAGGTATTCTGGTATTGAATGCCATTGATTTGGTAACGCTCTTGTGGAAGATGTTTTCCCAGAATGACCGGTGTGGATGCACCATGATCATGAGGTCGATGTTGTGCTTGTTGGCATACTCATTCAAAGCCTCACTCACCGACTCCCCTTCAACCGTAGTCATTGTGAATGAGAAGGCCGGCTCTCCGCCTTCGAACAAAATTTCGAACAGGCGCTTCTCGATTTCTTTGTACTGTTTTGAACTCGACTCATCCTGCACATGCACGAAGTGAACGTCAGCTCCGAAGGTCGTTGCAATGCTTGAAAGGTAAGACAGTGTTTCGGGAGTGGTACTTTCAAAATTGCTGGCGAAAAGGATGTGTTTGAAAGGCTCGTATATGGTGCCTTGCGGAATGAGCAATACGGGGCACTTGGCAAGCTGGGTCACACTGGTTGATACGGAGCCAAACCATTTCTCCAAAGTGCCTTTGTCTCCCCTGCCCCCCATTACGATGAGGTCGAATTCACCGGAAGCAGAGTGTTTTACGATTTGCTCGACGGCAAAGCCTATTTCCACTTTGGAATTGATATTCTCAGGAATTTCCTCCCCGAATACTTCTTTGAGGAAGTGATCCATCCGGTCCTTTTGGAAAGCTTCGAGATCCTGAAAATTCATTTCCGGAAACAGCAGGTTGGGGTCGAATTCGGGATGGGAGATGTGAAGCACAGTTACTGAACCATTGCCAGCTGATGCCAGGTTCACAGCAAACTTCAGGGCATCTGCAGAAACGGTGGAAAAATCCGTAGGAACCAGTATATCGTTCATATCAAATGATTTCGAAAATTTGTCTTTGAACAGGTTCAACAGGATTTGCAGGTCTTCAACTTCCGGAACTACCTTTTGGAGCACCACCTTGCCGTTGATAACCAATGCTGGTATGCCATTGATTTTGAAACGCATCAATTCCTCTACATCTGACACGACTTTGACACTGGCGTCCATACCAAGCCTCGACAATGCGGTCTCCACATTGTTCCGGAGTTTTTTCATTTTCTCCGACCCCTCGACACCTAACAATTGTACAGTGGTCATTCTTTGGGTATATCTATTCGGTCATCGTCATAAAAGTTTGTCCGGCACTTTACTTCATACATAAAGTGCCGGAATCATCTCAAGCCCCTTCCATCTTACTGGGGGGACTTTGCTTTCTTGTAATCTTCGAGCGTAATGGGTTCAGCAGCTAGGGCCTTGATGATGTCGTAAGTTGTCACGATGCCAACCAGTTCGTCATTTTTATCGACGATAGGAACAGCATGGAAGCGGTTGATAAGGAAAACATCCAGAATGGTTCTGATGGGTTCCTCACTGTCAACTTTTGCGAGACCTTTGGTCATTATTTCCTCAGCCTTCCAGGCTTTGAGTCTGGTTTCGTCCAGGAACTTGTCAACGTCATTTCCTTTGAAACCATGGAGGAAGTGAAGAAAATCCGTTTTACTGATAATCCCAACCAGTTGCTTGTACTTCACCACAGGCAAGTGGTGGATGTTGTAGTTGTCAAAAATCTCTTTGACTTTCATGAGGTCATCCTCCGGTGTTACGGCGATGACGTTTTTTGTCATGATGGTTGAAACTGGAGCTATCAGGTTCATAATTTGAAATTTGGGGCTTTAGGTTTACTACAGTCTTTGTGTTTGACCTTTAGCCGGGTTCAATGTGTTTGGAGATGTATTTCGGCTGCAAGTTGGGTTATGTGCAAAGGGCGTAAGATGACTTTTGTCATTATGCTCAAATGATTTATATCTTTCCGCCTGTGCGAACGCCGAAAGTATTTTGGCAGCGCTCTAAAAAACGAAATTGCATTTGTTAAGACCTGTTAGATGACCATCACTGAGAAGAAATTTCCGCGGAAATACCTCGAGCTGATCATTAACCGCAGTATTGATCCTATTGTGACCATCGACGAAAGGGGCATCGTTGAATACGTCAATCCGGCTACTACGAAGTTGTTCGGATATTCTCAAGAGGAGATGATAGGTAACAACATCTCGATGCTAATGCCCTCTCCCGACCGGGAAAACCATGATCAGTACATGCACAATTACCTGACGACTGGTCATAAAAAGATAATAGGCATTGGACGAGAGGTAACTGGGCTCACCAAAGATGGAAGATTGATTCCCGTTCGGTTGGCTGTCAGTGAAGCATGGGTTGATGATAAGCGAATTTTCATCGGAACCCTGCAAGATCTCACCGAAATAAAAGAGGTGGAAAGCAGGATCAGGCACCTGAACAAGGAACTCGAATCCAAGGTTGCCGACCGAACTGAGGAGCTGGCCAAGGTTGTCAACAAGTTGTTGGATTCAAATCAAAAACTGCTGAAAGAAATCCAGGAGCGCAAGATGATCGAGGAGGCATTGCGCAACAGTGAAGAGGAACTGCGCCAGGCATTGGAGAAAGAAAAGGAATTGTCGGAGCTGAAATCCCGATTTGTCACCATGGCTTCGCATGAGTTCAGAACCCCATTGACCTCCATACTCTCTTCGGCCGATTTGATAGAAGCTTATACCAAAGACCCCGAAGACAAACGGCTCAAACACGTTGGAAGAATCAGAAGTTCGGTGAACAACATGATCACCATTCTCAACGACTTCCTTTCGCTCAGCAAATTGGAGGAAAACAGGGTTGAGAAACGAATTGTGAGCACTAACCTGGAGGAGTTCGTGAAAGAGTTGAAAGATGAAATGCACGGCCTGCTGAAAGAAGGCCAGAGCCTTGAATGTGTGAACACCTCGAAAACGGGCGAGGTGTTTATTGACAGGAACATTCTCAAAAACATCCTTTACAACCTGCTGTCGAATGCCATCAAATATTCTCCGGAAGGAAAACCGATTTTTTTGAAAATCGAGGACGACGGTGAGGAGATGCACATAGAAGTGACAGATCAGGGAATTGGCATTCCCGAAGAGGATCAGCAATTTTTGTTTACCCGTTTTTTCAGGGCCAAGAATGTGGAGAACATTCAGGGTACAGGCCTTGGACTCAACATTGTGAAACGCTACATCCAACTAATGGATGGAGACATAAAATTTGAGAGCACACCGGGGAAGGGAACCTCTTTTTTTCTGAAAATCCCGCTCAAATATTCCGAAGAATCATTTGAATACCCGGTGTGATCAACTGAAATCAAAACCCGTTGTGATGAAAAAAATTCTTGTGATTGAAGACCAAAGCGATGTTCGTGAAAACATTGCTGAACTCCTTGAAATATCAGGTTTTGAAGTGCTGACAGCTGAAGACGGTGCAGTTGGTGTGGACATGGCACTGGAACACAAGCCAGACCTGATCCTTTGTGACGTCATGATGCCACGCCTGGATGGCTTCACTGTGCTGAACATTCTGAGCAAGCGGCCAGAAACCTCCGATGTTCCCTTCATCTTTCTCACGGCAAAAACCGAGAAAGAGGACATCCGCAAAGGCATGAACCTGGGTGCCGATGACTACATCACCAAGCCTTTCTCCAAAGAGGAGCTCATTCAGGCTGTTACCACCCGACTGGCCAAAGCCGACCGGTTGAAGAACTTCGCCAAAACAGATTCCGGATTGAGCGCCTTCATCAACGAGGCCAAAGGCTATGAAGAATTGAAAAAGCTCTCCGTTGACCGAAGGACAAAATCTTACAACAAGCGGAACCTCATCTTTGAAGAAGGTGACATTCCCCGCTACCTTTATTTTGTCAACAAAGGGCAGGTGAAGATTTTCAAGACCAATGACATCGGCAAAGAATTTATCATCAACATCAGAACAGAAGGCGATTTCATTGGCTACACGGCCCTGATCAAAGACGAGCCATACGGCTTCTCTGCTTCTGCACTGGAACCCACTGAACTGAGCCTCATTCCCAAAGAAGATTTCTTGCAACTGCTTTATGCCAACCGGGATGTATCCTCCAGGTTGATCAAAATGCTGGCGGACAATGTTGCCGAAAAAGAAGAACAACTTCTCAGCCTGGCCTACAATTCTGTGCGGCGCAGAGTTGGTGAAGCCATCCTCTTGCTTCACGACCGCTATGTGAAAGAAGGCCGGCAAGACATTCAGATCCTCCGTGAAGACCTGGCTCATATCGTCGGAACGGCAAAAGAAAGCGTGATCAGGATGCTGACCGAATTCAAGAACGATGGCTACATCGAAATCAAGGACGGATACATCCGCATTCTTGACAGGGCAAAGCTCGAATCCTTGCCCCTTTAAATTTATGGGTTGCCGGGCCTGATTTTATGCAGGAAAGACTTTCTTTGCTTCGCAAACAACTGCGATCAAAAGTTTTTGAAAAAGATGGAATTGAAGTTGACAAACGAAGCAAAGAAGTACCTCGATGACATCCGGTCGAACTGGAAGATCAGATTGTATTTTCTGAAGAATTTGCCCACGGCATTTTGGTGGGGTCTGAGGGTAATTGAAGCCTCTCCTGCTTTTTGCAAAGTCAGTATTCCATTCAACTGGAGAACCCAGAACCCTTTTAATTCCATCTACTTCGCAGCGCTGGCTGGTGCTGGCGAACTGGCCACCGGTACCCTGGCCAATATGGCCAGACTCGGCAAAGGAAGCATCTCCATGCTGGTAGTGGATCAAAGTGCTGAATTCGTAAAAAAGGCTGACGGAAAAATCATTTTCACCTGCAACCAAGGCCTTGAGGCGCACAAAGTCGTTGACGAAGCCATTGCCACAGGCGAAGGCAAAACAATTACGATGACTGCAACCGGTGTAAACCTGAAAGGAGAGACGGTTTGTAAGATCCACATCACCTGGTCGTTCAGGAAACGGACAAAAAAATGAACACAGGACGGTAATCGATCAATCTTTTCCGCTGCTTGACTGTTGCTAAACTCGTTTTCTGACCAACCGGCCATTGACCACAAACACATTCATGAGAATACAGAAATTCGACTACGCTGCCATTCCGCAATGCTCAACCGTTGATGTAGCCTACGTAAATGGAAATCCTGCCCTCCGGCCTTTCTTCAAATACGACACCGACCTGCAAAGCTTTTCTGAAGTCATAAATGACAAATCAAAAGCTGAAATCAACCGGGAGGTGCTGGTTGAAGTGTTGCTGGACCAGTATGCCAGGTACACTCCTTCGGAAAAAGTTCTGGCCAACATCGAATCGCTTCGCAAGGACAATACCTTCACGGTTGTCACTGCTCACCAGCCCTGTCTTTTCACCGGGCCATTGTATTACATCTTCAAAATTGTAGCTGCCATCAACCTTGCCGGCCAGTTGAAATCGGCTTATCCGGAATACAATTTTGTTCCGGTGTTCATTTCCGGAGGAGAAGACCATGATTTTGAAGAAATCAACCACTGCCATCTCTTCGGAAAAACCCTCACCTGGCAAACAGATGAAAAGGGGCCGGTGGGAAAGATGTCCACTGCCAGCCTGGAGCCCGTTTTGGCGGAGCTGAAAAATATTCTTGGAGAACAGGAGGAGGCAAAAGCGCTGTATGCCAGAATTGCCAACATTCATCAGGCACACCCGGATTACGGCACGGCCGCCTGCCATCTTGCTCACGACTTTTTCAAAGACCATGGACTGGTGGTGCTGAACACATTCGATGCCCGGTTGAAGGGACTCTTCATCGATGAGATGAAGGAAGAAATCCTCAACCAGGTTTCGCATCCCATCATCAACAGCACCATCGAAAAAATAATTGAAGCGGGTTTCCATCCGCAGGCCACCCCCCGGGAAATCAATTTCTTCTACCTCGGCGATGGCCTGCGCGAACGCATCGTTTGGGAAGACGACAGATTTTGGGTGCTGAACACAGGCATCAACTTTTCCAGGTTGGAAATGGAAGCAGAGATTGAAAACCATCCGGATCGCTTCAGCCCCAATGTGGTGATGCGCCCCCTCTTCCAGGAAAAGATCCTTCCCAATCTGGCCTACATCGGAGGTGGTGGAGAACTGGCCTACTGGCTGGAACGAAAGGCTCAGTTCGAGCATTTTGGCATCAACTACCCCATGCTGGTAAGGCGCAGCTCTGCCATGTGGGTGGACCGGGGTACGGCAAAAAAGATGAAAAAGCTGGGTTTCACCACAGATGACCTTTGGGCCGATACCGATGCGCTGATCAGAAAATACCTTGCGGAAAATGCCAGTGTTGAAATAGAATTGACCGAAGAGAAAAAGGCAGTGGAAGCTTTGTTCTCCTCACTTGCGGAGAAAACCAAATCCCTCGATCCATCTTTGGTGAAAACGGTTCTTGCCGAACAGGCAAAGATCCTGAACTCGCTGGGCTCACTGGAATCCAGGCTGGTCAGGGCAGGCAAGCAAAAGCATGAAACTGCCGTCAATCAAATCCGGTCCATCAAAGAAAAATTGTTCCCCGGAAACGGGTTGCAAGAGCGCTACGACAACTTCATTCCTTTTTACCTGAAGTATCAGGAAAGATTTTTCGAGGTTCTCTTCGACAATTTGCACCCCCTGGAGAAAAAGTTCGTCGTGGTTATTGACGACGAATAAAGTCTCAGGAACTCATTCCAGCTTTTTCGGTTTCAACACCTCTTTTGAAAGCCTGGATGAGCTCGTCGTTAATGGGTTCCTCATCGGGCTGGTTTTTAATCACCTTCACCAATGGTTCCGTAGGCTGCTCCTCGATGGGCTCGTCATGTTCCAAAACAATGTTGGGCAGGCTGTATTTTGGCTTCGTTTCATCCACCACCTGTCCATTGGAGGCAGGTTTAGGCTCGATGAGCTTGCGTTGCAAATCGAACACTTTTTGTTCGTAATCGAGCAGGAGGTGCTGCAAGTTTTCCACCGTCAGCGCGTTGATTTCACTCTCCCGGGCCAGCTCAGCATGGCGCTCTTTCAGCTCGGACAAATCCGACCCAAGCCGGGCGTTCTCTTCTTTGAGGGCTTTCATCTTTTCATTTTGCAGGAACCAGGCACTGATAAATCCCAGAACGGCAGTACCAAGCAAGGCAAGGAACAACAAGGCAGGAAAGCTCATAGTATGTTGTTTAGTGTTTCAGCGGTGTAGTTTTCTCGAACAAATCAAGCGCAAGATAATATATCATTCTTTAATCTTCAGCTCCACCTTGCTATAATCTGTAGAATTGCTCTCATGCAACACAAAGCGCATGTCCACCCGTTTGCGATCGAGTCCATGCGTAAGCAGGTATTGCCTGACAGCCCTGGCCCGCAATTCGGCCAGATTATACGGCGTCTTTTCCTCTTCCTGGCTGTTAGAGAAACCGGTAATCAAAACCTTTGATTTCGGCCTGCGGCCAACAAATACAATCAGGGAATCCAGCAAGGGCGTGGCTTTTTCAGCGGTCTCTTGCAGTTCGTACCTGCCTTCGGGAAAATGGAGCGTGTATCGTGCTTGCTCCTGGTTGGCAATGAAGGATTTAAAGGAGACGGGCTTTTCCCATCCATTTTCAGAGAATGAAAACAGAACAGCCCCGTGAAGCTGCCCTTCCACGGAAATAAGGTTGTCAAATTGTTCGGCTTCTGAAAGTATGCGCCGTGGCGGAGCTCCGGCCGCAACCAGCAATCCCTTCAAAGCTTCAGCCCTTGCCAGCCCCAGATCATCGTATGATGTGCCGTTCATTTCAAAGCTGGCGCAGAGGCCTTTGAGGCGCAAATACAGGTTGGGATGGGTACGCAGGTAACGGCTGACCGAGTTGAGCAGCTGATGATGTTCCGGATTGAGTTGAGGAATGGCAGTTGATGGTTTGAAAGAAAAGACTTCCTGGCCGGTATATTTGAGTTGTCCGTGTTGCAATCTGAAAACAGGTGCCTGCTGAAGGCTGCGGCCATAAACCGTGAGATATTCACCCGAGAGGTACCACGACCAAAAGGCCAACCATACGACCATTGCGATGATAGCTGCCGGTGACAGGTACTTACTCATAGTATGCTGGTGCCGCTTTGTTCAGGTTTAGATGTCGGACAAGCCTTGCGGTTTGCCGGCGTAAATGTAAACCGAACAATTGGGAAATTATACTGATCTGTCCGAATACCAAAACTGCCGGCCCGAATGAATCATTCAGACCGGCAGTCACTTTCCAGGATTTATTACCCTGGATGAGTAATCCTACTTATTCCTCCCCGAGGAAGGGGTAACGGTAATCTGTCGGTGGGTTGAAATTCTCCTTGATGGTTCGTGGAGACACCCAACGCAACAGGTTCCAGACGGAGCCAGCCTTGTCGTTGGTACCTGAAGCCCTGGCACCGCCGAAGGGCTGTTGGCCAACTACCGCTCCTGTCGGTTTGTCGTTGATGTAGAAGTTACCGGCTGCGTGGCGCAGTTTTTCTTCGGCAAGTTTGGCTGCACTGCGCTCTTTGGCAAACACAGCGCCCGTCAAACCATAAGGTGAAGTCGAATCAAGCAGCTCCAGTGTTTCCACATATTTCTCATCGTCGTAAACGTAAATCGTCAGAACAGGACCGAAAATCTCTTCGCACATGGTGCGGGTTTTCGGGTCTTTCGTCAACAGCACGGTGGGCTCGATGAAATAGCCCTTTGACTTGTCGTAATTGCCACCGGCGATGAGTTCAATGTTGGGATCGTTTTTAGCTTCGGCAATGTAGCTGCTGATCTTGTCGAATGCCTTTTCGTCGATCACCGCATTGATGAAGTTGGTGAAATCCTCAGGGCTGCCCATCTTCATGGATTTCAAATCAGCCACGAGGTAATCCTTCACGGCCGGCCACATGGATTTGGGAATGTAAGCCCGTGAAGCCGCTGAGCATTTCTGACCCTGGAACTCAAAAGCTCCACGGCTCAGCGCAGTGGCAACCTGTTTTGCATCGGCACTGGCATGGGCAATGACAAAGTCCTTACCGCCTGTTTCCCCAACGATTCTGGGGTAACCTTTGTACTGTGAAATATTCTGACCGATGGTTTTCCAGAGGTGCTGAAAGGTTCCGGTGCTTCCGGTAAAGTGCAAGCCAGCAAAATCCGGATGGGAGAAGACCACCTCTCCGGCGAGGGCGCCGTCAACAAACACGAGGTTGATGACTCCCGGAGGCAGGCCGGCTTCTTCCAACACTTCCATGATAACCGCTGCAGAATAGATCTGAGTGTTGGCAGGCTTCCAGACTACGGTGTTGCCCATGAGGGCTGGAGAACCCGGCAGGTTACCTGCAATGGAGGTGAAGTTGAATGGAGTGAGGGCGAAAATGAATCCTTCCAGCCCCCGGTATTCCATGCGGTTCCAGATGCCTTTTGCCGACTCGGGTTGCTGCTGGTAGATTTCGGTCATAAACTGCACGTTGAATCGGAAGAAGTCGCACAGCTCGGCAACACAATCGATCTCAGCCTGAAAAACATTTTTTGACTGCCCCAACATGGTGGCAGCGTTCATTTTGGCCCTGTAGGGTCCAGCCAGCAGGTCGGCAGCTTTGAGGAAGATGGCGGCACGATCCTGCCAGGGCGTGGCTTCCCATTCGGCCCTGGCGGCCAATGCAGCGTCAATGGCTTTGTTGACCAATGCCTTGTCAGCTTTGCCGTGGTAACCCAGGACATGGCTCAGTTCGTGAGGAGGATGGATGGCATAGCGGCCTTCTCCAAAAATCTTCTCACCACCAATGGTCATTGGAATTTCCAAAACCTGGCTTTTGAGTTCTTTCAGGGCGGCTTTCAGTTCGGCGCGCTCAGCTGAGCCGGGTGCGTAAGACAATATCGGCTCATTGTATGCTTTGGGAACAGTGAAAATTGCGTTTGACATGGGTGTGATTTGTATTTGGATTAAATGGTTATCTGAATTTCAATCGGTTTTGCAAGGGCCCCCGGGCATTTTCCGAAGGCAGGCAAAGGTAGCAAAATCATGCTGCTGAAAGCAGGCACAAAAGTCACCTTCCCTGGTCCTCATTTCCAAAAATGAGGCTCATCAACTGGCGGTAGTTGCTCACCTCGTATTTGGGCCTGTGGCCCGAAAGATTTTCCTTGTTATCGGGGTTGAACCAGGCAGTATCCACGCCGTAGCTATTCCCCCCTTGTATATCCGATTGAAGGCTGTCGCCCACCACCAGTGATTCGCTGACACCCGGCTGACCGGCTTGTTCGAAGGCGTGGTCAAAAAATCGTTTATCGGGTTTTGCAACGCCTATTTCGTCGGAAATGACGATGGTGTCAAACCACTGCTCCATGCGGGCATTTGCGAAGCGAGGCCGCTGCACTTCTTTCAAGCCGTTGGTAATGAGTGCCAGCCGGAATCCCCTGCTCTTCAGTTCATCCAGCACTTCTGTGGCGCCATCGATGAAAATGCAGGATTGAGAGAGCAGGTGTAGGTAGCGCCGGCTGAGCAATTCGGGTTCCCTGTACTCGCCAATGGCATCCAGAAAGCGTTCAAAACGAAGCAGGCGCAGCTCCGGAGCCGTAATCTTTTTCCGCTCAAAAGCCAGCCAAACGTCGTGGTTGATGCGGTGATAGATTTCCAGGCTTTCTTCGGTAACCGGGAGCTCGTGCTCTTCCAGCGTTTGCTGAAGGGCCACCGTTGCGGAGCGACGAAAATCAAGAATGGTATCATCGGCATCGAAAAAGATGCTGGTGTATTTGTGGTCAGCCATTGACGAAGATTAGTGAAACGATGTAGGAGACGTAAAGAACGACGTACAGGCCACCTGCTCTTCTGCCAATCCGCCGGGGGGAGTAAATCTGTGCAGTGACAAACAGCAGGATGCTTGCGAGTACAACCACCCCCAGGTCGTGGTTCATCAGGGGCGTCTGGAATGGGAGCGGCTCGATGATGGCCGTCACGCCGAGGATCAGAAAAACATTGAGGATGTTGGAGCCAATGACGTTGCCAATGGCCATGCCCGATTGATTCTTCCAAGCCGCTACTACCGATGTGGCCAACTCCGGCAATGAAGTACCAATTGCAACGATGGTAAGGCCGATGATCCTGTCGCTGAGGCCGGCAGTTTTGGCGATGCCGATGGCGCCGTCCACCAAAAACTGGCCGCCAAAATAGAGCCCAACTGCACCCAATACGAACATCAACACACTGGCGTAGAGCGGCCGGGACTTGAATTCCTCGGCAGGTTCCGGGTTGAACTTGGCCATTTCGAAGGTGTACACCATGAAGATGGCCAGGAAACAAAGCAGCACCAGTCCGTCGCTCATCGAGATCAGGTTGCCGTCGTGGTCATGGTTGAACCACACATCGTTGGCCATGATGCCTAAGACAATGACCGCCAATAAGCTAAAGGGGATTTCCTTCCATTGTGTGTTTACAGAAAGTGTCAAGGGCCGGATGAGGGCAGCAATCCCCAGAATGAGCAAGATGTTGGAAATGTTGGAACCGATGACGTTGCCGATGGCGAGGCCGGTACTTCCTTTTAGGGCTGAAAACACATTGATGACCAGTTCCGGCATAGAGGTCCCAAAAGCCACCACCGTCAATCCGATGATCAGATCAGAAATGTTGAATCGCTTCGCAATGGAGGAGGCTCCATCTACCAGGATCTTTGCACCGTAAAGTATGATTGCGAATCCTGCAACCAGTGATAGCACATCACTTATCATCTACTGCTGGAATTTTGATTTCTGATGGTACGAAAGGACTTACATCACCGCCCCCCCGGATGAGCTCCCTGACGATGGTAGAGCTGATGTGCGAGAAAGCCGGGTGGCTGATGAGGAAAACTGTGTCCAGTTCGTGACCCACTGTATAATTCAGTTGGGCAATGGTTTTTTCATAATCGAAGTCGGAAGCATTCCGCAGGCCTCTGATGAGGTACCTCGCTCCGATCTTGTTGCAAAAATGGGCAGTCAGCCCCTCAAAACTTGCAACATCCACTTTGTCCTCACTGGCAAACACTTCTTCCAGCCAGGAAATCCGTTGTTCCAAAGAAAACAGGGTTTTCTTCTGTGAATTGACGCCGACGGCAACCACCACTTTGTCGAAGAGCGGAAGGGCACGCCTGACGATGTCCACATGCCCTACGGTGATGGGATCGAAAGAACCGGGGAATACAGCAATGCGCATAAATAGGTGGTAGGTGATAGTTGATTGTCCGGTCGGCAAAGATTGGAATTTTTATGCTCGGACCAAATTCCAGCCTTTCAGAGTTCCGTCAATTCACGCCGAGCATGCGCTCATAAATCCGGAAATTCTCATCGTCAAAACAGACAAAAATGACCTCCTCCGGCAATTCCGACCCAGCAAGGAATTCCCTGACGGTTGAAATGACAATCTCAGCTGCCTTTTCCTTCGGGAAACCGTAAACGCCGGTGCTGATGTTAGGGAAAGCAATGACTTTCAGCTGGTGCCCGGCGGCCAGCTCTAGGCTGTTGCGGTAAGCATTGGCCAGCAAGCGCTCCGCTTCTGCGGCAGGCATGCTACCATAAACCGGCCCCACAGTGTGGATGACATACCTGGCCGGCAACCTGAATCCGGGGGTGATCACGGCCTCACCGGCTTCACAACCGCCCAGGGTACGGCAATGGGCCAACAGTTCAGGGCCTGCCGCTCTATGGATGGCACCATCCACTCCTCCCCCACCCAACAAGCTGCGGTTGGCAGCGTTGACGATGGCATCGACGTCTAACCGGGTGATGTCGTCTTTGATGAGCTTGATGCGATTCATGGAGTTGTTGATCCCGAAGCCGATAGCTATCGGCTTTCGGGAGTTGAGTTGTTGAATTGTTGAGATTGTTGAGATTGTTGAGATTGTTGAGATTGTTGAAGGACAAATTCCCTTCTTTTGCAATCTTTCCGCAATTTGCCGCAGCTAACAAAAAAACAAACTTAAAACCATGAAAAAAATTCTCATTGCCACCGGAGGGGGCGACTGCCCGGGACTTAATGCAGTGATCAGAGCCATCACAAAAGCTGCAAAAAGAAGCAAAGAATGGGAAGTCTGGGGTAGCATCGAAGCCTTCAACGGCATTCTGAAATACCCGCCTGAGATCGTAAAACTGACTCGCAAGAAAACTGCCGGGATCCATGTACGAGGCGGCACCATTCTGAAAACCACCAACAAAGGCAATCCGCTGGCTTATCCGGTTCAACAAGAAGACGGGAGCTGGACCACCATCGATCGCTCTGATGAATTGATCGATAACATCCGCAAACTGGGCATTGACGCAGTCATCAACATAGGCGGCGATGGCAGTCAGCGCATTTCACAGGCCCTGTTTGAAAAAGGCCTTCCAATCATTGGCGTTCCGAAAACGATAGACAACGACCTGTCAGCCACCGACCTGACTTTTGGCTTTTCGACGGCGGTTCAAATCGCCACCGATGCTTTTGACAAGCTGGTGTCCACTGCCGAAAGCCACCACCGGGTGATGATTCTGGAAGTGATGGGACGGGACGCCGGATGGATAGCCTTGCACACGGCCATCGCCGGTGGTGCCGAGGTGTGCCTCATCCCGGAGATCCCCTTCCATATTGACAAGATCATGGAAAAGATCCTGAAGCGCTACCACAAAGGCCGTGGCTTTGCCAACATCGTCATTGCCGAAGGGGCAAAACCCGCCGGAGGGGAAGTGATTGGAGAAAAAGCTCACGACATCGGCGACCCGCATGTAAAACTGGGAGGAGTAGGCAATTTTCTGCGCTGGAAACTGGAAGAAAACAATTGTCCGGCACAGGTGCGCACCACTATTCTGGGCCACGTGCAGCGGGGTGGCACCCCCATTGCCTTCGACCGCATCCTGGCAACAGGAATGGGAGTAAAGGCTTTTGAAATGGCCCGGGATGGCCAATTCGGCCAAATGGTCACCTTCCGGAACAACAACATCGAGAGCGTGCCAATTACCGAAGCCATCAGCCAATACAAATACCTCGACCCCAATCACTACCTTATCAAAACCGCCCGGTCGGTTGGGATTTCGTTTGGGGATTGAATTGGATTGTGGAATTGAAGAACCGAAGAACTGAGGATTTGAGGATTTGAGCGCAACTGGTTGCACAACCTCTCTAAACTACTCTAAACCTCTCTAAACCCCTCTCAACAATCAATTCAGAAGCTCAATAACTCCGGCAATGCCCTGCCCACCGCCAACGCAGGCTGTCACCATGCCGTATTTGGCTTTCCGGCGACGCAATTCATTGATGATCTGGGTAGTAAGTTTCGCTCCGGTGCAGCCTAGCGGGTGACCCAATGCGATGGCACCGCCGTTAACATTGACGATCTCCGGATTCAAATGTGCTTCCTGAATGACGGCGAGCGCTTGCGCAGCGAAGGCCTCGTTGAGCTCGATCAGGTCGATGTCATCCAGTTTGAGACCGCCTTGCGCCAATGCCTTTGGAATGGCGGCACAAGGACCAATGCCCATGTAAAGCGGATCCACACCAGCCACCGAACAGGATACCAGTCGGGCAATGGGAGTCAGGTTCAGTTTTTTCACCATTTCCTCGCTCATCACCAGCACGAATGAGGCACCATCGGAGGTTTGAGATGAGTTACCGGCGGTGACAACGCCACCATTTTTGAAAACCGGGCGCAGTTTTGCCAGAGCCTCGATGGTGGTATCGCGTCGTACTCCTTCGTCCATATCCACCACGAAGGTTTTCTCTTTGCGCTTGTCATTTTCAACAAACACCTCTGGCACCTCCACGGGCACGATTTCATCTTTGAATTTCCCGGCGTCGATGGCTGCAGCGGCTTTCATGTGCGACTGGTAGGAAAATTCATCGGAGGCTTCCCGGCTGATCTTGTATTTCTCGGCAACAGCCTCAGCGGTATTCCCCATGCCGGTCATGTATTGGGGCGTGGTGGAAGCCACTTTGTAGTTGGGGGCCAGCTTATAGCCGGTCATGGGTATCATGCTCATGCTTTCGGTACCTCCGGCAATGAAACAATGCCCCATGCCAGCCCGGATTTTGGCCACGGCAATGCTGATGGTCTCCAGGCCAGAGGCGCAGTAGCGATTCACGGTTACACCGGGCACGGACTTGCCCAAAACCCTTACCGAAATCATCCGGCCGATTTGCAGTCCCTGCTCCCCTTCCGGGTTGGCGCAGCCGACGATGCAATCGTCCACCATGGCCGGATCGAGCTCCGGGGTATTCTTAAGGATGTGCTGAATGACATCTACCGCCAGGTCATCCGAACGGTAGTTGCGGAAGCCACCTTTTTTGGCTTTGCCAACGGCGCTTCTGTATGCTTTTACGATATATGCTTCTTGCATGACGCAGGTGTTTTTTGTCTGAAAATGAAAAGATTAGTTGCGAAGCGGTTTGTTGGTAGTGAGCATGTGCTGGATGCGTTCCAGGGTTTTCTGCTCACCGCAAAGGCTGAGGAAGGCCTCCCTTTCGAGGTCCAGCAAGTACCTTTCCGACACCCGCTGGGCTCCTGTGAGATCACCTCCACACATGACCCATGCTATTTTCTTCGCAATTTTGATATCGTGGTCGGTCGCCCAGTTGCCGAGTTTCAGCTCATTGGCAGCCAGGTACAAGGCGGCAAGGCCTCCCCTGCCCAGCACCAGCACATCCTTCCTTTCAGAAGGCATCACGTAGTTGGGTGCCAGTTCGAGTACCTTTTTCTTCGCTTGCGCAATGTTGCGCATCTGGTTCACCACCACTGAATCCTTTTCAGGTTTCAGGTAGCCGTAGTTGTAGCCTTCATAAGCAGAGGTGGCCACGCTGGCCATGGCAATGGTCTTGAAATTTTTGATGAGGGTAGGAATCTGAACATCGCCTTCGCAAAACTCATCGCTGGTGCGCAAGGCAAACTCTTTGGTACCGGCTCCACCCGGAATCAGGCCCACACCTACCTCTACCAGTCCGATGTAACTTTCAGCTGCGCAAACGGCGGCATCGCTGTGCATCAGGCTTTCACAGGCACCACCGAACACATAGCCCTGCGTTGAAAGCACCACCGGAATTTTGGAATAACGCAGGCGCATCACGGTGTTCTGGAACATCTGAACGGCGAAGTTCAGCTGATCCCACTCCTGCTCGTAGGCCATCATGGCAATCATCATCAGGTTGGCACCGACAGAGAAATTCTTGGCATTGTTGCCGATGACCAGGCCGGCCCATTCGCCCTCTTCGGCAATTTCAATGGACTTGTTGATACCCGTCAGCACACCTTCGCCAATGGAGTTGGCCTTGCTCTGAAACTCCAGACACAAGACCCCATCTCCAATGTCGTGGAGGGTGACCTCAGCATTTTGATAGACCGGTTTCTTATCCCGGTAATTATCGAGGATGATGAAGTCCTCCGTTCCGGGAACCTCTTTGTAGTCGCCGGTGGCAAGGTCGTAGTAGTAGCGCTTTCCTTCTGCCCTTTTGTAAAATGATTTGATGCCTTTGGCAACCATGTCCTTCACCCATTGGGCAATGGACTCTCCTTGCTTTTCTGCCAGCTCGATGCCTTTTTCCACACCAATTACATCCCAATACTCAAAGGGGCCGAGCTCCCATGCAAAACCTGCACGAAGGGCATCATCGATGCTGTACAGGTTGTCGGCTATTTCGGGAATCCGGTTAGACACATAGGCAAACAGCCCCAGCAATGAACGGCGCACCAGTTCCCCACCCTTGTCCTGTGCATTGAAAACCGCCTGAACGCGCTTGGCCAGGTCATCGGTTTGCTTCGCAATTTGCACCGATGGCAGTTTGGCTTTTACCGAAGGCTCGTATTCCAGTGTCTCCAGATTCAGGGCATAGATGATGCGCTTGCCATTTTCATCTTTTTCATCCGTTCGCTTGTAAAAGCCCTGGCCAGTCTTGTTACCGAAGAAGTTGTTTTTAAGAAGAAAATCAAGGTAAGGCGGCACATCAAAAGCACTTGCCTGCTCGTCGTCCGGGCAGTTTTCTTTGATGCCTTTGATGACTTTCACGGCAGTGTCATGCCCCACGAGGTCGCCCAGCCGGAAGGTACCCGTTTTCGGCCTGCCGATGGCGGGGCCGGTAATGGCATCCACTTCCTCTATTCTCAGTCCAATTTCGGTGGTCAACTGGTATATCTTGGCCATGGCGTACACCCCCACCCTGTTGGCGATGAAGGCAGGCGTATCCTTGCAAAGCACGGTTTGCTTGCCGAGAATGATGTCGCCAAAGTGCATGAAGAAATCCACCACTTCCCTGTCGGTATCGGCTGTCGGAATCACTTCCAGAAGGCGCATATATCGGGGCGGGTTGAAGAAGTGCGTTCCGCAAAAGTGTTTACGGAAATCCTCACTCCGTCCTTCGGCCATCATGTGAATGGGAATGCCCGATGTGTTGGAGCTGATGAGCGTGCCGGGTTTGCGGTGCTGCTCCACTTTTTCAAAAAGCTGGCGCTTGATGTCAAGCCGCTCAACAACGGCTTCCAGCACCCAGTCACAGTCTTTTATTTTTGGAAGATCATCGTCAAAATTGCCAACGGTGATGCGGGAGGCGAAAGACTTGTCGTACAGAGGTGCCGGTTTGGATTTGATGGCTTTGGCCAGTGAATTGGCAGCCATGCTGTTCCGAACTTTTGGATCTTTCAATTGCTCTTCACTGGCCCCCGGCGGAAGGATGTCCAGCATGAGTACATCCAAACCCACATTGGCAAAATGGCAGGCGAGTCCGGAGCCCATGATGCCGGACCCCAACACTGCTACTTTCTTGATTCTTCTCATTGTTTTGTATTGAAAATTGGTGGAAGAAAATAAGCTGGCGAAAATTCGCCGATGCTGGCAAAAATAACAAGCTGTCATTGATTACCAACATCAATTTTGCTGCTAAAACACAATCCGCACCATATTAGACTTTGAATTCATAAAAAGCTCTAACTTTCGCACCGCTTGCGACACTTTTCCAGCAAGTTCTGTCGTTCTCTGGCCACTTTTCAAGTTGATACTCAGCCGAAAAAAGGCGGAAAAAGCCTGAACAAATGGTGGTCAGGGCTTATTCAATCAACAAGCATAACTACGTAAAAACTAAAACCAACACCCATGTTTCCAAACACCTTGTTTTTGCAGGTAACCGACATCGAGCGTACCACAGAACAAGAATCCATTCTCGATCTACTTTTTGCAGGAGGCCCGATTGGGGTCATAATCGTAATCGTATTGCTGGTCATGTCAGTGATAGCGCTTTACATATTTATTGAGCGTTACCTGACCATCAAAAAGGCCGGCCAGGTTGACCAGAACTTCATGAACAACATCCGGGCAAACGTCAGTTCCGGAAACATCCAGGCTGCACGCACCCTCTGTCAGAACACAGACACCCCCGTTGCCAGAATGGTGGAAAAGGGTCTTGCCCGCATCGGCAAACCCCTACGCGACATCGACGCCGCCATCGAGAACGTAGGCAACCTCGAAATCTTCAAACTGGAGAAAAACCTGTCCACCGTGGCCAGTATCGCAGGTGCCGCCCCGATGATCGGATTCCTCGGAACGGTTACGGGTATGATCATCGCCTTTTTCAACATGGCCAAAGAGCAGAACGTAACGCCACAATTGCTGGCTGGCGGTATTTACCAGGCCCTCATCACCACAGCACTTGGTTTGATCGTGGGCATCATTGCATTCATCGCCTACAATGTGCTTGTGGTCAACGTTGACAAGGTTGTTTACAAAATGGAGCGTTATACCATGGAGTTTATGGACCTGCTGCAGGAGCCTTCTTCCTGACCGGGTCCTGTCGAAGGCCAATTCCTTCATCGTTAAAACACAATCCCACTATCCATGGCGCTTAAACGCAGAAATAAGACCAGTGCAGAATTCAGTATGGCATCGCTCACCGATGTCATTTTCCTGCTGTTGATCTTTTTCGTCTTAACGTCAAAGCTGGTCAAGTTGTCAAATTTTGAACTGCCAGAATCAGATTCCACCACGGTGGCCCCGGTGACCATGGTGGTTGAAGTTGACGAAAATGGTCAATACCTGTACGGAGGGCAAGTCAGCAGCTTGCGCTCCATAGAGCAGGCACTGAGGTCGAGGATCAAAGAGCAAAAAGAATCTTCCTCAATCACCTTGACCATCGCTGCACAAAAGGACGTGGCTTTTGACCACGTTGTGGACCTTATTCAACTGGCCGGTAAGCTCAGGGTGAAAGCCATCCTGGCTACCCAGCCCCGACAAAACAGCTGATGCCAAAACTGAAGTGGCCTGACCAGCAGCTAATAGCGAATTCCACTTACTGATTGGAACTGAACAGCAGGCTACTTCCGGCAAGGAATATAAAAGCATGAACCAATCATGGCATTAAAAAAACGGAGCAAAGTCAACGCAGAATTCAGCATGGCCTCACTGACGGACATGATCTTTCTGTTGTTGATATTTTTCGTCCTCAATTCAAGTGTGGTGGCCCCCAACTCGCTGAATCTGAAGCTGCCGGGCACCTCGCAGGCCAGGTTGAAATCGGACAGTAAAACCGACGACGTTTCCATTTCACGAAGCGGAAACTTCTACCTGAACGGGAAAAGGGTGAGTGCAACAGCCCTCGAGGAAGCGCTGGCAAAGAAAGCAGGCAGGTCTTCCGGCACACTTGACATCACCATTTCGCCGGCCAAAGGCACGCCTGTGAAGCACGTCGCCTTTGTGATGGACATTGCCATGCGCTACCAGATCAACGCCATCCTGGCCGCTGAAGAGTAAATTGTGCAATCCCGGCAATGGGTGCATCATCTTATTGTCTCTTCGGAAAAAGGTATGGCAATGCAACTTGACCCCACCATTCCGGCGTTATTCATACATCAAAACTTATTGTGATGGAAGAGGTAACCAGAACTGAAAAGGAAAACAAACGCAAAGGACTCATCTTCAGCGTGGTGTTTCACACGCTGATTATTTTCATCGCAGCCTTTTACGGTTTCAAATACCAGGTGCCACCACCTGAACCCGGCGGGATACTCGTTAACCTGGGCATACCCGATGTTGGTCAGGGTGATGAAAATGCCGCTGAAAGCAGCCCGGCAGAACCTGTGAAGGAAGTTGCAGAAAAACCGCAAGAGGAAGCAACTCCTCCTCCCAAACCACAGCCAAAGGCCGAAGAAAAACCGGTGCAAAAAGAAGTGAAGACCACCGAAGACCCGGCCGCTGCTGCGCTCAAGAAAAAGCAACAAGAAGAAGCCCGAAAAAAGGCAGAAGAAGAGCGCAAACGCAAAGAGGCAGAAGCTGAAGCCAATCGTAAAGCAGAGGAAGAGCGCAAACGCAAGGAAGCTGAAGCTCAGCGACTGAAAGATCAGATTGCAGGCGGCCTCAGCGGTTCCGGCAAAGGCAAAGGCAACACCGGTAAGCCCGGCAACCAGGGAGATCCTAGCGGTGATCCCAATGCCAGCGCCCTCGAAGGCATCTCCAGTGGCGCCGGTGTGGTCGGAGGTGGCTTGAGCGGCCGTGGTGTGATGCGCAAAGGCCCCCCCATCAAAGACAACAGCCAGGAACAAGGCACAGTAGTCCTCGAAGTTTGCGTGGACAAGAACGGAAAGGTGATCAGTGCCGAATACCTGCTCAAAGGCTCAACTACCGCTGATACCAAATTGATCAGCCTGGCCAAGCAAAATGCCTTCGCATGGCGCTTTTCCGAAGGAAATGTTGACAAACAGTGCGGAACCATTCGCTATGAGTTCCGTCTGAAATAAGTTTCAATCCATTACCATTACTCTGAAAGGGCAGGACGTGGTTCCTGCCCTTTCTTTGTTACAGGATGGACCTAATCAACCTTAAAATCAAGGACAACACAATGGAGAACAGAATCATGGTGGTGATCGGGAAATAGAAACGGAAGTTCTCCCGCTCTATCCGGATATCGCCGGGCAAATGCCCTATCCAGCCCAGCTTGTTTCCGAAGAAAAAGACAATGAGACCCGCCACGATCAGCAGCAGACCTGCAACCAAAAGCCATTTTCCGATTTCCTGATTCATCTGTTTAGTTTAGGGTGTAGAGTTTAGAGTTTAGAGTTTAGGGTTTAGGGTTTAGGGTTTAGGGTTTAGGGTTTAGGGAAGATATTGATCGCAAACGGCTGGAGCCTCCCCCCCTCAATAATCCTCATAATCCCTATAATCCTAATAATCCTCATAATCCTCATAATCCTCAAATTCCAAACAACAGAAAGGGGCACCGCCACAGCGGCACCCCTTCGCATTGGTTATTCTCTTGTATGTGTCAGGTGCTTTTAGTGGATCAGCACCATTTTCCTCGTAGCTGAATAATTCTCCGCTGTAAGCGAGTAAAAATAAACCCCAGTGCCTGGCAATTGGTTTTTGCCGATGGTCACCTGGTTCAATCCTTTTGCAAAGGTACGATCAATCACCAAAACCTGTTTGCCCGACAAGTCGCTGATGGTCAGTCTGGCCTGTCCGGCTTCCGGCATGTTGAAAGAGATCGTCGTGCTTTCGTTGAAGGGGTTGGGCGAATTGCTCAACACCAACACCTCCTCATCGGTATCATCGAACCTCAGAACCGGTTTAATCAATGAACCACTGTTGCCATACGCTTCAGCAGGGGTATAGCGGGAATTGATTCTGAGTGCATTTTTCAATTCACCTTCGGCAACAGCTTTGAAAACGAGCTTGAAGAGCTCAGTACCGTCAGAAAGCTGAGACGATGCATCCGGGCTGTTCCAGCTTACGGTCAGGGCACCCCTTTCGGTAAACCTGAATCCGAAGTTTTCTTTGGAAAGCACCTCGGAGCTGAGATCCACGAACTCGAGGCTGCGGTTGTCAAAATCAATGGTAAACTGGAAGCCTTCAACTGCTTCATCGTCCAGGGTCACAGGAATTTCCAGCAAGTCCCCGGCTTTGAATTTGCGGCTATCAGTGCGCAGGCCCCACTCTCCGTTGAAGCTGCGTTCCTCAGCTCCACCATTGAAATTGGGCACCGCACTGAGGTTTACATCTCCAACCTTGATGGCCACGAAGTCGGCATCCAGCTTGTCGCTCGGCAGGTTGTTCACATTGTAGATTTCCGGGAAGGAAGTCTGGAACGGATCTGCCGGATTGGGGAACACAAAGTTCCGGTCAACGAAACGCCAGGAAGAATTGTTCGGCAGCTCGTCGTTCACAAGCAGGATCAGTTTGCGCAATTCCACAAGGTCGAAGGTGGTCACGCTGTTCGACTTGTTGGCATCAGCTGCAATGATCTTGTATGGAGAATCCAGTGGCTGGGTTCCCAAAATGTGTTTGGTGATCAGAACCAAATCGAAAGTGGTCACACCGTTCAATGGATTTGACGATTTGGCAGGAACTACGGTGTAATCACCGCCCTGCTCGATGCCGCTGAACTCATAGGAGCCATCAGCACCTGTGGTGGCAACAGAGCTGTTGGTACCACTGAGTGTTACGGAAACATCCTGTATCGGTGTGTCCTCCTCGTTGGCAATGTTACCGCCAAGTGCAACCAGCGGCGTTCCGGAACAAAGTCCGAGGTTGTCCTGAACCACGACGAAAACCTGGCAGTAATCCTGGTTGCCGGCCTCATCTGTTACCCACATGTTCACCACGATGGTGCCGACATGGTCGCAGGTAAATGTGAAAGTCTGGTCGTTCACATCCTGTGAGAAGGAATAGATCAGGTCGGTGGAGCAATTGTCGAAGCTGCCCTCGTCCAGGTCAGAAGCCCATACCTCGATCATCGGCGGATCCATGTCCATCAGTTCGGTAACGATGCCGGTCTTGCAGTAGGGCGTCGGTTTCTTGCCGTCTTTTACGGTGACGGTACTCTCACAGATTGCCTGGTTGTTGCAATTGTCAATGGCTTTGTAGGTGACGTTGTAAACGCCGGGAGCCACATTGCTGAAAGGACCGAATCCGCTTCCGAGGTCGCTTGTCACTTCAAAGCTCACAACTCCACTGCATTCGTCAACGGGCGGCTCTGGCAGTTCGAAAGTTGCAGAACAATCAGAATTGTTGAATACTACATCCGGAATGACACAACCAAATGCGAAAACCGGATCAACGGTGTCAATCACTTTGATGGTCTGCTGATAAGTAATGTAACCATCCCACGGGTCAGAGTCGAGGTCGGTGTCCGGGTCCGTGATTTGAGTAGCCTGATTGGCTCCGGGCTGTGAATCAGCGTTCCAGCTGTCACGGAAAGTTCTGTCGTCGCAATCGCCATCGCCGTCCAGGTCGCAGGCGGGGAAAGGAAGGCCCAACTGGCTTTCCGGTTGTTCCACCACTTCTTCGTCGATGGCATCGCCTACCACGCACCAGTTGATAATGGTCCAGGTACGGAGTATTTTGTAACAGGCATCCGGCACCGTGGTGAAAACCTCATCGTCGTAAGAAACAGCCACCAGTTCACAGGTTTCGAAGAAAATCTCCGGTTCGCCGAAATCCGGTACGGTGGATCCACACTCAACGGTGATGTCAGCGGGAAACTCCACTACCCAGTCGGAAACGTGGTCAACGAAGATGGTCTGTGAACAGGTTCCGGAAGTATTGCCGGCAGGGTCTTCAGCCTGCCATGTTCTTGTAATGGATCCTTCCAGACACTGATCGATGTTGACATTCACAGTGCGATTGATGTCGAAAAAGCAGTTGTCAGAGAAAGTTGGCGAGCCGAAATACTGGTCGAGGAAAATGCTCTGCTCTTCAGCGCTGAGGCCAGCTATTTGGGTCTCGATATTTTCAGCATAGAAATCACAGTTGATGCGGTCTGATCCAGGACAGGTGAGCAGAACGGGCTTTTGCTTGTCGTTGACATTCACCTGAACCATGCAATCGTTGTAGTTGTCGAAGCAGTCATAAGCCCGGAAGACTACAGTCACCGGATTGTTTTCCACATCCTCGCAGCAGAAGACTACCGACGGGCCGAATACGGTGTCGTCGTGGCCGTCGTTGCAGTTGTCTTCCATTTTTCTGACTTCAAAATGGCTGAGGCAACAATTGTCGTGGCTGCCATCATCAAAGGTCTCGGCGAACACTTCGGCAAGTCCGTCAGATGAAAGATTTACGTCTGTTATTTCGTCGCAAACGGCTGTCGGAGCAATGCCATCCACTACTGTAAGGGTGAAAGTAGCCGTGGTGTAATTGCCGCAGGCATCACCGGCTGATACAGTAATAGTATGCGTTCCCAAAGGAAGACCCGGTTGCGGGATGTAGCCGTTGATGGCCTCTCCAATTGGGGTGAGAATTTTTACGTCGGCCACACCTGAGCAATTGTCAGTGACCAGTGGCAGCGGCATGGCCTGGGTGCTGCGGCAAACATCCGGATGCGTGGCAGGCACGTTGGCATTGACGGTCACATCGGCCACAGTGATGACCGGAGGCAGGTAGTCTGCCACTTTGATGACCTGAATGTTGTCTTCGGTTTCTTCGCCGGGGTCTTGCACACCGTTGCCGTTTTCGTCGTCAAAACCTTCGGTAATGATGCTGTTGGTGCACCAATCCAGCACCGTCCAGGTGCGCTTGATCTTGAACACACCGGGTGCCCCTCCGCAGATTTCGAGGATCTCGTCGGCATAAACATAGCCGTACATGCAGTGTTCGCCATCCAGCCCTTCGGGAATGCCGGAGCCAGTAGCCTGCAAGATGAAAGGAGAAAGATTGGCAGACACATCGATGTCATAATCTGACGGATCGGTATCGGTGACCCCACTGTGAAGCGAAGTAGCATTTGTAATGTTGGGATAAGCAGCGTACTGCTCACAGTGCCAGGCGATGTCATTGGGGAAATTCACATTGTTTGGACGAATGACATAAACGAGCTCGCTGCAAGTGAGGGATTCATTTTCGTAATCGTCATAAGCCACCCATGTGCGGCGATAGGTTACGGTATCGTTGTCGCAGGCATCATTGTCGATCAATACCAGTTCCACCAGTTGCACGCTCGGCGAAGCATCACAGTTGTCGTAAGCGGCAGGTGCAGGCACCTGTGCCACATCCTGTGAGCAGGCTATTGTTCTGTCAAAACAATCGATGGTCGGAGGCATTTTGTCCTCCACTTTGACATGACCCCAGCACTTGTTGCCGGTATCCGGATCGGTTACCATTACCGTGTAGTTGTACCCGATGTCTTCGCAAGTCAGAATGTTTCCAAGCGACTCGCCATTTTCATTCAACACGTCAACGAGGTAATCATCGTAACAACCATAAGGGCCACCTTCCAGTACCATATCGGCTCCGATTACAGCCTGGCCGTTGCCATCCAGGGATGCCTGGACATCGTCGTTGCAACTAAGGGTGCTCACGGGGTTCGGGTATTCCTCGATTGTAACGGTAAAGGTGCAAGTGCCCTGATTTCCCTCGGTGTCGGTGGCAGTGTATTCCAGGGTGTGCACACCGATGTAGAAATGATCACCGGATCCAACATCACCTCCGGTTTGCTCGATGACGGGGTTCGGATCGCAGTTGTCGGTAGCTGTAATGAAGAAGTTGACAATTTTGGAACACAGGCCAGGGCCGAGGGTAATGACCATGTCTTCCGGGCAACTGAGCACCGGGGCTTCCGTGTCATCAATAGTTATGGTTACGGTATGTTGGTCATCGGCACAAATCCCATTTGACGAAGAAGAAAATGTTCCTTCGGGAAATGGGTTGTTTGCGGCTGCATTGGTATTGAAGCCGTCCAGGGCATTCGGCCCACTGAAGCTCCAGTTATTGATGTTGAAGAAGGATCCGTCAGGGCCGGTATCGTTTTGGCGGTAAGCCCACCCGTCTGTATATTCCCAGGCTGTTCCGGAACCATCCTGGTTAATGTCACCAAAAACATCAATCACCATTCCGTTGCAGAACAGCTCGATGGCGTCGTCGCCGTTGATGGACGGGGCCAGGTTGTCCGTATAAGTTGGCGGAAAGCCGAAGAAGCTTTCAAAAACAGCGGCTTCAGTGGCCACCCAAATGTAGGTGCCAGCAGACACCGCATCTGCAGGAAAAGTGAATTCCTGACCATCGGAACCACCACCATTGTTGGCGGAGCCGAAGCCATAAATGCTCAGGTCCGGAATGTCGGTAAGGGCGTAGAATTCTACTGCCTTCGGTAAACCTCCCGTCACGGGTCCATCGATAACACCTGAAATAACCAGGTTGCCGCAGCCACCTACGGTATTCGTCACTTCGTAAGTGCCGTTGTCACTGGAGGCAATGTCGATGGCACCGGTTTCGGAGTTGAGGGCCAGCATTGGGCCGCCACTGACAGCTACATAAGTATAGACCCCATCGGAGCCGGTAGTATGTGAAACCACGGGATTGGCAGCATTGGGACAGTATTCACTGGCATCGTAGGAAAACTCCGCATCGGGCGCCTCCAGCACTGTGATATTCACTTCATCGATGGCACTGGTGCAAACTCCGGTGGCTGCCGCTGTAACCGTCCAGGTCAGAACAACCACAGAACCGGCTTCGGAAGCTGCAGGAGTGTACGTGGCCGCAGGATCATTTACGTCAGAAAAGGAGCCTGCTCCTCCTGACCAGGTACCGGAGCCGCTTGCCGCAAGTTGTGCAAAATCGCCTTCGCAAACCAATTGATTGGGGCCGGCGTCAGCGGTTGGCGGGGCTACTATTTCTATGGTTTGGGTACAGGTGGCAGCAGCTGAACCTGAAGTATAGGTGCCAATCGGCCATGGATTGGGTGCCGTGGCATTGGTGGTGGTGCCATCCAATGCATTTGGGCCGCTGAAAGTCCAGTTTGAAAGGATAAATGTACTGCCGTCAGGGCCGGTATTGTTGACCCTGTATGCCCAGCCATCTGTATATTCCCAGGGCGTGCCGGAGCCATCCTGGTTGATGTCGCCAAACACATCGATCACCACGCCATTGTGGAACAACTCGATGGCATCATCGCCATTGATGCTGGCGGCTGAAGAGGTATAATCGGGGTTAAAACCGAAGTATGCGTTGAAATTGGCCGTTTCCGAAGCCACCCAGATGCGGGTGCCAGCCGGAACAGCTATTGCGGGGAAGGTAAACTCTTGCCCGTCAGAGCCACCACCATTGTTGGCGGAGCCGAAGCCGTATTCACTGAGGTCATTGATGGCGGTTCCTACATAAAATTCGATGGCTTTGGGTGTGCCGCCACTCAAGGGGCCGTCAACGACGCCGGCAATGAGCATGGGACCGTTGCCGCCACCGGAACTGACTGTATTGGTCACTTCGTAAATGCCGGCGTCGCTGGCACTGAGGTCAACATCACCGGTGGATGGGTTGAGCGACAAGGTGGGACCACCTGACACAACGACGTAGGTGTACGATCCGTCAACCCCCGTAGTGTGGGAAACTACCGGATTGGCACCGTTCTGACAATAGGCCGAAGCATCGTAGCTGAATTCTGCAGCCGGATCACAAGTGGTTTGTGCCGGCAGATTGACCGAGAAAAGGCCAATCAAGATGAGCATCAAGTTTTGGACATACCTCGTTGAGGCTGGGATTGTAAGATTCGTCATTTCCTGAGATTACAATTTGTTAATTGGAGTCGGTTCTCTTGCATTGCCCGAAGGCAATGAGCATGGCAATGCTACATAGATGTCCTGTGGTAATCGGTTGGCGGGATTGTGTGTAAGTCTTGCAAAGACAGGCCAAAGATAATGCCTCCCTTCCAAGCTTCTGCAATTCAAATCGAGATTTTGCAATTATTTTTCCCACCTGAAGGGGTAAAAGAAAATTAACAAAAAATCATAATGTGTTGAAACACCCATTTTGTTCACCCGTATCACTAATTGTCTTTTGCAAAGGCTGGCAACTCAAGGAAGTGAAAATTTTTTCTTTAAACATTTGATTTTTTCACATACATTTGATTACCTTTGTGCAGCTGATTGACAAAAAGACAACTCTAGGAGAATTGGACACTACTGAACAGGACCTGGTCCTGTGGAGAATTGACTGACGTTTGATCACACTTTTGAAACACGCAGACGATGGAACTGAGAACACCTGAGGGAACCCATGAATTATCCCTTTCTGAAAAAACTGTCTTATCTACCCGCTCATCCGGGCGGCTGTTTTCTGAATATCCAAGGCGATTATTGACCGCACCAAAAGACATTCTTTTGTCTTAACCCCCTACACCGGTACAGTCAGAACAGAAACACAGAACAACTCACCTTTTTAGGCTCTCAAGACGCATTCCGAAAACTACCTAAAACAAAAACCGTGGGCAATTGACATTGCTCTACAGGAGGCTTTTTGATTCCGTTCCTCAACAGGGCCGGGCATTAATTAGCCACAGCACTTTAAGTGCCAGGCTGAAGAGACGTACTTCAGCACTGACCGGTATTGACATCGAAGCAGCTTGTAATCCCATTTACTTACTTTATCTAACCCATGAACGTATGATCAGCAAGACTACTCCCCACACCATGCCATTCAATGGCAACGCAGAGATTGCTACAAAGAGCAAATCGCTTGAAACACTGGCTTCTCTCCTGATGATCGCAGTTGGTGCCCTAGGTGTGTACTTCTGCATCTTCGCTGGCTGAGAAAAACAGTTTAATTAGCAAAAGCCCCTGGTACCGAATCCCTTCATCGGTCCAGGGGCTTTTTTATGAGGATTTGAAGAACTGAAGAACTGAAGAACTGAGGATTTCCAGGCAGTCTACTCCGCCAAATACTTACTCAGGGATGAGGGATGAGGGATGAGGGATGAGGGATGAGGGTTGAGGGTTGAGGGATGAAAGAGCTAGCATCCCCTACTCCCTACTCCCTACTCCCTACTCCAATCTAAATTCCTGCAGGAAATTTCCTGGCAAAATCCTTCGCAAAATAGGTGATGATCACATCCGTTCCGGCGCGGCGGATTGACAAAAGCGTTTCTGGCATGGCCTTGTCATAATCCAGCCAGCCGTTTCTGCAGGCAGCCAGCAGCATGGCACATTCACCACTGACGTGGTAAGCAGCAATGGGCAGTTCTGAGTTTTCCCTGAGCAGGTGAATCACGTCCAGGTAGTTCAATGCAGGTTTCACCATCAGGTAATCGGCACCTTCTACCGTGTCCAATTCAGCTTCGATGAGTGCCTCCCGCTTGTTGGCCGGGTTCATCTGGTAGGTCTTTTTATCAGCCGGGATGTCGGCATCAGCTTTTGGAGCGCTGTCCAATGCATCGCGGAAGGGGCCGTAAAAAGCACTGGCGTACTTCGCTGTGTAGGACATGATGGCTGTATCTGTAAATCCAGCCTCATCCAGCGCCAGGCGCATGGCCCCTACCCTGCCGTCCATCATGTCTGAAGGCCCGAGAATGTCAAATCCCGCTTCGGCTTGAGCCACGCTCATTTTTGCCAGCACTTCCAGTGTTTCATCGTTCAGGATTTTACCTCCCCGAACGATACCGTCGTGCCCATCACTGCTGTAAGGATCCAGCGCTACATCACTGATGAGGCAGGCTTCAGGAAAGCGCTTTTTGATTTCTGTGGCGGCTTTCAGGTAAAAGTTATCGGGCCTGTATCCGTAAGTGCCGGTTTTGTCTTTCAACTCATCAGCTACAGCTGGAAACATGATGAAGGATTGAATGCCCAATGTCAGGCATTCCTCTACCTCCTTCAGAACATTGTCCAGCGAAAGGCGGAAAGAACCCGGTAGTGAAGGAACTTCGTTTTTGATTCCCTGCCCATCAACTAAAAAAATGGGTTGAACCAAATGCTGGGCATTCAGGTGGATTTCGGTGGTCATGGCTCTAACAGCCGCACTGACCCTGTTTCTTCGTGGTCTTCTGAACATGGTTTTCAAATTTTGGGCAAAGGTAAGCCTTCCACCACCCCACCATTCCGCAAACGCATCCCAGACCTCTTCTTTTACGTAAAAATGGCAGAGCTCCTTCGGTAAAGCTGGCCGGTAGCATGTCATATCACATCCAGCACCTATTTTTGTCAGCGCCTGAAAAAACACAAGGTGACCTGCCGGCAAGCCGAAGGTCTCAGGCAAAAGATCAAACGAACATGGAACCAACGAGGCAACTGGAACTGACAGATCAACTTCAATCTGTGGACTTGGAAAGCTTGAACAGACTGCTTTCAGGTCTGGACATCGAAGCAATAAACGCTGCGAAAAAGCCCGCAGAAAGATTTGCCAACCTCGTCAGCTTCACTTCGCAATTCATCGAGGGAGCCACAGCACTGGGACAGGCTGCCTACCAACTTCTGCAGCAGGAGACGCCCCCTTCGAAAACCTGCCTGATCAGCACCTACGAATGGCCGGAAATACTCAAAGGCTTTTCACTTTTTCTCAGAGATCAATGCTTTGAACTTTCAAAAGCCATCGTTTTTTACGAAGACAAACAGGTGAGCAAAGAGCAGTTTGAGGCCTTTCTCAACCTATCGGATGAATCGATGCGCAAAGCGAAAAACAATTTTTCGGAAGCAAGCGCAAAATTGTTCAATCAATCCGACCTTTCATTTGAGAAAAAGCGTGAAGAATGGCAGCATCAACTCAACCCCTGGCCAACCTACAGCCAACAGTTTCAGACCATCATTGCACAGGTTGAAGCGATAAAAGGCAATTTTGAAGTTCTGCGAAAAGCTCAGCGCATTTACGCCAATATAAAAACGAGCAGCCTCGACAATTTCAAAAATGCGCTCCTTCAGTACCAGGCCATCAAATCCCTCAATGAAAAGGCCCGGAACATCGTGGACGAAAACTGCCAGGCAAAATCCGTGGAGAACTTTGCCCGGATGGCCGAGCAACTCGAATCGCTCAAAAAAGAGTTCACACCGATTGCCCAACTCAACTTCATCATCAACCACCTCGAGAGCATCGTTGAAAAATTGCCCAAAACACCTGAACTCATCATCGGTAAAAACGGTGGATTGCTGCAAAAGCACGAGCTGAACCTGCGAAGAAGAACGAAGGAATGGCTTGAATACCAGGTGTTTCCGCTCATTTATGAAGTATGGGAATCGCTCGACACAACCACCCAAAGGCTTAACCTGGCCATCTCAAATATCCAAAACCAGGCACAGGTTCTGGCGGGTGATCCCACTTCTGAAGCCTATATCCAGGTTGAACGAAAAAAGATCATTGCTGTACTGGACCGGGCAGCAGAAAATATAGACGATGCGGAAAATGCGACAAGCGACCTGGAGAACCTGGCAAAAAGCAGGTTTGCCAAAGAGTTCATCATCGCCAATATTTTCAAAAATTCCGATGACTTCCTGGAGGTGCCCTTTCAGTTCTCGCTTCAGAAAGCAGCTGTTGAAAAAAATAAATGGCTGGGCGCCATTGTAAAATGGGGAAAAAAGCGGATTAACAATATTCAACGAAAAATAACCATCCTCAGAGAGGCAGAAGACCTCAGCCTATCAGAAATGGTGGTGCGCTACCTGAAAGCCAGAAGCATTTCCACTGACAACTCCCATTACACTTCTATATTTCTGACCAGGGGTTTTGTCGGCGAATCATTCATTGCCGGAAGGGAAAGAGAAATCAGGAGAATTGAGAATTTAATACAAAACTGGCGAGAGGGTTACAGAGGAGCCCTGCTGCTTTCAGGGAAAAGGCTCAGCGGAAAAACCCTGCTTGGCGAATTAACTTTCCTCCGTCATTTCCAGGACAATGCCATCCGCCTTGCTCCAAATACGGAAATTTCCATCGATGGCAGGTCTTTCACCACCACTTACAACCTGGGTGAGGCGCTGGAATTTATCAGAAAGAATACCATCACGGAGCGGCCGCTCATCTGGATTGACGACATCGAATTGTGGGCCAACCGGCAGCATTCATGGCTAAAAAACGTCAGGTCTTTGCTTCACCACATCGACAACTACAGCAATGCGGCCTTTTACATGGTGGCCATCAACAATGCTGCGCGCAACCACCTCGAGAAATTAATGCCATTCACAGCTGCTTTTCAGGCAGAAATCAACCTGGATAAAATGCCGCTCACAGAGGTGATGAATGCCATCATCATCCGGCATGATGCCACACACATGGACCTGGTTGACACCAAAGGTAAACCCATCAGCGACGAGACCATGAAAAGGTTCATCAGGCGCATTTACCTGCAATCAAAGGGCAATATCGGGGACGCCCTGAACCTATGGGCCTCTGCCATTGCCAAAGAAAAAAAGGACGAAGTGCAATTCGTCTGTCCATACCGCTGGGGCTTACCAGATTTTCTGGACCATGACAACGGCCTGCTTCTGGCCAGCATATTCAAAAGCAAAGCCACCACCGAATATCAATTGCGCAAGCGGTTTGGGCCGGCGTTTTCCACCCGTTACTCTCCTGTGGTCAGAAGGTTGGCGCACCTGGGCGTGCTGGTGCGCAACCAAAAGGGCATGCTGGAACCCAACGAATTGATGGTCAACGACCTGGGAAGGATATTGCACGCTAATAACCTGATAAAATACATCGTAAAATAATGGACGAAAACCTGACGCATATTTTCACCTGGGAGCAGTTTACCAAACTGATAGTGCTACTCATCGTAGCCTATTGGTTTTTCAAACTGTTGAAAAAGGGCCTGGAAAAAATCCCCATGTTTTCCGAATTCAAAAATATTGCACTGACCTTACTGCATAAATTTTTGACCGTTTTCCAGCCGCTTGCGTTCATCATAGCACTCAGCGTTTTAGTATTCATCAACCCGCTGCTGCACGGGGTTATCATGGGACTGGTTTTGCTATTCAGCTTTTTGCACCTGAAAAACTACCTGAGCGGCCGCCTGGTACTATTGGATGGAACCATCACTCCCGAAAAAAAAATCAGCTACAACGACATCAGCGGAACCATCACCCGCTGCGGACACCTGGGCATTCAGGTGCTGAGCAATTCCGGGATCAACCACATTTCCTATTCCAACCTGCTCAACAAAGGATACACCATCATCCCTGATGATCCGGGAAGCTTTTCCTGTAAACTGATCGTCGAAAATGACGAAGAAAAAAAACCTGCCGACAGCCTGAAAGACCTGCTGGCCGAGTCGCCGTACATCGACACCAATTTCAGCTGTAAAATCGAATCCAATGAAACCTACAGCATGGTGCATTGCCACCTGTACTTCCCCGACAACCTTCCGGAACTCCTCGAAACACTGAAAGAATCGGGGTACAACGCAAAACGAGCTTAACAACAATTCAAATGGAAATACTGAATTCTTACAACCTCATTATAGCTGCCTCGATTATCATCATTCTTTCTTTTCTTTTCAATGAAATATCGAGAAAGACCAACGTGCCTTCGGTGCTGATGCTGATTGTTCTTGGCATTGTATTGAAAATAGGGATGGATTCTGCAGGGATCAGCAACCTGAATTTCCTGCCGATATTGGAAGTGCTGGGCATTGTGGGTCTGATCATGATCGTGCTGGAGGCAGCCCTGGAACTGGAACTGAAGCCGGAAAAAATGATTCCGATCGCCACGGCGCTATTCATTGCCCTGGCCGGACTGCTGTTGTCCGCCTGGGTGGCGGCAGCCATTCTCCAATATTTTATTCCTGAAATGAGCAGCCTGCAAGCCTGGATGTACGCAACTCCCCTCTCGATCCTCTCGAGCGCCATTATCATCCCAAGTGTGTCGGGACTTTCACTGAAGAAAAAAGAATTTCACATTTACGAAAGCACCTTCAGCGACATCCTCGGCATCATGCTGTTTTACTACCTGGCTGCGAAAGTGGAAAACGGAGCGGAAAGCAACGGTTTCGGTGGCTTTCTGATCACCCTTTTCCTGACCATTGCAATAGCATTTATAGCTTCCTATTTGATCGTCTTTATTTTTCAGAATATCAAAAGCCAGGCAAAACTCTTTTTGCTGATCTCAGTGCTGCTCCTATTGTACGCAGTCAGCAAGCAAATGCACCTTTCAGCGCTGCTGATAATCCTGGTTTTCGGACTGGTCATCGCCAACCTGGAATTATTCTTTAAAGGAAGGCTCAGCAAATGGCTCCACCTTGAAAAAGCCAACAGCGTTTATGAAGGCCTGCACGAAATCACCGTCGAAACCGCTTTTGTCGTGAGGACTTTTTTCTTCGTAATATTCGGAATAACCATTACCCTCAGTTCACTGCTCAGCCTGAAGGTCGCTTTAATCAGCGGTGCCATCGTCGTCTCAATTTACGCCGTGCGCTATGCCCTGCTGCGGCCCATCCTTGGCAAAGACATCCTGCCGCAGCTTTTCATCGCTCCCAGAGGATTGATAACCATCCTGCTGTTCTACAACATTCCGAAACAGCTGGAAACCGATCTCTTTGACCCGGGCATCCTGCTCTTCATCATCATCACCACCAGCCTGCTGATGACCTTTGCCCTGGTTTGGGACAAGAACCGCAGCATCAAGGCCATCAAAAAAGCCACTGATGTGCCCGTGGGATTCACCAACTGGAAAGCGCCTGATATTGAAGAAATAGGAAAATAGGCCTGAAAAGTAGAGGTTTGGGCCGCCAGGTGATCAAGCTTTAGAGCCTGTTTAGATTTTCATGCTTGAGCGAAAGCGAGAAAATTTTATTCTGAACGAGGCAAATTTTGCAGGCGGATACGGGTAATCCGGCGAAAAATTTAACGAAGTGCAGGATAAAATTGGCCGCTTGCA
>PAAY01000076.1 GCA_002698985.1 Saprospirales bacterium | reverse complement strand
GATGGTACTGCCCATGATGGGTGGGAGAGTAGGTCACTGCCAACCTTTTTTTCAAAAAGCCCGTTGAGCTAGCTGCTCGACGGGCTTTTGTAATTTTATCCCTCCTCTACCGGTAAACTTCGTGTGTCATGCAACAAAGAACAAAATCGTTTTTGCTGATAGAACTCTTATGGTGGATTATTACTGCGCTTGTAATATTGGCTTTTCTGTACCTCCCTTATCACCATGGGAATGGATTTTCTGAATTGGGGATGATCAACCTTTATTTCATTCTGATATTCATCACACTGACCCGGCACTTGTTTTTACTGAAATATACCTTTCTTGGTTATTCCCTGTGGGCGAAGGTTCTAGTGGTTTTTCTGTGCATACCTCTGTTGATTTATTTGTACACGCAATTCCAGTTCGTGCAGCTATATATTGATGATGGCAACCTCGAAACGGTGTTTGGCCACATGCGCATCAACGAACAATACGCCATGATGAATTACATAGAGAGTGAGATTATCTTTTTTGGTGTGGGAAGCCTCATTGCGACAGTACTGATGCCAATTCGGATGATAATATCGATCTGGAGAATGAGAAACAGGGGAACGGTGTAAAGGCTTGAAGACCTAAGAACAGGCTCATCTTCTATACCCAAGGCGAAGTAGTTTGGTGAAATTCCAGCTATAAACTTCAGTTGGGATTGGGAGTTTGGGCAGCTTCGCCGCCCAAACCACTTCGTTTTGAGTATATTTTTTCTGCTGACTTGGATTATTTTGAAGTGCTGTAGGCCAGGGCTTTAAGCATTCCCCTGGCCAGGAAATATTGCCCTGTGAGATAGGTTATCATGACCGACAAGCGCAATATTACCGCTTGGTCAAGGGAAAAGACTTCGAATTTCTCACAGGCAAGAATGCTGTCAGAGAGCAAAAACAATATGGCTCCGGCTAAGATGGTTCCCGCTGCACCTGAAGTAGTCCTGTTGAAAGTGTTAATTGCTGAAATCACCATCAGGGCAATGACCAGGCTGTATATCAATACAGGAATGCGAAGGGTGTTTGGGACATTCGGGAATACAATGGTCAGAAACAAACCAAGAAACAATAATACAGGTGCTGTAATCAGCGGTTTCTTAAAGACCAGCCCCTGCTTGAAATTTGGCAGGTGGTAGAAAGTGACTACGTAAAACAAATGGGCAATCAAAAAACTGGAGAGTCCCAGCAGAAATGAAGAAGGGCCCGGAAATATCAGAAAAACATCACCTGCAGTGGAATAGACGAGTCCCAACAAAAAAAGCTTTTTTATCCTTCCACTTTGTTCAGTATTGCTCAGCCAGAACCACAATGCAAGCGTTGGCATCAAAAGCGGTTTGGTAAAGTTGGTGAGCAATGGAATTGCAGAAACAATTCCCAACAGGTGGGAAGCACATAAGATCCAAAAAACAGTGTGAAGAGACTTTTTCATTTTAAATGATTGCGAATAATTATAACTGACTGAGAGCCTGCATCACCCTGCTGGTTTCTGTGGCTATATCCAACATTTGCTCTCTGGATTTAACCGGAGAATACACTCCATATTCAATTTTTTCCATCAGAGATATCAATTGAGCTGACAGCTCGTCATCCACAGCTTGTCGTTTTAGTGCCGATTGCAGTTCCACCTTTGAAAAACCAGGGGGCAAGGAGAATTTCCAGATGAGAAACCTTCGGAAGGCCTCATTGATGGAAGAGAATGCGGAGTTTAGATCTGTTTCCGATGAGTGCGTGGCATTGTTGATAATATTCAGTAAATCCTGGAGGTTCTCCTTTTTTAAGCTGGATCTGCCGGCGTAGGTGCTTTTGAGTGAATCCTTAAGGCGGACAGCCAGGAGAAACAATACAGGCAGGCAGAGTAAAGTCCAGAAGGCCAGCGAATTAAAAAAAGAATCTTCCTTTCTTTTCAAGCTGGTTATTTTCTTTGGAGGCCTGATGGATACTTCTTCTTCTGCGTTTTCTCTGTTTGCTGAAATTGGTTTAGAGGACTCCAGTACCGACGCTTTCAACGGTTCAGTCTCCAGGGTGATATATTTTCTTGAATCAGGATCAAAATAGCTGAATTGGGGTTGCAAGGTGAAATTGCCGGCCAATTTGGGAATCAGATAATATTCAACCTGGATTTGCTGTAAAAACTCGCCATTGCTTCTGCTGTCTATTTTCTCGTTGATGATAGTCGGCTTGTAAAATTCAAATGTATCATTGGATGGAATGACAGGAGGCTGCACCCTTTTGGGATCTCCGTTTCCAGTGATGAGATAGATGAGTGAGGTGCCTTCACCCACACTTAGTTGGTTTGACTGGAGCCTGGCCTCAAAAGAAAAATTGCCAACAGCACCTGAAAAAGTAGGTGGTGCCCCATCGGGAAGGGGCAGGACAGTCACCGTGACGGCTTGGGTTCTCTTTTTGATATTTTTGACGTTTCTTCTAAACAAGAACCCCCTGTTTTCAGAAACAATAAAATTCAGTTCTGCCGCTTCAATTTCATGGGTGCCGGTTTTCAAGGGAAACAGGGCCAGACGGCGTATTATTTTGGTTGTATAGCTTTCATCATTGATAATTTCTGTGGTTGTGGGAGAGAAGAACCGGTCCAGTTCTTCGGCATAAAAGCCATCATATGCAGGCTCTTTTTCAAAGGAATATCTTTCAACATTGACTTTCGTGTAAACTTTGTAGTTCAGGAGCAGTTGCTGACCCAGAAACACACTGTCAGTTGATAATTCAATTTTGACAAATAATTCTTCCCCTTCAGCTTCTTTTTTTGGGAGCTCGTTTACCACTTTAATCGTTAGATCGTTGGATTTGAGTTTCTTGTTTCCTGTTGTAATCGTTGCCGGGCCGATTCTGAATGTTCCTGTTTTGCCGGGCTTTAGAATAAAGCTGTATTCCTCCCTTTTGAACACCTTCCCGTTGGAGAATTGGACATTGGATGAGTAGTTCGGACCAGAAAGGACTTCAAAGTTTTTAAAAGAGGGGGGCTCGAAATCCTCAGCGCTGGCGTTTTCGAGGATATAGAAAATCTGAAAATTCTCATCAATGCTGACAGTGGTGGATGAAGCCCTGGCTTTGAAACTGACAGGGGCCTGGGCAGAAGCTACAAACGGGCAAGTACCGAGTACAGCGAATAAAACTGTAATAATTCCAAAACGGAAGAGCTTGAAATAACCTGAAGTTGAAACCCGATGAGTCGTTGAATCCATTCGTTTGCTGTCTGGTAAGTTGTCTGATCCGGCCTTGTAAAGCCTCTGCAAATTAGAAGCCTTCAATGTACTCTGTTTCATCATTGTCGGAGAATTCCTCGTCCAATCCAAAATCGGCCAATTCATTGCCACTTGCGAATAAATAAGCTCTCTGTCCAAATGCATCGAAGATAATCCGCCTTATCCTCTTCCTGTCAGTTTCGCTTTTGCTGAGCGCAGATTTTACAGTGCCTTTCGACAGGCTGTAGTCAAAATCGTCAACAGTGCCGGTAAGATGGATGTATAGGTTGAAAAAACCATCCTTTTTTGCGGGAATAAGCTTGCCTTTAAATTTCCTGGCCGACAGTTTTTTCTGCAATACCTGGCTTCCGTTGATCTTGAAGTTGTAGTCGATTATCCCATCGTAAGTTTGAGTGCCGCATACCGTCAGGTTCATCGCATTGTTTTGCACAAACATGGCCGGAAGAACAAAGGTGTTGTTTTTGTATTCCAGCCAGTTGTGGAGCGTGGCAAATTTTACGTTTCTCAAATCATCGATTTCGACATAATCTGAAAATGATTCCAGCAGATCAAAATTCCTGAGGTAACCATCATCAATTTTGACTCCGGCAAGGATGTGGAGCTTGCTGTCATCGAAGCGGAGCAGGCTGTCCCAGTTGCCGTACACAAGGGCTCCTCCATTGAGGGTCCCGTCCACGTGTTCTGATCTGACAAATTCCTGCCCAAGGTTGTTCCCCTGCTCAAACAGCTCTTTTAGGTTGATATTTTCGAAGAGAATTTTTGCTGAAATGGCCGGTTCATTCTGCAATTTAATGGTGGACTCCACTTCGCACCGGCCTTCCATGGCCACAGCCTTGCCATGTATTTTCAACACATTATCTGACAGTTCCAGTGATCCGGTAAAATCCTCGCCTTTTATTTTACCATAGCTGAATTTTTGAAGCTGGGCGGTGATGTTTCCGTTCAGGAGATGCCCCAGATTTTCAATTTTTCTTGCACCGACAGCATTGGGCGATGCATGCTCTTGTTCAGTTGCATCAGGCTCCGACAAAATGGTGCTGAGTACATTTTTGACGTCCAGGTTTTCGCTTTCAATTGAAACATTGAAATCGATGGCATTGGTATTTTGCGGGGCACCTGCCAGACTGGCAAACACCACCGGTAGGAGGTTTCTGGCGGTTCCGGAAAGCAGTATGTCGCTGTCATCAATCTTGATGTTCAATGACTGAAGGTCGGCTTGGGCGTCGTCAAATTTGAAATAGCCAGTGGGCAGCTCAAATGCTTTGTCTTTGTATTCAAACGCCAGGTCTTTGCATGCCAGCTCACCTTTCATCACCACATTTCCCCAGCTTTTCGGATTGGTTATTTGCGAAGCGAGGCCGCTGAATTTGAGTGTTCTGAAAATGAGCGAACCATCCGCATCGGTGAGGGGCGGGTCGGGCAGCAGGTGATTCACAACGGCCAATGGCAGCTCACCGTCGGCAATGAAGTCGAGGTAGGGGTTTTCGAAATTTTCCAGTCTGAAAAATATTTCCACCGGCATTTTATCTACATATCCTTTGAGCTTGCTTATTTCAAAAACCGTTGGTCCGGTGGCGTTTACGGCAGAATTGGTGAAGCTTGCTGTCAGTGTGGCGTTTTTGATTGGATGGTACAACCGCGGGTGGTCCAGCTCACCCTGATTGAGCACCATGGTGCCGTTTATTTCCGGAAATTTATTATTCGAATATTGTCCCTTAATGGCAGCGTCCAGTTGGAGTTTTCCTTCGCAAAACAGGTCGCTGAAATCAAAGGGTGCGGCGTCGGAAGTTGCCGCCAGCAGGGTGCCCAGGTCGAAATTATTGCCGGAGAAACTGAGGTCATAATATTGCCCTTCTTCATTGGTTTGAACCATGCCCAAAGCATTGAAGCGGCTGTCTTTTATGTTCAGTTGCACCTTGTTCAGTTCCAGCTTTTTATTGACTTTGTCCACGTACAATTCCGCTTCGTAACCCCAATCCATTTTTTTGAGAAAAGTGCGCTCGTCGAGGCGGATGGAGTCTGAATAACAGTCCGCCGTAGTGCGGAGGGCAAAGGCACTTTCAGCGAATGAGCCCGAAAATTCAGCCTGTCTGACTTTTTGAGAAAAGTGTTGAGACAGTTGCTGGTTGGTGTAGGTGATCAGCAGGTTGGTCAGCAGTGCTTCCTGCAAGAAAATGGACGATGAACCTGCATCACCGGAGGGGGCGGTTTTCAGGATTTGATAGTTCGGCTGGCCGTTTTTGTCAATTGCCAGGTGGAGCTCCCCCTGGTCTATAAGGATCCGGTCAAAAACTACATCGTTGTTGATGAGGCCCGGAAGTCCAAAGCTGAATTGAATAGTGCCTGCATTCAACAAAGTGGAATCCCTGTAGTCCTTCAGCCGGACATTGCGCAGCGAAACACTGGCATTTGGGAAGTCTTTGAGAAGTGACAGTGAAGCCTGCTCGACCTCGATGGGCTGGGTAAGCTCCTCATTCAACTGGGATAGCAATTGCTTGACGATCTGCTCTTCGAAAAGAAGCCCAGCCGCAAACAATAGAATGCTGAGGCTGAGAACCAGCACAAAGGCCCATTTTGCAATTTTTTTGACTCGGTTCATAGCTGCAGGGAGGTGTTGGATCTGGAAGGGTAAAGGTAGCGGACTTCGGCTGAAGCCATGTTTGAGGACTTTTTTAAATTTTTTTTACCCAAAGTTGTCGCAATTGAGCTGACCCTATATATTTGCACCCGCTTTTGAAGAAAGCTTCAAAACAAACAAAACGGGTGATTAGCTCAGTTGGTTCAGAGCACCTGCCTTACAAGCAGGGGGTCGGAGGTTCAAATCCTTCATCACCCACCAAAGCCTTCCATTACGGAGGGCTTTTTTTATTTCTAATCTTCCCCTCAAAATGCCGGATGGCTGGGTGCCTTTCTCAAATACAAAAAGCAGCGCCCAGAGGCACTGCTTTTTGGCGGAGAGAGAGGGATTCGAACCCCCGGTTCCGGTTACCCGGAACAGCGATTTTCGAGACCGCCCCGTTCGACCACTCCGGCATCTCTCCTTTTCCCTTGCGGGTCTGCAAATATAGCTCCGCCACCTTTGTTTGCAAAGTTTTATACCTTCCGCCATCACTGTGTATGCTCATTGCGAAGTGGTTTGGAAAATTCCATATCCTTTGCAACGGAAGCCACCTCGTTTAGAGAATAACCAAACCGCCCATTGAGATGAAAAGAAGAACATTTGTCAGAAACGGCCTGCTGGCGGCCACTGCTTTCGCTGCCTCTCCCGCCATTGCCCGACAGGGCGAAGTGAAGAAAGGCCAACCCTTCAAACTGAAATACGCTCCGCACCTGGGCATGTTTGAAAACAGTGCAGGCAAAGACCCCATCGCTCAGTTGGAGTTCATGGCTGAGCAGGGCTTCCGGGCTTTTGAAGACAATGGCATGAAAGACCGGGAAGTGAGCTTGCAGGAAAAAATGGCCCGGACCATGGGACGCCTGGGCATTGAAATGGGGGTGTTTGTGGCACACAAGATTTACTGGCAGGAACCCAACCTGGCCAGCGGCAATCCTGACAAACGGGAGGAGTTCCTGAATGACATCCGGAGCAGTGTGGAGATTGCGAAGCGAGTGAACGCCAAATGGATGACGGTGGTGCCCGGACATGTGGACCTCCGGCAGGACATGGGTTACCAAACTGCAAACGTCGTGGAGTCGTTGAAGCGGGCGGCCGGCATTCTGGAACCACACGGCCTGGTCATGGTACTGGAGCCGCTCAATTTCCGGAACCACCCCGGATTGTTCTTGACGAAGGCGGCACAGGCATACCAGATCTGCAAAGCGGTGGGCAGCCCTTCGTGTAAAATTCTTTTCGACATCTACCACCAGCAGATTCAGGAGGGCAACCTCATCCCCAACATCGACCAGGCCTGGGAGGAGATCGCCTATTTCCAAATTGGCGACAACCCCGGCCGGAAAGAACCCGGGACAGGGGAGATCAATTACCTGAACGTATTCAGACACATTGCGTCAAAAGGTTATGAGGGAATCCTCGGCATGGAGCACGGAAATTCATTGCCCGGTAAAGAAGGCGAAATGGCGGTGATAGATGCCTACCGCAAAGTGGATGATTTTTAGCGACTACTGCACCTGCCGGCCTTTGCGGGCCGTGACGATGTACTGGTAGTCCAGCGAGCAGTCGTCGGAAACGATGTTGTTAAAACCTGCCTGTTGCAGTTCTTTTTCCACCCTCCACAATTCCAGCCGGATGTCCTGCGGCGGGTAGCTGATGGGCAGGCGCTTCTTTTTGAAATCCACAATGACGAGTTGGCCGTCATCGGGCAGCACCTCCAGCAGGTGCCGCAGGTATTGCACCCTGTTCTGAAAATAGATGTAGGTGTTCACCACCAGGATGATGTCCGCCTCTCCGGGTTTCAGTTTGGAGTTGTCGTAAGTGGCCAGGCGGGTTTCAAAGCGCTTTTGGTATTCCGGAGCAAGTTCCACCAGCTTGATGCTGTCCATGAAATGAATGAAGCGGGGGTCCACTTCCACGGCGATGACCTTTTTGGCGTGTTGCGCCAGGCGGCGCGAGAAAAAGCCGGAGCCTGCGCCAATGTCAGCCACCACCTTGTTTTCCAGGTCGCCCATCTTCTGAATGACCAGTTCCGGTTTTTGCCACAGCACCCTGTCAGGTGGGTCGTATTTAGTCAGAAGGCTGTCAAGGCTGGGGGCAGTTTTTGAGCTGTCCGGTTTTGCGGTGCCGCTATTGCCATTGGCCGGCATGATGGCTGTCGGGTCCTCGGAAGCGTGGTTGCTGCAGGAAAGAACCAGCGAGGCGAGCAATGCTAACAGGGAAATTCTGAAGTACATGAGGTTAAAAAGTTCGGGCTGATCGGGCAAGTGATTGAGACAATGTCGCTGCGAAGATAATTCAAAAAGCGTGGCCGGTAGAATTTCAACTTTTCATAGAATACATGCTTACTTAGCGGCTGTCGCCGCAATGGCGCACCTTGGTTTCCACCTGCGAGTTTTTTGCAGGACTTGAAGAAGTAACCAAATTTGAATGAAGCTGAGCCATAAACCCCTCTAAACTCCTCTCAACCAACCAACCAAACCCTCAAACACATTTTCAATGACTTACCTGAATACCACCATCGATGTTTACAAGAAGGCAGCACTGGAACCCGACGTTGGGCTTTGCTGCACCACCACTCCCATCTGGCAGTTGCCGGGGCTGAAAATTCCGAAGAAGATGCTGGAGATGAACTACGGCTGCGGCAGCACCGTGCATCCTCGCGACCTCGTCAACGATCCCAAAGTGCTCTATGTGGGCGTGGGTGGTGGTATGGAACTGCTCCAGTTTGCCTATTTCAGCCGGCAGCCCGGCGGTGTCATCGGTGTGGATGTGGTGGATGAAATGCTGCAGGCAAGCCGGGAAAATTTTGCCGAAGCGGAAAAGCTCAACCCCTGGTTCAAAAGCGAGTTTGTCGATTTGCGCAAAGGGGATGCACTGTCATTGCCCATCGAGGACAACAGTATCGATGTCGCTGCGCAAAACTGCCTGTTCAACATTTTCAAAATGGATGATCTTCAAAAGGCCCTCCGGGAAATGCACCGGGTGCTGAAACCCCACGGCAAGCTGGTCTTGTCGGATCCCGTTTGCGAAGAGGAAATTCCCGATCACCTAAAGGACGACGAGCGCCTGCGGGCCCTTTGCCTTACCGGCGCCATCCCCTTGAAAGCTTATGTGGACATGCTGACCAGCGTGGGCTTCGGAACCATCGAGATCCGAGCCAAACGCCCCTACCGCCTGCTCGACCCCAACCATTACGGAACCGATCACATCATCGTCATCGAAAGCGTGGAGGTATGCGCCATCAAAGACCCCATGCCCGCCGACGGACCCTGTGTGTTCACCGGAAAAACGGCTATTTACTTTGGCAACGAAGAGTTTTTTGACGACGAAAACGGCCACATTCTGCTCTACAATCAACCAGCTGCCGTTTGCGACAAAACAGCAACTGCACTCACGGCCCTCGGCCGCAACGACATTTACATCTCGGAATCTACCTGGTTTTACGACGGTGGTGGCTGCTGCTAAGCAGCTCTTGCCTCGCTCCGCAACGTAGCACAGCCTTCAGGCTGTGCAAGTAGCATGGCCTTCAGGCCGTGCCAGTGCGAGCGGCCAGTGGTCTTCAGGCCGTGCAAGTTCGAGTGGTAAGTGGCCTTCAGGCCGTGCAATTGCAGCGACCTTTAGGTTGCTGGCAAATAAAGACCTTATGAGGTTTTTGATACCTCATAAGGTCTGATATCAACAATTTCAACACATCAACAATTCAACATTTCCCGAAGGGTAAATTCACATCGTAAACGTATAAGTGTACTTCACCACGATGGCCCGTGAATCGCTGCGGGGCAGGTGGGGAATTTCCCGGCTTCGGTTGCTGTTGAGCAGGTCGTTGAAAACGATGTAGAGATCGTTGCCCTCTTTGGGGTTGTAGCGCAGTCGCACATTGGGCAGGAACAGCTCGTCCAGGCTGTTGTATTGCAGAAAAGCCGAGACGGAAAATTTGGTATTGGCCTGGTACTCCGCTTTCAGCCGGCCGATGTGGCTTTGAAAACTGTTGTTGCGTTCCGCAAAATCTGCGCGGTTGTATTGGTAAAATCCTTCCAGGGTAAAGTGCGGAGACACCTTGTACCGTGGTGAAAGGCTCAGAGACAGGAGTTTTCCATCGTAAAACTGGCCCACGGAAAAATTACCGAAGGCACCCAGCAAACCGCCGAAAGGAGTAAAGAAAAAGCCGTTGAGTTGCAGGTAGTCGTATTCCCCGACGGGAATCGTTGCATCACCCAAGTCGAATGCTTCAGGGATGTACTCATGGGTGTGGCGCAGGCCGGCGGTGAGGTTCCAGCCCGAGCGAGTTTCCAGTTCGAAGCCCGGTTCCACAAAGGCCAGTTCCACCGTGTCGGTAGTAATGTTTTGCAGGAGCTGAGAGCGCACCAATGCCCGCCAGCGCAGTATCGGAGATTTTTCCTTCGGTAAAACCCCGTAACTGAGTTCCAGGCTGCCGCTGTGAAAATCCCCTCTCTCCTCAAAACCCATGGCGGGATTGTAATCCTTGCCAGCCCGCGAGAAAGCCGCCTTGTAGGCAAAGCCATCAAACCGGCGGTGCTCCCATTGGATGAAGATCCGGGCTGGGTCCAGCGAGAGCAACTCGTTGTCGAGGCTGTCTTCAAAAGTCTGCACCCATTTCACAGTGAGGTATTCGTCACCGATGACCCTGAATATCCCATCCAGTCCGTAGCTCTGGTTGAAATTGCCGTGCAGGTCAGTCCTGTTGGTACCGATGAGGCCTACATAGGAAAACCGGTTGAAAACCTGCCTGCGGGTGCGCAGGATGCTGAAACTTTCCGAATGGCCGCCAGCTTCGGGCGCATCGGTCAGCATGGTGAGGAAACCGAGGTCGTTGGAACCCACCCGGCCTTGCAGCCGTGCTCCACCGAAGATCCTGACCGCATCGCCGTCGTCGTTGATACCGATGCGGCGGCTGTAGAAGAGTCGGTTGAAGTTTTCGAAGCTGAAATCAAAGATGCTGGCCCGTTCCTGGAAGAACTGCCTTTTTTCCGGAAAGAAAAGCGAGAAGCGGGTCAGGTTCACCTGTTGGTCGTCGGCCTCCACCTGTGCGAAGTCCGTATTGGCAGTGAGGTCCAGGGTGAGGTTGCTGGTGAGGCTGTATTTGAGGTCGAAACCCAGCTCCACCTTGGGGTCTCTCTCGATGAGGTAGGCGCTTTCGTCGTCGTTGAGTTCGGCGTTTTGCTGGTAGCCGGCCAGCACGTAGGGCGTGAGGTAAAGCGGTTTGTGGCTGTAAACCCCTTTGAACACAAAGCGCTGTGCCTGTGAGGGTTTCCACATGCTGACGCCACCCCAGTTCAGCGGGATGAGTGGAAAAATGCCCACCTCGTTTTTGGCTGCGATGTACCACCAGATGGTGATGCCCATGGTCACCTCTCCGTTGCGGTCCTGAAAGCGCAGGCTCGACCACGGTATGCGCATCTCCACACTCCAGCCATCTTCGGTTTTGTGGCTTTTTACATCCCAGAAGGTGTTCCAGTCGATGCTGATATCGGGGTCAGCCTGGGCGTCGTTGGCCACAGAGCCATCCCAGCGAAGGCCCGTGGGCGTGGTGAAGAATGCCAGGCCGTTTTCATTGTCGTTGTAAGAATCGATGACCATCCCGAAGTAATCCGTGGTGCCGTCGAAAGCGTCCCGCTTGAAAGTGGTTGCCCTGTATAGCTCATCGCTGCTCAGGAACATCCTGCCGGAGAGGTAGAGGTAGTGTTCGTCGTATGCGAGTTTGACGACCGACTTTTCCGTTGGCTCCACGCCGAAATTGGGCACCTGCATTTGCAGCTTCAGTTCCGGAATGTCCTGCCAGGCCTCGTCGTCGGTCCTGCCATCGAATTCGATGGCGGCCGCCAGCCGGGGTGCCTGTATGGGATTGTTGGCTCCCAAAGCCACCGGCAACAGCCACAGTAAAAACACTTTAATAGAGTCGGGCATCCTGTCTCAATTTGTCGGCAAAGGTACTTTATTGGCGGGGAATGCTGGTGGGTGGGGGGAAAGGTGGCAACTATGACCAGTAACCCTGACTCTGAAAAAACATGAATAGGCAATTTATTGTAATCGGGGTTTTTAAAGCATTGATCTCATTTTTGCATCTGTTCGTACAACCCTGTTGAGATTGGACAGGCATCTTACCCTGGTTTGTGCATTAATGTATAGTGCTGTGCTCAGAATTTGACGAAGCAAACTGAATCAACCATGGTAAATCCAGTGTGAATCGCTATTGGCGGCCATAGCCACTTCGTTTTGAGTATAGGGATGCCAAATTGTCTGAATCCTGTATTACTGTTGGCAAATTTTCAGCACTTTTTGCGATGTTATTTCACCATTAATTGAAAGTCGAAGAAAAAACATGCCCGCTGGCCAATCATCAGTTTTAACTTGGATGTGGTGTTCTCCTGCAGTCAGTAATTGGGATTTAATCGGTGAAATTAAAATTTTGCCTTGACTGTTGTAAAAGTCCGCTGTGACAGTGGCTTTAGTCGGAAGATCAAAACTAACCCTAATTTCGTTACAAAATGGATTGGGTGCCGTGGATAGGTTTATGGCTTTGGCTAATTTTTCTCCAGCTGCCTTGCTGATTACCGTAACTGCGAATGAGGCAATTGTAATGCAGCCAAACTCTGAGGTATCTACTGAGCTGTACAGTCCAGATTCATAAATTATTTGGCCCAGGAACTCCGTGCCGTAAGGCACCCATGCCCATCCTTCTATGAAGATTGTGGAAACTACCTCAACGGTATTGATAATTTTGCTTTCACAGCCAAATTGATTAAGATAGGTACTATCTTCAATAAATATACCTTCTTCAAGGTATTGTATTCCTGTAAAAGAACTATACTCGCCCAGGCATAAATAGTCATTGGATTCTATCGTGTCTTTTGGGTTGACCAATAAGGTAAGTTGAACGATGCTATCACATGCAGTATTTGGTTGGTAGTAAAAAGTATATGTACCCGGATTGGTTAATAATTGCCCCTGATAATCATAGGCTTCGCCTTCGCATATTTCAGCATTGATATAGTTTATAGTAGGTACACAATCAACATTGCCCAGGCTGTCGGTGTGAAGCATCCATGTGTGTTCATCCTTTATTCCTGACAGCAAGATACCTCCATTTTCTGTTTCAGTAATAAAAGAGGCAATGGCTGTGAAGCCGTAGTCAAATCGATTCCATATTAACTGACCTTCCGTATCCACTCTGGCGAGAAAAAATCTTTCCGGTTGGCTGACAGTGCTGCCATATCCCGCCAATAGATAGTCCCCGGTCTCGGTGCTAGTAATCGCAGTGATATAGGTTTTTTGAGGAAAATCCGGGGAAGTATATGGGTCTATTTGTATCTGCCAATCCATGGATCCACTGTTCAAGTCAAATTGTTCTAAGCGTGCAACGAAATTAGAACTGCCGGTGTAATATGTCAATGGTCCGTGAAAGTTTAGGCGTCTAAGCGGCAGCCTTGACGCCGAAATTTATGATTTGGCAAATATCGGGATGATTTTTTAGCGGG
>PAAY01000075.1 GCA_002698985.1 Saprospirales bacterium | reverse complement strand
CCCGCTAAAAAATCATCCCGATATTTGCCAAATCATAAATTTCGGCGTCAAGGCTGCCGCTTAGACGCCTAAACTTTCACGGACCATTGTTAGATGTAATACGTTTAAAATTCCTGTCCGTACTTTCACCCAAGACGTGTGGAATTGAAAATTCCGTAAGGATACCTATCTGATTAGAAATAATTCTACGGCGTTTTTCGAGAGCCTCGTTCCCCTGACGAAATCCGGCTTCCGGATCAGTTTCAGAGGGACATAGGCGCTGTTGGGGTCTTTTCCTATTTCACTTTCAATCACGGCCACGGTAAAATCACTTTCAGAAATTTCCCGTGCCGCACTCAGTTTGGTGATGCACTGGAGTTTGACCTTTTTGGGGAGAACGACGTACTCCCCGAGCTCTTCCGGCACATCAACGGCTATGTTAAACTCTAACTCTGTAAATTGTTCAACCGGCACGGAAATGAACACCGAGCGCCGGTTGAGTTGCACTCCTTCATTTTCAGGAGGGATCAAAGCTACATCGGCCTGGAGACTGCGGTTGACGTTGACTGCGGTGAACGGAACGGTTTTGATGACATCCACTTTAGCCAGTTCCTGTTTTGGTCCGGTCAGGATGATGCTGTCGGGCGTGATGCTCACCGGTCCGGCCAGGAAAAAATCCCTGGCCAGTTGGATCTGGTTATCGAAGACCACCGGAACCGTTTTGGTGTTGGTGGAATCCAGCGAAAACAGGAGGTAATTCCTGTTGGTTTCGACAACTGGCAGGCCCAGTTGTGAGGATAGCCGCTGATAGAGCTCCTCCCGCTCGATGATCTTGGAGCCATAGGCCTTCAGATCGATTTCCAGCTGGTATTCGCTGGTGCGAAAGGCCGAACCGAGCAGTTTCCATCCGGAGGCCTCAACCACTGCTACCAACTCAGAAGGTGGCGGCTGTGAAAGGGTCATTCCCGTCGGAACCTTGTAAACCAGTTTGACGGTCTGCGGTTGCTCGTAGGTTTTGGAAAGCTGAATGACCAGCCACAGAACCAGCGACAAAACAAAACAGACCACCAGGGCAAAGTTGTCCTGGCGGAGTTTTAAAATGATTTTGTCATAGGTTCTTTTCATTGCCGGTCGGTTCGGATCAGGCTTCCGATTCCTCCTGTTTGCTCATGGCATCAGTCATTTCCTTGCTGACAGCGCTTTTCAATACACGGATGTAGTTTTTGGAGCCAACCTCGATGGTGACGATATCACCTTCTATTTTATTGATCTTTCCGATGATACCGCTGGAGGTGACCACAGTCTGGCCTTTTTCGAGGCTGCTGAGGAAGTTGTTCTGCTCGCGCTGTCTTTTGGCCTGTGGCCGGATGATGAACAGCCAGAAAACGAGGATGATCAGACCGAAAAAGATGAGGTTGAACATGCCGGCATTTCCGCCGCCCCCCTGAAGAAAAATGAATGTTTGCATGATGTACGTTTTGCAGGTTTTACGTGTTTGTTATTGCTTCGCCTCGTTCACAAATCCCCTCAGGTAAATCCTTGTCGTCGAGGGATAGGTGTTGGCGGTTATGGTCACGGGTTTTTCCTGGAAACCCGACTTGCCGGAGGTGTTGAACTCAACGGCGATTTCACCACTCTGGCCGGGTTCTATGAATTCTTTGGGCCATTTGGGTATGGTGCAGCCGCAGGTTGATTTTGCGTTGTTGATGAGCAGCGGCACTTTGCCCGTGTTGGTGAATTTGAAAACATGGCTGACCACATCCCCTTCTTTCACTTCGCCAAAATTGAACTCCGGTTCTTCGAAAGTCATTTTGGCCACGTTGACCGTATCCACGGTTCCGTCGGCACTCACCGGATTGCGGATGATCTGACTGATCTTGCCTTCGGTTTTGATGGTATCGAGGCTGTCGTTTTCTGCGTCGTTGGCACAAGCTGAAAACAGTGCAATTGCCAGCAATGGTAAAGCGAAAGTGATGAGATGCGTTCTGAATTTCATGGTTAGCGACCTTCTTTTGGTGTGCATTTGTTCTGCACCGCAATAGTAAGCCTTATTGGTCTTTTTCAGGCATCGGCCGGAAAGCTTCTGTGATTGCCCGGCCTGTGCGATTGCAAAAGTAGCATCCTGCTGATTTCCCGAAAAAAGGCTTGTTACGGGAATCCTGGCTTCTGAAGCTACTGCAAATAGTCCGGAAGGAACAATAATTGACAGTTTAAACAGGCGACTAAGAGCCTGTTTAGATTTTCATGCTTGAGCGAAAGTGAGCAAATTTTATTCTAAACGAGGCAAATTTTGCAGGCGGATACGTGTAATCCGGCGAAAAATTTAACGAAGTGCAGGATAAAATTGGCCGCTTGCAGCCAAGTGATGGGAATTTAAACAGGCTCTATAACTCACTGCAAATTCTCTGCTAATGGACTCAAGCTACAAGCCTACGCCTCGATGGAAGGAAATCTACAACACCGTCCTGGTCGTTTTGATGATCGCAATGGTCATTTTCCTGCTGATCAGTCTGTTCTTTTATCCCCATTTGTTCCCGATTCCGATTGCCGGAATTTTGTTATTGGGAGTTTTGCGCAAGACATTCAACCAGCGTCAACTCATGGTGCTGGCAATGTTGCTGGCTGCGTTTATAATGCTGGTAGGAGGAGTGGAAATATTCAAAGACGACTTTTTTTATTTCAACCAACCCGCTGATATCAATACAGCCTACGAACGTTATTTACACAACCTGACTGCCTATCCGACATTGAAGCTGGCTACTTATATTTTCATTTTCGGATTCTTGTTGTTTTTTGTTGCCTTGTTTTGGGATATCATTTATGCCAAACTGTTCCGAAAAAAATAATTCATCAACTGCACGCCTGTGAAAATCTACCTCCTCGGCTTCATGGCTTCCGGCAAATCCTGGCTGGGTCGCAACCTGGCCCGGGAACTTGGCCTTGACTTTTACGACCTCGACGCCATGGTGGAGGAGAATTCGGGTAAAACCATCAGCGCCATTTTTGACGAAGAAGGTGAAGAAAAGTTCAGGGAAAAAGAGCGGGAAGCGCTCCACAGCACCGCTGAACTGGACAATTGTGTAATTGCCACCGGAGGCGGCACTCCCTGTTTTTACGACAACATGCAATGGATGAATACGCAGGGAATAACCTTGTTCATCGATGCCCCTGTTGAGCTTTTGGTGAAAAGGCTCCTCGGAAATGAAAAACGTCCCCTGGTGAAAGGTATGGATGAACAACAGCTGACCCGGTTCATCGAAGAGAAATTGGCCGAACGCCTGCCTTTTTACAACCAAAGCCACCTGTGCCTGCAACCGGATGGCCATTCCGACCGCCACCTCGAGGTCCTGGTTGATTACCTGGGGCGGTTTATTTAGGAACTGATTGGTGCCAGCTCCCGCACTTTCCATTCTTTGGCCAGTGAGGGGTGTTTTTTGCGAAGATCATCGAGGATGATTTTGGCCTCTTGAGCGCTTCCGTAGATGAATCCGGTGAACATCACATAGCCCCCGTGGTGCCCAAAGCAGCCCCAGGGCAGGATGGTCACATCCACACCGCGATGGGCGTATTCACTGGCCAGGTCCCGGGCATCGTCTTCGCTAACCAGGGTGCCCATTTCGATGATGTACTGCGCCGAGCTGAAGTTGTTGTAGCGCTCGCAGGGGTATTTCGACAGATCGATTTCCGAAGGAACAGAAGAGGGAACATCACTGATGGGCGGCAGAAACCAATCGTCTTTCGGCGCCAGTATTTTCTCCGGCAGGGTATCCACCAGGTAACTTTGCTGTTCGGGCCTTTTGTTCGACTCGGACCGGGCCACTTCGTTCCTGAACTTTTCTTTGGAGATGCGCTGCACCGGCGCTCTTTTCCATTCCTGCAGGTGCACCACCGCTGCGATGAAAAGGGCTCCCAGCGAAATGGCTATTTGTGCCGTAAAGCTCTTGCGGTAGCGATAGATGGACTTTTTCCCCTTCGCCCTGGCGGGCAACCGGAACCCGAAGGCGCTCCACCAGCCTTCCGAGGCCCTTTTTCCTTGGGCGGCCGTCTCCTTTTCGGCAAAGCTGAGCGGTTTGCGTTTACCCTGAAACAAATCGTGTCGGGAAGGGGTGATCAGCACTTTCACCTCCAGCTGTTCATCCACACTCAACAAGCCGATGCCATTGAGGACACACTGGCGTTTGAGTTCAACAAAAGCAGGGTCGGTCGGCGAATCGAAAACATCTTCGGCAATGGCGATCCATTGCTCGTCAGCGTAGTACTTCTTGAACTGCTCGATGGCGTAGATGTACCGGTAGCGCACGAATTGCCTGGCAATGAGTACGAAAACGCCGAGCGAAATTGCGGTAGCGAGGAGAAATAACCCGATTCTGGAAAGCACGTTTCCCGGTGCCAGTTGCTGCCATTGGTAAGCGTAGTTGAGTACACTCAGAAAGAGCACCAGGATGCTGCTCACCGCCAGACCGTCCCACAGCATCAGTTTCCACTGAGGTTTGAACAAAACCTCGTCCTTGTTTTCCAGGGCGGTGGCTTCAAAGGTGGCCACGAAGCGCTTGCCTTTGGCCGGTGTATAGGAATAATAGCCATCGGCAATGATACCGCCGGCAGCCTCGAGGTCGTATTTAGCTTCAACGGGAAAACGCTCGTCCCGCACCCGGTTTTTGTAATAGGCACGGAAAAAACGGAGGGCTACTTTCTTGACGATGTTCTCGGTGATCCGCTTCAATGATAATTGTTTTGGTTTGTTCTCAGCAATGTGTCAGCAGGGCTCTCTCATAGCGGATGAAAGCAGGGATGTCACTGGCCGCTAAGTTCTTTATTTCAACGAAGCTGGCAAGGATTACCGGACTTTTTCATGCGAAAACTACACGGATTCAAGCTGCTGCCACAGTTTGATCACTTCCACGGCTTCTTTCACATCGTGCACCCGGAGGATGCCGGCTCCCTGCTGCAGGGCCACCATGTGCAGGGCTGTGGTGCCGTTCAGCGCAGCGGGAGGGTTCACTTCGAGCACCTTGCAGATCATGGATTTCCGGGAGATGCCGGCAAGTATGGGGCATTCCAGCATTTTCAGCACCTGCAGGTTTTTAAGGAGCTGGTAATTGTGGTCCACCGTTTTGCCGAAGCCAAACCCGGGGTCCAGGATGATGTCTTTGACGCCGAGCGAGCGGAGCTTTCCGGTTTCGGCAATCAGAAAATCCAATACCTCCTGTACCACGTCATCGTACTCCGGGTCTAGCTGCATGTCTGACGGCGTGCCTTTCATGTGCATCAGGATGTAGGGTACGCCCAGGCCGGCAACCGTAGGGTACATCTCAGGGTCCAGCCGGCCGGCGGAGATGTCGTTGACGATGGAGGCACCAGCTTCTACACAGGCTCTGGCCACCACCGACCTCACGGTATCAATTGAAATCACAGTATCCGGAAATTCCCGCACGATAGCTTCCACCACCGGCAGCACTCTTCTCAGTTCTTCTTCTTCGTCAATAATGTCGGCACCCGGCCGGCTCGACATACCCCCAACGTCTATTATGGCAGCGCCTTCTTTTAGCATCGCTTCGCAACGGTGAAGGGCAGCGGTGACTTCCGCATGCTTGCCTCCGTCGAAAAACGAGTCCGGTGTGGCGTTGAGAATGCCCATCACCACCGGGCTTTCAAGGCTCAGCAGCTTACCACGGCAGTTGATTGTCAATTGACTATGCAGCATATTTTTTACAAAATCATTGAATTAAGTGCTTGACGAAGAGCTACCTTTGTCATTTCAACTTCATACAGCTCACACCATGGATCACCGCCATGTATGGTCAACATTTTCGGCGTACAACACCTGGGCTAACCAAAAGCTGGCTGAGCTGTTCTCTTCTTTGGACGAAGCCGCAGCAAATAAAACAATTGTCAGCAGTTTCCCTTCGGTAAAGCTTACCTTCCTCCACATTTGGGATGCAGAGCTCATCTGGCTGAAACGCCTTCAGGGCCTTAATCCGGAGGATTTTCCGAGTGCTTCTTTTGAAGGTTCTTTTGATGATGTGCTGAGGGAAATGCTGAACAACAGCCGTGATTTTCAGGCTTTTGTTGCTGTGCAAGATGAAACCTACTTTGAGAAGATGATAGCATTCAAAAACCTGGCAGGGAAACAATTCAGCCAACCTGCCTATGAAATGATACAACACTGCCTCAACCACAGCACCTACCACAGAGGACAACTGGTGACGATGGCCAGGCAGTTGGGACTGAAGGACATACCCGCCACTGATTTTGTCTATTTCAAAAGGCAGGGGTAGGCTTCAGTCAAAAAAGATACAATCATGAACAGACCTAACTCGCCCATGGGGGCCGGTGGCAAGGCCGGCGGGCTCCGTATTTTCATTCTGATTTCTGCCCTCGCAATTCTCGGATACCTCGTTTTCAGGCAATTCAAAGGGGCTTCGAATTTTGTAAGCGAGCCGCAGAAAGTGCAGCTAACCTATGTGCCGGCCGATTTTGTATCAAATGTGGATATCGAATCGGCCCTTCCCATCCTGGCCAATCCCTACCGCTACGAAAGGGAGTTTTACCAATTGGTGCACGATTTCAACCTGAACATGCTCAGTCATGTGGCCAACCGCATGAACCTCAGCGACAGCCTGAAACTGCTGTTGCCGCAGTTTTACGAAGAACAGCATCCCTATTTTGCGAAGATGATCTTCAAAGACTACGTGGCCATGACTGATTCCACCTCTGCCCTTTACGCCACCTGGTACCAGAGCGAGTACAGCAACGCCGTGGACGTTTTCAACGAAGTGGCCTCCAAATACACCTGTTTCGTCGTCAACAACACCTTGTCCAAGCTCATCCAGACGGAAGAAGGAGCCATCGATGTGAATGGCACTGCCGCCACCACCCCCTGTGGCGTGGCACTCCTGGAAGGCCTGGCTCCTACCATCAAACGCCTGAAAGAAAAGGCAGCGCGGCAGGATTTCGAACGTTCAAAAGGCATCCTGCAGGAGCGGGTGGAAAAAGCCATCGCCGAGTTGGCCACCATGGAAGTGCGTGACCGAAAAGGCATCGGTGCCAGCAAGACCACCAAATTCATGGGGGTGGATGTGTCGAGTACCGAAATGGAGATGACCGCCATCTCCATCATGAAAGTGGGCTTCAAACTCGACAAACAGTTCGAGATCAGTTTGAATGACAAAGCGGGCCTCGTCATTGTGACCATGCCCGAACCCGAAATACTCAGCCACGAGGTTTTTCCCAGAATTGACAAGCTGGACATTGGCTGGCTGCGGGAAATCGACCAGAGCGATTTCAACAAAAACATGGACCTGCTCCGCAGGGAATTCCGTACCGATGCATTGCGAAGCGATGTGATGAGCAAGGCCAAGCAAAGAGCCGCTGACCTGATGGACGCCATGCTGACCCCTGTGGTCAAAAGCCTCAACCCCCGCTATGCGGTCAAAGTCCGGTTCATCCACATCGGCGGTGAAGAACGGGAAGAACTGCCCCTCGGAACCGGCGAAAGACCTGTAAGTGCCAGCGTTTTTGAAAACTAAGTTAGCCAATGGACAAAGTACGAATTGACAAATGGCTGTGGAGCGTGCGGATCTTCAAATCGAGAACCATTGCCACCGCCGCCTGCAAAGCCGGCCGGGTAAAAATTGGCGAGAACACTGTAAAGCCCTCTGACAAAGTAGCCGTCGGTGAAATGGTTTATGTGAAAAAAGAGGGATTCAACCTGGAATTCCGGGTCGTAAAACTCATCGAGAAAAGGGTAGGGGCTCCCATCGCTCAAACATGCTACGAAAACCTGACTCCGGAGGACGAAATGAACAAATTCAGCAACTGGTTCATCGGCAAGGCAGGGGCCGAACGCCGTGAAAAAGGTGCCGGCAGGCCCACCAAAAGAGAGCGCCGGGAAATCGATGCCTGGAAAAACTGGCACTTCGATTTTGACGAGTAAACCCGCCCGCTATCTTTGCTGCTTTCTTTTTGAGGAACTGACAACCGACAACAACCTCCATAACCCTCATAATCCCTCATAATCCTTCATAATCCTTCATAATCCTTCATAATCCCCATAATCCTAATAATCCTTCCAATTCCCCATGAAAAGACAATTACTCACTCTGCTGATCCTTTTGGCCGTACAACTCGTGATTGCTCAGCGAACGGTGGGCCTTTTGTCCTATGAGCCTTCCAAGTCATTCGACGGCTACAACCTTTTGTACCCGCACAACCAGCCCAATGTGTACCTGCTGGACAACTGTGGTGAAATCGTGCATGTCTGGGAGGATGATGCCAGCTTTCGTCCTGGAAATACAGCTTACATATTGCCCGACGGGCGACTGGTAAAAACAAAAAGACCTGCGGCTGTTGCCGGCAATCCCATCTGGGCCGGCGGTGGTGGAGGCATCGTTGAAATCCGGGATTGGGACAACAACCTGCTGTGGAGTTTTGAATTGAACGACAGCCTTCACCGCCTGCACCACGACATTCAGCCCATGCCCAACGGCAATATCCTGATGATTGCATGGGAATCGCACACCATAGAAGAACTGCTGGATGCCGGAATGGATACGTCGACGCTCATCAACGGAAAACTTTGGTCGGACATGGTCATCGAGGTGGATCCGGAGCTGGATTCCATCGTTTGGGAATGGCACGCCTGGGATCACCTCATTCAGGATTTTGACTCCACCAAAGCCAACTACGGCGATGTGGCCGCCCATCCGGAATTGATAGACCTCAATTACGACGCTGAAAACAGCAATCCTTCCTGGACCCACACCAATGCCATCGATTACGATCCGATAAACGACCTGATTCTACTCAGTGTGCCCACATTCAGCGAAGCCTGGATTCTGGACCACAGCACCACCACTGCCGAAGCGGCCAGCCACAGCGGCGGTTTCAGTGGCCGTGGTGGCGACCTGATGTACCGCTGGGGCAATCCGGCTACCTACCGTGCCGGCACTGCCGATGATAAGAAGCTGTTTTTCCAGCACGATATACAATGGCTGGATGATTTCGTGGATGCCAACCATCCTTTTTACGGAAAGGTGGCCGCATTCAACAACCGTATCGGGCCGGATTATTCGGGAGGTATCGTCTTTACGCCGCCCTTCGATATGTACAGCTTCAGCTTCCCGATGAATGGCAACGTTTGGGGGCCTGAGCAAGCGGACTGGAGTTTTGTGTATCCCGGTGATTCGACTGAAATGTATTCCACGGGCTTGTCCAGCATCCAGTTACTCCCCAATGGCAACTACCTTTTTTGCTCAGGCCGGCAGGGATATTCCTTTGAGGTTACCCCCGGCAACGAGATTGTTTGGGAGTACGTGACCCCTCTGAAGGGAGGAAACCCGGTTGAACAAGGTACTACTTTGAACCTCAATGAAAACCTGACCTTCCGGATCAAGCGTTATCCGACGGATTACACTGCTTTTGTCGGAAAAGACCTGCAACCTCAGGGTTGGATAGAATTGAACCCCGACAGCAGCTATTGCGACAGCGTGCTTCCGGTTGATGAGCTCTTTGAAGAATACGGTCTGAAGATTTTCCCCACCCCCGCCAATGACCTGCTGATGGTGGAATGGGAAGCCGGAAAATTTGTCGAAATGGAAATTTTCGACTTACTCGGACGCAAAAAACTGCAAACCATGAAGCTGTCCGGTGGCAGAAAATACCTGAATACCAGCGACTGGCAACCGGGCTTTTATTTCGTCAGAATCAACGGCAAGGCCAGCGCCAAATTTTTGGTGAATCATTAGGGGTGACTCGTGACTCGTAACGCGTAACTCGTGACACGTTCTGTTAGACCAGATAATCCAGGGATGAGGGATGAGGGATGAGGGATGAGGGATGAAGGATGAGGGATGAAAGCGCTAGAACTCTACACTCTACACCTTAAACTCTAAACTTTTTAACCGCAGAGTTAAACAGAGTTATTACACGGAGTTGAACAGAGTTTTGACACGGAGTATCACGGAGCTAGCGCTCCCAAACTCTACACTCTACACCCTACACCCTAAACTTTTAAACCGCAGTGTTAAGCAGAGTTATTACACGGAGTTGCACAGAGTTTTGACACGGAGTTTCACGGAGCTAGCGCTCCCAAACTCTACACTCTACACCCTAAACCCTAAACTTTTAAACCGCAGAGTTAAACAGAGTTATTAAACGGAGTTGCACAGAGTTTTGACACGGAGTTTCACGGAGCTAGCGCTCCCAAACTCTACACTCTACACCCTACACCCTAAACTTTTAAACCGCAGAGTAATTGGAGTTGAAACCAGACTTTTGCAGCCTATTCCCGGCTAACTCAACCTACAACCTACAACCTACAACCTACAACCTCATAATCCTCATAATCCTCTATAATCCTCTATAATCCTCTATAATCCTCTATAATCCTCCATAATCCACATAATCCTTCACAACAATGGACATCAACGACCTTCGAAACAGCTTCACCACCCCCAGAGAATTCCTCCTCGCCCTGCCGGGCAATGTGCCTGAAAGGTATTTGGAAGGGGTGGAAACCAACTTTCATTTCGACATAGAAGGGGAGGGCGGCGGACAATACAGCGTTCTCGTCAGCGAAAACACCCTGAATGTTTACGAACATTTTGAGGGCGAGCCTTCCTGTGTGATCAAAGCCAATGAGAAAAACTTCATGGCTTTGTTGAGGGGAGAGTTGAATCCGATGATGGCTGTCTTCACCGGCAAGGTGAAGATTTCCAACCCCGGCGAAGTAATGAAATACGCCAAGATTTTCGGCTTAATGTAGTCCCGGCTCAGGGTACAACTTCAGGGTGCAACTTCAAGTTGTGCCTTGAATTAGAAGCACAAGCCAACCAATCCCTGATTTTTTTCGTCAACGAAGATGAGACCAGGCAACCAAATCAGTTTGTCAGGCACCAGCCTGATACGAGTGTTTTGATTCAACAGTGTCCCATTAAACCAACCTTGCATATTTGGCCCCATTTTTTCAGGTAGCGTTCTTAACCTTGGACTACCACAGCTACTCCAAATCAGCCCTTACCGCTGAAATTACCTTGCGCAATTAAACCCACGGCGATAGCCTTAGTCAGGCCGCCGGCCCTGAAACCCACCTTAAAGAAGTCAATACAGAAAAATGCTGCTGCATGACGGTAATTGTTTTGCAGTGGTTGATGTTCCATAACCTAAATTCCGAAACATGGATAGACGTACTACGTTAGCCACCCTGCTCGGACAAAAAACGGAAACAGCTGCTCCGCCGGTTGTTACTTCCGGTTTGACGCCTTACACCGGTTCGTTTGAGTTTCAGCAGGCTTCACACCTCTTGCGAAGGACAACCTTCGGTCCCAACTACGAAATGATCAAAAAGGCAGTGAACGCCGGCCTGGATGCCACCCTGGCAGAACTGCTGGCCGACAATCCCCTGCCTGAGCCACCCCTCAATTACGATTTTGAGGAAGATCCACTGGTACCCGTTGGTGAAACATGGGTAAACGCCACCTATCCAACAGGCTCACTTAAGAGCATGGTTCGCAATTATCGAAGTAGATCATTGCGGGCCTGGACTTTCAAGCAGATGATTGAAGAAGGCACCTCCATCCGTGAGACCATGACCCTCTTCTGGCACAACCACTATGTAACAGGTGATATCAACGACCCGAATTTCGAATACAGGTACATCACGCTTCTTCGTGAAAATGCCCTCGGCAACTTCCGGGAGCTGACCAAGAAGGTGACCATAGACCCCGCCATGCTGCGGTACCTCAACGGCAACCAGAACATTGCCGCTGCTCCCAATGAGAACTATGCCCGTGAATTGCTGGAGCTGTTTACCATTGGCAAAGGACCGCTCGTTGGCCCTGGTGATTACACCAATTACACCGAACAGGACGTCATCCAGATGGCACGGGTACTCACCGGATGGCGAGACCGGGGGTACAACTCCAGCAATCCCGACCAGCCTGTGGATGTCGAGTTCAGGTACAATCAGCACGACCAATTGCCAAAGCTGCTTTCTCCACGCTTTGACAATGCCATCATCAACGACATGGCAGATCAGGAATATGCCTACCTGGTCGATCTCATCTTCACCAAAAACGAATGTGCCCGCTTCATCAGTCGCAAGCTGTATCGCTGGTTCGTGTATTACGTCATCGACGATAACGTGGAGCAGAATGTGATCGAGCCACTGGCACAAATTATTGTCGACAACGATTATGAAATCAAGCCGGCACTGGATGCCCTGTTGCGCAGCGAACATTTCTTTGACATGCTGTCAATGGGACCGATGATCAAGCATCCCATCGATTTCATGATCTCTGCCCTCCGCAATACCAATTTCAGCCTTTCGCAATTCAACCTGGACCAGGAATACACCATACTCTGGAACATTTTCCGGTTGAATTCCGAGGGCATGCAGATGGTTTATTTCACCCCACCTTCTGTTGCCGGCTGGAAAGCCTGGTACCAGGAGCCCTCCTTCTACCGCACCTGGATCAATTCAGCTACCCTCAATGTCAGGCAGAACTATACGGCCCGCATTGCCAACAGCGGTTACACCGGTGCAGGAGGAGTGGCCAAACTTGATGTGCTCACCTTTGTGGCATCACTGGACGATCCATTCGATCCCAACAACCTCATTTCGGAGATAGCCAGCATCCTGTTCCCGCAGCCCATCAGCCAGGCGCAGAAGGATGCCCTCAAAGGGGTGCTCATCCCTGGGCTTCCCGATTTCGAATGGACGGTGGAGTATTCCGACTACGTCAACAATCCGGGTGATCCAAACCTGGAAGCTGCCGTTGAGGACAAACTTCGCAACCTGCTCACCGCCATGCTGAGCATGCCTGAATTCTATCTAAGCTAATAACCGGCCATTGCCCGACAGGGCGAGCCACAAGAAATATGCGTTATGAAGCGTCGTAAATTCCTTCAAACTACGGGCCTTTCACTCCCTTTTATGCTGAATGGGTTCCGCATAGGGGCCATGCCCATGTCTTCCCTGTTTTCTTCGTTAAACGTGGACAACGACAGGGTGCTGGTACTCATCAACCTCATCGGCGGTAACGATGGTCTGAACACCATCATTCCCCTCGATCAGTACGACAAACTGGCCAATGCCAGGGGCAACATTCTGCTGCCTGAAAGCCAGCTGCTCGGTGTTGGCTTCGACAATGCCTTGCACCCTTCCATGACCGATCTGAAAGGGCTGTTCGACAACGGTAAAATGACCGTCGTACAAAGCGTTGGCTATCCCAATCAAAACCGCTCACACTTCCGCAGCTCCGACATCTGGAGCACGGGGTCGCCTGCCAATGAAGTGTGGACCAGCGGCTGGCTGGGTCGGTACCTCGATCAGGAGGCTCCGGGTTATCCGACGGGTTATCCAAACTCGGAGTATCCGGATCCATTTGCCATCACCATCGGCTCACTGGTGTCGGAAACCTGCCAGGGAACCGTGACAAATTTCAGCCTGGCCATCAACGACCCATTCAACCTCAATCCACTGGCCGACCCGGTGAACGAACCCGTTCCCGATACGCCTTATGGAGATGAGCTGTCCTTCCTGCGCACCAGCATTGCGCAAACCAACCTGTATTCCGAATCCATTGAAGATGCCGCCAATGCCGGCGCCAATGTGGTCAGTTACCCGGAAGACTTTGCATTGGGGCGTGCCCTGAAAAACGTGGCCCTGATGATCTCCGGGGGCCTGCAAACCAAAGTCTATGTTGTGAGTATAGGTGGTTTTGACACCCATGCCAACCAGGTGGACCAGGATGATCCAACCGTCGGCAACCACGCCAATCTCCTCTCCCAGCTGTCACAGGCGGTGGCAGCTTTCCAGTTGGACCTGCAGGCCCAGGGCCTGGATGAAAGGGTGCTCACCATGACCTTCTCAGAGTTTGGTCGTCGCATCCGCTCCAACGAGAGCTTCGGCACCGACCACGGCGATGCGGCTCCGATGATGCTTTTCGGCAGTTGTGTGGCACCGGGCTTCATAGGCAACAACCCGGAAATACCGGATGAACCGGAAGTGCAGGAGGCCCTGCCCATGCAGTACGACTTCCGAAACGTTTACGGCTCTTTGCTACAGGATTGGTTCCAGATTGCTGAAGAAGACGTGCGCCAAATCTTGTACGCCGGTTACCAGCACATTCCCATCATCCAGGGTTGTGAAACCATCAACAGCACCAGCGAGACTGCCGTACCCATTGAAATCACCGCTGCGCCCAATCCCTTTGTCAATCAGCTCAGGGTTTCCTTCGCCTGCGGCAATGAGCGGGTACGGCTAAGCGTGTACAACAGCATCGGCCACGAAATGGCCGTGGCTTTCGACAAGAACCTGCCTGCCGGTGAACACCAGGCCACCATTGAAGCGCACGGCTGGCCCGCAGGCCATTACTACCTGCATTTGCAATTGGAAAAAGGCCGGCAAAAGACCCAACTTTTGGTCAAGAGCCGCTGATGATACTTTGACTCCAAAGAGCAGAAGCGCCTCCCGGATCGGGGGGCGCTTTGTTGTTTTCCCTGTCACAAATCCCCCTACTTTGGCACAGTTGTTGGCCTGTGACAGGGAATTCCCCCCGAGTTATGTGTGTTCATAACCCATCCCCCCATTGGTGAACACAACAATTTTTCCCTGAAAGAGCGGTGATTTTTCATCGTTCCATCTTATTGCAAACTCACCCTATTGCAGCAATCGTATTGCTGTAACCCATTAGCAATTTCCTTCCCCCCATTGCTATAACACTATTGCTTCAGCAATGAGTGCTGCCTGCTGGTGGACACTCATTGCCGGAACCCAAAATTTGTATGGTCCACGTTAAACCTCATTTTTCCCGACACGGCGCGGAGGCGTTGTTGCATCCCAATTCTTTGGTATCAAAGAAGCCATGGGTGTGCCCGTCATTGGCCTCAGGTGCCCGGGTCCTCATTGCCCGAAGGGCGAAGGAAGGACAGCAATTTATTTTCCCAGAAAAGACATCTGGCAAGGAGGAGTGTCAGGGGTTTGCACATGCTGCAACCCCTTGCGTCTCTTTAATCCCTGAATGGAAAGGGCATGCACCGGAACAACCGGGGCATGCCCTTTCGTGCTTGTCTGGTACGGAATCGCAATTAGAGACGTGCAAAAATTTCATTAGGAAAAAATCACCTGCTAAACCAAATCTTCACACAAACCTCAATTCCATGGTATCCAGAATTTTTACCACCATCCTTACACTGCTGGTCTTTACCGGCACAGCCATTTCCCAGTCTGTAGGCCTTCAGAAGACCGTTGACATGGCCACCGCCCAATCAGGCGATATGTTGACCTACACACTGGAGTTCAGCTGTTCCTCCCTGACCACCGACTGCGTTGGTGCCGTACTCAGGGATACTTTGCCAATGGATGTCGATTACCAGAGTGCCACCCCGGCCATCGTCAATGGCCAGGCCGGCAATGTGGCCGTCTTTCCGGTATATGATCCGGTGGCCCACACTGTTACCTGGGATTTCGCCACCAATGTGCAGCCGGAAGGCGGATTGCCCGATGGTTCTTCCGGAACGGTAAGTATTGTAGTAAAAATCAAAACTGGCGTGGTTGCCAACAACGATTCCCTGCTCAACAAGGCCATCCTGCCCAGTATCAATGCCGGTACGGCCACGGACACGGCGCTGACCGTGACGCAGGGCATCGATCCAAACGGCAAATGGTCACTCACAAAAAGTGTTACCTCCGGCAACATCTACCACGATGAGAATGTGACCTATCGCTTGAGTCTTTGCTCTGCCAGTGCCATTGGCAACCAGAACATCCACAGCATCGTAGTTACGGATACCCTGCCTGCCGGGGCGGTTTTTCAGAGTGCTACGCTTGGTGGTGTGCATGACGGCGGAACGCCCGGCATCGTCACCTGGACTTTTTCGGATACCATGCTGGTGACAGACCCTTGCCGGGTGATGGAGCTTGTGGTGCAATACCCCTTTGCTGACACCGTGAACAACAACACCGGACTGACCACGCCCATTCCAAAGCTGAATGTTGGCAAACTCAGTGCCCTGGCTGTGGTTGACAGCACCATGGTCATGAGTGTGGACAGTGTTTCTGATCCCCTGTTGCCACCTTATTTCAATATTAGTCTCAACAAAACGGTTCCAGATATCGGGGCGGTTCCCATAGATTCCACCTATAAATACATTCTGGCTCCATCCAACAATTCGACCTCGATGGTCAATAATTTCGTCCTGGTGGACAGCCTTCCCGACCAGGTGGACCTCATCCGCCTGGACTTCATGGCTTTCAACACAAACCTGCCCGTTACCATCAGGGCTGAGTTGAACAAGTCGGGAAGTTGGACCACCTGGCAGAGTAACATTCCGGCCAACATGAGTCAGGTGTTCGATGTGAGCACCATTCCAGGCTTTACGAGCGGCGATTACGTCAGTGCCATTGAAGTGGATTTCGGGAACGTGCCCAAAGGCTTTGGCGGAGGAAGTATAGAACTGGTATTCATACCCTCTTACCCCACGGCCAACAACGGGAACCCGACGCAGTTGTACACCCCCTTTACCAATACGGGAAGTTTGACCGCCGTCAATCCATTTGACCTGTCGGGTTTGAGTGCCACTGACAGTGTGGAGGTTTGCGTGGTGCCCAGCAACCTGGTGCGCATCGCAACTGACAAGGCCAAGGCGATTAATTATGTAAACGTTCCGGCTGGCGATCCGACAACCGGCAATCCTTATTTCATGGGTTCCCGGGTCCAGTACACCTTGTTGGTGGAAAATGACGGCCCCGACGGAAACGACCCAAACAACAATTCTTCCGTCTCGCAGGCACCGCTCATCGATCCCATCGTGGCCGACCTGCTTCCGGCCGGTATGACTTATGAGCCGGGCAGCTACCAGATCATCAACAACACGACCGGGATTACCTTCGACAATGCGGGTACGAACCCCACTTTCGAGATGATCCCCAATTTCAACGGCACCGGCAAAACACTTCTGCGCTGGAGGTTTACCGGCACCTTTGACATCGGTGAATCCTGCAACATCCGGTACAATGCCTTCATTGACAGCTCCAATCCGGCGGGAACGGTTTTGTTGAATGAATATGCCGTCACTTCCGATACCTTGAGCATCCTCTGCGACGCCAATACATGCGGTATCCCGGATACCACCGGCCTGTTGGATTTCTTCGCAACGGCTTCCGGATCGGGCGTACCCATTCCTGGTATCGATGACTTTTGTAAAAACAGCATATCACTCACCGTTGCCGATACTACCTCGGCTCCACGGCCAATGAAGACCATTACCTCGACCGGACCTTATGCTCCGGCTGAGACTCCCAATGTGGAACTGGGCCTGGCAACGGATACCGTGGCTTACCGCATCAAACTCTGCAACGACCAATCGGCCAACTACACCATGCCGGATCCCATCCTCATGGATTTGTTGCCGCTGGAGCTCGAGTTTGTTGACAGCAGCATCAGCCTGGTGAGCAACACTACTGGACTGACCTTTAGTTCGGGCAATCCGCTCATCGAGGTGATCCCTGATTTTTCCGGAACGGGGAGAACCATGCTGCGCTGGACGTTCACCGGCGAATTTCCCATCAATAAATGTGTAGAATATGACTTCAAGACCCGCATCAAACCCGGATCGGGAGGTACCGTCGTCAATGCCCCGCTGGCCAGCGTCGGCGAAAGGGTGGTGGATTGCACCGGGCAACTCGTAGAGCCACAGGATTACAACGGCAACTCGGTGGTGGGAGACACCCTCTGCACGGCTGTTGTCAACCCGAATGTGGCCTTGCCGGTGATAGCTGCATTGCGGACAAAGAAATTTGTGAAGGGCATCAAAAACCCATTTTTCCTCGGTTCCGACGCCAACCAGCTGGGGGTAGGATGCACCCTGCCCGGCGACAGCGTTCTCTGGCGTTTCAAGATTTCCAATCCGGGTAACGTGACCCTCAACAATGCCGTTGTGGTGGATGTATTCCCCTACCTCGGTGATGTAGGGGTAAAACTCAACACCAGCCCACGTTTGACCGAATGGGTTCCCTACCTGGTTGACACCATCCAGAGTCCGAATCCAAATATCAAGGTGTGGTACTCCCAAAGCACCAACCCTTGCCGACCGGAAGTTGAACCGGTGACCAGCGCAGGCTGCGTTAACGACTGGACACAGGCCATTCCGGCCAACCTGGCCGATGCCAAAGCCGTCAAATTTGACTTTGCCAATGAGGTACTCAGTCCCGGCGAAGAATACTGGTTCGAAGTGCGCATGCTTGCACCCGACAGCATTCAGATGGGACCGGGTATTGCGTGGAACTCCGTGGCCGGCAATGCCGACGAAGTGCCCTCCAACGAACCTAACAAGGTGGGTATCATCATCAACGGTTTCGACGTCGCGCTGAAGAAAACGCTCGCCAATGGTCAGGGTTACCTCGTCGATCCCGGTAGTGATGTGACTTACATCATCAAAATTTACAATCAGGGAACTGATTCTGTCAAAAATGTGAGCCTCATCGACTACATCCCACCGCAGATGACCCTCAACGACGTTAACTGGACGGCCGGTGCCGGCAACACTGCTACCCGAACCATAGCAGGTCCCATCGCACCGGACGACAGTGTTTCCGTCAATATCACATTGAACCTGAGTACCACTGTTGTGACGGGAGACATCATTGACAACTTTGCTGAAATTACCGGTTTCGAAGACATGGCCGGCAATACCCCATTGGATTGGGATGCCGTGAACGACAACACCAACGGCAACGACGCCGGCGGTACCATCGAATCCCCGGCCGACGATGCCATCAACGGAAATGGGCAAGGATCAGTTCCGGGCGTTGATCCGGCAACCGATGAAGACGACCACGACGGTGCCCGGGTACGGGTATGTCCGTCTTTCACTCAAAATTCGGCGCAAGACCAGGAGGTTTGTACCGATAACCTGGCAGCGCTGAACGACATCGTCATTCCGACTTCTGCCAACCCAACGGAGCAGGTGAAATTTGTGGAGTTCGCTTCGCAACAGACCCCGCCGAACATGTACAGCGGAGGCACTACCTTGCTGACGGTGAATCCATCTGGTGGCAATGTGACACTGCCTGTTGCCAACATTCCGACTTCACTGGGAACCCACTATATCTACGCCATTCTGGAACCGGCGCCTGCCGATCCGAACTGCCGTCCTTACGATCTCGTGATCGTTCAGGTGAACCCACCCATCGTGGCCAATGCCGGGGCGGATGTGGAGATCTGCGACGGATTTTCGACGACACTTACGGCCTCCGCAACAGGAGGCAACGGCAACTACAGTTACGCCTGGAGCAATGGCGCCAACTCTGCCAGCACTACCGTAAGTCCTTCTCCTGCCGGTGTTTACACCTACATCGTAACCGTTACCGACAATTCCGGCAACTGCTCTGACATGGACACCGTACAAGTGACGGTCAACCCCAACCCGACCGTCAGTGCCGGTGCAGATGTGGACACCTGTGTAAATGCAGCAGTGACCATTACTGCCACACCTGCCGGTGGTACGCCCGGCTACACCTATCTGTGGAGCAATGGCAACACCAACCAGTCGCAGGTGGTGATGGTGGATAACCCGGCCACATTTACAGTGACCGTAACCGACACCAAAGGCTGTACGGCCACCGATGCCATGAACATCAATGTGCCTGTGGCCGATGCTGGTCCAAATGCAGCTATATGTCTTAATTCTTCGGCAACACTCACCGCTTCCGGTGGTGTCAGCTACAGCTGGAGCAATGGCGGCACCACAGCTTCCATTGTTGTTTCGCCTCCGGCAACAACCACTTACTTTGTAACCGTGACGGATGCCATTGGCTGTACCGATGTGGACAGCACCCTGGTTACCGTGTACCCATTGCCGACAGTGGATGCCGGACCAAACGTGGAAATTTGCAACGGCAAGAGCACCACACTGACCGCCACCGGCAGTGCAGGCACACCGGGCTACAGCTACGCCTGGAGCAACGGCCTGGGCAGCGGTGCCACCAAAACCGTTTCGCCGACGGCCACCACTACCTACCACGTGACCATTACCGACAGCCATGGCTGTACGGGTACCGACAGCGTTACCGTAACGGTCAATCCATTGCCGGTAGCCAATGCCGGTGCGGATACCACGGTTTGCCTCGGCACCTCTGCCACCATCATGGCAACCGCCACGGGCGGCACACCGGGTTATACCTACAACTGGAACCAGGGCCTCGGAGCGGGGCAGTCCCATACTTTTACTCCAACATCCTCCCTTAATTACCGTGTGACGGTAACCGACAGCAAAGGTTGTACGGACACCGATGTCATGCGTGTCAATGTTCAGTCGCCTACGGCAAATGCCGGTCCTGATGTGGCCATTTGCCTCGGCAACAGCACCACACTCACAGCTACAGGAGGTGTGAGTTACAACTGGAGCACCGGAGAGACCACGGCATCCATTACCGTTTCGCCTGCGGCAACGACCACATACACCGTCACCGTGACGGATG
>PAAY01000074.1 GCA_002698985.1 Saprospirales bacterium | reverse complement strand
TAAGAGATTGAAAGGGGCTAATTCAAATACCATCTGTTCGTTCTGTTGTGCTGTGAATGGCATTGTGGGCGACGGTGTAGTAGCCCGTTGGTTGTGAAGATCCGCCTGCCGGCGGATGACAAAAGGGGCTAGCGAGAGCAGGGACTCGTGGAAAGCAAGGGCTACTACTCATTGCCCTTTTGACCTGTATTATTCAGGCTAGCCAACAGCCATACTGCAACTACGACATCGACGATGTTCCATAAAGATCTGCCCAGTGCAATCTTCGCAAATGGCTGAAAAAGGAGGGCCAAAAGGACGAAAGCTACCGCTTGGGTAGTGTTGTTGTTTTCGTTGGCTTTGTAGGCCAGGTAAATAAACCCGGCCATTGATACGAACCGGACTAATTGGTAGTAACCGTAGGGCATATCTGCCAGGCAGAGCAGCAGGAGAATGGCGAGGATGATTTTCAATGTCTTTTCCATTGGTTTTCTTTTTGGGAGCTGATCTGCAAATTTTGGGCTAAGTCTTTATGGGGCAAGGGTTCTTGTTTTGCTGCGGCCAGAGGCCGCTACGGATGTCCGTCAACGAGCGGAGCTCGTGACGAGCAGGGAGGGTCATTGTTGGCGACCGTGTAGCAGGCCGTTTATTGTGGAGATCCGCCTGCCGGCGGATGACAAAAGGAGGGCTAGCGGGTGAGGAACGGGCTAGTGTAGTTGGGGGTGCTGGTGCGATTGCGTCATGGTTCCTTGTGTTGCGGCCAGAGGCCGCTACTGATGTCCGTCAAAGAGCGGAGCTCGAGACGAGCGGTGAGGGTCATTGTTGGCGACCGTGTAGCAGCCCGTTGGTTGTGGAGATCCGCCTGCCGGCGGATGACAAAAGGGGGGCTAGCGTGGGATGAGCGGGCTAGCGTAGTTTGGAGTGCTGGTGCTTCTGTGTCTCGCTTCCTTGGGTTGCGGCCAGAGGCCGCTACGCATGTCCGTCAACGAGCGGAGCTCGTGACGAGCGAGGGCTAGCAATGAATGAACAGGCTAGTGTAATAGCGAGTGCCTGTGCCCGGTCGCCTCAGTTCCTCAGTTCTTTAGTTCCTCAAATCCTCATCTTTGAACTGGAGGATGGACTCTACGTATTTGCGCTCGTTGGAGAGGCGGGGCACTTTGTTCTGGCCACCGAATTTGCCACGGGCCTTCATCCATTTGGCGAAGGTGCCGGGGGGGAGGGGGTGCACCCGGAGTTGTTCCAGGGCCATGTTGTGGTAGCGTTTTGCTTCGTAGTCGGAGTTGAGGTTTTGGAGTTCCTGGTCGAGGATGGAGGCAAAAGCATCGATGTCGGCAGGAGCTTGCTCAAACTCTATGAGCCATTCGTGGCCGCCTTTTTTTCCTTTCTTCAGAAAAACGGGAGCCACGGTGTATTCCTGCGCTACGGCACCGGTTTTTTGACAGGCGATGGCCAGGGCCCTGTCGGTGTTTTCTACGACCACCTCTTCGCCAAATACGTTGATGAATTGTTTGGTGCGGCCGGTGATGCGAATGCGGTAGGGTTTGAGGGAGGTGAAGGTCACGGTATCGCCGATCATGTAACGCCAGAGGCCGGCGTTGGTGCTGATGACGAGGGCGTATTGTTTGTCGAGTTCCACGGCCTCCAGTGGAATGGCCCTGGGCGTTTCGCTGTGCCACTCTTCCATGGGCAGAAATTCGAAATAGACGCCGTTGTCCAGCAAGAGGAGCATGTCGTTGCGCTGGAAATCATCCTGTGCTGCAAAGTAGCCCTCGCTGGCGTTGTAGATTTCCTGGTAGCTGATGTTTTCCGAAGGGAGGAAATCCTGAAACTGTTTGCGGTAAGGGGTAAATGAAACCCCACCGTGTACGTAGCCCTGCAAATTGGGCCAGATCTCGAGGATGTTGGACTTTCCGTAATACTCCAGCAGTTTTCTGAACAGCACCACTGTCCAGGTGGGCACGCCGCCGATCATCACCACATCTTCCTTCCCACTGATGCGGACCATGCGATCGATTTTTTCTTCGAAATCTGGCAGCAGGGAGGTATGAATATCGGGCGTGACGAAAGGCCTGGCCACAGCCGGCATGTTGTGGATCATGACGGCGGAAACGTCACCAATGAGGGTTCCGGCATCGGCGTCGAACTGGTGGAGGCTGCCCCCCATCAGCAGGGTTTTCTTCTCAAACTGGCGGGCATCCGGCCGGTGGCGGTAGAAGAGGGTCATGGTGTCCCTGGTGCCCCGGATGTGGCAGGTTCTGAGGTTGTCGTCGCTGACGGGGATGTACTTGCTCTTGTCGCTGGTGGTGCCGGAGGATTTTGAGAAGAAGGTGACTTTGCCTGGCCAAAGGACATTGGGCCGGCCGTGCATCATGGTGTCGATGTAGGGCTTGAGGTGTTCGTAGTCCTGAACGGGAACCTGCCTGCGGAAATCAGCCTCGGTGCGGATGGAAGCAAAGTTGTGTTGTTGCCCCCATTCGGTGGGGGCGGCCTTTCTGACCAGCTGCATCAACAGGGTCTTTTGCACCTCGTGCGGGTGCTCCATGTACCGGCGGATGCGCGGGTAACGCAGCCGAAGGTAAGTGCCGAATGCCTTGTTGAAAACCTTTCTGATCAATTTCTCAGCGATTTGCAGGCGCCAAACTACGCAGTTTTTTCCGCCTTCATAAACACCCGGGATAGCTTGTTTGTTGGCGTTTTTGGTTGCATAACGTATTTTTTAGTTAAAAAACTAAATGATTAGTTGTGTTGCTAAAAATTTAGGTATATGTTTGCGCAGCGAAGGAAAGAAAGCTATAAAACGTATGCAGATGAATCAGTTGACAAAAGCCGAAGAAGAAGTGATGCAGATTATCTGGAAGCTAGAGCGCTGCCTGGTCAGCCAGATACTGGATGAGATGGAAAAAGAGCGGGGCGAAAGGCCCCCTCACAGCACCATTTCTTCCATCGTGAGGATCTTGGAGAGCAAGGGCTTCGTGTCGCACAAGGCTTACGGGCGCACGCACGAGTACTTCCCGCTGGTGTCAAAAGCCGACTACACCAAAACAACCCTCAAGCGGATCATGTCGCACTATTTCGAAGGGTCGGCGAGCCGTCTCGTTTCATTTCTGGTGAAAGAAGAGAAGATCGACCCCGATGAACTGTCCGACCTGATTGAAAACCTTAAAGACTAACCCTAAGCCTGCGCCCATGTTTTTGACTTACCTGATAAAAGTTGCGCTCTGCTGGACGGCCTTTTACCTGCTGTATGCCGGTCTTTTTCGAAGTGAAACCTTCTTCAGCGCCAATCGCTTCTACCTTCTGGGCAGTTTGGTTCTGGGGGCTTTGCTCCCGCTTGTTCCTGAACAATTGTTCTTCCTGCAGGAGCCCGAGCTGGTGAGCTACACCCTTCAGCCAATCGTGGTAGGGGTGGATCAGATCGGCCAGGCCGCAGCCGGTTTCGGCGACGCCGCTGGGGGCGGTTTCAGATGGATGCAGCTGTTGAGCACGGTTTACCTCCTCGGAATGGCGGTTGCAACCAGCCGTTTTGCATGGGGCATTTGGCAATTGTACAAGTTGCGGAAGAATGCCGCCATAGAGAAAGCTGCGGGCTACACCATCTACCATACCGACAAACCCCACCTGCCCTTTTCCTTTTTCAGAGGCCTTTACTGGAGCCGGCATTTTCAGACGGATGAAGTCAGCCGGCAGAACATTCTGCGCCACGAGGAGGCGCACATCTTTCAGTGGCACAGCCTGGACGTGATGGTTGCGGAACTGGCAGCCATGCTGCTATGGTGGTTTCCCATCGCCAGGCTTTACCGGAAGGAGATCAAAACCACGCACGAATACCTGGCCGACGAGCACGTGACTCGTTGGTTCAGCAAAAAAGAATACGGCCGTTTACTGCTCAGGCAATCGCAGTCCGGAATGCAGGTTGCCATTTCAAACGCCATTTTTTCATCACAACTCAAAAGAAGAATCATTATGATGACCCGTACCAAATCACCCCGCTGGGCACAGCTCAAGTACCTGGCTGCATTGCCGCTGATGGCTTTCCTGTTTTTTTCCTTCGCCTCATCCGGCAATGAAGAAACAAGCGCAGCGTCAGATGCCGGCACAACTTCAAGTGACATGCTGGAAGCAGTTGCCGATACCATTCCGGATGATGGTTCAGACCCCGTATTCAAAGTAGTGGATGAACCTCCAATGTTTTCCGGATGCGATCAGATCGAAGATGAAAAAAAGCGGAGGGAATGCGCCGATGAAATGATGTTGAACTACATTTTCAAAAACATCAAATACCCAGCTGATGCCCGGGAAAAGGGCATAGAGGGAATCGTCGTCGTAAATTTCATTGTCGAAAAGGATGGGAGTGTATCCGCACCAAAGGTTGTCCGTTCGCTGCACCCCAGCTTGGATCAGGAAGCCTTAAGGATTGTTGAAAACATGCCGGATTGGACGCCAGGAAAAAGCAAGGGAAAGCCTGTCCGGGTGGCATACAACATGCCTCTTAAGTTCAAGCTGGATCCAAACGACAAAGACGCTGTCATCCCCGCCTATTTCCCATCCTGTGCCAAAGCCCAGGACCGTAAAAAGTGCTCTGCTGAAGTCATTATGAAGCACCTCATGGAAAACCTCAAATACCCTGAGCAGGCCAAAAAGGAAGGCATCCAGGGCAATGTGGTTTTGAAGCTCGTCATCGACAAGAAAGGAAAAGTGGAAGCCAAAGAGGTGATCAAAAGCCTGCACCCCGCCTGCGATCAGGCCGCAAAAGATGCTGTGAAAGGCCTGCCGAAAATGGTTCCTGCCCGCAAAGGCAAGAAAACCGTTGCCACGGAAATGGTGCTTCCCATCAGCTTTCGCATGTCGGATGACGAAGAAAAATGATTGTGGAACCAAATAACAGATGCCGATCCTGAATTTACTTTTGGATCGGCATCTGTTCCTCATTCCTCATTCCTCATCCCTCATCCCTCTCACCGAATCCTTTCTGAAACCACTCATTCACTTTGTTCGGGCCGAAATCGTCTTTACCGGTATAGACGTATTCATTGGTCTTGTTGCTGTAATGGTAGTCTTTGGCCCATTCCCGATGGTTTTCGCAAAGGGCTTCGATGGCATCCATGATGTACTGGATTTCCGCATCTGTCATGGTGGGGTGGATGGACATGCGCACCCAGCCAGGTTTGTGAGAGAGGTCGCCGTGGTCGATTTCTTCGGTGATTTGTTTGGAGTCCTGTGGGGAGACGTGCAGGAGGTAATGGCCGTAGGTGCCGGCGCAGGAGCAGCCACCCCGGGTCTGAATGCCGTAGCGGTCGTTCAGTAGTTTGACGGCCAGGTTGTAGTGCAGGTTGTCGATGTAAAAAGAGAAGATGCCGAGGCGGTGGCGGTGCATATCGGCCAGTACGTGGAGGTTCTGCATTTTGTCGAAGCGCTCCCAGATGGTTTTCATCATTTGCTCTTCCCGCTCCAACATCTTGTTTACGTCCATTTCTTCTTTCAACATGATGGAAAAGGCCGCCTTCATGGTTTGCAGGAAGGCCGGTGTGCCACCATCTTCCCGGGCTTCTATCTCGTCGATGTAGCGATGGCCGCCCCAGGGGTTGGTCCAGGCCACGGTACCGCCACCGGGATTGTCAGGTACCCGGTTTTTGTACAGTTTGGAGTCGAAAACCAACACGCCGCTGGAACCCGGGCCTCCGAGAAATTTATGCGGAGAAAAGTAAATGGCATCCAGTTTTTGGAGTTCATTTTCGGGGTGCATGTCGATGTGGATGTATGGGGCGGAGGCGGCAAAATCGACAAAACACAGCCCTCCGTTCTCGTGCATCATCTGTGCAATCTCGTAATAGGGGGTAAACATCCCCGTCACGTTGGAGCAGGAGGTCACTGCAGCGATTTTGATCTGGCGGTCTTTGTACTTTTTCAGCAGGTCCGCCAGGTTGTTGAGGTCCACCAGTCCGGTTTCGTCCGGCGGTATCACCTCCAGGTCGGCAATGGTTTCCAGCCAGCTGGTCTGGTTGGAGTGGTGCTCCATGTGGGTGACAAAAACCACGGGCCGCTCATTGGGCTGCAAGGTCAGTTTGTCCTGGTATTTCTCATGCAGCTTCAGTCCGAGGATGCGTTGGAATTTGTTCACTACCCCGGTCATGCCGGAATTGGTGGCAATGATGACATCACTGGGCTTGGCACCGACGTGTTCCTTGATCTTTTTCAACGCCTTGTGGTAAGCCTGGGTCATCATGGAGCCGGTGACACTGGTTTCTGTGTGCGTGTTTCCGACGAAAGGCCCTATTTCTTTGTGGAGCAGGTCTTCAATGGGCTGGTAGAGCCGGCCACTGGCCGTCCAGTCGGCGTACACGATTCTCTTTTCACCGAAGGGTGTAATGAAGCGCTGATGATAACCAATGGTATTTTCCCTGAAGGGTTCAAACCAGGATTCCAGGTTGGAAGCGGAGGGACTTACTTGTTGCGTTTCTTGAACCATAGCGTGTTGAATTGGCTGCAAAGCTTGGAAAAGAAAAGAATTCAGAAAGCAAGGCAGCTTGCCTTCTTTTGAATTTTCCGAAGGTAAGGCGAAATCAGGAAACTGTCCGTGAGAATGATCACCGCTTGCAGCCAGGCTAGGCGTGAAGGTGCCGGACTTCTATCATTGGGCCTTTTTCAACCGTTCAAGGCCTGCTTTGGCACCCTGAAATTCCGGATCGAAACGCAACACGTTTTCGTAATCGTTGACAGCCTGCGCGGTGTTGCCCATCAGCTCTGCTGCCACGCCTCGATGGTAGTACCCTTCGGCAAATTTTGGATCCATTTGCACGGCAATGTCAAAGCTCCTGTAGGCCTGTTCGAAGGAATCCATGTCCAGGTAGAGCAAGCCGGCATTGTAAAATCCGTCCACATATTGCGGGTCAACGGTGTTGATCTTTTTGTACAGTTTAAGGGCGGCCTGTAAGTCGTTTTTCTGGTTGGACAGGTAGTAGGCTTTGGCGTGCAGGGCAGCCACATTGTTGGAATCAACCCGTAGCGCGTTGTCAAAATAACGCTCAGCTGCCGGGATGTTCTTTTCGGCAATCAGCCTTCCCAACTCTATCCATGCGTCGATGTTTTCGGGGTCGTTTTCCACGCAGCTCTGGTATGCATTGATGGCCTCGTCGGAGCGGCCCATGTCCTTGAACACATTGCCGAACATGAAAAACATCTCCGAATTCAGCGGATCGATCACCCGGATGCGCTCCAGGGTGAACAGGGCATCGTTGTACTGTTTCAATATCCACTGAAACTCGGCCAGTTTCAGCAGGGTGGGTATTCGCTTCGGAAATTTGGTGGCAGCCAGTTGCATGGTATTGAGGGCCAACTTGGAGCGGTAATAGTCGAGGTAGATATCTGCCAACAAGTGGTAGTACTGCGGCTGCAGCGAGTCGAGCTCGATGGCTTTGCTCAGATCGGCAATTCCTTCGTCGTAATTATTCAACTCGTAAAACAAGGCCCCCCGTTCGGCATAGAGTTGCGGGTTGTTGGGGTCTTGCTGTATGGCGGCGGTGAGTTTCTGGACAGAGGGATCGCTGGCCGTCACCGCAGGGTCATTTCCCGAAGGTTCGCTGTTCTGATTGTCTTCGGAACAAGCTGAAAAGAAACCAATGAGGAGTATTGCGAAGAAGAAAACTGTTCTGTTTTTCATGCTGCAAAAGTAGTAGGTATCAAACTTAACCGGTGGCCAAATTTTGGCCACCGGAATGTCAATAAACTGCTTTTGTCAGCTTTTTGTTGGAGGCTAATTCACAATTCTACGGGTAACCGCTATGGTTCCTTTGACCTGTTAGAATCAGGTTGGTCATATCGTGTGTCTGAGTTCCTGTAAAAATTTACACATCGAAACTTGTCCCGAAGGCTTGGGAGGTGAAGGAAAACTCAATCCACAATGGCCTTCTCAAAAAAGGCTTTGACCTCTTGCTCAGAAGGTTGCACCACCTGGCTCACCAGGCGGAAGCCCACAAAGGGTGAATCGGTGTTCCACCAGCGGCTTTTCGGAATCTGCGGGTCCCGGGCCTGCCAGCGGGGGTTGGAGCGTTGCCGGGCACTGCAAGTGCAATCTTGTGCAGCACTCAGGTACGATCCACCTTTTACGGTTCGGCTGTGTTTGCGGGTGGGCACCAGCCAGGGATTGTCTGCCGGAGCCCCGGCAAGGGCTTTCGTGTAATCATCCCGGTAATCGTCCAGGGTCCATTCAGCCACGTTGCCCAGCAGGTCATAGAGTCCGAGCAGGTTGGGTTGACGGGCGCCTGTCTGGTGGTATTTGTTGCCGCTGTTGTCGCTGTACCAGGCATGGTCTTGCAGTCGGCCTTCGGCCAATGAGTCTGTTCGTCCCAATTTGCAGGCATACTCCCATTCCGCTTCGGTGGGCAGACGGAAAAAGACCCCGGTTTTCCGGTACAACCACTCGCAATAGCGCAGGGCCGCCTGCTGTGTCATGCTGACGGCTGGATGCCCGTTGCGACCCATGCCAAAGGTGTAATCCATGTATTGGGGAGTGGGCCGTGTGACGGCATCCACCCTGTAATTGCCCAAAGGGTGAAGGGTGGTATCCGAATCCAGCTCCCGGTGATAAAACAAGGCGAACTCCTCGTAGCTTACCTCATAGCGGCCCATCCAGAAGCTGTCAACTTTCACCTGTTTGCTGTTTTCACCTGTGCCCACGGAAAATGTACCTCCTGGCACCAGCACCATTTCAAAACTGACATCAGAACCGGGAATGGGGCAAAGGCGGATGGATTGGGAAAATGTTGTGGAACACAAAAGGATCAAACTGCAAACAAGGGCGGATCGGCTGAGCATCATTTTAATGGGTTTTCTGAAGATCAAATAAGAGCCTGTTTAGATTTTCATGCTTGCGCGAAGGTGAGCAAATTTTATTCTGAACGAGGCAAATTTTGCAGGCGGATACGGGTAATCCGGCGAAAAATTTAACGAAGTGCAGGATAAAATTGGCC
>PAAY01000073.1 GCA_002698985.1 Saprospirales bacterium | reverse complement strand
GCATCCGGAATGAGGTCCTCAAGTGTCTCTTTCTTTTGTTTCTTTGCCATAATGCGGTAAGTTAAGCAGACACACTTTAATGAACACTCTCTCCTGCGTCAACCTACAACTTACAACTTACAACCCTCATAATCCTCCATAATCCTCCATAATCCTCCATAATCCTCATAAACCTTCTTTAACCACAGAGTTTTAGGAGTTTGAAACAGAGTTTAACCGAGTATTCCTGCCCAACCTACAACCTACAACCTCCATAATCCTCCATAATCCTCATAAACCTTCTTTAACCACAGAGTTTTAGGAGTTTGAAACAGAGTTGAACCGAGTATTCCTGCCCAACCTACAACTTACAACCTCCATAACCCTCCATAATCCTCCATAATCCCAATAATCTCCATCAACTCCCAAATCCACTACATTTGCCCGCACAAACACTTGCACAGACGATGAATTGGAGAAAACACGCTTTGATCCTTGCCGGAGGGCTGCTGATCCTGTCAGCCTGCACAGAGAACCCACCTGCCCCTGACAAGCTCTTTTCAGAAATGCCGGCTTCATACACCGGTATTGATTTCGAGAACAAACTCGAATTCCGGCAGGACTTCAACATTTACACCTACCGGAATTTTTACAACGGCGGCGGCGTAGCCATTGGCGATGTCAACAAGGACGGTCTGCCGGATATCTATTTCACCGGCAACATGCTGCCCAACCGCCTCTACCTCAACCGGGGCAACTGGAAGTTTGAAGACGTGACCGAAGCAGCCGGTGTGGCCGGACAACACAGCTGGAGCACGGGCGTGGCCATGGCCGATGTGAACGGCGATGGCTGGCTCGATATCTACGTTTGCAACTCCGGCGATGTGGAAGGTGACGGCCGTCAGAACGAGCTGTTCATCAGCAATGGCGTTGCCGAAGGCGATGAAAAAGGCATTCCTGTTTACGAAGAAAAAGCCGCCGAATACGGCCTTGCCGACCACGGCCTCAGCACCCACGCCGCTTTCTTTGATTACGACAAAGACGGCGACCTGGACATGTACCTTCTCAACAACTCATTCCGAGCCATCGGCAGCTTTGATTTTGAAGTCAACGAGCGCCTGGAAAGGGATTCCGTGGGCGGCGACAAGCTGTTCCGCAACGACGGGAATAAATTTACAGACGTCAGCGAAGCGGCCGGCATTTACGGCAGCATCGTCGGCTTCGGTCTCGGCGTCACCATCGGCGATGTGGACCTCGACGGCTGGCAGGACATCTACGTTTCCAATGACTTTTTCGAGCGGGACTACCTCTACATCAACAACCACGACGGCACCTTCCGTGAAGAGCTGCCACAACAGATGGCCAGCATCAGCGCTGCCAGCATGGGCGCCGACTGTGCAGATATGAACGGCGACGGCTGGCCGGAAATCTTCGTTACGGAAATGCTGCCACAGGACGAAGACCGCATCAAAACCAAAACCACCTTCGACAACTGGAACCGCCTCCAACTGAGTATCAAAAGCGACTACTACCGCCAGTTCACCCGCAACATGCTGCAACGCAACAACGGCGACGGTACCTTCAGTGAAATTGGCCGCCTATCCGGTGTGGAAGCCACAGACTGGAGCTGGGGCGCCCTCATACAGGATTTCAACAACGACGGCCACAAAGACATTTTCGTCGCAAACGGTATCTACCAGGACCTCACCGACCAGGATTTCCTCCAGTTCATCGCTGCCGATGAAACCAAAAAGGCCGTCATCAGCCGGGAAGGGGTGGACTTCCGCAAACTGGTGGAATTCATTCCCTCGGAACCGGTACCCAATTACATCTTCGAAAACACCGGCAACTGGGATCCTTCAGACACCTCCCTGCAACGCCCTTTCGTGAACCGTGCAGAAGAATGGGGCATTGCAAAACCCGGCTTCAGCAACGGCAGCGCCTATGCCGACCTCGACAACGACGGCGACCTGGACCTGGTGGTCAACAACCTCAACATGCCGCCCTTCCTCTACCGCAATAACACGGAAACCTTCCACCCCGAACGCAACTGGCTGGAACTGACCCTGACCGGGGAAGCACCGAACAACTATGCCGTCGGCGCCAAAATTTACGCCTGGGCTGGCGGCAACTGCTTCTACCTGGAACACAACCCCATCCGTGGCTTTGAATCCTCCATGGACTACCGGGCCCACCTCGGACTTGGCGATGCCACCGTCATAGACAGCCTGGCCGTCATCTGGTACTCCGGAAAAATGAGCCGCCTCACTGCTGTGCCCGTCAACCAGCAGCTGAGCCTGAAAGAGCAGGATGCCGTTGCTGGTGGGGAAGCATACCTGGCCATGTGCAAACAACAGCACAGTATCGGCAATCCCCTTTTCCAGCCTTTTTCTTCTTCGCTGGCGCAATGGCGGCACAAGGAAAACCTCTTCGTGGACTTTGACCGCGACCGCCTGATCTACCACATGATTTCAACGGAAGGGCCAAAAATTGCCACCGGCGATGTAAATGGCGACGGCCTGACAGATGTTTTCTTCGGCAATGCCAAAGACAGTCCGGCCGCGCTGTTCGTCCAACTTCCGGGCGGCAGCTTCCGGCCAACCAACCAGAAACTTTGGGAGGAGAGTGCCGGAGCTGAGGACCTCGGCGCCTCCTTTTTCGATGCCGATGGCGACGGCGATTTGGACCTCTATGTGGCCAGCGGAGGCAACGAATTTTCGGCGGGCAACTTCGCCCTCAAAGATCGCCTTTACCTCAACGATGGCCGTGGTAATTTCACCGATACCAAAACCGTGCAGCCCGCCGGCCGGCTGGAAAGCAGCAGTTGCGTGAAGGCCGCCGATTTCGATGGCGATGGCGATCTGGACCTCTTCGTCGGGGTGCGGGTGCTGCCTTTTTATTACGGCGTTCCGCCAAACAGCTACCTGCTCCAAAACGACGGCAAGGGCAACTTTACCGATGTCACCGACCAGTTGGCTCCGTCGCTGCGCAAAGTGGGCATGGTGACCGACGCCGTCTGGCTGGATGCCGATGGCGATGGCGACCAGGACCTGGCCCTGACCGGAGAGTGGATGCCTGTCAAATTGTTCCTGAATGAGGGCGGAAAACTGAACGAACACCCCTACCCTGCCCTCCAACAGACCAGCGGCTGGTGGAATTGCCTGGAAGCCGCAGATGTGGACAACGACGGCGACATGGACCTGATAGCCGGTGGCCACGGCCTCAATTCCAGGTTCAGGGCTTCCGAAGAAAAACCCATCTCCTGTTACATCAATGACTTCGACCAGAACGGCTCCGTGGAGCAGATCATCTGCCAGTACAACGGCGAAAAGTCCTACCCCCTGGTGCTGCGCCACGACCTCATCTCACAGATGACGGAAATGAAGAAGAAATACCTGAAATACGAGAGCTACAAAGGCCAGACCATCGAAGACCTTTTCACGCTGGAGCAATTGAAAAACAGCATCGTACACGAGGTTGTGCGCCTGCAAAGCAGCCTCCTCATCAACGACGGCAACGGCAACTTCAAAGTGCAGAACCTGCCGCTGGAGGCGCAACTCTCCCCCGTTTACGCCATCCTTCCCAATGACTTCGATGGAGATGGAAACATAGACCTGCTGCTCGGCGGCAACCTGCTCAATGTAAAACCGGAAATGGGCCAGTACGACGCCAGCTTCGGCTGCTACCTGAAAGGCAATGGCAACGGCACCTTTACATGGCTGCCACCAGCCCAAAGCGGCATCAAAATAAAAGGCGAAATCCGTGATTTTGCTTTGCTGGAAAATGGCAACACTCCTCTCCTCATCGTTGCAAGGAACAATGACACGCCGGTGGTGTTGGTGGGGAGATGAGGATTATGAGGATTATGAGGATTATAGGGATTATGGAGGTTGTTGTAGGTTGTAGGTTGTAGGTTGTAGGTTGACGCAGGATCACTCTGTTCAACTCTGTCTTTAACTCCTGGTCCTCTGTGGTTAATTGAGGATTTTTAGCAGAGCTTGCTACGAGCTACGCGTCACGTGTTACGAGTCACGAGTCACGAGTCACGAAAAAAACTGAACCATGAAATACCTGATCTTTTCTTTGTTGGTGATAATCGGTGCATGCTCTCAACCTGCAGATGGGGAGCAGCAACAGACCGAAAACGGAGTATCCGAAACACCGGAACTCATTTGCAAGGAAGTCCGCAATGCAGATGAACACCCGGATTCTCCGCTGAGCGAAGTGTACGTGCGAATGGGCGACTACCAGCTCAAAGTGGCAGACGTCACCATTTGCATGAGCATGGATAAAAGTGAATACGCTTCGCAAAACATCCCGGACACAGCCTTATCAGCCGTGGGTGGCTGGTGGGCCGGAGGCGGCGACTACTTTTTCCTAATTGCCGACGGTGAAAACTACCGCATCATGTACAAAGCTGAAGATGAAAGCATGGAAGCACCCGCTGATTTTGAAACGGTGATGGTGCTTTCAAAGGACGGGGAGATTGTTGCTCCGCAGTGATTTAATGAGGAATCCCTGTCTGCCGACAGGCAGGGAGGAATCGAGGAATGAGTGCCCTCATTCGTTTAGAGGGGTTTAGAGTTGTTTAGAGAAGTTGAGAGGGGTTGCGCTCTGATGAACCTAAATAGCTCTAAACCAAAATTTTAGAATAATTCAACTTCCAAAAAAACGGAACTTGCCCCACTCAAATCGAAAATGACTTTTTGCAGTGGTTTCAGGAATCGAGGAACTAGCACTCCCCGCTGGCGACGATCCGAGCGCATTCGGCCCCCGGTTCTCTCCGGACAATCATTGTACAAAATTACCAAGATGAACCTGCGGCTCGTCCCGAGCTTTGCTCGGTGACGCATCTAAGTTGCGGCCTCTGGCCGCTACTGAGGAAAATCGAACGGATGGCTGAGTCCCGAAACACCGTACCATGTGTCCCTCAGTTCCTCAGATCTTCAGTTCCTCAATTCTTGAGTTCTTCAACTCCCGAGTCTTTCCAAGCTCTCTTCCAGCAGGCGGATTTTTTCTTCTCCGTCGGCCAGTTTCTGGCGCTCTTTGTTGACCACTGCTTCCGGGGCGTTGTTGACGAAGCGCTCGTTACTCAGCTTGCGCCTGACGCTCTCCACGAAACCACGGTAGTAGTCCAGCTCTTTTTGGATGCGGGCTTTTTCCTCCTCAGCATCGATGGCCGAAGCGATTTCGAGGTACAGCTTGACCTTACCTGAGAGGAAAGAAACTGTGGAAGCAGGCTCATCGGAGGTGAGCTCTACGGCATCCAGGTTGGCCATTTTCCGAAGGAGATCCAACACTCCTGGAACAGCGAGCAGTTGTTTCCCATCCTCACTGGCATCGACGAAAAGGTTCAGGGCTTCCTTCGGTGAAATGCCACGACCCTGACGAGCCTCACGCACCTTGCTGATGATGTCTTTGGCCTGTTCGAATGGTCGAATCACAGCTTCGTCGAAGGCAGCAGCTTCCGGCCAGGGGCTTACGATCACGTCATCACCTTCGGCCCTGTCACGAAGTGCATGCCAGGCTTCTTCCGTCACAAAAGGCATGAACGGATGCAGCACGGACATGAATTTCTCAAAAGTTTTCAGCGTGAACTCGTAGGTGGCCTGGTCCACGGGCAGGCGCTTGCCGTTATCGTCGAAAGCCGGTTTGATGACCTCCAGGAACCAGGAGCAGAAATCCACCCAGAAGAGCTGGTAGAAACTCATCAGCACATCAGAGAGGCGGTACTGCTTGAAGTTGGATTCGGCTTCCGCCAGCATGCGGTTGAACTTGTTTTCCAGCCACTGCACGGCCAGGCGGTTGGTTTCGGGTTGCGGGCTGTCTGCCACTTCCCAGCTTTTCACCAGTTGCAGGGCATTCCAGATCTTGTTGCAGAAGTTGCGGCCCTGCTCGCAGATCTTGCTTTCGTTGAGAACAGCATTCGTTTTCGGATCGAAAGGTGCGTCGAAAATGATGTCGTTGCCCGCAGAGGTTGACAGCAGCAGACCGAAGCGAACGCCGTCGGCCCCGTATTTGGCCAGCAGTTCCAGCGCATCGGGAGAGTTGCCCAGCGACTTGGACATCTTGCGGCGCTTGTTGTCCCGCACCATGCCGGTGAAATACACATCGTAAAACGGCTGGCGGCCTTTGCAGTCCTCGCCGAGCAATTCTTCAGCGTATTCGTAACCCGACATGATCATCCGGGCCACCCAGAAGAACATGATGTCCCAGCCCGTTACAAGGGCATTGGTCGGGTAGTAGTATTTCAGCTCATCCTGCCGCTCGAAACCGTCGAAAACGGAGATGGGCCACAGCCAGGAAGAGAACCAGGTGTCCACCACGTCTTCGTCTTGTTCCAGGTCTGCGAGGGTCAGGTTGGGGTTACCGGTTTTTTCCTTCGCAATGGCCAGGGCCTCTTCGGCCGTTTCGGCTACGAAAGGCACTTCTTCGCCGTCCACCGTCCAGCGGCCATCCTCGGTTTTGAGGTACCAGGCCGGGATGCGCTGCCCCCACCACAGCTGGCGGCTGATGCACCAGTCACGCACGTTTTCCGGACGCAACCACTGGTAGTAGATGTTCCACATGCTTTCGGGGAAGAACTTCACTTCGCCTGATTTAACGGCATCCAGGGCTACCTGCGCAAAATCCTTCATCTCGAGGAACCACTGCATCGTCAGCCGTGGTTCCACAACGGCATCGGTGCGCTCCGAATGGCCGATGCTGGTAACATAGTCTTCCAGTTTCACCAGTGCTCCGGCTTCCTTCAGCAGGCCCTTGATTTTCTTTCTGGCCTCGAAGCGGTCTTCGCCAACGAGGATTTGCGCCTGTTCGTTCAGTTTGCCGTCTTCGGTGAGGATGTCCACAACCGGCAGCCCGTGGCGCAGCCCGATTTCGTAGTCATTGGGGTCGTGTGCCGGGGTGATCTTCAAGGCACCGGTACCGAATTCACGGTCCACGTATTCGTCGGCAATGATCGGAATGGGCTTGTTGATCAGCGGGATCAGCACCGTTTTGCCAACCCAGTCTTTGTAGCGTTCATCTTCAGGGTGCACGGAGATGGCGGTGTCCGCCATGATGGTCTCCGGCCGTTGCGTAGCGATTACGATGCCTTTGGAGGGGTCATCGGCCAGTGGATACCGGATGTGGAAGAGCTGTGAAGGCTCATCCCGGTAGATCACCTCTTCGTTGGAGAGAGCGGTTTTGGCCTCAGGGTCCCAGTTGGTCATGCGCAGGCCCCGGTAGAGTTTGCCCTTTTTGTAGAGGTCCACGAACACATGGATCACTGCCCTGCTGAGGCTCGGCTCCATGGTAAAGCGGGTGCGGTCCCAATCGCAGGAGGCACCGAGTTTTTTGAGCTGCTCCAGAATGATACCGCCGTATTTTTCCTTCCATTCAAAGGCGTATTCGAGGAACTTCTCACGGGAGATATCGCTCTTTTTGATGCCTTGCTTGCGCAGCATCTGCACCACTTTGGCTTCCGTCGCAATGGAGGCATGGTCGGTTCCGGGCACCCAGCAGGCGTTGTAGCCTTTCTTTCGTGCACGGCGGATGAGCACGTCCTGGATGGTGTTGTTGAGCATGTGCCCCATGTGCAACACCCCGGTAACGTTGGGAGGCGGAATCACAATGGTGTAGGGTTCACGCTCATCGGGTACACTTCTGAAATACTTCTTGGTTTCCCAGTGCCGGTACCACTTCTCTTCAGTCTTCGACGGATCGTAATGGTTTGCAGACATACTGTTCAGCTTGATTTTTTATCGTTCGTTTGGGATTGCAGGATCAAAACAAAAGGTGGTGCAATTCTACATCGCCCAGGTCTTTTGCGAAGATGACATAGATGTTCTCGTACTCGTTATCCGGAGTTTTCAGCTTTTTGTTGCCCAGGTAGTGCTGGAGCAGCTTGGACACCAGGTCTGGAGTAGCCACCAGCAGCACCCGTTTGCCCCGGTAAGAGCTAATGAGGGTGGCTGCCATCTCTCGGCTGTCCCAGGTGTTCAGGTAGTTCAGCTCGGCCTCATTGGAGCGTGCCACGAAGTTGGCCGTCTGAAGGGAGGCGTTGTCTTTGCTGCAAAACACCTGCAGGAGGTGGGCTTTCTGCAACTGGGTGGCCAGAAAACCGGCCCGTGCCATACCCTTTTCGCTCAGTGCGGTGCTGCCCTCTTTGGTTTCGGCGTTGCGCACCAGAAAGATGGTTGCCACGTCTTTGTCCTTCGGCAAATCAATCACGGAAGTATTGTCCAGCACAATCTTGGTGGTGTCGAGGCTGACGATCTTCCCTTCCGCTTTGGCAGCGGGCAGCATTTCCGGAATGGACTCCTCGATGGCCATTTTAGTGGCTTGCTCTCTGACATCTTTATCCTGGCCGCAAGCCGGCAGCAGCACCGCCATTGCGACGAAAAAAAACAAGCCGGGCAAAGCCCGGAAAAGCTTCGTTGTTGTATTCATCTCAGGCATTGAGCACATTTTGTTGGTGTTCTTTTGCTTCGTCAAAATCCAGTTCCACCTGGTTGCGCAGGATGTCATCCAGGGTCTCTCGCCGCCGGATGAGGTAGTCTTTGCCATCCATGAGCAGCACTTCCGCCGGGCGGGGCCGGGAGTTGTAATTGCTGGCCATGGCAAAACCATAAGCCCCGGCATTGTGGAAACAGAGAATATCCCCTTCGTGAATCTCGGCAATTTTGCGGTTGGAGCCGAAAGTGTCCGTCTCGCAAACGTAACCCACCACCGTGTAAATGCGGGGCTTGCCACCGGGGTTGCTGATGTTCTCGATGTGGTGATAGGAGTTGTAGAACATGGGGCGGATGAGGTGGTTGAGGCCCGTATCCAGTCCTGCAAAAAGCGTGGAAGGTGTGGGCTTAACCACATTGACCCGTGCCAGGAAATAACCTGACTGGCTCACCAGAAACTTGCCCGGCTCAAAGACCAGTGCGAGGTCCTTGCCGTACTCCCGGCAGAATTCCCTGAAGCGTGCCGACAGCTTCTCCCCAAAATCCTCGATGTCGGTCTCGAAGTCGTCGGGTTTGTAAGGCACTTTGAAGCCACTGCCGAAATCGATGTAGTCCAGTTGGTCGAAATGGGTGGCCGTATTGAGCAGGATTTCTGCGGCCTGCAGGAACACCTCGGCATCCAGGATGTCAGAACCGGTGTGCATGTGCAGCCCATCGATGGGAATTCCAATGGCTTCAACAATCTTGAGCACGTGGGGCATCTGGTGGATGGAAATGCCAAACTTGCTGTCGATGTGTCCGGTGGATATTTTGGTGTTGCCACCCGCCATGATGTGGGGGTTGATGCGGATGCCCACCGGCACCCCCGGAAAGGCATGGCCGAATTGTTCCAGAATGGAAATGTTGTCGATGTTGATCCGGACGCCCAGCTTGTGAGCTTCTTCCAGTTCATCCAGCGCCACGCTGTTGGGGGTAAAAGTTATGTGTTGCGGAGCGAAGCCCACTTTAAGGCCTGTCTGCACCTCCTGGATGGACACAGCGTCGAGTCCCGCACCCAGGTTTTTCAGCAATTTCATGATGTTGATGTTGCTGTTGGCTTTGCAGGCGTAATTGATGTGAAGGCGGGGCACTGAAAAAGCGCTCACCATCCGCTTGTATTGTGCCTGGATGGTTTCGGCATTGTAGACGTACAGCGGAGTGCCGTATTTTTCAACCAGTTGCAGCGGATCGATGCCCCCCGAAAAGAGGTAGCGGTCGTTTTGAAGCTTCATTTCTAAATGACTTGCGGGCGCCTTTTCAATGGTAGTGAACCAACCAGTAGCACCGGGTTTCAAAAATGCCCGCAAAGATAGGCTTTTGGCGGCTTTGTAGCTTGCCCCGAAGGGTTCAATGAAGCGGGGGCACTTTAGACTTCAAATGTTCCCTTAGCTTTGGGGCCTTATCAAACTCTCTGGCATGTACATTTTTCGCTTTTTCTTTTTCGTCGCAATAATCAGCCTAGCAGCGTGCAAAACCACTTCTTCGGATGGCCAGCACGCTTACACCAACGAGCTCATCCACGAAAGCAGCCCCTACCTGCTGCAACACGCCCACAACCCCGTCAACTGGTACCCCTGGGGCGAAAAAGCCCTGAAAAAGGCAAAGGAAGAAAACAAGCTGCTCATCATCAGCATCGGCTATTCCAGCTGCCACTGGTGCCATGTGATGGAAAAAGAATCCTTTTCGGACTCCACCGTGGCCGCCATCATGAATGAGCATTTCGTCGCAATAAAAGTGGACCGTGAAGAACGCCCCGATGTGGACGACATCTACATGACCGCCTGCCAACTGGCGGCACAGGGTGGTTGTGGCTGGCCCCTCAACGCCTTTGCCCTGCCCGACGGACGTCCGGTTTGGGCCGGCACCTATTTTCCGAAGAAAAACTGGATGGAAATTCTGGAATACTTCAAAAACGAGTGGCAAAACGATCCGCAAAAGGTCACCCAATACGCCAACGACCTGACCGCCGGCATCGGTCAGAGCGATGAAGTGCCGGGAGCATCACCCAATGCAGCTTTTGAGGATGAGGTGATGAATGACGTGGCGGAGGCTTTGCTCCAGAAGATCGACTACCGCTGGGGAGGTCGCCAGGGAGCACCCAAATTCCCCATGCCTGCCAACTACGAGTTCCTGTTGGAATACCACCACTACAACGGCAACCTGAAAGCCCTCGAAGCAGTGACAACCACCCTGGATCAAATGGCTGCCGGCGGCATTTACGACCACCTGGGCGGTGGTTTTGCCCGCTATGCCACCGATGAACGCTGGCAGATTCCACACTTTGAAAAAATGCTCTATGACAACGGCCAGTTGGTCAGCCTCTATGCCCATGCTTACCAAGTAACCGGCAAAGAACTGTATCGCAACATAGCTGCCCAAACCATTGAATTCGTAAAAAGGGAATTGACCTCACCGGAAGGCGGCTTTTACTCCTCGCTGGATGCCCAAAGCGAGGGGGTAGAAGGCAAGTTCTACGTTTGGACGAAGGCAGAGATAGACCAGGTGCTGGCAGACCCGGCCGCCGCTGCCTTGTTTTGCGATTTTTACGAAGTGACAGAAAAAGGTAACTGGGAAGAGGGCAAAAACATCCTGCACATACGGAAAGACCTGGCGAGTGTGGCCCAAAAGCACAACATGAGCCTGACGGATGCGGAGGCCTCCATTGCGAAGTCGAAAGAGAAACTGTTCGAAGCACGCAGCAAGCGCATCCGTCCCCGCCTCGACGACAAGGTGCTCACCTCCTGGAACGCCCTGATGCTGAAAGGCCTGGTGGATGCCTGGCGTGCCTTCGGAGAAAAAGCCTACCTCGACATGGCGCTCAAAAACGGTAATTTCCTTCGGCAAAACATGATGCAGGAAGACCACCGCTTGAACCGCAATTTCAAAGACGGCAAATCTTCCATCAACGCTTTCCTGGACGACTATGCACTGACGGCACAAGCCTTCACCGCACTTTACGAAGTGACCTTTGATGAAAAGTGGCTCTACGACGCCAAAGACCTCACCGAATACGCCCTCACCCACTTTACCGATGACGAGACGGGCTTCTTCTTTTACACCTCCGACCTGGACCCGCCGCTGGTGACCCGCAAGAAGGAAATCACCGACAACGTCATCCCGGGTTCCAATTCGGTCATGACCCACAACCTGCTCATTTTGGGTGACTATTTCTACAATCAGGAGTGGATGGACAAGGCCCGTGGTCTGATGGCCGCCATGGCCGGGCAAATTCACCAGTCAAACGCTCCGGATTACTACTCCATGTGGTGCCAGGTGTACATGGATTGTCTGCGCATGCCTTATGAAGTGGCCATCGTCGGGCCAGAGGCCCAACAAAAACGGGATGCCCTACTGACGAACTATTTGCCCAACGCCATGTTGCTGGGCGGTGAAACCGAAGGCAGCCTCGAGTTGTTGAAGGACAAGCTGCAGGATGGCGCCACTTACATTTACGTTTGTCAGAACAAGGTCTGTAAGTTGCCTGTGGAAGAGGTGGACAGGGCGCTTGAATTAATGAAGTAGATGAGGAACTGAAGAATCGAGGAATCGAGCCCCGAATCCCGAAATCCTTCGGGATCGGGGGAGGATTTGAGGAATCGAGGAGCAGCAGCCTATACCCTTGGCCCTCCATAATCCTCCATAATCCTCCATAATCCTCCATAATCCTTTATAATCCTTTATAATCCTCCATAATCCCTATAAACCAATCAAAAACACATCTCAATGATCGGCTGGAACTTTTCAGAATACGACCCGGAATCAGCAGGCTCGGTCTTTGACCAGCTGCTCAAATTGTTTCAGGAACTGCTCCTGTACATTTCCGGAGATGTTACCGAAGCCCTTTCCTGGCTCACCGAGCTGGACCGGCAGTACAATATCACCACCGATGATTACGGCATGGCCGACTTCATTCAGGACCTCATCGACAAGGGCCTGATCGAGGAAGGCGAGCGGCGCGGCAAGCCGGGTTTCATTCCGACATCAAAAATGGAAATCGCCCTTCGGAGAAATGCCCTCGACGATATTTTCGGACAACTGAAGAAAACCCGCCTGGGCAACCACAACGCCCGCTTCGAAGGCAAAGGCGACGAATACACCTCTGACCTGCGCCCCTATGAATTCGGTGACGACCTGGAAAGCATCGCCATGTCGGAAACCATGAAAAATGCCCACATCAACCACGGTATCGACAACTTCCGGCTCACCCCCGACGACCTCGAAGTACGGGAAACGCACTACCAGAGCCAAACCAGCACCGTGCTGATGATCGATATCTCGCACAGCATGATCCTTTACGGCGAGGACCGCATAACCCCGGCCAAAAAGGTGGCCATGGCCCTGTCGGAACTCATCACCACCCGTTATCCGAAGGACACACTCGACATCATCGTCTTCGGCAATGACGCCTGGCAGATCCAAATACGCGACCTCCCTTACCTGGAAGTGGGTCCTTACCATACCAATACCGTCGCCGGCCTGGAACTGGCCATCGATCTGCTGCGCAAACGCCGCAATCCCAACAAACAGATCTTCATGATCACCGACGGCAAACCCACCTGCATCAAAAGGGGCAAGCGCTATTACAAAAATGCTTTCGGCCTGGATCGCCAAATCCTGAACCGAACCCTCACCCTGGCCGTCAAATGCCGGCGGATGCACATCCCCATCACCACTTTCATGATCGCCACCGACCCCTACCTGGTCCGTTTCGTTGATCAGTTCACCCGTGCCAACAACGGAAAGGCCTTCTACAGCCGCCTCGACAGCCTCGGAGAGTTCATCTTCCTCGATTACAAAAACAACAAGCGCAGAAGAAAGTAGAGCAGTTGCACTGCAAGTAAGTTTAGAGTTTAGGGTGTAGAGTTTAGGGTTTAGGGTGTAGGGTGTAGGGTTTAGGGCTTGGGCGCTAGCTCCGTGGAACTCCGTGTCAAAACTATGTGCAACTCCGTGAAACAACTCTATTAAACTCTGTGGTTAAGAAGTTTAGGGTGTAGGGTTTAGAGTTTGGGGGGCAAGGTCAACATATCAACTATACGTACACCCACCTAAACACGGCGAAGCCGTCTAAACTCCGCCGCAGGCGGACTAGCCTCGCCGAAGGCGACTAAACCAACCGCAGGTTTTTAAACTCCGCCGCAGGCGGGCTAGCCTCGCCAAAGGCGACTAAACCAACCAAAGGTTTTTAAACTCCGCCAAAGGCGAACTAAACTCGCCGAAGGCGACTAAACCAACCGCAGGTTTTTAAACTCCGCCAAAAGCGGACTAAACTCGCCGAAGGCGACTAAACCAACCAAAGGTTTTAAACTCCGCCAAAGGCGGACTAAACTCGCCGAAGGCGACTAAACTCTGCCGAAGGCAGAAAAAAAGGTGCCCCCTTCACAAATACATCGTGAAAGGGGCGGGCATGGTGTGTGGCTTTTTATCCGGCCATGCGGAAGAAATCTTGATCAGCTTTGGATTGGGATAAAGGTGTGGGTAAACTCGTGGAGCTTGTGTGGGGCGAAGGTATTACTTTCGCAATGTATCCGGAGAATTTTCATGGAAATTTTACGAAGATGGAAAAAGAACAAAGCCTGAAAGAAGTGTTGAGGATGATGGTGTCGGAAATGAAGTGGGATCACAAACTGAGTGAAACCCGCATCAAGGAATTCTGGACCAAAAAAATGGGTACCACCATCAACCAGTACACCAAAGAGCTGAAATTGAGAGGAGGCAAACTGTTCATTACCCTGGAATCTTCTCCGGTGAAGCAGGAGCTCTCATACGAAAGGGAAAAACTCCGGAAAACCCTGAATCAGCTGCTGGGTGACGAGGTGATCAAAGACATCATCATCCGTTAACACAAAAGGGCGGCACCATTACTGATGCCGCCCTTTTTATCTTTTGAACACGGGGCTTACACCCTCGGTGATTTTTTGCTTTTAGGGGCTTTTCCGCCACCATTGTAGCCCTTGCCACCTTTCTTGCCTTTCTTCTTGCCTTTTACGGTTTCGGCTTTTTTGACGGCTTCGAAAGCATTCACGACACCGCCGGTTACACACAGGTCGGTAAAGGGAACAACTTTCCCATCGCCTCCCGGCAACTTCACTTTTTCCATGTCCTTGCTGCGCACGGTGGTGCTCATCAGGATGTCTTTCACCTGGCGGGCAGTCAGGTCTGGATAGTAGGAACGGAGCATGGCAGCCACGCCGGCAACCACCGGAGAGGCCATACTGGTACCCTGGAATTTTGCGTAGTTGTTTTCAGGAGTGGTTGAATAGATGGCCACACCCGGAGCGAAAAGGTCAACGTTTTCTTTTCCGTAATTGGAGAAAGTGGCTGCTGCATCTTCACCACCCTTCCACGACAGGGCTCCTACTTCAATCCAGTTCTTGGCCTTTTTTGGACCAAACAGGCCGCGCTTCTGGTACTTGTCATTGGGATAGTTCGGCTCGACATCATTGTTCTGGTGGGAGTTTCCGGCAGCGTGTACCAAAAGCACGTCGTGCTTTTCGGCATACCTGACGGCTTTGTCAACGGCTTCTTTGTCCCAGGAATAACCTTTTCCAAAGCTCATGTTGATGATAGAAGCACCGTTGTCAACAGCGTAAATGATAGCATTTGCCACATCCTTGTCGCGCTCATCGCCGTCGGGAACACAGCGGATGGCCATGATCTGCACATTGTCTGCGATGCCGTCCATGCCAATGCCATTGCCGCGGGTGGCACCGATGATACCTGCAACGTGGGTGCCGTGACTGGCATCCGGGCCTTTCACGTCTTTATTGCCATAGTAGCGCTCATAGGAGTTGGCGTAGTTGTCACCAACGATGGTGCGCACGTTCAGGTCCACATTGTAGTGGTAGTTGGCCTGACTGCCGAAATAGTCAATACCACCCTGGATCTGTTCCTTGACTTCTTCAATGGTGGCACCGTCGTCCACCATAGAGGCCAGAATCTTTGAGGCCTGAATCAATGAAGGGTCGGTAGATTCAAAGTTGCTCAGATCTTCAGAAGTAGGCTCTTCCTTTCCAATTTGCTCGAGCACCTTGTTTACCGATTCCAGAATGCCGGTGTACATCTTCATGTTGTTTTCCGCCTTGTGATGCTCTTCCTCAACGGTCTCTTTGAGCTTCAAGTAGCGGTCGTATTCCTTCTTTTCTTTCTTCGACAATTTGTCGCGATCAACACCGTCGAAGCGGGTCTTGTACCAGGCGACCAGGCGGGTGATCTCCAACTGGTCCTGGTGAACGTTTTTGCCGTCTTTTCCACCGATGAAGTTCCAGCCGTAAACATCGTCCACATAGCCATTGCCATCGTCATCGATGTTGTTGTCGGGGATTTCGCCGGGGTTGTGCCACATTACATCTTTGAGGTCTTCGTGCATATAGTCCACACCTCCATCGATTACCGCAACAACCACCGGAACTGATTCTTTTCCTTTGAGGAGGTTGTTGTAAGTCTGTTCGGAACTGACGCCCATGTAACCATCCGCCAGTTTATCGAGGTGCTGCCAGTTTTCAGGTGGCGCAGCAGACTGGGCCATGACCAACATCGGTATCGTTAGGATGAAAGTGTTCAAAAGGAGTTTCAACTTCATTGTTCTATAAATTTTTAATGAAAAAAAGCAGGCAAATGTAGTGCTTTTAAGGTCATAAGAAAGCTTGGTTGAAAGCTATTAGACCACCGCCTGCCAACCGGTGACAAAAGGCGGCAAAACATCTGTTACTGACCGGATAAAAATGGAAGAGTTGCGCAAATGTTCAAACAGGCATAAAAAAAACGCCTGACGAAAGGCGTCAAGCGTTTGTTCATAGGTTTGTAAAAAAGCAATGAATATATCTTCGATCAACGTTGAATCATCAGCTTTTGCGTCAGAAAGCCCTCCTGGTTGCTCAGAAAAACGAGGTGCATTCCTTCGGAAAATTCAGTGCAGTCGATTTGCAGGTTTTGCTTGCCGGCAAGCACTTCAACTTGTTCCTGGTGTACCGTCCGGCCCAGCAAATCTAATACACGGAGTTCAAAATTCCCTGAAAATATGGAAGAAATTTCTAATGTGGCCACTCCGGAAGCAGGATTGGGCATTACCTCCATGCTCATGCGGCCCTGAAATGATTCAGAAACGGCGGTCAGCGGACAGGGTGTCGTGTCGTCTGCCAACAGGTTGATGGCATAGCTTCCCGGAGCCAGGTTGTCATCGGGAAATGAAATCGGGAACGGAAGCGGAGAGCCATTCACGAACGCTGCCCCCACAATGGTCAATTCGTATTCACCCGGTGTGTTTGCCGAAGTCGGTGTACCAAAGAGTCCTGCACAGCTCAGGGTGTTTTTCTCAAAGGTGCAATTAGGAGGATTGCAGATGTAATTCAGTCCCACCGGCAGCCCCTGCACCTCGTTGATCTTGATGCTGTCCAACGGAAAAGAAAAGGCACCGAAAGTGATGGTATCACCCACAACGATGGTAAAATCAAAACTGAAAGGCTGACCTATGATGGCGCATTCCGTAATACCGCCATCGGGAGAAAGATCGGGATCGTAAGGAGCGGGATAGACACCTGAAGAGGAGTCAGCGTACATTTGATCCGGTTCACACATTTGGCCGAAGGCAGCAGCCGCAGTAAAAAGAAACATCAAAATGGGAAGTACAGATTTCAGCATAGTTGCAAGCAGTTTTTGAGTGGTTTGAAAGTTCGAAGATGGTGAATTTTCCGAAGGCTGAGAATAATCTGATGAAAAAAGCACAAGTGAATCCAAAATTTAACGCCTGTGGATTCAGATTTTTTCTTCCCAAACCATGTTCTACCTTTGCCCCCCACTAAGGAGTCAATCCACCCACCACCTGTATTCCTGAGAGATCCACCCAATCAAGGTTTTCTTTTGAAAGACGATCCGATTGCTAAATTTGGCAGTTGGTTTTGCTGTCCTTATTGCTGACAGCAAAAAAACAACTGCCCGCCGGAGCACTGCAGAACTTCTATTCTGAAGCGTTACCGGGCACCAAAACACTGTGAACTCATGCTGAGAAAAAATTTTGTACTGCTGGTTGTGTTGTTAGCTGTCCTCACCGCTGCGGAGGCACAGGATGCCGTGTTAAAGGGACGGGTGGTGGATGCCAAAGACAAAACACCTTTGGTTTCAGCCACCATTCTGCTGGGTGACAATGGAACCATCTCCGACCTCGACGGATCCTTTGAACTGAAGTTACCCGCCGGCACCTACGATCTGATGGTTACTTATGTGGGGTACGAACCGTTCCAACAGTCTGTCAATCTATCTTCAGGCCAAACCCTGGAACTGGAAATTGAACTCAGAGAGAGTGCCAACCTTTTGCAGACCGCAACTGTGACCAGTGGCAAGCACGAAAGGGCTTTAGGGGAGGTAACGGTCTCATTGGACGTGATCAAACCAGCCCTGTTGGAAAATACCAACCAGACAAGTCTCGATGGTCTGCTGGAAAAAGTGCCGGGTGTCAGCCTGGTGGGAGATCAGGCCAACATCCGGGGAGGTTCGGGCTTCAGCTATGGTGCCGGCAGCCGTGTGCTCTTGCTGATCGACGACATGCCCATTTACCAGGCCGATGCCGGCTTTCCGCAATGGGAGGATGTGCCCCTCGAAAACGTGGAGCAGATTGAGGTGGTGAAAGGAGCTGCTTCCGCCCTTTACGGCTCATCGGCATTGAATGGCATCATCAACGTGCGGACGGCCTATGCCAAAAGCGAACCCGAAACGAAACTGGCCCCCTTCTACAAGTTTTACGACGCACCAAAAAACAAGGCAGCCAAATGGTGGACAGATCCCCGCTACACCTCCGGCCTGAGCTTTTCGCACAAGCGCAAAGCCGGCAAGCTGGACGTGGTGCTGGGGGGTTATTACTTCCGTAACAACAGTGTGCAGGACAGCACCATGTCTCGCCGGGGCCGCTTCAACCTGAGTACCCGTTACCGAATCACCGACAGGCTCTCAGTGGGTGTCAACGCCAATGTGAACAAGTCAAAAGGGACTTCTTTCTTTTTCTGGAGGGGCATCGACAGCCTCATCTACAGGCCTGCCCCCGGGGTGGTTTCTTCTTCGGAAAACCTGCGCTACAACGTTGATCCGTTCGTAGTCTATTTTGACCCATCCAACAACCGCCACCGTTTTCAGGGGCGCTATTTCAGTGTGAACAACGACACCGGCACCGATGAGGCAGATCAATCCAACATTTCCGACGTCTATTATGCCGAATACCAGTTCCAACGGAAAATCACCCGGTTTGACCTGGTGTCGACTGCGGGCATCGTTTATACCGGCACCAAAGTGAGGGCACCACTGTACGGTGACACCACTTTTACTTCGAGAAACTTTGCCGGCTACCTGCAACTCGAAAAGCGCTTTTTCAACCGGCTGAATGTTTCTGCCGGCTTTCGGTTTGAGCACAACACGGTGTTGACTCCCGAGGTCATCAACCTGACCAATGGAAACATCACCATCATCGACACCATTCCAAACGGTGAAATTCGTGAATCACGGCCTGTATTGCGAATAGGCACCAGCTATGAACTGAGCAAAGCCACCTACCTGCGGGCATCCTGGGGACAGGGCTACCGCTTTCCGACCATTGCAGAGAAGTTCATTTTCACGGTGTTTGGAGGAACGCCGATCCGGCCCAATTTCGATTTGAAATCGGAAACAGGATGGACGGCAGAACTGGGCCTCCGCCAGGGTTTTGCAGTGGATGGCTTCAACGGTTTTCTGGACCTGGCCGCTTTTTGGTCGGAATACCAGGACATGATGGAGTTCAATGTCGTGCTGGCCCTGCCGCTTTACTTCCAGTCGCAAAATGTGGGTGACACCCGCATCCGGGGCATCGAGGCCAGCATTACCGGAAGGGGAAAAATATTCGGAGCCGATTTCAACATATTGGCGGGCTACACTTTCATTGATCCGCAGTTCAAAGACTGGCCTTCCATTGATTCAATGAAAAACCCCTCCCCTGCTTTCAAACAGACCCAGGCCTATAAAAACGCCCTCAACTCCAGCATTTGCAACCCGCTAGAAAACTGTGAAAACATCCTCAAATACCGCTTCAAGCACTCCGTCAAGCTCGACTTTGAAACCACCATCCGATCGTTCAGCCTTGGTGTGTCCTGCAACTACAACAGTTTCATGAAAAACATCGACGAGATTTTCGAAGCAGTGATCGTACCGGGCTTGCGGGAGTTCAGAGCAAAACACAACAAAGGAGATGTGATCCTGGGATTCAGGGCAGCCTGGCACCTTACGGAAAACCTGAAAGGCTCTTTCCTGATTGACAATGCCCTCAACAGGGAATACAGCGCAAGACCGGGCAAACTGGAAAACCCGAGGAATTTCACCCTCCGGGTGGATTACAGGTTTTAACCCGTAGAGACCTTGCATGCAACGTCTGTACAAGGCATGCAACGTCTGTACAAGACAGCAAACGTCTTCATAAATCCCGCTCACGAAAAATCCCCCTTCCACAGGTAGGGGGATTTTTCATTTGGAGGCATCATCAGGGTGATGGGTCTGCGCTGACAAGGTGTAACCAAAAATCAGGAACAATCGTCTGAGCCGGGGAAGACAGATTCGATAGGTGTAAAACCGGCTGTTAATCGAAAAATGTCTTTCTGCGGTTTGGTGCCATCTACATTTGCGCATCACCTTTTTTGAACTGTAAAATCATCCGACTTATGAAGACCAAAACCTTCCTCATGGCAGGCATGCTCCTGCTGTGCACCACCCTCACGTGGGCGCAATCCTCCCAGACAATGGGTTCCATATCAGGATTGGTGCTCGACGCATCTCAACAGCCACTTTCCTTCGCAAATGTCTTGCTGCTGAATGCCGCTGACACCAGCTTGCTGAAAGCAGAATACACCACCGAAGACGGAGCCTTTGAAATTCCTGCCGTATTGCCGGGCGAGTATTTCATTCAGGTGAGCTATGTGGGCTTGCCTGAAAAAACTACGCAGCCGTTCCGTTTTGCCGAAGGTGAAATAAAAAGGCTGGAAACTATCATAATGGCAGATGCCAGTGTGGACCTGGCGCAAGCCACCGTGACCGCCCGCAAGCCCCTGGTGGAGGTGCATCCCGACAAGACCGTTTTCAACGTAGAGGGCAGCATCAATGCCACCGGCAGCGATGCCATGGAACTGCTCAGAAAAGCACCTGGTGTCATCGTTGACAACAACGACAACATCATCCTCAGCGGCAAGAACGGCGTCCGGGTGTTCATCAACAACAAGCCCACCTACCTGAGCAGTGAGGACCTGGCCAACTACCTGCGCACTCTGCAAAGCAGCGACATTGAGCGCATCGAGGTTATCACCAACCCTTCGTCAAAATACGAGGCAGAGGGCAATGCGGGCATCATCAACATCAAACTGAAAAAGGACAAACGGCTGGGTGCCAACGGTACGGTGAACCTGGGTTATTCGCATGGCATCAAAGAGCGCTACAACGGTGGCCTCAGCGGCAACTACCGCAACAAAGTGGTGAATATTTTTGGCAGCTATAATTATTACGACGGGGCCAATTTCAACGAAAACAACCTGTACCGGGAGCAGTACGACCTCATTGTGGACCAAACATTTGGGAACAACAGCAACTGGCAATCGCACAACCTGCGTTTGGGCACGGATTTTTTCCTCAATAAAAAATCCACCATTGGCTTCCTGCTAACCGGCAACAAAAACAACTACACCGACAACTCTGATGGTACGGCATTCCTGTCGAGCCCGACGAGTACAGGGGTTGACAGCACCTTGCGGGCCCTGGCCAATTCTTCCGGCGACCGGGACAATTACAACGCCAACCTGAACTACCGTTTTGACGACGGGCAAGGTGTGATATGGAACGTGGACGCTGACTACGGTTTCTTCAAAAACAACAACCTGCAGGACTTGCCCAACACCTACCTGGCCGGCGACGGCAGCGATCCTTCAGCCGTGTTGGGCGAGTACATCTACAAGACCATTGCTCCTACGGAAATCGACATTTACTCTTTCAAAGTTGACCATGAGCGCAACATAGGCAAGGGTAAATTATCCACGGGACTGAAGACCAGCTATGTAAAAACCGACAATGATTTTCAATTTTTCAATGTGATCGAGGATGATCCCATTGTGGACCCTGACCGCACCAACCATTTCATCTACACCGAGTGGATCAAAGCTGGCTATGTGAACTACCAGCGCCAGATGGGCAAAGTGGGTTTCCAGGCTGGCCTGCGGGTGGAGCACACCAGCTCCGAAGGCGACCTTACGGCGCTCAAGACCGTTAACGACCAAAACGTCAAACGCAACTACCTGGACTTCTTCCCCTCTGCCGGCATCACCTGGCAGGTCAACGACATGAACATGCTGCAGGCCACTTACAGCCGCAGGCTGGACCGCCCCTCCTACCAGGACCTCAACCCTTTCGAGGGCCGGGTGGACGAGCTGACTTTTCAGAAGGGCAATCCTTTCCTGAATCCGCAGTACACCAACAGTGTGCAACTGACCCACACTTACAAGTACATGTACAACACCTCCATTTCGTACAGCAAGACCACAGACCTGATTGCCAATATCACCGATGTGGATTCAAGGGATTCATCAGCAGCTTTCCTGACCACCGACAACCTGGCCAGCCAGAAGAACCTCAGCCTGACCTTCAGCGCACCTGTTTCCCTCGCCAAGTGGTGGAACAGCTACGCCAACCTCAACGCCTACCGCACCCACAACGTGGCCGATTTCGGTGACGACAAAACGGTGGACATCACCGTTTATGCCTTCAACATCTACATGCAACATTCTTTCACCTTGCCGAAAGGCTTCGTTGCAGAGATCTCCGGCTGGTACAATTCACCGGCGGTTTGGGAAGGAACATTCGAAACGGATGACATGTGGAGCATCGACGCAGGTGTGCAAAAGAAATTCCTCGACAACGCCCTGGCCCTGAAATTGAGCGTCAGCGATATCTTCCACTCGCAAAAATGGTCGGGAAGCAGCACCCTCGGCGTTCTGCACATCCGCGGCAATGGTTACTGGGACAGCCAACGCCTCAAACTGAACCTGACCTGGAACTTCGGTAACCAGCAGGTTAAAAGCGCCCGCCGCCGCTCTACCGGCCTGGAAGATGAGCAGAAGCGGATCAAGACGAATGATTGAGGGTGAGGATCTGAAGATCTGAGGATCTGAGGATCTGAGGACACTGCAAAAAGTCTTTTTTTGTTGGAATTGGCGCAAGTTCCGTGAATTAAAAGAAGTTGAGCTCATCCTAAAGTCTTGATTTTTGAGATATAGGGGCGATCGAGCGCAACCCCTCTCAACTTCTCTAAACCTCTCTCAACCCTTCTCAACCACTGAGCGCACTTTTGGAGTGCGCTGAGGATCTGAGGAATCGCAAACAACCGGCCGGGTGGATGCCTGGCCGGTTGTCGTTTTTGTGGTCATTGAGAGGCAGAAAATTCTGAACAGCTAGGGGCTAAGCCATTATCTTTGCCCAAAACCTGTACTTCCGATGACCAAACTGCTCATGGTGATCATAGCCGCACTTTTTGTGGCTTTGCTCTTCCTGAATTTTTATTTCAGAATAAAAGTCTTCAAGCTCTACAAGAAACTGGTGGAAAACCGGGTTGAATTCGGAGCCGCCCACCTCTTCAACAAGCAAAAGCTGGAAGCTGAGATCATCCCCCGCTACCCCAACATGCAAGCTGAAATCCGCACCTTCTGCAGCCACATCCAATACTCCGTAAAACTGGCCACCGGGCTGATCGTACTCATTACCGCACTGGGAGCCATATTGATGTACACCCGTCAGTAGAGACCTTACATGCCCAGTAGAAACCTTGCATGCAAGGTCTTCTGCAAACAAAATCATCCCCGTGGTCAAAAGGCGTTGCGGTGCAACGTTTCCACGTTCAAATCCTGTTAAATGAAATCAATAATTCTCCTCCTTTCCGCCACCTTGTTCACCGGATGCTTTCAGATCATCGAAGAGATCAACATGAAAGCCGACGGCTCCGGCGAGATGGTTTTGACGCTCGACATGAGCCAGAGCATGGAAAAAGTACAGGGCTACCTCGATGCCGGTGTTGTGGAAGGAAAAGAAATCCCCAGCCAAAGCCAGATGGAGTCCTTTCTCGACGACCTTGAAGATGACCTTGCAGCCATGCCGGGCCTGTCGGGTGTGGACATTCAGCGCAACTGGAGCAGCTTCATCTTCAAGGTGCGTTGCCGCTTCAGCAAGGTGGAGGACCTCGACAATGCCATGTACGAACTTGCCGGGAAAGCCTCCTCCAACAGCGAAAAAAAATGGGAACTCAAACCCAACTACCGCTACCAGAACGGAATTTTCCGAAGGCTCTTTGAATACAGTCCGGATCCGGTAGATTTCCAGAATTTACCCACCTCCAGAAAAGTCATGCTGGAACAGGCGAAATACATGGTAATTTACCGCTTTGAAAAAGCCATCGACCATTACAGCAACCAGGCTTTTCAGTTGAGCCCCAGCCGCAAAGCCGTCATGCTGCAAACGACCCCGGCCGACATTGCCACAGGCAAGGTGAAACCGGCCACCGAAATCACTTTCCAATAATCTTCATCTCACTAATTCAGCTTTATGAAAACGATCTGCAAACTTTCCTTTACCCTCTTTCTGACCCTCTGCCTTTTTTCTCAGCTCGCTGCGCAATCGGTGTGGAGCTATGTACCCGCCGACGCCGGTTTTGTCATCACCACCGATTTCGATCACCTGGGCAAAAAGGTGACCATGAAGGACCTGCGAAGCATCGACTTCATCGAACATTTCATGCAGGAAGAAGTACTGTCAGTGCCGGGAAAGGAAGGCGAAATGATTCGTGACCTTTTCGACGACCCGGCTAAACTCGGCCTGGACATTACCCAGCCGGTGTGCATGTTCGTAAGTAAAAAAGGTGACCTTGCCTATTTCAACTTCCTGGTCAAACTGACCAGCAGCAACACATTTGAACAGATGGTCTTCAACACCCTGAAGAGCCCCAACGATGTCCTCATTGAAAACGACAACTACAAGCTGTTCATGAATGACCGCAGCGAGCAGGCCATCGCCTGGAACAAGGACATCCTGGCCTGGACCTTCATGATAGACATGGGTTTCCTCAACAGTTCCGGCACCACACTGGATGGCTATGAAGACATGGATGAAGGACCAGGCTGGCCGGAAGAAGAAATTACCGAAGAGGAACCGATGGAAATTCCTGAATTGCCGACGGAAGAAATTGAAGAAGCTGAAGAGCCGGCGGTTGTTGAGGAACCGGAAGCTTACGACCCCGTTGCGGAGCACCTGGCCAAACAAGCCAGAAATTACGAGCAGTTGGGTGAGTGGGTGGACAAGCTCATGAACCGAAAATACCTCATGGCCATCTCTTCTGATGAGAATTTCCGCAAAGCTGTGAAAGACCGGAGCGACATGCACCTGTGGATGAATTACGACTGGTTCATGGGCCTGTACGGAAAGGGTTTGTCCAACCAGATGGGAATGGTTGACCGGGATGCTCAGAAGATTGCCAATGTGATCATGCCCATGCTGGAAATGTTTTACGCCGACACCTACATCTCTTTCTCCGGCAATTTCAAAAACGGCATGATGGAGTTCAAATCCAACATGTATTACAACGAAGACATCACTTCGTTTTACAAAAAAGCCTTCGACACCAAACTCAACAAGCGAATGCTCCGCTATGTGAAAGACGACGGCGAACTGTTCGGCTATTACTACATGAACCTCAGCATCGAAAACTCCATCGAGGAAGGTAAAAAACTGCTGTACAAAGTCCTCGACAACACGCCTGAGTACGGCAACCTGGCCAAGGATGCCGTGAAGATCCTGGGTATCATCATTGACGAGAAAGCCATCGGCAATGTGCTGAAAGGCGACGTGATGCTGGCCATATCCGGTATGCAGAGCATGCCTGTGACGCAAAAGACCTACGACTTTGATGAAGATTTCAACATGATCACAAAAGACACCACCGTCCTGCAGGATCTGCCCATCGTGACCATGCTGATGTCTTACGGCAGCAAAAACGATCTGATGAAATTCATCGACCTGGGTGTGCACAGCGGTGCACTGCAGCAGCAAGGAAGGTATTACGCTGTGACCGTTCCGGAGGTGGGCATCGAGTTCTACTTGGCCCTCGAGAGCGGGTTGTTCATTTTGACGAACGACAGAAACCTGGTACAGCGCAAGCTCTCAACCGGTTATCCCAAATCGCAGCGGCTGGACAAGGCCCACCGGAAAACCCTGTGCAAGAGCGGCTCGGTGATGTATTGGGACATCTCCCACACCCTCCGCACCATTGCCGGCTCAGAACTTGGACAATCACCGAGTGTGCAGCCTATGCTGGAGCGCATGGCCAGTGAAATCAAGAGCCTGGAAGCTTACAGCGATAAATTCCAGGGCAGTTCGCTAAACGGCGAAATGCACCTGCACCTCTTCGATGAATCGGAGAACTTCCTGATAAAGCTTTTGCAAATCGTGAACGAATTTTACCTTGAAAATTCCGGAGGAGCGAGAACCTGATCTTCATGAATGCCAAAGAATACCTCGAGGCTGCAAAAACACTTTTTGAATCCCACGGCGACCCTCAGCGGGCTGAGACTCAGTCGAAATACATGCGCAACAAATTCCGCTATTTCGGACTGAAGTCAGCCGAGTGGAAGAGCCTGGCCAAGCAGCTCTATACCCGCCACGGCCTGTTGCCGCCGGCAGAGCTGGAAAGTTTTTGCCGCCTGGCTTTTGCCGAAGAAGAAAGAGAACTGCACTACCTTGCCGTGCAAATGCTGGAAAAATCCATGCGCAAGCTGAGTGCCGGGGACATCGCCCTCATCGAGTACCTCATCACCACCAAAAGCTGGTGGGATACGGTGGACTGGCTGGCCAAGCTGGCCGGCAAGCATTTCAGTCGTTTCCCGGAGTTGCGCTTGCCCATGACTGAAAAATGGATCGCCTCCGGCAATAGCTGGCTGCAGCGAACCTGTATCATCTTCCAGCTCACCTACCGGGAAAAGACGGATTTCGACTTGATGAAAAAGTACATCCTGGCCGTGATGCCCACCAAAGAGTTCTTCCTCCAAAAAGCCGCTGGATGGGCATTGCGGCAGTACACAAAAACCAACCCGGACGAGGTCATGGATTTCCTGGACCAACACCCCGATTTGCCGAAGCTGACAAAAAAGGAAGCAGTGAAGTGGCTCGTAGCTCGTAGTCAGAGCTCGTAGCTCGTAGCTCATGGCTCGTAGTCAGAGCTAGCTCCTCCAAACTCTAAACCCTACACCCTAAACCCTAAACCCTAAACTTTTTTAAACCGCAGAGTTAAACAGAGTTAGAACACGGAGTTTCACGGAGCTAGCGCCCAAACCCTACACTCTAAACCCCACACTCTAAACTTTTTGAAAAACAGCGTTGAACAGAGCATTCCTGCTAAACCCCATAATCCTCCATAATCCTCCATAATCCTCCATAATCCTCCATAATCCTTATAACCCTCATAATCCACACCCATCAAAACCGCCAAACAAAATATCAAAGTGCAATGGCTCGTCGTCGGCGTGGGGCTGGCGCTGTTTGCCATCAAAGTGGTGGCCTGGTTGCTGACGGACTCCGTGGCCGTGCTGACGGATGCCATGGAAAGCACGGTGAATGTAGCTGCGGGGTTCATTGGGCTTTACAGCCTGTACGTCTCCGCCAAACCCCGTGACCGGGAGCATCCTTACGGCCACGGTAAAGTGGAATTCATCTCTGCCGGTATCGAGGGGGCGCTCATTACCATTGCCGGTGTCCTCATCATTTACGAAGCGCTAAAGCGCCTGCGAAGTCCCGAACCCATTGGGAACCTCGATGAGGGAATCATTCTCGTCGCAATATCGGCGGTGGCCAATTTCATCGTGGGTTGGATCGCCATCCGGCAAGGCCGCAAAAACAACAGCCTGGCACTCGTGGCCAGTGGCAGCCACCTCCAATCCGACACCTGGACCACTGTCGGCATCGTGGGCGGGCTGATTCTGCTGCGTTTCACCGGTTGGCTGTGGATCGACAGCCTCGTGGCCATCATTTTTGCCATTGTCATTATTTTCACGGGCTACAGGATAGTCCGGAGCTCCATAGCAGGTGTGATGGACGAAGCCGATGAGCAACTCCTGGCCAAACTGGTGGACTGGCTCCAAAAAAACCGCAAGGAAAACTGGATCGACATCCACAACCTCCGCATCATCAAATACGGAGCGGTGCTGCACCTGGACTTCCACCTCACCGTGCCCTGGTACATGAGCGTGAAAGATGCCCACACCGAACTGGATGCCATCGAAAGCACGGTGCAAAAACAGTTCGGCGATAGCGTGGAAATGTTCGTTCACACCGATCCCTGCCGCCCGGCGGCCTGCCCCATCTGCCAAAAAGCCAACTGCCCCGAACGCAAAAAACCATTCGTAAAAACCCTCGTCTGGACGGTGGAAAACATCTCCTCCAACGAGCGGCACTCGGAGGGTAGCCTTGTTTAGGTCATAGCTCCTGGTTTTGCTCGTGGCTCCCCGAGTGCTCGGGGCAGGCTGTGGCTCGTAGCCAGAGCTAGCTCCTCCAAACTCTAAACCCTACACTTTTTTTAACCGCAGAGTTAAACAGAGTTATTTCACAGAGTTTGAACACAGAGTTTCACTGAGCTAGCGCCCAAACCCTACACCCTCAACCCTACACTCTAAACATTTTAAAAAACAGCGTTGAGCAGCGTATTCCTGCTAAACCGCATAATCCCCATAATCCTCATAATCCTTCATAATCTTCATAATCCTCCATAATCCTAATAATCCTCAAATCATGATTCGCATCCCAACCCTCATCACCGCACTATTCTGCACCTTCCTGCTTTCATTTCCTTCGGCAAAAGGGCAGCAGGCCACGGTGTCCACCTTCCAGCCGATGGACATTTTCGAGCTGGAGCACGTCTCCCACCCCAGCATTTCGCCGAACGGATCGAAAGTGGCCTTCATCCGCAACTACCGGGACGTGATGACCGACCGGACATTGGGCAACCTGTGGATGGCCAATTTTGACGGCACCGAAGTCCGGCCACTGAGTTCCGGCCTGCACAACGACAGTTCCCCGGCCTGGTCACCGGACGGCAGCATGCTGGCATACCGTTCTGACAAATCGGGCAAAACCCAACTCTACCTTCGCTGGGTGGCCAGCGGTGAGGAGGCCATGCTCACCAACCTGACCGAGTCCCCCGGCCAGCCGGTGTGGTCGCCGGACGGCAAGTGGCTGGCTTTCACCCTATTCGTTTCCGAAGAAAAAAGCAGCCTGGTGAAGCTGCCCCCAGCGCCCAAGGGCGCCAAATGGGCCGAGGCCCCCAAATACATCGACGACCTGAAGTACCGCAGCGACGGCGCCGGCTACCTGCGGCCCGGTCATCGTCAGCTCTTTGTGCTGCCGGTGGAGGGTGGCACCCCACGGCAATTGACCGAAGGGCCTTACGACTGTGGCAATCCGGTATGGAGTGCCGACGGGCAGGGCCTGATCTTTTCCTCCAACCGCCACCCCGACGCTGAAACCGAACCCGCCAACAGCGAGATCTACGAAGTGAGCCTGAACGGTGGCGAGCCAAAGGCCCTGACCAACAGAAAGGGCCCCGACAGCAATCCCGTGTTGTCACCCGACGGGAAGCTGATCGCCTATACCGGCCACGACGAGCAATACCTCGGCTACCAGATCAGCCGGCTGTACGTCATGAACCGGGACGGCTCCAATCCCCGCCTCATCAGCGGTGATTTTGACCGGAGCATCGAAAACATTCATTGGAGCGGCGATGGGAAAGGAATCTACTTCCAATACGACGACCGGGGCCAAACAAAAGTGGCCTTTATGACCCTCGACGGCAAAAGTCGTGACATCACCAGTAAAGTCAGCGGCCTGTCCATTGGCCGTCCATACAGCGGCGGCGATTACTCCGTTTCCCGGAACGGGCGCATTGCCTTCACCCACGGCGATGCCACCCACCCTGCCGACCTGGCCACCTGCTCTGCCGATGGCAAAGTCAACCGCATCACCCGCTTCAATGAAGATTTGTTTGGGCACAAAAGCCTCGGCAAAGTGGAAGAGCACTGGTGCAACAGCAGCTACGACGACCTGAAAATTCAATACTGGGTCTGTTACCCGCCGGGTTTTGACCCTTCGAAAAAATACCCGCTCATTCTTGAAATCCACGGCGGGCCCTTTGCCATGTACGGTGACCACTTCGCTGCCGAAATCCAGCTCTATGCTGCTTCCGGCAACATCGTGGTGTATGCCAATCCACGGGGCAGCTCCGGCTATGGCAGCGATTTTGGCAACGAGATCCACCACAACTACCCCAACCACGATTTCGACGACCTGATGAGCGTGGTGGATGCCGTCATCGCCTCCGGCAATGTTGACGAAGAAAACCTCTTTGTGACCGGCGGCAGCGGCGGCGGCGTGCTCACCGCCTGGATCGTTGGCCACACCGACCGCTTCCGGGCCGCAGTGGTGGCCAAGCCCGTCATCAACTGGTACAGCTTTGTGCTCACCGCCGACAACCCGGCATTTTTCTACCGCTACTGGTTCCCCGGCCTGCCCTGGGACCACCTGGAGCACTACATGAAGCGCTCTCCCATCACCTATGCCGGCAATGTGAAAACACCCACCATGCTGCTCACCGGCGAGGTGGATTACCGGACCCCCATCGAGGAATCGGAGCAGTTTTACACCGCCCTGAAACTGGCGGGGGTGGATGCGGCCATGGTTCGTTTTCCGGAGGCCTCACACGGCATTGCAAGGAAACCGAGCTACCTGATGTCGAAAGTGCTTTACGTGCTGGGCTGGTTTGAGAAGCATAAGAAGTAGTGAGGTTGAAAGGGGTTGAGAGGGTTGAGAGTATGGCTCAAAACCTCCTGGCGAATGCCGGGATGCATCCCGATTCCCGGAACAGGCTGCTCTCAACTTGCCGGACATGGCCCGGGATCAGCCAACGACATTTGCAGTCAACTCCAACGTGGAATGACTTTTTACTGAGGGCGCTACACTTACTGCACCAGTATTTTTTTCGTCGCAATGTCCTTGCCTGTGTTCACCCGGAGCAGGTAAACGCCGGGAGCCACTGACCACGAAAGCGGGATGGGGTTGATGCCCTTCTCCAGCGCTATTTGGATGGGAGCGCCAGCCGCTTTTCCGTCGAGGGTAAAGAGCTGAAAACCGGCCTGGCCAGGCTCATTGGCTGTTATCCGAACTTCGAATGTTCCGGAATTTGGATTGGGGCTGACCGCCAGGTTGTCTTTCAGGCTGCCTTTCACCTCCGGATAGATGCGCCGTATCAACTCCCGATCTTCTGGTCTTAGGTTGGAGTCGTCCAGTTCACCGCCCAGCATGTGCACGTTCAGATGGACGGGGGCATTGGCCCAGGGCACCCTCATCAACCTGGAGCGCTCGCTGAAAACCAGTTTTTGGCCGGGCTTCAACTCGATGTGCAGTTCTTTCTCCGGTGCCTCCGGATAGCCCATCAGCATCATGCGGCCATCCACGATGAGGGTGGCATCCTCACCGAATTCCAGCTTTGAGTCAGGAAACATGGCCAGAATCCCCAGGCCGTAGTTGCCATAATTGAAGGTGGCCCCATCACCTATCTTCAGGCGGCTGCCTTTGCGGAACATAAAGCAGGCGTTGTAACTTCCGAAGTGGATATCGCCGTAATTGTAAATGAAGCTGGTGCCGTCGTCGAAGACGAGGTCGGTGAGTTGGTTCATACAAAATGTCATTCCATTGGTTATCAGATTCAAATTGTGTCTTTGGGTATCGCCATCAACAAATCCTCCTCTTATACTTACATAAGGCTGGAATACAACAGACGAATATTCATCGCCAAATATGTTGATATCCTGAGGCTCAGATTTATTAGGATCGATATGAACATCATAGTAACTCAGGTTTTGTGAAGAAGGGTAGGTCGAATCCGAATAAACAAAAAGATAATTGTCTATATATCCGACACCCAGTAAATCACCAAGAGTTGCATTGTAGGATGTACCATCGAAAAAGTCTTCTGTTACCACTAATGGATTTGGTACCACTAAATTGTTAGCTAAAGTAAATTCCACTACAGAGGAATAGCCAAGATTCAATTTGGATCCGGCTGGTAATTCTTCCTTGAATTTGAATTGGATTATCAAATACTTGAGAAGGCCCCCAAAATTTTCTGAAAGAAAACAAAATTGAAAAAGTCCGTTGTTTTCAGGTGTCTGATTCATTGGATACCATCTCAATGTATCTCCCGTTCCTGATTCATTTGGAATTTCCATCCCAACCAGAAATCCTGTGCAAACAGAATTACTACAACTCGTACCATAGTCAATGGGAAAATCATCCCAAAACGGATCCCCACCAATCATATTAAACCTATAAAGGGTATTTGGTAGAAGTTGTATAGGACTAAATTTGGCCCTAATGAACAAAGGCCTGTTGTAATCCAAATCGGAAAGAAGAAGATTTGAGCTAATGACTTCCTTTTCCACTCCAAAACATCTGCTCGAATCTACAGGCGCATCCCATTGGTCATTGATAGTTTGATAAACATCCCAATCCTTAAATACTGTAATAGTTGAAGAAGAATCACAAGGGCTAATCACATCGACTGTTGAGGTAAAGCCTATCCACAACTGCCCATTTACCGAAGAGAAACAAAAAAGTGAAACGACGAGTAGCAGTAAATTTTTCATGACCCAATTGTTTTGTTTCATCCGAAGTTAAGATACATCCATTTTTTTCGCCAAGTCTCCCTCGCACCTTGTCGCCCATTGGCCAAAAGAGCTTTGCATGATTAATGTTAGTAGACTCTGGCAAATCACCAATCAGAAATTTTACATCAGAAATCTGAGTACACTTCAAAACCCCTAATTCACGAAAGACTCATGTTTTTGATCCCGAGATTGCCTCGGGATTCAAACAAGCACTAACCAGAATATGGCCTTTTTCCAGTGCGCTCAGTTCCTCCCCCGATCCCGAAGGATTTTGGGATTCGGGGCTCAGTTCTTCCCCCGAAAGCTTTCGGGGCTCAGTTCCTCGATTCTTCAAATCCTCAGTTCCTCCCCCAAATGTCACCCTCCTGCCCTGCCCGGCAATTTCCTGCTGGCAGTCCAGTTGGCGTTCCTTAGCTTTGCCCGGTATGCAAAACCGGCCCAGTCAGGGCCTATAAAACTTTCCGTTTCCATGATGAAAAGAACATTTACCACCCTTGCTTCCCTCTTTTTGGCCATTGGCCTCTTCGCCCAGTCGGGCAATTTCTGGACAGACATTCCGGCCAGCGCCGTCAACTCCGTTGCCGCAGGCGAATGGGATGTGCAGCCCGATGAATTCCGCAGCTTACAACTCGACTTCGACGGCATCCGCAACTACCTGCGCTACGCCCCAATGGAGTTCAGCGCTCAAGCCAGCCAGCCGCTGCAGGTCAGCCTGCCCATGCCCGATGGCAGCATGGAGCTGTTCGAAGTGGTGGAATCACCCATCATGGAACCGGGACTGGCCGAAAGGTTTCCGATGATAAAGACCTATGCCGGCCGCAGCATCAGCAATCCGGCTGTGACCATGCGCATGGACCACACCCTGCGGGGTTTTCACGCCATCGTTCAGACGGTGGGCGGCACCGTTCTCATCAGCCCGGTTGTGGAAGGTGAAGTGGACCAGTACATGAGTTACGAACTGAGAAAAGCCGGTTTCGACGCATCGCAGGTGGCAGCCTTCTGCGGCCTGCACGACGACGAGTTGCCACAAGACCTTGCAGGCCCTGTTGATGCTAAACTTGGCCCCGAAAGCTTTCGGAGAAGCAGCACGGCCGTTGATCTGTACACTTACCGGCTGGCCATTGCCACCACTGCTGAGTATTCCTCCGCCAATGGCGGCACCGTAGCTTCCGTCATGTCGGCGGTGGTTAGCGTCGTCAACCAGGTGAACAGCGTTTTCGAAAAAGACAATGCCATCCGCCTGGTGCTCATTGACAACACCGACCAGACCTTCTTCTTTCCGCCCAACAGCGGCGACCCCTACACCAATGGCAACACCTCCGAAATGATCAGCGAGAACCCACCGGTGCTCAATGGTGCTTACGGCCTGGATGGTTATGACATTGGCCATGTTTTCGGCACCAACGGCGGGGGTCTTGCTCAGCTCGGCTCAGTCTGCAATGGTTCCAGTACCCCACCCGCCCCCTTTCCGAAGGGAAGAGGCGTGTCCTGTATGTTCGGGCCTTATGTGGGATCACTGTTTTACATCGTGGTGGGCCACGAGATGGGGCACCAGTTCAGCGCCACCCACACCTTCAACAAATGCGACGACGAGAACGAAACGCCCTCGACGGCTTATGAGCCGGGCAGCGGCAGTTCCATCATGTGTTACAACGGAAACGGCGTTTGCGGAAGCAACCACTTGCAGGACGTAACCGACGACTACTTCCACATCAACAGCATGGAGCGCATCCGCAACTTCAGTCGCAACGGCGGCGGTGCCTCCTGCGCCCAGGTCATTACCATCGGCAATGAAATGCCCACCACCGACCTGCCACTGACCGGCGGATTCTACATCCCCATCAGCACACCTTTTGAGCTGACCGGCAATGCCACCGACCCCGACAACAGCAACCTGACTTACGTTTGGGAAGAATACGACCTGGGACCGCCCAGCCCGCTGGGTTCGCCAACGGGCACAGCCCCGGCCTTCCGCTCCTTGATTCCGGGAGCTTCGCCAACCCGGGTTTTTCCGAAGATACAGACCATCATCAACAATGCCTCCGACCCGCAGGAGGTACTGCCCACCTATAGCCGGGTGCTCACTTTCCGCTTCACGGCCCGCGACAACAACCTCGGCGCCGGCGCATGGATGTACAGCGAAATAGCCTTCAACGCCACCGATCAGGCGGGGCCGTTTCTGGTGACGGAACCCAACACCGCCACCACCTGGGAGGCCGGCCAGTATGTGGAGGTGAGCTGGGATGTGGCCAACACCGACCAGGCCCCTGTCAATTGCCAGAAGGTGAACATCCGCCTGTCCGTTGACGGTGGATTCACCTACCCCTACACCCTGCTGAGCGAAACTGCCAACGATGGCAGCGCTTTCGTGGTGGTGCCGGACCTGGAATCCACCAGCGCCAGGGTGCGGGTGGAAGCCGCCGACAACATCTTTTTCGACATTTCCAACGAAGATTTTTCCATCGTGCCTGCGGCACAACCGGGCTTCTCCCTCCAGACCTCGCCAGAGAACGGCCGGGTATGCCTGCCGGGCAGCCTCGAGGTGCAGGTTGAAACCGGTTCTCTCCTCGGCTACGCTGGCATGGTCAACCTCGACGTACAGGGCTTGCCTGCCGGTGCCGTGGCCAACTATTCCACCAACCCCGTTGCCGCAGGCGAAAACGCCACCATCACCATTGACATGAGCGGGGTAACCGACAGCGGCGATTTTCCGGTCACCATCGTGGCCACCGCCGACACCCTGCCGGCACAGGAGCGCCCGCTGCTCATCACAGTTGTCAGCAGCGACTTTTCGGCCATCGTCGCAAACAGCCCGAACGGCACGGCCGGTGTATCTGCCTTGCCCACCTTTGAGTGGACCGGCTCACCAAATGCTACTTCCTATGACATTGAAATCGCCACCAGCCCCAATTTCGGCGCTGATGTGGTGGAACAAGCCAGCGGACTGACCGGCACCACCTACACACCGGCTGCCACCCTGGAAGACAACACCGCCTACTTCTGGCGCATTCGTGGCAACAATGAATGCAGCACCGGCGATTGGGCCGATCCGGGCAGCTTCCACACCAAAACCCAGGTATGTGAATCGAAACAGTACAACGGCGGCAACATCAACATCTCCGGCATCGGGCTGCCGTACATCCAGGCGCCCATCAACATCCCGCAAAACGGCACCGTGAGCGAAGTTCGGGTCAACAACGTGAAGGGCACCCACACCGCCGTAGCCCACATTGCCCTGCGATTGAAAAGCCCCGACGGCGACTCCGTTGCGCTGATGACGGCCCTGCTTTGCGGCAGCAATCAGATCGACCTGGGATTCTCCGATCTGGCGCCGTCTGCCGACATCCCATGCCCGCCGAATACAGGACTCCTGTACAAGCCTGAAGAGCCCCTCGCCGCCTTCGCCGGCAAAAACGTGCAGGGCGACTGGAAGCTGATTCTGGAGGTGATCAACACCCAGGGAGAAGGGGGAACCTTCAACAGCTGGGCTTTTGAATACTGCGCCGAGAGCATCCCCAACAGCCCCACCCTCGTGAAAAACGATACCCTGGCCTGTCCGCCCAACGATTTCAGGCTGATCTACACCGACAAGCTGGAAGCCACCGACGCCGACAACGGCGCCGATGAGCTGGTTTTCACCATCGTCAAAAACACGGAGCACGGATTCGTGAGCAAAGGCGGCATGCAACTGGGCACCGGCGACAGCTTCACCATGCTGGACATCGCAGCCAGCCAGATCACCTACACCAATACAGACGGCAGTGCCACCAGCGACTACTTTACTTTCAGCATTGAAGATGGTACGGGTGGATTCTTTGGTACACCAAGGTTCAACATCGTCATCGACCCGGATGCACCGCCATCAGCCACAAAGGACCTGTCCGCAGCTGGCGCCGTGAAGATATTCCCGAACCCGGCCAGTGGCAGTTTCACCGTTGAATCGGTAGGTACGCCCAAGAGCATCAGCCAGGTGCAACTGTACAGCATCACCGGAAAGCTGATGAATACGGTCGTCGCTTCGCAAAACACCGAGCGGATGAACGTTTTGACCAGTGAACTGCCCGCCGGTGTGTACCTGCTCCGCATCCACACCGATGAGGGTGTTTTCGGAAGCAGGATCGTGGTTCAGAAGTAGCACGACCTTCAGGTTGTGCCAGTAGCATGGCCTTCAGGCTGTGCAGGTAATACGACCTTCAGGTTGTGCCAGTAGCATAGCCTTTAGGCTGTGCAGGTAATACGACCTTCAGGTCGTTAACAGGATTTGCCACATCATCTTCCGGCAACCTGAAGGTCGCCGGACTTGCGCAGCCTAAAGGCTGCGCTACTGTAAACACCGCAGGTTTAAACACGAAGGCGAAGCCAAGTGTAAACGCACAGTAGGTGCCTAAACACGAAGGCGAAGCCAAGTGTAAACGCAATGGCGAAGCCGAGCCTAAACGCACCGCAGGTGCTTAAACCACATGAAGTATTTCATCACAGGAGCCACAGGATACATCGGTCAGCAATTGACGGAGCAGTTGGTTGCTGGCGGGCATGAGGTGCATGCCCTTTACCGGAGTGAGAAGAAAACCGGGGGTTTACCGAAGGAAGGCGTACACCTGTTCAAAGGTGACTTGCTGGACCCCGACAGCCTCAAAAAGGCCGTCAAAGGCACTGATGCGGTATTCCATGTGGCGGCCTTCGCCAAGCCCTGGGCCAAAGACGACCAGACCTTTTACCGGCTGAATGTTGACGGGGCGCTGAATGTATTTCACGCCGCACTGGAGGCCGGAGTCAGCAAAATCGTTTTTACCTCCACCGCCGGGGTCATCAGTCCCAGCAAAGACGGCGTACCTTCGGATGAGACCACTCCCAGGTGGGTGGAGCATTTTACCCATTACGAGCGCTCCAAAGCCAAAGCCGAAAAAGAGGTGCAGAAACTGGTCTCGAAAGAAGGGCTGGAGATCATCACGGTGAATCCCACCCGGGTTTACGGCCCCGGTTTGCTCAGCGACAGCAACGGCGTCACCCGCATGGTGAAGATGTACCTGGAAGGAAAATTCAGGCTCATCCCCGGAGATGGCTCCAGCATCGGCAACTATGTTTACATCGACGATGTGGTGGAAGGCCACCTGAAGGCCATGGAGAAAGGCCGCCCCGGTGAACGTTACATACTGGGTGGCGACAACGCTTCTTTCAATGAATTTTTCCAACTGCTCGCCCAAGTCACTGGCAAAGAACAGCGCCTCTTCAAAATCCCCATCCCGGTCATCAATTTTGCCGCCAGGCTGATGGAAATACGAGCCGACCTCACCAACAAGGACCCGCTGCTGACGCCGCCCTGGGTCCGCAAATACCTCTACAACTGGCAGCTCTCCACCGAAAAGGCGGAACGGGAACTGGGCTACCAACCTACCCCATTGCCCGAAGGGCTACGAAAAACGGTGGAATGGCTGGTGGGAGTAGGGAGTAGGGAGTAGAGAGTAGGGAGTAGAGTTGGAGGCGCTGCCATCACCTGCCATGAACGTCATGGTTGTCACGAGTCACGTGTTACGAGTCACGAGTCACGAGTTACGTGTCACGCCTTTCCTCGCTTGCGCAATGCGTTTTCGGGCCAGTTTAAGGTAATCAGGCATGATTTCGTAGCCGACGAAATTGCGGCCGGATTTCAGGGCTGCCACGGCGGTGGTGCCGCTGCCCATGAAGGGGTCCAGCACGATGTCCGTTTCAAAGGAATAGAGGTGAATGAGGCGACGGGGCAGTTCTTCCGGGAAGGGTGCCGGGTGCCCTACCCTACGGGCGGATTCGGCGGGCATTTGCCAGACGGTTTTGGTCCATTCCAGGAATTCGTCCCTGCCGATGCTGTTCTTCTTTACGGTTTTTTGCTCCTTCGTCAAATGGCGTTTGTAGTCCCCTTTTGAGAAAATGAGGATGTACTCGTGCACGTCCCTGAGGATGGGGTTGGAGGCGCTTTTCCAGGAGCCCCAGGCCGTGGATGAACTTGCGCTGGCACCTTTGTCCCAAAGGATTTCCCCCCGCATCAGAAAGCCGATGTCCATCATCATTTTCGTGATGAAAGTGGTGAGCGGTATGTAGGGCTTGCGGCCCAGGTTGGCCACGTTTATGCAGGCCCGGCCTCCGTGCACCAGCACCCGGTAGGTCTCCCGGAACACCTGCTCCAGCAGGGCCAGGTATTCTTTGAGGGAGAGGTCTTCATCGTAATCTTTGGCGGCGTTGTAGGGCGGAGAGGTGATCATCAGGTGCACCGAATTATCGGGCAGGTGCTTCATGTTTTCTGCACTGGCCTTGATGACCTTGTTGAGGTATTTTTCCGGGAATGGCTGATCGGGCTCGCCTTTTTTGCTGGCCTTGATGCCCAACTCGGTGTACAAACGGGAATTGTAGAACTTGCTGGAATCGTGATTGATCCGGCCGTTCACTCCGAAAGAACTGGTCGTTGTACCTTTTCGCTTTTTCGCCATGCGGCAAATGTATGGACTTGCGCCGAAGTATTGCCGAAGAAAAGCTAAGCTCCCAGACCGGAAAGCAGATTGCGGATGCGGGAGCCGACTGTTCGCAGGCGTGCAACCGGCTCATTGCTGAAGACGAGGCGTACATAGCGCTGTGCCTCGGGGCCGCCCCAGTTGGTCATGGGGGTGGCTGCTATTTTGGACTTTGCCAGCAGCATTTCCGAAGCCTGGTCGGCCGTGAGCCCCCATTGCGACACATCGAGGATCTGCGACCAGCCACCGGCAGCGGGAATAGAGCCGAGTCCTTCCAGTTGTTTGTTGAGCACATCCCTTCTTTCCTGCCATATCTGCACGGCCTGCTCCACTCCCCGCTCACCGTATTGCAAGGCTGCAAGCGCCCCCATCTGGGCAATACCCACGGGCGTCACCACATTGTAAACATGGGTGGTCGTCATGGCTTCTACCAATGGTTTGGGAACCACCAACCAGCCCACACGCCAGCCTATCATCCGGTACTCCTTCGAAACTGAGCCGATGACGATGGTGCGCTCGTGCATACCCTCCAGCGCTGCCGGATGGATGACACTGCGGTTGTCGAAAAGGATGCGCTCCATGGCCGCATTCTAGATCAACCACAGATCGTGCTCACGGCAGCATTCAGCTACGGCCTGCCATTCGGCAAGGGTCATCACGGCGCCGGTGGGCATGGATGGGTTCATCAGGAAAACGGCCCTGGTTTTCTTGTTGACAGCTTTTTGCAAAGCCACCAGGTCCAGCCGCCATTCACCATTAATGGGGAGCCAGGGCACCAGCCGGGGTACCCCCCGCACCAGCTGAACCCGGCCGATCATTCCGGCATAGGTGGGATCGGTGAGGATGACCTCATCACCCGGATTGATAGTCGCCAGCAAGGCATTGAGCATGGCCTCCGTGCCACCGCAGGTAATGATGACCTGATCGGCCTCGTAAGCTTTTCCTGTTTGTTTGTGCAGCTTTTCGGCAACCGCCTCCCGCAACGGCCTTTGCCCCGTGAATGGCAGGTAACTGTTGAAATCATCCACCCCCAAAATGGCTTTGGTAGCCTCTATGGCAGCATGGGGCGGCGCCAGGTCGGTATCCAGGTTTTCCATGCGGAGCACTTTGGGATCCGTGCCCGCTGCTGCTGCCACTTTGTCTATGGAAAATCCGGGAATTTTCATGGGAGGATTTTGATGAGGTTTTTGAATGGTATTTTTTGAAGGTAATTGTGAGTTTTTTTTGGGTTTTTGGTTCCGAGCTGCTGTCCTAGGTATAGAGGAAGCTCGTCCCATTCCGTGCAATCCCACAATCCGTGATTCAGACAACTATCTTTCGTCAGAATCGCTGAAGTAACGGATTATCCGATTTCGCCGGTTGACAATGTAATTCCCATTCCGGGCAATCCCACAATCCGTGAAAATCCGTGATTCAGACAACT
>PAAY01000072.1 GCA_002698985.1 Saprospirales bacterium | reverse complement strand
TGGCGTCGGGATCGCAGGCATCCAGCGGATCTGAACCATTGGTGGTCTCGTCTATATCTGTCAGACCATCGCCGTCCGTGTCGCTGTTCGGATCGAACTGTCCGGCATCGTCAACGTCGGCCACACCGTCGTTGTCATCGTCGGAATCCGCACTGTTGATGGTGCCATCCTGGTCAAAGTCGCAATCATCACCCGTAGCATCAGGGCTGCAGGCATCCAGCGGATCAGAACCGTTGGTGGTCTCGTCTATATCTGTCAGGCCGTCGCCATCCGTATCACTGTTCGGATCGAACTGACCGGCATCGTCAACGTCAGCTACACCGTCGTTGTCATCGTCGGAATCCGCACTGTTGATGGTGCCATCCTGGTCAAAGTCGCAATCGTCACCCGTGGCATCGGGGCTGCAGGCATCCAGCGGATCAGAGCCGTTGGTCGTCTCATCGAGGTCTGACAAACCGTCGCCGTCGCTGTCGCTGTTCGGGTTGAACGGCTGCACATCGTCCACGTCATCCACACCGTCGTTGTCATCATCCGGGTCCACACCATTGGTCATGCCATCCTGATCGTAGTCACAGGCATCCACCGTCTGGTTGGGCACGCAGGGATCGGTGTCGTCGATGTCATAAGTCGGATCCGATGGGTCAACATTGGCGATGTAGCCATCATTGTCGTCATCGATGAGGCTGCAGTAGGCCTGCGTCGGCACCGGATCACACGGATCGAGCGGGTCTGAGCCATTGGTGGTCTCGTCGATATCGGACAGGCCGTCCTCGTCGCTGTCGCTGTTCGGATCGAAGACATTGGCGTCGTCAACATCGGCCACGCCATCACCGTCGTCGTCGGAATCGTCGCTGTTGGCCAGCCCGTCACCGTCGAAGTCACAGTGGGCAGCGGTTGCATCCGGATCGCAGTCGTCGAGCGGATCGGTGCCACTATTCGTTTCACTGATGTCAGAAATTCCGTCACCGTCGCTGTCGCTGTTTGGATCGTAAGCATTGGCGTCGTCAACATCGGCTACGCCGTCTCCGTCATCGTCGGAATCATCGTTGTTGACCAAACCGTCGTTGTCGAAATCACACAGCCCAACGGTGGCATCAGGTATACAAGCATTGTTGTCGTTCGGGTCGTAGGTCGGGTTCAGCGGGTTGGAGTCGGAGAAATAGCCGTCTCCATCGTTGTCCGTTGAGCCAACACAGTCAGGCGTTGACGGAATCGGATCACAGGCATCCATTGGATTGCTTCCCTGGTTGGTTTCCGTGATGTCAGCGTAACCGTCGCCATCGCTGTCACTCTGCGGATCGAAAGGATCGTCATCGTCGCCGTCGGCAACGCCGTCGCCATCGTTATCCGGGTCAACGTCATTGATCAGCCCGTCTCCGTCAAAGTCGCACACGCCAACGGTGTTGGAAGGCACACATGGATCGGCGTCGTCCGGGTCATAAGTCGGATTGGCAGGAACCACATCGCTGAAGTAGCCGTCACCATCGTTGTCCACAGAGCCGTTGCAATCAGGACCCGTCGGAGCAGGACTACAGGGATTCAGCGGATCTGAGCCGTTGGTGGTCTCATCGATGTCGGAAACACCGTCGTTGTCGCTGTCGCTGGTCGGATCGAAAGGATCGGCATCCGGGCCATCGGCAACGCCGTCGCCATCATCATCGGGATCCACATCGTTGTTGATGCCATCGCCGTCGAAATCACAGAAGGTGAATGTGGCATTCGGGCTACAGGCATCCAGCGGATCGCTCTCACCGGCATCGATCTGGCCGTTCTTGTTGGCATCTTCCACGCCGTCATTCAGGCCGTCGTTATCGCTGTCAGAATCCACCGGATTGGTTTCACCGGTATCCTGCTGGCCGTTTTGATTGGCATCTTCCACACCGTCCAGAATACCGTCGTTATCGGTGTCATCATCCAGTGGATTCGTGTCGATACCTGCATGGTATGCACCATCGCCACCGGTTTCTACCACGTCGGTGATACCGTCACCGTCCGTGTCACTGTTCGGATCGAAATTGTCGATGTCAAAGTTGTCGGTCACACCGTCGCCGTCGTTATCTGGGTCGGTTCCGTTCGGAATGCCGTCACCGTCGAAGTCACAGGCGTTGCTGGTGTGGTCGGGCACACAGGCATCGTTGTCATCCGGATCGTATTGCGGATGCGACGAGGGATAGTTGGCGGCATATCCATCGCCGTCGTTATCGGTTGCGGAGCAGGCTCCGCTATTGATATCCGGGTCACAAGGATTGAGCGGATCACTGTCGTTGGCGGTTTCAGTCACATCGGCCACACCGTCGTTGTCCGTATCGCTGTTGGGGTCATAGGGATCCACATCGTCAACATCGGCCACACCATCGTTGTCGTCGTCGGTGTCCACGTTGTTGGCGATGAAGTCGCCATCGAAATCACAGGTTGGCTGGGTGGCATCCGGGTCGCACAGATCCAGCGGATCGCTCTCGCCGGCATCTACCACACCGTTGTGGTTGGCATCCTCGGTGCCGTCATTAACGCCATCACCATCCGTGTCGGGGTTCAGCGGATCGGTTTCACCAGCATCGTGAACACCATCCTGGTTGGCATCTTCCACGCCATCGGGCAAGCCGTCGGCATCGGTATCGGCATTCAGCGGATCGGTATCCGTGCCGGCATTGTATTGGCCGTCACCACCCGTTTCCACGTCGTCCACAATGCCGTCGCCGTCGCTGTCGGAGTTGGGATCGAATGGATCCACATCGTCCACGTCGGCCACACCGTCGTTGTCATCGTCCGTGTCCTGCAGGTTGGGCACACCATCACCGTCGCTGTCGCAAGTTCCGACAGATGGGTCAGGCACACAGCCATCGGCATCGTCCGGATCGTAGTTTGGATCAGAAGCCGGGTAGTTGGCCGCATAGCCGTCGCCGTCATTGTCAACGGGCGTACAGTTACCGGCCGACGGGTTCGGATCACAGGCATTCAGCGGATCGGAAAGGTTGTTGGTTTCCGTGCTGTCGGCAATCATGTCGCCGTCGCTGTCGCTGGCCGGGTTGTAGTCGTCCACATCATCCGCATCGGCAACGCCGTCAGCATCGTCGTCTGTATCCACGTCATTGGTGAGCCCATCACCATCGAAATCACAGAAAGAGAATGTGGAGTTCGGATCGCAGGCATCCAGCGGATCGCTCTCACCGGCATCCACCACGCCGTTGGCATTGGCATCTTCTGCGCCGTCCGAGAGGCCGTCATCATCGCTGTCAGAATCCAGCGGATTGGTTTCTCCGGCATCGTGAACGCCATCCTGGTTGGCGTCTTCCACACCATCCCAGATGCCGTCGTTGTCGGTGTCATTGTCCAATGGGTTGGTGTCCACACCGGCATTGTACTGTGCGTCGCCACCGGTCTCCACATTGTCGGCAATGCCGTCTGCATCGCTGTCGGAGTTCGGGTCATAGGCATCCGCATCGTTGATGTCCTTCACACCGTCGTTGTCGTCGTCGTTGTCCACGCTGTTGATGGTGCCGTCACCATCGAAGTCGCAGAGACCTACGGTGTGGTTTGGAACGCAAGGATCGGCATCGTCCGGATCGTATTGCGGATCGTCAGAACTGAAGTTGGAGAAGTAGCCGTCACCATCTTCGTCCGTACCAATGCAAGCCGTGGTGTTCGGATCTGGATCGCAAGGATCCAGTGGGTCGGAATCGGTTCCCGGATCATAGGTTCCGTCAAAACCGGTTTCCTCGTCATCGGTATATCCGTCGTCGTCGCTGTCAGAGTTCGGATCGTAAGCATCCTCGTCATCTGCATCGGCAACGCCGTCGTTATCGTCGTCAAAGTCGTTTTGGTTCACCACGCCATCGCCATCGAAATCGCAGGTTCCGGCAGTAATGTCCGGTACACAAGGATTGGCGTCATCTGAGTCGAAAGCCGGGTCTGTGGGCGGATAGTCAGCAAAGTAGCCGTCACCATCGGCATCCGTTGGCAGACACTCAGCAAAATTGGTGTAGGGGTCACATTTGTCAGTCGGGTCGGTTTCACCGGCGTCCACCGTACCGTTGTGGTTGGCATCCTCTGTTCCGTCGGCAATGCCGTCCTCGTCACTGTCGGTGCTGAGCGGATCGGTTTCCCCAGCATCCACAGTACCGTTTTGGTTGGCATCTTCCACACCGTCGGCAATGCCATCGTCATCGGTATCGCTGTCTAGCGGATTGGTATCAACTCCGGCGTTGTACTGTCCGTCACCACCGGTTTCCACATTGTCAGAAATGCCGTCGCCGTCGCTGTCGGAGTTTGGATTGTAATCCTGGACGTCACTCAGGTCGTTCACCCCGTCGTTGTCATCGTCCAGGTCGTTCTGGTTCACGATGCCATCGCCATCGTAATCACAGGTTGGCGAAGAAACAGAGGGCACGCAAGGATCATTGTCGTTGGGATCATAGAGTGGATCGCCAACCGGGAAATCGGCATAATAGCCGTCGTTGTCGTTGTCGGCGCTGCTACAGAGAATACCGGTGGAGAAAGGTGAGCAGGGATCACGGGGATCACTCTCGTCACTGTCCACCAGGCCATTGTGGTTGATGTCCTCATCGCCATCCGGCAAGAGGTCGCCATCGGTATTGTTGTTGAGCGGGTCGGTCTCGCCCAGGTCGAAGTTGCCGTTTTGGTTGGCATCTTCAACGCCGTCTTTGATGCCGTCGCTGTCAGTATCGTCATTGAGCGGATCGGTATCAACACCCGGATTGTAAGCACCATCGCCGTGGGTTTCTACCACATCAGTGATGCCATCGTTGTCGCTGTCGCTGTTTGGATCGAATGGATCGGCGTCGGAGTTGTCCAGCACACCGTCGTTGTCGTCGTCATTGTCGGCGCCGTTGGTGAGGCCATCGCCGTCGAAATCACATGCCGGCAATGTATTGTCAGGACTGCAGTAATCCAATGGGTCGCTTTCTCCGGCGTCCACCACGCCATTTTTGTTGGCATCCTCAACGCCGTCATCGAGGCCGTCACCATCGGTGTCCTTTACCAGCGGGTTAGTCTCATCCGGATCGTTGACGCCATCCTGGTTGGCATCTTCCGTTCCATCTTTGATGCCGTCGTTGTCCGTATCGTCGTTCAGTGGATTGGTATCTGCACCGATATTGAATTCACCGTCGCCCCCCGTTTCCACGTTGTCAGCCAGGCCATCCCCGTCGCTGTCGCTGGTGGGATCGTAAGCATTGGCATCGTAGAGGTCGGCTACGCCGTCATTGTCATCGTCGGAATCTGAAGAGTTTTTGATACCATCGCCGTCGAAGTCACACTTGCCGGCGGCAATGTTCGGATTACAAGGATCATTGTCATCCGGATCGTATTTGGGATGGGTAACGGGATAATTGCCGTAGAAAAGGTCGCCATCGGCATCCTCCTCAAAGCAGGCTGCCACACTCGGGTTCGGGTCGCAGGCATTCAGCGGATCTGAATCGGTTGCAGGATCGTAAGATCCGTCATTGCCTGTCTCCGTATTGTCGGAAATTCCGTCACCGTCGCTGTCGCTGGTAGGATCGTAATCTTTTACGTCGTAATCATCGGCCACGCCGTCGTTGTCATCGTCAGGATCCTCGCTGTTGATCAGACCGTCCCCGTCAAAATCACAAGTTGGGAAGACGGCCACGGGATCACATGGGTCCAGTGCATCGGTTTCCCCGGTATCCAGCTGGCCGTTCTGGTTGGCATCCTCAACACCGTCCAGCAGGCCGTCCCCATCGGTATCGGCCACCAGCGGGTCGGTTTCCAGCAGGCCCTTTTCGCCGTCCTGGTCAAGGTCTTCCACACCGTCGGCGATGCCGTCGTTGTCGGTGTCGGCATCCAGCGGGTTGGTGTCCACACCGGCATCGTAAGTGCCATCGTTGCCGGTTTCCAGGCTGTCGATCAAACCGTCAGAATCGGAATCACTCAAGGGGTCGTAGGCATCAAGGTCAAATTGATCGCTGACACCGTCGCCATCGTCGTCATCGTCGTCGGCATTGACGAGGCCATCGCCGTCAAAATCGCATTGCGGCGAAGCCGCTAAGGGAATACAAGGATTGGTATCATCGGAATCGAAAAGCGGATCACCCGAGGCCACATTGGCGTAAAAGCCATCGCCATCTGCATCGGTTCCGGTGCAGGCCAGGGCGTTGGGATCGGGATCACATGGATTCAGCGGATCGCTGTCAACGCCGGCATCGTAAACGCCGTCGTTGCCGGTCTCGTCGTCATCACTGATGCCGTCGAAATCGCTGTCGCTGTCTTTGTTGAAATCATCTATGTCATCAACGTCGGCAACACCGTCGCCGTCGTCGTCAAGGTCGGTCATGTTGTTGTCGCCATCGCCGTCGAAATCACATTCGGCAAACGTCGCATTCGGATCGCACTTGTCCGTGGGATCCGTTTCGCCAGCATCCACCTGGCCGTTGTGGTTGGCGTCTTCCACGCCATCCTCGATGTTGTCACCATCGGAATCGGCATTGAAAGGGTCTGTCTCACCTGCGTCAACGATACCATCGTGATTGGCATCCTCCACTTCATCCAGGATGCCATCGAGGTCAGAGTCATCACAGGAAAAGGCATAGCCATAAATTCCAGTATAGAAATAGGAAGGCAAACCGGGAGTGCCAATGTCAATCACGCTCAGGTCGTTGCCCGGGTTGGTGCCCACAGAGTTGGGCAAAATGTTGAAAGGATCGTCGTCGGCAATGAGGTGCACCTCGCCGTTGCAATCAGAAGTCCGTTTCAGCTTGAAGAGCATGGTCTCCGTTCCAGAGACGTAACTAATGCCGTTGTCAACGGACAATCCCACCGAGATGTAATCGTAATCAGGGTTCTCGATGGGTGAGTGTACAACCGAGTTGATGGACCAAATGCCGGAGACATTGGTGAAATTGGAATACGTAAAGCCCGCCGGCACCACCAGGGTGATCTGACCGGTACCGGTAATTGTACTTCCGCTCGGACTGATGGTCGAATCGGGCTGCACGTAAACAGCATAAGTCTCCCCGTCGGAGAGCTTGCCCACGCGAAGTTCGAGTTGAGCGAATGAATCCCGGGCACCGATGATCAGTATCAGGATCGCGGTGAGTGCCAATCTTGCGGTGAAGTGGATGCAGGATTTCATAGTCTTTAAATTCGAGGGAGGTGGTTAAATGAGAGTTGGAGCTATCAAATCACTGTTCACGAACACATGGACCCAAAACACAGAAAAGCCAGCAAAGCACTCAGCGCTTTGTGACTTCATTGCATACCATGCTTGTTCCGTCGGAAAACTGAAACCCGTGGCCGGAGCCAGATATACGGGTTGGGAGCAGAGACACTCCCCAGGCATGTGGGTAAATGTTGGTCATGTTCAGTGAGTCTTTGTTTCTTGAACTTCGGCAAACGCAAAGTCTGCCATCCGCATGTCACTGGGGGGAGATTGGGTGTATAGCCTTGAGGGAGGGGATGTAAAGAGAGGTTTCAGAACTGCTCTGGACAAATACCATACCAAGAGATTTGTCCTCTATCGTTGGCAGGCACCTGCGGCAAAGCAATGTTTTCTTCCTTGCAAAGATAAGTCCAACAATGAATTGACGAGCTGGCAAAAGTCACCCGGACAACTTCTCTCGAGTACTCATCGGGCGCTTCAGGCTGGTCGTGTATGCCTTCGTAACGGTCCAGTTCCGGAAATAAAATCCCGGCATTTGATAGCTCATACAGCTCACCGCAGATTTGCGTTTCGGCCTTTTCGTCGTAAACGGCGGCGGGATAAGCACCCAAACTGTACATCCTGCCGGGCATCTTCGCCGGTCCGAGCAGCCTGGCGTTTTTGCGAAGAAAAAGAGACATGGGGTGGGAAGAACAACTCATGAGCGTTCCGTAAACGAAGAGAAAATCCGGAGCAGCAGTGTTCATGAACAGGAAGATAGGCCAATGAAAAAAGCCCTGACAACCGGAAGGCGTCAGGGCTTTGGAGTGATTCCGCTGGGGCTCGAACCCAGGACCCCTTGATTAAAAGTCAAGTGCTCTACCGACTGAGCTACGGAATCAGCTTTTTAAAGCGGGTGCAAAGATACAATCCTCCAAACTTTTACAAAGTTGATGAGGGATTTTTTTGGAAAAATTTGGTGGAAGAACTTTTTGCATATACCAAACGCCCTGAAATCGAATGGGTTGAATGGAAAAATCAATTTCAAGCTCCTTTGCTCACCAATTGCGCCACGGCTTTGATCCATTGCGGATCGTCGTTCAGGCTGGGCACCAGATCCACCTTTTCACCGCCCAGTTTTTCGAATTCCTCCTGGTATTCCACCCCAATCTCGATGATGGTCTCCAGGCAATCTGCCACGAAGGCCGGGCAAAAGACCAGCAGCTTTTTATCTCCTTTGGCTGCTCGCTCCGCAATGACATCGCTGGTGTAGGGTTTGGCCCAGACTTCCTTACCCAGCCTCGACTGGAAGCAAGTAGTATAGCTCCCCTCCTTCAGCTCCAGCTTTTCCACGAGTGCCCGGGTGGTGTCATAGCATTGTGCTGAATAGCAATACTGGTTGTTCTGCACCAGCTTGCGGCAACACTCGCCGGAGCCGGTGCAATGCCCGGTGCGATCGGCTTTCAGCAACTGCCGTTGCGGAAGGCCGTGGTAACTGAAAAGAATGTGATCGTATTCGCCCAGATCGAACTTTGCGGCATTGCGGGCAAAGACCTCGATCATCGGTGCATAGTCGTGGTAAGAGCTGATAAAATGAAGCCGGGGGATTACCTGTTCCTTGTTAAAAACCCGCATCACCTCTTCGTGCACCGAACCGGTGGTGGCGCTGGCATACTGCGGAAAAAGGGGCAAAACCGTCACCTCTCTGACGCCGGCATCCAGCAGCTTCCGGACAGCCGATTCTATGGAGGGGTTCTGATATCGCATGGCCAGTTCTACCACATAGTCGCTTCCGAGTTCCTTTTGCACCCCTTCGGCCAAACGCCGTCCATAGACCATCAGGGGTGAACCTTCGTCGGTCCACAGCTCTTTGTACAGTTTGGTGGAATTCCCTGTTCTGAAAGGCAAAATGATGCCCCGCACCAGCAGGTTCCTGCCCAGCCAGGGATAATCGATCACACGGGGATCCAGTAGAAATTGTTTGAGGTAGCGGTAAACTGCGGATTTGGTGGGTGCATCGGGCGTACCCAGATTCACCAGCAGCACACCTTTTTTTCCCGGAAGGGGATTCGTCATTTTTTCAAGTTTTAGTGGAGGTGCAGGCTTCAGCGTTATTCAATGATGATGGTTTCTTCGATAACGGGTTTTCTGCCCGAACAGATTTGCAGCATGTAAACACCAGCCGGCAGTCCGGAAACATCTATGTAACAGTCGCGGAGTTTGCCCTTCATCAGCAATTTTCCGTCGGAATTGCTCAGCCTGTAAGACGGTTTTCTGAAGGCGGTGCAATTCCGAATGTTCAGCAATGAATCAGCGGGATTGGGGAACACTGTCAGGTCTTCCTCCTCTTCCGGCTCTTCGATGCCAACCGAAACGTCTTCGAAAAGCCAGAGGTAGGCAGCTGGAAATTCCCGGGCCCAGTACCATTCGCGGTGTTCGCCGTCAGCGTCAATTTTCACTTCGATGTTATCCGAAGGGAAACCGCTCTGCAACAGCACGGATTCCATTTGGTTCACATCGTTGACCACAGATCCGTTGCCCTCCTGTTGCCCGGCCAGCAGGTAAAGCCGGGTATCTTCGGCAATGGGGTTTTGAGCCGTGTGGTCGTAAATCTCCGGATTGAACCAGTAAGCCGGCGAAAAAACACCCACCTTGCCGAAAACCTCCGGATGTTCAACCATGGCATAATGCGATATCAGCCCCCCGAGCGAGCTGCCCATGATGCCGGTATGCTGGCGGTCGGGCAAGGTTCGGAAGTTGCTGTCGATGTAGGGTTTCAGTGTTTCGACGATGAAATCCACATAGGCCTCCCCTTCCCCACCGGCCTGGTAAGTAGCGTTGTACCAGGGCGAGTACTCGTTGATGCGCAGATCGGCGCCGTTGTCAATGGCCACCACGATGCAGCCCTTATCGCCATCGAGAAAAAGATCATTCAGGCTTTCGTCCACTTCCCATTCACCCGCGAAACTGGTGGATTCGTCAAAGACGTTCTGGCCATCGTGCATGTAGAGCACCCTGTAATGCTGGTCGGGATTGTCTTCGTAATCGGGCGGCAGGTAGATCCAAATGCGGCGGTACCGGTCCAACTGGGGAATGTAAAAGTCCTCGTCCAACACACTAACGTTGTCAGCAGCCGTGCTGTTGGAGCCTCCCAGATCCTCCCAGCCCAGGATTTCCAGTTCCAGCAATTCCGGGCCTCCGCTGTAATTGTGTGTGCGGTCGGGCAGGAAGCCACCGTTGGCGTTCCCCTCCACGGTTTGCCAGCTGCCCCTGGTAAACTTGAACTTGAGCAATCCCGGGTCCGGCTCGATGGTGATCTGCCAGCTGCCATCGGCATTTTCGGTCAATTTGTAGTCCTCTGCTCCGGGATCCCAACCCTGAAAGCTGCCAGCAACGTAGATGGCATCACCCGCAGGTGTGTTGGCTGGCAACGAAACAACTTTTAGGGTGAGCTGCGCCAAAACCGAGGAGCCCATGAAAATCAGGGTGAGTAGCGTCAGGAAGTGTTTTTTCATGATGGGGATATTTGATGAGGTTTTTGAGGGTTTTTACAGCTGACAGCACTTCGAGTGCTGTCAGCTGTTTAGGTTTTTGGGAGATTTTTGAGAGGTTGATCAATTCTGCAAAATCAGGGTAATCAATCACCACAATCAAGTTTCGATGCCCGATGCCTCAACAGGTGGTCGGCCAGTACCAGTGCGGTCATGGCCTCTACGACCGGCACGGCACGGGGCAGCACACAGGGGTCGTGGCGGCCCTTGCCCTCGATCCTGACCGGGTTTCCTTCTTCGTCAATGGACTCTTGCGGCTGTACGATGGTGGCAACGGGTTTGAAAGCAGCCCTGAAATAGATGTCCATTCCATTGGAGATACCGCCCTGCACTCCGCCCGAGTGGTTGCTGCGGGTTTTCACCTGTCCATTTTCCATAAAGAAAGGATCGTTGTGTTCGGAGCCTCTCATGGCCGTTCCGGAAAAACCGGAGCCGATTTCGAAGCCCTTACAGGCATTGATGCTCAGCATGGCCTTGCCGAGGTCGGCATGGAGCCGGTCGAAAACGGGTTCTCCAAGGCCAGCAGGGCAGCCCCTCACCACACAGGAAACGGTGCCTCCGATGGTGTCGCCGGCTTTTCTTACCTCACGGATGAGGGCTTCCATCTTTTCGGCAGTTTCAGGGTCCGGGCATCGCACGGGGTTGCTTTCTGTCTTCGCAAAATCGAGTTCCCGGTAGTCTTTGTCCAACACGATATCACCGACACTGCTGACGTAAGCCGCCACCTCGATCCCGTTTTCGTTGAGGAGTCGCTTCGCAACAGCCCCGGCAGCCACCCGGGCGGCGGTTTCTCTGGCAGAGGAGCGGCCTCCGCCGCGGTAATCCCGGTGTCCGTACTTTGCGTGGTAGGTATAATCAGCATGCGAGGGCCGGAAGGCTTTGGCAATGTGGCTGTAGTCTTTAGACCGGGCATCCTGGTTGCGGATGAGCAGCAAGATGGGGGTTCCGAGTGTTTTGCCCTCAAACACGCCAGAAAGGATTTCCACCTTATCAGCTTCCTTCCTTTGCGTCACAATGGCCGACTGCCCCGGGCGCCTCCTGTCCAGCTCCAACTGGATAGCGCCTGTTTTCAGGTGCAGCCCTGCCGGGCAACCGTCGATGACGACACCAATGGCCGTACCATGAGATTCTCCGAAGGTGGTGATGCGAAATAATTGGCCGAAGGAATTGCCGGGCATGTTAGACACTCATTGGTGAAAGCAGATGAGCAAAAGTAAGTGCTTTGGCTTCATCACGGTGAGTGAAGGAAACTCATGACGCCAATTTTACCGAAGGGAAGAAAAAAAAACTGATGCACAGCCAGCTCTGACCTTGCGGTCAAAGTGGTGTGCATCAGTCCACACGTAAGTCATTAAAAAGAGTCGGTCTATAAGAATCGGTTGAATCGCTCGCTCGCGTTCTTTTTGGGATATCAGGCGGTTACGCCCGTCTCCGGTTCCATTTTGAAGGCCTTGTAAATCTGCTCATAGCTGAAGTTTTCTTCGGCCATGATCTTTGGCATTTCTTCGGCAACGGTATCCAGCAAGAGGTCAATATCCTCTTTGGTATGGTGCACCGTGAGCAGGAAGCGGATGCCGGTATTGTTGTATGGCACACTCGGGTAAATGGCCAGGCAAGAGAAAAGTCCACGTTCTTTCAGGCGTTGCGTCAGTCTGGAGCCAACTTCCGGTTTACCGGCACCGAGGAAGAAGATGGGCGTGCCTTCACGGCTGACCATCGGCAAACCAAGGTCGCGTGCCTTTTGCTGGAAGTAAGCTATTTTGCCTTTGAGGTTGGCTTGCAACTGATAGATTTCATCAGACAGGTGAATTTTAGCAGAAGCCACAGCAGCACCCAGAGTAGCTGGCTGAAGTGGGCCGGTGAAGATCAGCGGTGAGCCGGTGTTGCGCACCAGCGCAGCCGTTTGCTCATCGTAGAATACACCTACCCCACCCGATGCACCGAATGCTTTTCCGAGGGAAGTGATCAACACCATCCTCGGATGGAATGGAATGCGATCCCTGACAGCACCTGAACCGTTGGGTCCGGTCCAGCTCATGCCGTGGGAGTCATCGATGTACAGGTGGAATTTTCCATATTGCTGGAGCAGACTGTGGATGTCCTCCACCGGGGCGATGTTTCCATACATGGAGTAAACACCGTCTGCGAGGTACCAAACTTTATCGTACTGCTCACTGAGTTTCTTGATGCGGCTCTCGAGGTAGTCCATCCGGTTGTGGCGGATCATCTCGATGTGGGTGCCGTTGGCTTTCAGTATCTTGGCGGTCATCTGAACACTGGTGTGCACCTGGTGGTCCAGAATGACAGCATCATTCGGGCTCATGAGCACCGGCATGATGGAGAGGTGGCCCAACATGGTTGTGGGCATCACAACTGTCGGGTGGCCGAAGATCTGGTGGAGCATGTTCTCCAGATCAGTGTAGTGGTGCAGGGACATGTAAGCCCTCACACAGTAGTACTGAGTACCGTATTGATTGATGGCTTCGATGGCAGCGTCTTTCAGGCGCTGATCAGTTTCCAGACCGACGTAATTGCAGGAAGAGAAGTTGAGCAATTCCTGACCATTGGCCTGGATGATGCGGCGGTTGGGCATGTGCTGATCGTCCATCTCGAGGTGGATGATGCCCATGTCTTTGAGTTTGATGGCCAATTGGTTCACCAATTCAACCTGGGAGGTAGGTACTTTCATGACTTTACGGATTTTGACAGGCGGAGCGAACACCTGTTACGGAAGCGTACAAACAGCAATTCAAGCCAAACGGCCTTTGCAAGGGGAGGAATTTTTCCCGACTTGTTGTTAGGCTGTGAAAAGATTACTGGTTTGCAGCAGCCTCTCGTGCGTCTTTGTTAAGCGTTTTGAAAAAAAATACGTGCGATTCTCGAAATCAGTTGTCGCAAATGTAATCCGCAGATTTTTTCCGTGCAAGCACTTTGCTGAATTTTATCGAAAAAAAATTTCATTTATTAGTCAGAACGAAATTTGCGGAACCAAATTTACGAACGGCTGTTCGTGAGTCAAGTCAAAAGTTTTCTACCTTTGTGAGCGTGAGCAAAGAACCTCTCACATTACTTCAGCCAACCAATCAATAAGACCATGCAAACGCACGATCTGGAAAAGCGCTTTCAGGAAAAGATCGACGCCGAAATCAAAATCGAGCCGAAAGACTGGATGCCGGATGCCTACCGGAAGAACCTGATTAGGCAGATCTCACAGCATGCCCATTCTGAAGTGGTGGGGATGTTGCCCGAGGGTAACTGGATAACCCGGGCCCCTTCGTTGCGACGAAAACTGATCCTGATGGCAAAAGTGCAGGACGAGGCAGGCCACGGGCTGTACCTGTACAGCGCCGCCGAAACCCTGGGCGCCAGCCGGGACGACCTGGTGATGGACCTGCTGAACGGCAAAGCAAAGTATTCCAGCATTTTCAACTACCCCACCCTAACCTGGGCCGACATCGGAGCCATCGGCTGGCTGGTGGATGGCGCTGCCATCATGAACCAGGTGATGCTGACCCGTACCTCCTACGGTCCTTATGCCCGTGCCATGGTGCGCATCTGCAAGGAGGAAAGTTTCCACCAGCGTCAGGGTTACGAAATCATGCTGACCCTTGCCAAAGGCAGCCCGGAGCAAAAGGCCATGGCTCAGGATGCCCTCGACCGGTGGTGGTGGCCATCGCTGATGATGTTTGGCCCGCACGACAGCGAGTCAACCCACAGCGAACAGAGTATGAAGTGGAAGATCAAGCGCAAATCCAACGATGAACTGCGCCAGGCTTTCGTTGATGCCACCGTGCCACAGGCTGAATTGATCGGACTGAAAGTGCCCGACCCAGACCTCAAATGGAACGAAGAGCGGGGACATTACGACTTTGGCGAGATCAACTGGGATGAGTTCTGGAACGTGGTCAAAGGCCACGGCCCCTGCAACAAACAACGCCTGGACACCCGCCGCAAGGCCTGGGAAGATGGCGCCTGGGTGCGTGAAGCCGCCATGGCTTATGCCGAAAAGAAAGCCGCCCGCCGCCTGCAACAATCCGGCGAAGAAGCTGCCTGATTTGTTTTCCAATAAAAATCTTCAGAATATGAAAAAAGAATGGCCACTGTGGGAAGTATTCATCCGCTCCAAAAGCGGTTTGCACCACAAACACGTTGGCAGCCTGCACGCTGCCGATGCCGAAATGGCAATCGAACACGCCCGTGATGTTTATACCCGTCGCAATGAAGGTGTAAGCATCTGGGTGGTGGAATCGAAATACATCACCGCCTCTGACCCCGCCGATGCCGACCCGCTTTTCGAACCGGCAAAGGACAAGGTGTACCGCCACCCCACTTTTTACAACCTGCCCGATGAGGTGAAGCATATGTGAGGTTTTTGAGGTTTTTAAATAGGCAACAATGAACGCTGAGACAGCACTCCATCGATACTTATTGCAACTGGGCGACAATGCCCTCATCCTGGGTCACCGGCTGGCTGAATGGTGTGGCCACGCCCCGGAAATGGAAATCGACATGGCCCTGACCAACATGGCCCTGGACCTTACCGGCCAGGCACGGGCCCTGTACCAACGGCTTGCCGAACTGGAAGGCAAAGGGCGCACCGAAGACGACATCGCCTATCTGCGGGATGCCCGGGAGTTCTACAACTGCCTGCTGGTGGAACAACCTAACGGCGATTTTGCCCACACCATGGCCCGCCAGTTCTTTTTCGATGCTTACAACTACGCCCTTCACAAAAACCTGATGCAAAGCAGCGATGAATGGCTGGCCGGATTTGCTACCAAAGCCCTCAAAGAGATCACCTACCACCTGCGGTTCAGTTCTGAATGGGTCCTGCGCCTCGGAGACGGCACCGAAACCAGCCACGAAAAAATGCAACAGGCCATCGATGACTTGTGGATGTGGCGCCACGAACTCAACATCCCTTCAGAAGCAGAAACGACACTGGCAGGGGCTGGCGTAATCCCTGACCCCGAAACCATCAAGTCAGAAACCGAGCAAAAGGTGAAGGAAATCCTTACACGGGCCACGCTCGACACCCCACAGGACGACTGGGCCCAGAAAGGCGGAAAAACCGGCTACCACACCGAATACCTGGGCTACATACTGGCGGAAATGCAGTTTCTGCAAAGGGCCTATCCAGGGTTGGAGTGGTAACCGACCTCAACCACTTCAAAATTTAGCTGTTCACCTTCGGTAAAACGGAGGGCATCGCCGTCCTTCCGGCAATTGAACCATTACCACCTGCACAGCATGATCACCATTATTTCAGGAACCAACCGCAGAGACAGCGAAGCACTTCAATTCGCCCGGCATTACGCTGAATTGCTGAGGGCTAAAACCACCAAGGAAGTGAAGTTGCTCAACCTGGAGGAAATTCCGCACGACTGGTTCCACCCCGATATGTACGAAGAGGAAGGTCAGAGCAGCTCCATTGCTGCCATACAGGATGAATACATTTTACCTGCCGAGCGCTTTGTATTTGTCGTTCCGGAATACAACGGCAGCTTTCCGGGCGTCCTCAAACTCTTTATCGACGCCTGCTCCATCCGCGATTACAAGGGCAATTTTGGCCGGAAAAAGGCAGCCCTGGTGGGCATCGCCTCCGGCAGGGCCGGCAACCTGCGCGGCCTGGATCATCTCACCGGCATCCTCATCCACCAGGGATGCATCATCTATCCCGAAAAAGTTCACGTCGCCTCAATCCCGCAACTGAAAGACAGCCAGGGAAACATTGCCGATGCCAAAACCCTCCAGGTCATCGAACGGCAAGCCGATGGGTTTCTTGGGTTTTGAGGAACTGACGAATTGAAGAACTGAGGAACCAGCTGTTGCCTATGGAATACCTGCGGCTCGTCACGAGCTTTGCTCGTTGACGCACTTAAGTAGCGGCCTCTGGCCGCAACATTGAAGAACCGCAGAACTCAGAAATTGAGGAACCGATTGGAAAAACTATAAAACCCTTGCTTATCTGCCCAGCTCTACCTTTCTATTTTACTTTGCCCTCCTCGATTCTTCAAATCCTCATATCCTCCCCCAAAAGCCGATCCCGACAAACTTCGGGATGGATTTCGGGACTCAAATCCTCATTCCACTAAAAGTCTATCTTTGGCGCTGTTCAATTCAACTTTTTCCACTTCCGTGAGATAATAATTGCGAAGTGCAATTAGTTGATGCAAAGCGATTAATCACCAAAAATCAGAAGCCATGAATTCCAGACAAGGATTGACCGTCTTGATCGTCATTTTGCTGTTGGGTTTGGCAGGAACGGCCTATTGGGCCTACTCCACCCACCAGAAAAACAACACCCTGCTTTCCGAAAATGAAACACTGAACCAGCAGATTGCTGACCTGACCACCCTCCGGGATGAACTGCAAAGCGATGTGGACAGTCTGGCAACTGCCTACAGCCAACTGGCCACTGAAAATGAATCGCTGAGGGGTTCTGCCGAAGAAACGGAAAAAAAGCTTCAGCAGACTCAGGCCAGATTGAACAAGATCCAGAAACAAAGCCAGTCAGAAGTGAACAACCTGCGGGCACAGATCCAGGAATTGCTGAAGGTGAAAACCGACCTGGAGCAGTCCATTGCCTCCCTGCAGGCTGAAAACGATTCCCTGCGCAACCTTACCGGCCAACTGACCGCCGACCTGGCCACCGCCCGCTCGGAAAACGAAGCCCTGGCCAACCTGAACAAAACCATTCAGGAAGAACTGAAAAAACTGACCCGGGAAAACTTCAAAGCCACAGCTTTCCGGGTTGAAGTTGAGAAGAAAAGCACCAAAGCCACTGCCAAAGCCCGCCGGGCCCGGCGCATCCGTGTCAGCTTCGACCTCACGGGTGTGGCCAATGAATTCCGGGGTGTACGCCCGCTCTACCTCGTCATTACCGACGACAAAGGCACGCCCATCAAGGTGGAAAATCCGATCAACGCAAAAATTACGGTGAACAACAGCCCCATGGACATCATCGCCGTGAAAGAACAGCAGGTCAATGTGGAAGAAAACCAGCGCATGTCTTTCACCTACGACCTGGAAGACAAACTCAAGCGGGGTTATTACCGGGTAGCCGTTTACACAGACATTGGGCTGCTCGGTGCCGCCAGCTTCCGTCTGCAATAAGGCCCCGAAACAAACCGCTGGATCCGAAGCTGCCGGTAATTGGCAACTTCGGATTCTTTTTTTCCTTTGCACCCAAACCGGTTCAACTCATCACTCATGAACAAAGCATACCTTTTTCTTTTCGTCGCAATCATCGGAATCAGCTCCACAACGAGCTGTGTCAGCAAAAAACGACTGGAAGCCGAAATGGCCACCCGCGATAGCATCAACCAACTGCTCAACCAGCGCCTCTTCTCCTGCAACCAGCAGGTGGGCAACCTGCAACTCCAACTGGCAGAAAAAACCGGCGAAGCCAATGCCCTCCGCGAGCTTTACGACAAAAAGGAGCGCACCATCAAAAAACTGGAAGAGGAGATGGAAAACATGAGCAGCCAGTCGCTGACAACCCAACAGAAACTGGACCTGGCGCTTCAGAAAAAGGATGCCATCATCAATAACCTGGAAGAGGAATTGAAAGCATTGCGCAGCGAAGTGGAAAACATGGAATTGCGCATGAAAAAACTGAAAGACATCATCACCGTGTCGTTCACCGACATCCAGGATGAACACTTTGCACTGGAAGTGAAAGGTACAGCGCTGCACATACGGGTGCCCGAAAAGATGCTTTTCAAACCCAGCAGCATCGGCTTCGAGTCCGGCGCCGTGGATTTCCTGGAGCGCCTGTCCACCATCTTCCTCCAGCATCCCGACCTCCACATCACCATCGAAAGCCATACCGATAACCGCCCACCGAAAAGCCGTGCCTACGCCGACAACTGGGACCTCAGCGCCCTTCGCTCCGCAACGCTGGTGCGCACCCTGACCAAAGAGTTCGGCCTGCCCACCAACCAGCTTACTCCCGTCGGCAAAGGAGAATCCGAGCCCATCGCTTCCAACGAATCAGAGGAGGGACGAGCCGCCAACCGCCGCGTCGAGTTCATCGTCTCTGCCAGCTACAACAAGCTGCTCCAAATGATCCGGGAAACGGGGGAATAGTAAGGGATGAGGGATGAGGGATGAGGGATGAACTTGCAAGCTTTTACAATTCGTTTGATGTACCTGCGGCGTTCACCATAGTTCCTGAGTTCTTCCCCCGATGCCGATTATTATCGCCACGGGGCTCTATTCCTCAATCAACAACCACCCACTTCAGCGTCGCTACCCGGCCATTTTGGCGAAGCTGAATGAAATAAATGCCTTCGGGCAATTGGATTTCCTTTCCTATGGTTACTGACTGCTCCACATCTGGTAGCAGGCTTAGTTGGTGGGTTTCCAGCACCCGGCCGAGTTGGTCGGTCAGGCGGAGCTCCATATTGCCCGGAGCGGTTGGTGAGATGGAAATCTGAGAAATTCCCGGTTTTCCGGGATTGGGGCTCAGCGCAATTTTGCCGAAGGAAGCAAGATCGACTACGGCATTAGGCACGGGCAGCACCGTCACCGACACCCGCTCGCTTTCGCAATGGACGGCCTCCAGTTCCACCTGCCAGTTGTAGAAATAATAGTAAAAGCCGGCACCGAAATTTGAACCGATGATGCTGAGCACATCGGGCACCTCGTAGGGATAGTTCACACCCTGGTCGGAGCGCTGGAGGCGGGGCGTAATGGTTCCGAGGGCAAGCTGGTTGAATTCCGCATCGGTGGTCAGTTTGTAGCCATTGCCCGCAGGCACAGAGAAGTTCAAATTGAGTTCACTTTCACCTTCGGCAATGTCGAAGGTGTCCTGTTGCACCACGTTGTCAGTGGCATCCAGCAACTGAATGATCCGCGGGGCAGCGATGTCCGTGTAAACCTTTACGGTTTTCAGGATAAAATCCTGGTAGGCGTCAAAGAGTACCTGCCCGTTGAATCCGGCACCGCTGTACGGCGAGCCGCTGTGGGCTTCCATTCCGGCCATGAAGCTGCCGCCGCCATAGCTGTGCTGGTCAGCAACGTAATAGTAAAGTGTGTCCGTCACCGCAGGGGTCCAGAGAGTATCTCCTTCGGCAATGAGGCTGCCGCCAGCCGGACTATCGTACCACAGCGGATGATCGCCCTGGGCTACCAGCGGCAGCGGGTCCATGGAGGTGGCCTGTACCACCTGCTCCACCACTGGCGGCGGGGCCTGGTACACCTCCACCAAAACGGTGTCGGAACTGAAGTCCCCGCAAGCGCCGGGCACGGTGACGAAGTAGGCCCCGGGTTCTTCCACGAGGATGCTCTGGCCGGTTTCACCATTTGACCACAGGTAGGCAGCGGCATCAGAAGCCGTCAGTTCCACATTGCCTCCTTCGCAAAACGACAGCTCTCCGGCGGCCGTCACCACCGGTGCTTCCTCGGGATTGAAGACCACCGAAAACACCGCTGAGGAGGCCACACAGCCGTTGCTGTCCAGGGCCACCACGCTGTAGTTGCCCGGCAGGGCTACGGAAAGCACAGCCCCGGAAGCGCCGTTGCTCCACAGGTAGTTTTCGTAGCCGGCTGTCGCCGTCAAGGTCAGGGTATCGCCGGGACAGAGGACGTTGCCGGCGTCGGAACCGATCTCGAGCCCGGAGGTTGCCGCGCAGGTGGTTGATTCCTCGACGATGATCACCTGATCGGCAGCCACATTGCTCAGCACGTCCACATTGCCCGAAGGCCAGCGCACCACGAGCTGCTCAACCACCGTGTCGGCTCCCAGGCCGAAGTGTTGCGCCAGCGAGTTGGAGATGCCATAGCTCTCCCCTGCCCGGACCTCCCGCACCTGCACGCCCCAGGGGCCGTGCGCCTCCAGCCGGGCTCCCACACCGGCACGGTTGCTCATGTTTCCAACCAGCCGCACCCCCAGGTAGTGGTTGCCGTTGCCCCCGTTGATGAAAAGGCGGTCGGGCACATTGCAGGGATTGTTGATGCCGCAAGGGAAGGAGGCGTACACATCGGGGAAGCCGTCGGCGTTGAGGTCGCCGATGGCAAAGGAGCCGAGGTTGGCGCCGTCAAAAGGTGCATTCACCTTGCTAAAAGTCTTGTCGCCGTTGTTGAGCAGCAGCAGGGTTGGCTCGGCGGTGAGGATGTCCACCCAGCCGTCGTTGTCGAAATCCCGCATGAGGCCCTGCAGGAATCCGCCATTGTAGCCGGCCAGGCCGGCAATGTCCGAGATATCGGTGAAGTGGCCGGCACCGTCGTTTTCGAGCAGTTGGAGGTTGTGGTCGTGGTTGGTGATGAGGCAGTCGAGGTCGCCGTCGTTGTCGATGTCCTGGAAGTCTGCCGTCCAGCTCTGCCATTTGATTTTGAGGCCGTATTCGTCGGCTTTGTCCTTGTAGTTGTTGGCCCCGTCGTTGACGAAGAGGGCGTTGATGCGGCGGGGGTCCTCGGGGTTGCTGACTCCCTGGCGGCATTTGGCGATGTAGAGGTCCAGGTCGTGATCGTTGTCAAAATCCGTCCAGACGGAGCCGTAATTACCGGAATTGTCAGAAGAGGGAATGGTCTTCATGTCGATCCAGTTGTCGGCGCTGAAAAAGCCACCGGCGCCGTCGTTGCCCCAGATGCGGCTTTCGCCGTCGTCGTGGCAGGAGAACACATCCAGGTAGCCGTCGTTGTTGATGTCGGCGAAGTTGGCACCTTGCACGAAAATGCTGGTTCCGGGCAGGTTGTATTCGTTGAAAGCGGCACCGGCATTTTGGTTGAAGAGCACCCGTGGTCCGTCGTAAAAGCCGCCGGTGTAGAGGTCCATGAGACCATCGTTGTTGGCGTCGCCTGTGGCAACGGCCCAGGGAGCCGGAAGGCTCATGCCGTAGTCGGTAGTCACAAATCCGCCGCCGGCATTTTGATAGCTGATCAGCAAGTTAGTGCCGAAGTGCATGCGCACAATGTCGTCCAGGCCATCGCCATTCATATCCGCCACGGCCACGGCGATGCCGGTGTAGGTGGTGTCCACATCCAGCAGGTCCTCGGTTTGATTGGTGAAAGAAATTTGGGCGACAGCCCGAAGCGAAAAAAGAAAAACGAGAAAGAGGCAGGCGCTTCTGTGCATCCTTTGGGAGTTTGTGAATGATGAAAGCCCTAAAGGTAACCAGCCCCGCAAAAGCAAAGGCCTCAAAATGCGCCAATGGGTAAGTACAAGTCAAAAAAACCGCCGGCAACGTACGGCTACCGGCGGTTCTCAAAAAGGTCCTACCTGAATTACAGGTGCAATCTTTCCTTCTTGGCCAAAAGGGTTTCTTCGGTTTCCTGGTGCTCCGGGTCGGGCACACAGCAGTCCACCGGACAAACGGCCGCACATTGCGGCTCCTCATGAAAACCTTTGCACTCGGTGCATTTATCAGGTACGATGTAGTAATAATCTTCTGAAAGAGGTTCGTGCCGCTCATCGGCATCGGTAACTTCACCATTCATCAGGGTATAAGACCCGGATACGGAAGTGCCATCGGCAATGGCCCATTCAACCCCACCTTCGTAAATGGCATTGTTGGGGCATTCGGGTTCGCAGGCGCCACAGTTGATGCACTCATCGGTAATCATGATAGCCATAATCAATCAGTGTTTTGGTGGGGGCCGCCGGTTGGGCCGGCTCAGCTTCCCGTGGTTTGCAGTTTTGTGTTCAGCAGCGGCAAATTTAACCGCACAGCCAAGAATACGAAAAAAATGAAAGGTGATAAAGGTTGGTGTTTGGGTTAAAGACCTTGTGAGGTTTCGGAAACCTCATAAGATCTTCGCCGGCAGCATCGAGGCTGTAACCGAAAGTTGCAAGCTCGCCTGGTTCTCATGCGGAGCGCCCAACGCCGACAGGGTTCCGAACCACTGCCAGCGTCTTGCAAGCGAGGCCGCAACTGAAAGTTGTAAGCTCACCTCCAAGTCTCATTGTCTCACAGTCTCAAAGTCTCAAAACCACCATCTCACTCCCTCACCACCTTCCCCGCTGCCAAAATCCGGCCCTCTGACTGCAAGTTCCAGAAATAAAGCCCCGAAGCCAGCCCTCCGGTGTAAAAGTGATACCTGGACTTGCCCGGCTCCAATGCCACCGCTCCCACCTGCCGGCCTACTGTATCAAAAACCGTCCAGGTGGCCGGGTGGGTGAGCGTCTCATCAAAACTCAGCCAGACCTCCTCACGAGCAGGGTTGGGGTACAGGCGCACCGAGCCGCCGGTGCTGAGTGGCTCCGTGGCTGTGAGCAAAGTGTCCACACTGACCCAGTGGCAGGCCGTGTCGCTGTCGTACTCGTTGGAGACGCTGAGGCAGACGTAATACTCCCCTGGCGCTGCGTAGCTGTGGATGGGATTGCGCTCCGTGCTGCCGCTGCCATCGCCGAAGTCCCATAGCCATTCTTCCGGGCGGTAGTAGGAATTGTCAGAAAAGGTGACTTCCAACTCCTCGGCATACCAGGAGAAACCCGCCAGCGGGTGGTTGTCCAGCCCCAGCGTATCACAGGGACTGCCATCCAATGGGCCGAGGCGGTAGTTGGGGAAGTTGGGGATGGATTTTTGATTCACCACCGGCAAATGGATGGAATGCTGGTCCACATGGCTTTTCATGCCGGGCTGATTAGGTGTGCGAATGACATGCATGACCGTATCGGAGACGGTGTTTATCCATATAGCGCCGTCCGGCGCAAGTTGGGGAGCACCAAAAAAAGACCCGAACGCAAGGCCCACAAATCCATCGTAAACAGCTATCGGTGTCTTTGTTTCTTCTACATTATTTCCCCACAGGTCAAATTGATAAATGGTCTGGTTTGTCACACCATACAAATACCTGGAATCAGGCGAAACCACTGCACCACCTAAAAAATAAGTAGAATCATCCAAGGTGAAATGTTCCAGGTGCTGTAATTCTCCTGTACAGCGATTGAAATCGTATATATCGATTGCGTTGAATGGATTGAAACGAATTTCGTGGCTGATATATCTGGTACCGTCAGGTGAAAAAACAACATTTCCAACCGCACCATTCGGATAAATAATTTCCGGTCCTGCTTCTTGCTTTCCCATATTCATTATACCCTGGGGGGTAAGCAGCAGACGGTAAACTTCGCGGGAAAATCGCTCTTCTTTTCTTACAAGTATCCACCAGTCTCGTCCATTCCCATGTTTACAAGCTGTTAATTTTCCAGACCCAAGAGTATCTTCTATAATCATGACATCTTTTTCCAAAACAGCACCGTTATATTCATTCTTATTCATATCCACAATCGAATAATTTAGTTGAAATACAAATGCATCCAAACCATTGGGATCGAGAATTAAAGGAACATGAAAAATATAATACAAACTATCGTTTTCAGGTTTTGGCAAAATAAGTGCACCTTGATAAACAGGAAGACCAGAATCGCTATATTGCTGGGAAATTCCTACATCATTAATGAATTCTCCATTTTCCATCACCTCATGTGAAGCATCTGCAATATAAATGCCGTTGGTGTAAAAAAGCAGGTTGCCCTCCGCATCAGAGATGCTGGCGTTGGTAAAATTGAATGACATACCATCATTTAATTCAAGATTTGTAATGACTGGTGGCACTTCGCCAAAATCAATGGTCATGGTGTTTTGAAGCGGGTGGGCGGTTTGGCCATGATAGCCCATCACCCAGATATTGTCATGTTTTTGGGCAAACAATAAGGTGCTGATACATAGCAGGTAAATAATGCAAATCGTCTTTTTCATATTCAAATAAATAGCTTACGCCCTCAGAACCTTCCCCACTGCAGGGATAAGCCCCTCTGACTGCAGGTTCCTAATAAGCCGCTGTGCCAGGCCGGTTTTTCTCATCGGAACATTCACGGGTTGTGGTTTAGGACATTGCCGGTTCGTGCCATCAAATTTATCCTTTCCCTTCGGTAAATGAAGTTCCCGGTTGAGACATTGTCAGTTGGAAGGCCTTAACCCCCAACGCTGGCAGGGTTCCGAACCGCTGCCAGCGTCTTGCAAGCGAGGCTGCAACTGTATGTTGCAACCTCGTCACCCAGTCTCACAGTCTCAAAGTCTCACAGCCTCAAAGTCACCAGTCACACAATCACCCCATCTTACAGCCACTTCCACCAACTGTCCTCCCAACTACACTTTAAACCGAGTCGGTGATTTTCCTTTGCTTTGCCGAAGCAAAACTCACGCTGGCCTTGTTGTCCGTTCATTGCGACGAAACAAATGAACGGTGGCCATGCCGGCAAAACTTTAGAATCCATCATGGAAAAAGAGCACTACTTCAGCAAAGACGAATTGAAACGCTTCGGCAACATCCGGGAGTTTCAGAAGAGCATGGGCGACAAGTTTTTCGACTGGTACGGTGAGGTCATGAAAGACGGCGCCCTCACCGCCCGGGAGAAAGCCCTCATCGCCCTGGCCGTGGCGCATGCCATCCAGTGTCCGTATTGCATCGATGCCTATTCAAGTGGCTGCCTGCAACACGGCGCAGACGAGGAACAAATGATGGAAGCCGTGCACGTGGCTGCTGCCATCAGGGCCGGCACTTCGCTGGTTTATGGAGTCCAGATGATGGACCACGTGAAGAAACTGACCATGTAATTTTCCTTCGGTAAACGATTGCCGCAACAACCTCTTACAGTATGTCCATCCACCAAAAATCAAAATCCCTGGCTGCCCGGGGCAGTGAATTATCTGACACCTTCATTCAACTTGAGGTGCTCAACAACAAAGACCTCATAGATGAGGCTTTCCCGCTCTTCTCCCACAAAGTGGAGCAACTTGGACATGCCCCGCTGACTGCCACGGGCATCGAGATTTTCCAGATAAACATTGGCAAACTTTGCAACCAGACCTGCTCTCACTGCCATGTGGATGCCGGCCCCGACCGCAAAGAAGAGCAGATGTCGAAAGCCCATCTGGAAAAATGCCTGGCCATCATCGCCGCCAATCCGGACATCCACACCGTGGACATCACCGGAGGCGCCCCCGAAATGAACGCCAATTTCCGGTGGTTCGTGGAGGAGGTGAGCAAGCTTGGCCGGAAGGTCATCGACCGCTGCAACCTGACCATCATCGTGGCCAACAAGAAGTACCACGACCTGCCTGAGTTTTTTGCCAGACACAAGGTGAACGTCGTCTCATCCCTCCCCTATTTCAGCAAGGTGCGCACCGACGCCCAGCGCGGTGACGGCGTTTTCGAAGACAGCATCAAAGCTCTGCAAATGCTCAACGAAGTGGGCTATGGAAAAGAAGGAACCGGCCTGGAACTTGACCTGGTGTACAATCCATCGGGGGCATTCCTGCCGGGCTCACAAAAATCGCTCGAGCAGCAGTTCAAACAAAAACTCGCCGACCGTTACGGAGTGGTTTTCAACCAGCTCTATTGCATCACCAACCTCCCCATCAGCCGCTTTCTGGAATACCTGCTGGACTCCGGCAATTACGAGGCCTACATGCAAAGCCTGGTGGAGGCCTTCAACCCGGCCACCATCGAAGGGCTCATGTGCCGCAATACCATTTCCGTAAGCTGGGATGGCTACCTGTACGATTGCGACTTCAACCAAATGCTGGACCTGAAAGTAAAACCCGAGAACTCCCGCCACCTCGACAATTTTGACATGGCCTCGCTGCGCAACAGGGAGATCGTGCTCAACCAGCACTGCTACGGTTGCACCGCCGGCGCCGGCTCCAGTTGCGGGGGGGCGCTGGCGGAGTGAGTCACACTTACCGCATCACTAACACTTTCGCCACAGCGCCATGTTTGTCATTGAAAACCCGAACGAAATAAAAACCGGGTTGTAAACCTTCAATGTACCCACTGCCGTTGGTCAGTTTTCCCTTTTGCACGATTTTGCCGTTCAGGTCAAATACAGCTACGTTGGCACCCTGAAGTGATTGATTCACATCAATGAAGATCGTTCCAGTCGAAGGATTAGGGAAAATGAGGATGTTTGAATGATCCGGATATTTACCAACAGTTACACTAACCTCATCCAAGATGAGCCTCGTGTTGGTGTAATTTGTAAAAATCACAGGATCCATTCCATAAAACAGCTGAGCCCGATTCAAAATCAAAGAAGAGTCGGGTATTCCCTCCGCTGGAATAATGGAAAAAGCAACATAACCCTGACTGCCTGCTGGGTCCTTCACTTTTGGAGGCAGATTTATTTCCTCAAAAACAAACTTTACTATTCCTTGATCAGACACCACAATATCACAGTCATGACTACTTGCTTCAAATTTCAATGATTGAAAATTTAAATTAGGATCCAATGTGTCTATTACCACCAAGTTAAAAACAGTGTCATTCTGTGTGTTGCGAAAAAAAATCTTGTAATACAAGAAGTCTCCATCACTTACAACTGTTCCGGCTGAATCAATAGAGGATGAAACTTGCTTTATTTCATCAACCATGCTACACTCCATGTCAACCCAAGTGGTCCGGTCAATCTCGGTAAAAGGCAACCCGTTTTCAAACAGTTTCAATTGTGCCTCAATGTAAAACTTTGAACTGTCTGGCATGGCTGCTGAAAAAAATAATTCAGCACTTACAGCCAGCGTCGAAAAAGGTTTCAAACTGTCAAAATGTATTTGCAAACTATTTTCGTTGAGGATATCTGCAGGTGGAGTAGATCCAAGGATATGGATTCGGTCATCAACTGTTACATTTAACACACCATCTAAATAGGAAGAGGAATTGTTTTTAATTAGAATCCAAAAATTGCTTGCATTCCCACAATTTATCATTCCATTGACCAACTCCATATCGCACAATTCCTGTTCACCTGATGCATAAACAGCAAGATTTTGTTCTACTGTTGTATCAGGAGGAAGAGTTACACTCGAACCGGCAGGATTTACAGGCTCGAAAGATGAAAAAGAGGAATCCAACATTAAATGATAGTCACCTGGAGGTACCTTGAAACGAAATTCTCCATCAAAATTGGTCAATGCGATGAGGGAGTCAGGTAGCAATACGACTTTTTCAGACTGCACACCTACATCAGCATTGAGGTCGTATTCACCATTCTGATTCTCATCTATGAATACATGTCCAACTATTTCCTGCTTTGCAAATAATGATGGCAAAATCAAACCTCTTTCGTTGTACACACTTAATGATCTACCATGCAAAAACCACTTATTTTGAAAATTATCCACAAACACATTCGCTACAAAGTTTGAAGGAATTTGAGAATTTCTTATGTTGAATTCGACAATCGAACTACCATCATACTTTAGAGCTCCCCTGAACAAAGTAGCAAACCAGTAGTTCCCTGATTCATCTTGTTGCATCCCCTGCACAGGATAAATCAATCCGGGAATGTTTAGCTTTATTACTTCATCACCAATCATTTTGATAACTCCTCCAAAAAAAGAGGTCCATACAGCGCCTTGATCATCTATGAACAACCAATAGGCAACCGGGTTAGAAGAAGGCCCAACGAATTCCCAACCTGAAACGCCATCAAACTTGTAAACACCCTTGCCATTATCAACCAGCCAGATGTTCCCGTCTTGATCAATTTCAATACTGGTCACATAATTACTAATGGGCGAGTTTGTCTCATCAAATATCTCCCAATTGACACCATCATAATGGGCCAACCCATCTAAATATTTTGCCACCCATATACCTCCATAAGAATCAATTGCCAGATCATAAAAACCGACCCCACTTCCGGGAACACTGATAGGGACAAAAGCAGATCCATCATACTTTAATATCCTTACATCACTTGAGTAATTCTCTAAAATCACATAAACATCACAGCTGTTCTCGTCTGCAACAAATGAAGAAACACTACCATTTATCCCAAAAGAATCCAAATCATACCTGTCCCATTCATGCCCATCAAAAACAAAAAAGGACTTCTTTCCACTTATCCAATAATTACCTCGGCAATCCTGAGCCATTACGAGTGCAAGCAGGTCATTTTTATCAAAGACAGTAGATTCATATTCCACAATTGAACCATTCTGCAGCTTGTAAATATCCGAATAGCCATAACTGGAATGAGGAAGCAATAACATCTCACCATTTTCACCGACTTCAACAACTCGGGGAAGAATCAATTGAGGAGGCAAGTCCGGTAATTCTTGTATCAAATGATAATTGATCACAGAATCAACTGTCGCATAAATTGGTTCGGACAATGTGGAGGGAGCGTAAAATACCTGCAACCCATCGTTCTCTTTCGAAGCAAGCCAAGACACAGTTCCTGCAATATAATCACTTTGTTGTGTTACCTCCCCGTTATGAATTTTTAGAATTTTTGTTTCATTTGATGTATTCTTGACAACCAGCCAAATTGTGCCACTCTCTCCTAACTTAATTTTTATCAAAGACTCTGAAAGGCCCAACCCCAGGTCCGATTTGGTGAATTCAGTTACAGCGGTATTACCTGTGTACCGGAGTACTTTGCCTCCATCTACAAACCACAGATATCCTTCATCATCAATCTCGAAATCCTGGCTCGTAAGACTTCCAAGATCAGAACCCAGATTTGAGTCATGATTTGTAAAAGAACCTCCTTTGAAACTGAATAAGTGTTGGCATCCAGAGCAATTTGAATCAGCATTAGACACAAACCAAAGGGTCCCATCTGGAGCGAACTTTAATTTCGAAATCCATGTAAGGAATTCACCGGAATCTAATTTGAAGTAATTCTTCCATACTCCATCTCTGTAATGGAGCAATCCGGCATTTTTACTACCCACCCAACATGATCCATCGGGGGCTATCTCGATTGCTTCGACCCCTTCTCCTTTGAATCCGCTGTTTGTTGATAAGAAAACTTTTCTATCGCCTGTGACCATGTTGTAGCGAAGTAATCCAAAATTAGTCCCGGCCCACAAGTAATCTCCATCTATCTTTATCTCTGTAAAATACCTTTCAGCATTGAACAAAGACCAATCACCTTCCTGAGAATAAGTTGTAATCCCCGAGGCCATAATCAAGAAAAAAGCAAGGATGTAATGCATATAAATAACGTTTAATGGTTCACAAATCTTGAATCATTACATCCAATAACTCCAAACTTGTTCCAGGTCCTAAAAATAACTTCTCCCCCTCAATAATCCCAATAATCCTCTATAATCCCAATAATCCCAATAATCCTCTATAATCCCAATAATCCTCTATAATCCCTATAATCCTCATAATCCCTATAATCCTCCCCCTCACACCTGTTCCACAAAATCATCCCATTTTTTCTCTTTGGGTTCGCCAAGTTTTCCGATGCTTTTGGCTACGACCATGGAGACGGTGGCATCGCTGGAAACATTGATGACGGTGCGGAGCATGTCCAGCGGGCGGTCTATTGCGAATATGAGGGCCAGGCCGGCTTCGGGGATTCCCGCTTCCTGCAACACGATGACCAGCATGACCATGCCGGCAGAGGGCACTGCAGCCGAGCCAATGGAAGCGAGTGTGGCGGTCAGGATGATGCCCAATTGCGCAGCGAGGCTCAACTCCATGCCGAAGGCCTGGGCGATGAACACTGCCGCAACTCCCTGGTACAGACCTGTGCCGTCCATGTTGATGGTGGCGCCGATGGGCAATACGAAACTGGCCACTTCTTCATCCACACCGAGGTGCTCCTCTACCCGCTCCATGGTGACCGGCAGCGTGGCGGCACTGGAGCTGGTGCTGAAAGCCAGCAATTGCGCTGGTGCCATGCCTTTGAAGAAGAAGTTCCAGCCACGGCCGGTGAATATTTTGACGATGGTTGGGTAGAAAAAGAAAAGCAAAATCAGCAATCCGCCGGCTACACAGGCTGCATAACCCAATAGCGCCACGAATATCTGGGCACTGGGCAACTCCACGATGAGCGCTGCCAACAGGGCGAAAACGCCATAAGGCGCCGTGAGCATGATGAGGTCAATCATTTTAAGCACCACCTCATTCACCCCGTCGAAGAAGTCTTTGACGGGCTGGGCCTTTTCTTTCGGAATCAGTATGAGCCCCACCCCGAAAAACAAGACGAAAAAGATAACCTTGAGCATGTTGCCGTTGCTGGAGGCGGCCCCGATGATGTTGTCTGGCACCAGGTCGATGAGCGGCTGCAAGGGGCCTGCATTTTTGGCTTCTTCCGCCGATTGAATCTTGGCTTGTGCACCGGAACCGAACTTCTCCATCATTTCAGCCCGGGTGGGCTCGTCGATGAGGTAACCCGGCTCCACAATGTTGACGATGATGAGGCCTACCGAGATGGCCACCGCCGTGGTGATGAGGTAAAAGCCGATGGTTTTGTAACCCATGGAGGAGAGCTTGGCGATGTCCTCCAGGTCGGAAACCCCTTTGATGAGCGAAGCCACGATCAGGGGAATGGCAATCAGCTTCAGCAAATTGATGAAGATGGTTCCGAAGGGCTTGATCCAATCCACCACGAATCCGTTCCAACCCAACTTGACCGCCAGGGCACCGAATGCCACGCCCAATACCATTCCGATCAGAATCTTCCAGTGTAGTTCGAGTTTTTTCATTTTGTTGAAGCTGTTGATCCCGAAAGCTTTCGGGAGTTGAAGTGTTGATGTGTTGAAGTGTTGAATGTAATGAGCACTGAGTCTCTGCTGGTGCACTTCATTCCTCATTCCTCATTCATCATTCCTCATCCCTAATCCCTCATCCCTGAATTGCCGGCGCCAAATATAGTCATGCTCCGCAATTCTTCCGGAACGAGCCGGAAATCCTGCCTCAGCCAACCAGGTAGATGAACAGAATAAGCCCGAGCAGCAGCAGCGCAAATTCTATGATTCCGGCCAGGGTGCGGTTTTTCACTTTCAGCTGAATGAGCGCAATGATGGATATGACAAAGCCGGCTCCGGTGAACAGGCCTGTCAGCACCAGGGTGGCTCCCATCATGCTGGCGGCTTCGCCCTGTCTGGAAACCATCGGGTAAAAAATCAGAAAGCCGGTGTAAAGCACCGTTGCCACGAGTGCAATGAGCACGCCTCCCAACACCAGTTTCAGCAAGGGCATTTTTTTGCGAAGCGAATGCATACTCCGTACTGAACCGCTGACCACCAGCCAGAGTGACAGCAGCATGAGGCCTACCACCAATTCGTCGGCGTAATTGCCGGCGAGCTTTTTCAGCGGTTTTTCCAGAAAGGTAAATGCAATGAACAGCCCTGTCAGCAAAAGACTTGACAAGACCACCGAGCGGGCGATGATACTGTTCTCGGCTTCAGACCTGGAGCTTCGTGCCATGGCTTTTTAGTGAATAACTGCCAGTTTGCGGGTGAACACCTGCCCTTCAGCAGCCACGGAAAGGTAATACATTCCCGCTGGAAGATGGCCTGTGTTCAATTCCACCTGGCTCTGATAAACCTGCGCCGCCTCATTGCTCACCATTTTACCGAAAGCATCGAAAAGCAGGATTTGCACTGCCGCAGGTCTTTCGAGCTCGAGGAGCAGCGTCACAGTGCCATCGGCCGGGTTGGGAAACAGCTCCATGTTTACGGCCATCGGTTCCCCGTTTTCAACGGCATTCAACGACCCATCGAGCACCTGCACGGTGTCAAGTGCATAGGCCGGGCAGCCGTCGAGGGAATTCATCTGAAAGCTCACCACATAGGAGCCTTCCTGCGTATAGGTATGCGTAGGATTTTCGGCGGTGTCTGTCTGGCCGTCGCCAAAATTCCACAGGAAGGTGGCCACGGCATCCGGCGAGGTGTTGGTAAAGCTGGCCGTTGCATTGTCGGGCAGAAAAAGTTCTTTTTCGGAAATGTCAAAACTCACCTCCGGCTGGCTGCTGAAGGGCAGCACATCCACATGCACGGGGGTGCGTTCACAGGGTTCTGTGTATTCAACCACCCAGTCATAGAAGTAATAATAAGTCTCAGGCTCTCCGGTGATGGTTCCGTTGATGCTCAGGATTTCGTCCAGCTGATAGGGGTAGCTGGCCTGGCTGATGGTAGCCAGCAGAGGCTTGCCGCCCGTTTTTTTCAGCTGGTAGCCTTTGCCGGCCGGCACTTTCCAGTTCAGCTCCACAACGTTGGCCCCGGGGGCCGAAGGGAAGAACACTTTCTGGGCTACGTTGTGCCCGTACTCGTCCACCAATTGGAGGAACCTGCCCCCCGTTTCAGCCACGTAAACGGTCAGGGATTTGAGCACGATTTCATGGTTCACATCAAAGGTCAGCCCCAGGTCATCGGCGTTGATGAATGCCGTATCGCCGAAATCCGGTACGGCCGGAGCCATGTGCTCCACATAGCTGGCCTCGGCGTAAAAAGTGGCCGGTTCGGTCAGTTCGGGTGTTTCGAAAACAGGGCCTTCACCCAGGAGGTTGCCACCCTCGGGGGCATCGTACCATTTTACGGTATAGCTTCCTTCGCCTGCGGCAACGGCGGCGGTGGGCTCTCCCCGCAGCAGGGCCCGGGTGCCTTCGCAAACGGCCCAGTTGCCCTCAGCGTGGGCGTTGAAACGGCTTCGTTCCGAAATGTGCACCCGCTTTTTCAGGCGGTTGTTGAGGGGGCGGTCGTCGGGCAGCAGGTTGGGGTTGTTCAAGGTCACTACCAGGTCGTGCTCACCTGGCGGCACCTCGATTTCCGGCAGCAGCATGCTCTGGCGTTCGCCCGGCGCCAGGGCGCCCCAGAACTGTTCTGCTCCAACAATGCCATTCACCTCCGCTTTGGCCGCAAAGGTGAAAATGGTATCCTGGCCGGCATTTTCGAAGATGACCTCAGGCTGAATCTTTGAATCACAGGCCCATTTTGGAACATTCACATCGATCAGTAAAATGTCATTCGTCGCCTGCGGCAACACGGGGGTATGGCCCTGCTCCACCAGGTAGTTGTAGGCATCCAGCACGTCGATGACGCCCCGGCCGAACACATTGTCTTCACCAGGCTCACCGAGGTCGTGGGCAGTGTAATAGAGGGCCAGTTTCAGCTCCTTACCCGTCAGTTCCGGAAAGGCCTCCTTCAGCAAAAGGATGGCACCGGAAGTATGCGGAGCCGCCATGGAGGTGCCGCTGAAAAAATCGTACTCGTTGCCCGGCACGCATGAGCGCACACTGACACCGGGGGCCGAGACCTCCGGTTTGATGAGCAGGGAGCTGTCGCCGCCGCAATGAGAGGGGCCCCGGCTGGAGAAATTGGCGATGGGCAAGCTGCTCACATTGCCGTTTAGCGCACCGATGGTAAAGGAGTTTACCTCGTTCAGGTTGATGTTGTGAGGCGGTGTGATGGTCATGGGGTCAGGGCCTTCGTTGCCGGCCGAGAAAACCACGGCAATGCCTGCCGCCTCCATGGCCTGTACAACCGGCACATACACGCTGAAACAGTCGATGGTATCGAGGCTGGGATCGTACCAGGAGTTGTTGATCACATCGGGAATGTCGGCGGTGGTGTTGGGGTCGCCATCGGGGTCCAGGGCCCACTGAAAGGCAGCCACATTGTCTTCGGTGCCGATGCCACAGAGCACCGGTGCACCCACCCACATGGCATTGAAAGCCACGCCGATGGTGTCGTCGTTCAAACGATCCAGGCCGAGGATGGTGCCGGTGACGTGGGTTCCGTGTGAGCCGCAATCGTGTGCTTCATAAACAGGTGCGGGTTCCAGGGTGCCGGGGTCCAGCTCGAACCAGGTCTCCGGGCCGCTGCGGTACAACCCGAGGTATTTTCCGGCAATGGCGGGGTGCGTCGGATCAACACCCGTATCATTGGTGAAAGCCACCCGGCCATAGCCGGTGTAGCCCATGGCCCATAGGGCAGGAGCGTTGATGACTTCCAGTCCTTTCTCACGGCCGCCGGGTGTCCAGGTGGGCGGCGGCGGGGTCACTTCCACTTTTGTTTTTGCCAGAGGGCCGTTCAGCCCAATCCAAAGCACATCGCTGCGCAAGCTGAGCGCTTCGACCACCTCTTTTTTTAACGTCGCAAAAACGGCGTTGGCCACCCAGTAGCCCTTCACCGTTTCGGGCAGGACTGCGGGCTGCTGCCTGAGCCATTCGATGAGCGCCGGTTGGCTTTGTTCGGCCATTGCCCGAAGGGCGAAGACGACGGACCTGGCACGCTCTGAAGCGGTGGCCCCGGCAGCGTCAAAGTCTCTTTCACTTTGGGCGTAGTCCAATTGCGCAGCGAGGACGATGTGCACGGAATGCCAGTCGTCAGGCGCTTCAGCCATCCGCTCGGCCAGCTTTTTTGAAATGCGGGTGTAGTCGGCATTTTGCGACGAAAGAAACAATGGGAAAAACAGCAGTGCGAGTAAGGTAAAGGTTCTGGTCATAGTGTCTGTTTCCGGTACCGGAATGGTTTAAAATATTGAACAAGGCCCCAAGTTATTGGCTTTCGGGAGCTTACCCAAATGCACCTGCGCAAAGTGTTGCGAGGATTGCGGAATGGGAAATAGGGTGTAGAGTTTAGGGTGTAGAGTTGAGGGTGTAGGGTGTAGGGTTTAGGGTTTAGGGCGAAGCCCCGGGACCAACTGCCAACTGATCACTGAACCACTTTGGGTTGCCACGCTGGTTTGAGCAGGTCTTTGATTTCGGAGAAAGGGATGACGAACTCTGCCGAGCCGACGGCATAGGGGGCCACCTCGTAAGGCATGTAGGCCATGTAGATCCCTTCTGCGGTGAGGGCAGAGGCCGAGGGCAGCACGAATGGCCAGTCGGGGTCAAAATCAAAACCTTCTTCGAAAGCCTCGGCTTTTTCCTCCCGGTAATACTGTTCGGCGATTTTGGCCAGGGCATCCAGGTCGGAAACCACATCGCTGAGTTCAATTCTTCTGCCCGTTTGGGCGTCAAAACTCGCTGCCGCAAGGATATAGTTGGGATGGGCGCCACCGGTGTAGCTGTAACCGCTCATGGCCAGTGAAAGCACCTTGCCATCGTTGAGCAGCACGGTGTCGCTGGACTCCACGGTGTACCAGGCCGGCGCCTCCGGAAATTCCTCCACCAGCTCCTTGTGCATGCTGAAAAAATCGTCGAAGAGGTGTTGGAGTGACTGATCGTCGGGAATCTCTTCAGCCGGGGCGGTGGGGTCCAGCAGGCTGGCCATGAAGCTGTAAGCCCACATTTCAACGGGCTCTTTCAAGGGGTGCTTGTCGTCATTGATGGCCGGGTAGGAGAACTTCACTTCGGCACATTTCGATTCGGGAGTGGGGTCATCGCAGTCGCCGCTTTGCTTTTCCAAAGTTTTTGAGATAACCTCAACGGGTTGGGGTGTTTCCTCCGCAGCCTGTTCATTGCTGCAAGCGAAGAAAACCAAAATCAAAAGGGGAAGAAGATATTTCATGAAGGTGGTTTTGTTGATGCCTTGCAAAGGTGGGTAATTCCCCTTTGATTTCCACCTGGGGAGCTGTGGCATATTCCTTGCATTCCTGAAACAGCCCATCTCCCCTTCCCCCGCTCATTTATTGACAAAAAAAAACTTACAACTATGAACAAGGTTGCCACCATCCTGTTGGCTGTGCTTTTTCTAGCCGCTACCCACCTTCAAGCCCAGCTTTTCCTGACTTTGAAAGAAATGCCCCAAGCCAATGTCTGGGGAGTGTATGTGCAGGCATGCGACACCATCAGCCCCACCAGTCAGACCATCACTGGTGGCGGGCAAGTTACCATCGTGGCCAAAATGGGGTCTGTTTTTTCAGAATTGACCAGCATAAGCGGGGCATGGGACGACAATGCCCTTGTGTACTCACCGGAGGAAAATCCGGGTATGATGTACTTCACCATGGGCTTCGTAGCTGACATGCCGGCCATCGTTTACACCCCTGGCGAAGAAACCCTGCTTTTCACTTTCAAAATGACCAACCAGGACGGCAGCCCGCCTTACCTGATCGATAACGAAACCGATCCTTTTGCCCAACTGCCCAATTCTGAGGGTACAAATCCGGGCAACGACCTCAGCGTGGTGGACTTTGGGAAATCACCTCTGGAGTTTTACAATTACAGCGGGCTTTACGAAGCGGGCACTCCCGTTGAATGTGGCGAAGGCAATACCACCACGGCCACCAAGGAAGCGGAATCCGCTTACCTTTTCCGGCTCTATCCCAATCCTGCCTCTAAACGGCTGATCTTGAAAGCCGAAAATGCCATCCTGAACAAGGCCATTGCCAGGCTTTGGAATTCCAACATGATCCAAATGGGCAGCATCGATCTTTCAGGCGATCAAAAAGCGGAAATGGACATCGAGAACCTACCGGCGGGCACTTACCTGATCACCATCGAAACCGATGGGCAAGTGGTGCAGACTGAGCGGTTTTTGAAGGTTTTTGATTGAGGGGTTTTTAGGTTTTTACAGCTGACAGCACTCCGAGTGCTGTCAGCTGTTGGTTTTTATTGACCTGAGGTCATGCCTGAACTAAATTCCTGGATCGTACAGTTGAACTGAGCCCGTTAACAATCTCAACTCCCGAAAGCTTTCGGGATCAACAATTCAACAATAAAAAAAGCCAGTAAGCGGAAACCGGCGGATCTTCAGGTGAAGTTGTTGTGGATATTTGTCGTTTGATCCGGTGGAATGGTTCCGCTGTACTGACTGAAAAGCAAGCCTGTGAATGGCTCCGTTCACGGTTTTTGTTTGCTGATGATCAGCGATTCAACAATCGTTTCATAGTCTTTTTGCAATACAATGGCGTACCGGCCATTGCCGAGTGAATTCAGGTTCAATGCTTGTTGTTGTAGCCCTGGGTCCAGGGTTCGTTCTTCTTCCCAGACCCGACGTCCGATCTGATCAAAAACACTGATCAAAACGGGTCCCTGTTCAGGTGTATCGATATGGAGCTGAAACTGCCCGTCATTTGGATTGGGAGCGATGTTCAACAGCCGGAAGTTTTCCGACGGCCGCTCCAGGGCAATGACGTGAGAGAATTGCTCCTGTCCATCGTAGGCTATTTCCCGAAGGCGGTAATAAACCAGTGGGAATAGCTCGTAATCTTGCAAAGTATATTCCTGGTCGTCGTTGGTGGTGCCGGCACCTGCCAGCCTGCCAACCTCCTCCCAGTCATCTTTGCCGTCAACAGAACGCTCGAGGATGTGCCAGGCCGAGTTCAACTCGGAGGCCGTCTGCCAACGAATCAGGTTGTAATCTGCTTCGGCAGTGGCGCTGAACGCAACCAGTTCAATGGGCAAGGCCAGTCCCACAGGACAACCGGTGAAGGTCATGGTTCCGGCGGTGATATCCGCATCTTTTGCGTTGTTGAAATCATTGTATGTTTCATAAATCTCGATGTTCACGCATCCGTCAGCTCCTGCCGTAAATGTCAGGCCGTTGTCCTGCAAATAGCTGGGGCTTCCTCCCGCGTAATTATTGTTACACGGGGCCTTGTGCCGCTCATTGTAAGCAGGCCGGAAGATGAGCGAGGAGTGGATTTCAAATGCGACCTCTGAACACCAACTCACCCCGATGGGTGAAAGGTCGATACCCGACCATTCAAAACCAACCATATTGGCATTGGCCGGGAAGCCGCAAACCGAGAAAGTTTGGTTGTCCGGATCGTGGAGTGCATCCCAGGATTGCTTACCTGACAAGTCAACGCTCACCACGGTGGCTGGACTTCCATTCTGACACGTTTGCGCACAGAGGTGACCGGTGCTCATAAGCACCAGGAGAGAGAGAATGACCTGTGCTCTCATGTGGACTTTCTTTACAACCGGGGGGTTGTGAATCAATGTGGTTTATTCTTGCCGGAATTCTGAGGATTTCAACAAGAACCACACAGGTTTATCCTGTGCCGAAGCACAAGAGCCAGTTTGGATTACCAAGAAATGGAATTTCTTCGGTGAATTAAATGTGGTTTTGAAAATGCCTGAAGGCTTGGATCCTAACAAAACATTTCCAAGCATCCAGGTAGTCAGAAATTGTGTCAAGCGGGCCTTTCATTTTTACCCTGTCACAGAATTTCTGGAAGAAGGCAGAAAATACGGGATTCCAATTCCGGGAAAAAATTTCCGGGTTCCGGACAAAGCGCCGGAACCCGGAAATCAAATGTTATCAAAAACCGGTTCATGGCAGCTGAATTCCTATTCCTTCAGCTCCACCGGCTCGTATTCTTTGAACAACGAGGCCTGCAGCGCTTCCACCTTTTGACGGTATTCCGCAAAAGGACCGGTCATGAAATCATTGATGTCTTTCACCACTGCCGACACTTCTTTCCGGGCCTGCTCCATCATGATCCGGGCGGCCTGGTTGGGAGCGCCGTCAGAGGCTCCGATGTAACTACGCGCCCGCCACAGCGTGCCGGTGATGGTGTTCGGATCCCGCTGGATGCCTTTGAGTCCTTCCGGCATCATGTAACGGCGCTCCAGCGAATCAATGCTTTTTTGCAATTCCTTGCCCATTTTCTGCACCTCCTTTTTCAGGCTGTCGGGCACATAAGCCAGGGCTTCGTTGACCACCTCGATGTTTTTGCGGGCATCCTGCAGGCGGTCGAAACCTTCGGTGGCAGCGGTGACGACTTTTGCCAGTTCGTCATAGGCAGCGTGCTGGGCTTTCATCTTTTCCATGCGGAAGCCCATCCTCGGATCGTCGTGGACGACGACTTCCGTGCTGTCGGTATTTTTTCCGAGGGTCAGGTAGAGCTTGTAAGTGCCGGGCAGCACCTCATAACCTTGTGGCGGATCGCTATCCGGCCGTGGCTGCCGGCGGCTGGGGAAACGCACCCCATCCTGGTTCAGGTTCCAGTAGATGCGCACCATGCCGGTGTCCACTTCCTGGCTGAAGGTGCGGATGGTATCGCCGTCCATGTTCACCACCCTTACCTTGACCTTTTGCTTACCGCGGCGGCCCCGGCGGGGTCGTTCTTCTTCTTCACCTTCGGCAACTTCTTCCGCAGCTTCTTCTTCACCTTCGCCTGCGGCAACTTCTTCTTCCTTCTTTTCACCTCCCGAGGTATCGGGACGGGTACCAGCAACGGCTTTGCCTTTCTTTTTCTTTTTGCCCTGCTCAGCGGCGGCCTTTTCGGCTTCGGCTTTTTCCTCCAGCGCTTTTTTTACCGAAGGAGGCTGCACCCAGCAGGTGATCATGGCATTGGGCCAGCGGTTGTTGCCCTGGTAAATGGCATCAGCAGCAAAGCGGGTACCACTCACAGAGGCAAACTCGGCCAGCCAGGCATCCGGTGCGGGAAAGACCGCAAAAGGCTTCTCCAGCACTTCGCCCGCGCTGCGGGCAACTTCACGGATGGGGCGAATGTCGTCCAGGATCCAGGCGGCACGGCCAAAGGTTCCGATCACCAGATCGTGCTCCCGGGGATGGATTTTCAGATCGGTCACCGTTACCGAAGGAAAGCCCTTGGTCCATTTCGTCCAGTTCTTTCCGAAGTCAATGCTGACCCACAAGCCGTGGTCGGTGCCCATCCACAGCAGGTTCTCAACGATGGGGTCCTGCACGATGCAGAAAGCCGGTCCGCTGACCTGCGTTTCATCGGCAATGCGGGTAAAGGTGGCGCCAAAATCGGTGGTGTGGTAAACGAAAGGCCGCCAGTCATTGCGACGATAATCACTCACCACCACAAAGGCCTCCCCTGCCCGCTTCTTGCTGGGCTCGATGTAGGGAATCCAGCTGCCGGGGTTGGCGCCGGGCATGTTGGCGGCCACGTTGGTCCAGGTCTTGCCGCCGTCGCGGGTCACCTGCACGTTGCCGTCGTCGGTGCCTACCCAGATCACATTTTCATCCATGGGGCTGGGGGCTATTGCGACGATGGTCGTAAAGTTCTCAGCATTGGTGGCATCGATGGTGAGGCCGCCGCTTTTGTCCTGCTGCTGTTTGGTGCTGTCGTTGGTGGTCAGGTCCGGGCTGATGATCTCCCAGCTGTTGCCGCAGTCGAGGCTCTTGTGTAAAAACTGGCTGCCGTAGTAAATGCCGCAGTCGTGGAAAGGGTTCTTCGCAAAACCGGCATTCCAGTTGAAGCGCAGCTCCACCCCATCCGGATGTACCGGACGGATGCTGCGTGTGTGGCCGGTCAGCATGTCAATGTAGGCCAGGTTGCCGCCCTGCGACATGGCATAGCAGTAACGGGGATCGTCCGGCCTGATGGCCACGTCGAAACCATCGCCGAAATAGACCTCCTGCCAGTCGCTGTTGCGGATGCCACCGCTTTTCCAGACAGCGGAAGGTCCCACCCAGGAACCGTTGTCCTGCATGCCGCCGCAAACCCGGTAAGGGGTGCTCATATCAATGTCGATGTGGTAAAACTGGGCCAGCGGCAGGTTCTCGGCAAAACGCCAGGTGGCGCCGCCGTCGTGACTGATGTTGAGCCCCCCATCGTTGCCCTCCATCATGTAAGAAGGGTCTTCGGGGTGAATCCAGAAGGCGTGGTGGTCGGGGTGCACCTTCCAGCCCACCCAGGGTTCGAAAGTCTTGCCACCGTCTTCGCTTTTTGTGAGCGTGCTGTGCAGGCTGAAAATGCGGTTCTCATTTTTCGGATCCACATACAGTTCGTGGTAATAGAATGGCCGGTTGCTAACGTTGGTGCGATTGGAGTTGGCGCTGGCCATCTTGGTCCATTTGAAGCCGCCGTCATAGCTTTTGTACAGTGCGTTCTCTTTGGCCTCCACCAGTGCGTAAACGATGTTGGGCTTGCTGGGAGCAATGGCCAAACCGATACGCCCGAGATCGCCTTTGGGCAGGCCGTCCTTGGCCGTGCGGCGTTCCCAGGTTTCACCGGCGTCGAAAGACACCCAGATGCCGGAGCCTTTTCCACCGGAGTTGAAGGTCCAGGGCTTGCGGCCGTACTCCCACATGGCAGCGATGAGCTTGTTGGGATTGGAGGGGTCCACCACCAGATCGGCACAGCCGGTGCTGTCGTTGACGAAGAGCACTTTGCGCCAGGTTTTGCCGCCATCGGTGGTTTTGAATACGCCCCGCTCGGGGTTGGGCCCCCAGGCAGAGCCGGTGGCACCTACGAAGACGGTGTTGGGATCGTCCCGGTGGATGATGATGCGGTGGATGGTCTTGGTGCCTTCCAGCCCCATCAGCTTCCAGGTCTTGCCGCCATCTATGGTTTTGTAGATACCTTTTCCGCTGTTCTGGCTGTTGCGGGGGTTGCCCTCGCCGGTGCCTACCCAGATCTCGTCGGGGTTGTTCTGGTTGATGCGCACTGCACCAACAGATTGCACCGGCGCTTCGTCAAAAACGGGCTCCCAGTCGGTGCCGCCGCTTTTGCTTCGCCAAACGCCACCGGAAGCCGTTCCGACGTATATCACATCCGGGTTGCTCAGCAGCACATCGATGGAAGTAACCCGCCCGGACATTCCGGCAGGGCCGATGTTCCGGGGTTTCATGTTCTGAAAATGGTCGAGGTTGAGTTGTTGCCCGAAAAGGAAAAAGGGCATGGCCAAAATGGCCACCAGCAGTGGGTGAGATTTCAGTTTCATGTCGTAGGTTGTAGGTTGTAGGTTGTAGGTTGTAAAGTTGTAGGTTGTAGGAGGTGCCCCCCAACTTACAACCTACAACTTACAACTTACAACATAATTTACCTCATCAAGGTCACGTCGCCTTCAAAGTGGATGATCTTTCCGTCAATGAATTCCACATCGGCAAACCAGGTAAACACGGCAGGATCCATGGGTTTACCCCTGTGAGTGCCATCCCATCCGTAAGCCGGATTATTGGGTTGGAAGTTGTGATACTCATACACCGTTTCGCCCCAGCGGTTGAAGACCAGGAAGGACTTTATCTCTTTGATCCCAGATCCACCGAAGATCATGAACCTTTCGTTGGTGCCGTCGCCGTTGGGCGAGAAGGCATTGGGAACGTAAACGGCCCGGTCTTTCGACACATAAACAGTGACCTGGTCGGAATCCGTACAGCCACCCTCATCCACCATGATGGAATAGGTGGTTTCCTGAACGGGCGACACCCATTGCACCTGGCAGGTGTCGCAGGGCACCACTCCTTCGGGCGTCCAGATGATCTGATCCAGCGAATCCCAGGCCGGAGAGACGACCACCGCCAGTTGGATGGAATCACCCAAAACGATGGTGTTGTCATCGCCCTCGAAGTTGAGGACGATCTCCACTGAAACCTGTTCCGGTTCCGCAATGACGAAAGTGAGGGTTCGCTCGCAGCCTTTGGCATCCATCACGGCCACGGAGTACTGCCCGGGCGAGAGGTTGAGGAACCAGTTTTCTTCCGTAAACGGACCGCCGTTGAAAGAGTACAGAAACGGAGCAATGCCGTTGGTCACGCTGTCCACGTGGATGAAACCGTCGTTTTCACCAAAGCAACTCACACCTGAAACAGTCACATGCGGCTCTGGCAACGTGATGGTCTGAATCACCTCCACCTCATCGGTAGCTGAGCAGCCAAACTGGTTGGTCACCGTCAGCACATAGGTGCCTGGGGTGCTGGTGGTGGTGATGGGCTGGTTGGGATTCAGCACGGGGCCGGTCCATTCGTATCCGGCACCCAGGGTCGTGTTGGGTCCGCCCAGGCTCACTTCTGTTGCGTCGCAATCCAGTTCCCGGTCCAGTCCGGCATCGGCCACGGGATTTTCGAAGATGAGCACTTCCACATCTTCGAAATCACCCGGGCAGGGTGTAACCGGTGGCAGGGTGTAACGGAACACATGCAAGCCAGGCTCCAGCGGGCCAACATCCAGCAGGCCGTTAGGGATCTGGTTGCCCTGAATGTCGGTCCAGGTTCCGCCGGGGTCTTCGCCTTCGAGCAGGTCAAAGAGGTTTTGCGTCGCAATGTCGCTGTCGCAGAATTGGGCATTGCCCGAAGGAATACCCGCATCCGGCCTTGGCGTCACAAAGACGGTAGCCGTACCCGAAGCAGGGCTGGAGCAGCCTGTTCCCACATCCGTCACAGCCAGCAGTTCCAGGGTGGTTTCACCGGTGGGTGTGATCTGGAAGGTGTGCGGACTGTTGATGTTGGAGAGGCTGGTCGGGTTGCCATCCACTGTATAGGTCACATTGAAAGGCCCAGTGCCGGTCATGGTGAAAGTCACATTGGCGGCCTGCCCTTCGCAAACGGCATCGTTGGCGATCATGGTCACCTCCGGCAAGGCATGCCACAGCACCGGTGTTCCCGGCGCAATGTCGAGACAGAAGTCATTCAGGTCGATGCCTCCGGAGCCGTCGTTGTTGCCGGCCACGGCACTGATGTAATAAGTCACGCCGGCCTGCATGGTATTCGGATCGAAGTTGAAGCCGGGCAGCGTGTTGGTGGCGATGACGTCGCCCAGCTGGTTGCCAGGTTCGGTGTGCAGGTAGTAGAGCAGCACATCGTCGGGGTCCAGCACCGTTCCAGTAGCAGGATCAACGGCAATGCCCTCGTTTACACAGGCATCTTCAGCCACAGGGCTCATGATACCAGCGTCAGTAGTGCAGTTGCAATCCAGCACGCCGGCGATGGTGTCGGTTCCACAACCCCAAGCATCACTGACCACAAACTGGTATGGCACGGTGCTTTGCTGCGGGTTGCTGTTGAAGGTATTGCCCGTCAAGGTGCCGTCCATGGGCACGATGCTGTAGGTCGCCTGGTCGCCTCCGGCAATTTCAAAACTGACGCCATAGACGTTGGTATCGGGGATGCAGAAGTCCATTCCGTTCACAATGGAAGGAGCATCGTGCACCACGATGTCGGCCGTTCCGGAAATGGTGCCCATGCAATGGTTATCCGTGAGGTCTGTAATGGCGTAGGTGGTCGTTGTGGCGGGGCCAACATTGAAGCTGTAATTCAGCGCCGGAATACCGGAAATTACCTGGCCGTTGATGGTCACCTCGAAAGGCGGCACACCGGTAAACACCAGCTCCAGTTCACTGCTGTCGCCCACGCAGATGTCTTCGCCGCCGTTCAGCGTAACGGTCGGAATCCGGTAGAATGTCACCGGAGTACCTGCTGCCAGTTGCATACAGGGATCACTAAGGTCTACCCCACCGTTGCCGTCGCCGTTTCCGACCACCGCAGAGATGTAGTAAGTCGTTCCGTAATTCATGGAGCCAGTTACGAATCCAAAGCTCGGTTGGTCATTCGTCGCAATGACATTGCCGGGGGTGGTTCCGCTGTTCGTGTGCAGGATGAAGACGAGCACGTCATCGGGGTCCAGCACCTGGTTGGTATCGTCGTAAGTGGCGGAAACCGGCCCGTCACCACACTCCTCGATGGGGGCGGAGGTCATCATGCCTACGGTGGTGGTACAGCTGCAATCCACCTCGGTCTGTGCCACGGTTTGTGGGTCGCAGCCGTTGGCATCGTCCACCACAAAGCTGAAACCGAGGGTATCGGGAATCGGATCGCTCATGAAGGTGGCACCGGTGAGGGTGCCATCCGGTGGCGTCACAAAGTAGCTGGCCGGGTCCCCACCGCTGATGGTAAAGGTGACCGTGTAAGCAGTACCCTGTGCGTTGCACTCGATGGTGGGCGTTGAAACCTGCACGGCGGTGTTTACCGTCACATCACCGCAACCGCCGGCGGTGCCGGGGCAATTGCTGTCGGACATGTCCGTCAGGCAGACAGTGGCGTTTGCCGAAGGAGATAAAACCAGACTGTATGGGTTGGCATTGATACCATTGATGGTTTGCGGACCGGAGCCGTCGTCGTAAGTGATGCTCCACGGCCCAACGCCGGTAAATTCTACCGTGAACACCGCATCATCGCCTTCGCAAATGACGGGGTCTCCACTCAGGGTAGCCGTAGGCACTTCGTAAAATACGATGGGCGTACCCTGGGCGATGGCCAGGCAGGGGTCGCTGAGGTCCACACCGCCATTGCCGTTGTGGTCACCCACCACGGCCGACAGGTAGTAAGTGGTGCCGTAGGTCATGGTCGCCGGGTCGAAGCTGACGGTCGGCGTCGGGAAAGTTCCGATGACCGGCGCCACGATGCTGATACCGGAGCCGGAGTGCAGAATGAAGACGATGGTGTCGTTTCCGTCGAAAACGTGGCCGTTGTCATAACCGGCCGTCACGGGGCCGTCGCCACATTCTTCTATGGGGTTGTTATCCATATCACCGACAGCAGTGGTGCAATTGCACAACACGGTGTCGGCAATGGTGACGGGGTTGCAGTCATTGGCATCGGTGATCACGAAGGAGTAGCCCTGCCCGCTGGGTATGGGGTCACTGGTGAAATTGTTGCCGAGGAAAGCACCGTTGGGGGGTGTCACACTGTAAGTGGCAGGATCGCCGCCATTGACATCAAAAGAGACCACATAGGTGGTATTGGTAGGATCGCAAAAAGCCTGGATGTTGGACACCGTCGGCGCCGTGTTGATGGTGATCTGACCCGAACCTGAAACGGTGCCGGGGCAGCCGTTGCCATCGGTAACGCTGACCAGCGTAATGGTGCCGGCCTGTGCCTGGCCGAGGGTCAGCACATCGGGGTTGTTGTTGAAGGTGACGGGCGCCTGTGCCGTTCCGTTTACTGCATACACCACGGTCCAGGGTGCCGTTCCGGAAAAGTTGAGGGTCAGGTCAACCGTCTGGCCGCTGCCCTGGCAAATGGAGCCCGAGCCGCTCAGGTCAGCCGTTGGTACGGGGAACTCATCCACCACAGCAGTGCCTGAGGCAGTGCCGGGACAGCCGGTGGCACCGGTAACGCCTGTGAGCTCGTAAGTGCCGGGAGCTGTAACCGTGAAAGTATAGGGACTGGCAGGCACGTTCAATGGCGTTTGAGCCACGCCGTCCAGGGTATATTCAACCGTCCAGGGTGCGCCGCCGGTCAGGGTAATGGTCAGATCAACGGGATCACCGCTGCCGGTGCATACCGTTCCGCTGCCGTCAAGGGTGGCGGTGGCCGGCGTCACCACATTCACGTTGATACAGGCTTCGTTGGATGATCCGCAAATGTTATCGGCAGTCACACATACCTGCACATTGCCCGAAGCAGGCCATACCACCTGAACGGTGTCGCCGCTGCCGATGATGGGCGTGCCGTTGGAGGTGCTCCAGGTGTAGCCTGTTGGGGCGGGAGCCCCGACGGGCATGACCACATACATGGCGGTGTCGCCCGGGCAAATCTGATTGGTGCCTGTAATCTGCGGTGTTTGCGGAACGGCATCGTCCTGCACAACGGTGACGCAGCGGGTGTCGGAGCAGGAGACCCCGCCCCTGCTGAAAGTCAGGGTCAGGCAGTATTCACCGGGTTCGTCAACGGTGACTGTCGGACCATTGGCGGAGCCGACAATGCCACCGGCAGGTCCATCCCAGGCGTAAGCCGTTACCACGTTGGGCAGGCAATCGGAGCCCGAATTGGAACCCGAACCATCCAAGGTCACTGTGGAGCCGGGCGCACAATCCAGCACGGCGGGCGGGGCAATGCTGGCTTGTGGATCCAAAATAGCCAGGTCAACGATGACGGTACTGTCACAGCCCTGCCAGTTGTCGCAGGTATTTGAGAAAACGCCGCATTCAGAGTAGGTCTGCCCGCAAATGCTGAAGGTGGCCGGCGCACAGAGAGTCACCGCACCCAGATCGTTGACCACCGGCACGATGGGATTGACGATGCAGTTGATGACGCTGTCGCAGCCCAGCCAGCTTTGCAGGCTCACCACGGTGAGGCCGGGATCGCAAATGGTCAGTCCGGCACAGGTGGTACACTCGCCGAGGCACACATCCTGTTCAATTACAGTCGGAGGAATGGGCTCGATGGTTACGGGAAAAGGTATGCTGGTATTGCCGCCGAAGCAGACGTTGTTGGTGGTTACGTTGAGCACCGTTGCACCAACGCTGTTCCACTGAACGGTGATGGTGGGCTGATCGTTGGGCCCGATGATGGTTCCGAAAGGCTCCACCCCACTCCAGATGATGCTGTTGGAATTGTTCTGGCAATTGGCCGAAGGCGGAGGGCTCATGGTGTATTGAACGATGGAACCCGGACAAACCGGCGTGGGTCCGCTGATTACGATGGGTGTGGGTGTTGGCGGAACCTGGCAATCGGTCACATTGATGATGAAATCGCAAAAGTCGCCGGCCCAGCCGTCAATCATCAGGTAATAAGTACAGTAGGGATCCAGCCCGGTGGCTGTTACCGCACCGTTTTGCTGGGAGCCGGGGCTCCAGCAATTGGACACCGAAACGAAAGAATTGCAATCAGCGGTGGAATACACTTCTGCCTGTATCCCGGAGCCGTTGGGCACTCCCTGGCAAGAGGTAACGGTGAAGTTGAAGGTTACCGTTCCTGAAGGTGGCGCCATAAAGGCAAACCACTGGTTGTTCTCGATGGAACCGCAAAAGGGTCCGGGAACATCGCAGGTGTTCGAGCCGGGTACGGTGGAGCCCATGTAACCATCCAACAGGCATGGGTCGCACATGATGCAGGCATCTTCGGCACACAAGCCGGGAGGCGGCAAGGTGGTACAGATGTTCTGGTTACACTGCGCATTTAATTTCTGGGAAACAAGAGAGACAAAAGCGATGAGTGTCAAATACAGGGTAAAGCTCCGATTCATACAAGTTCTTTTGGTACAAGGTGATTTCGATCATTACGGGTATCAGGTGCACACTTGGTCCACTGAATTAATTGGCTGGGGTTGTTAATGAGAGGAGAAATCAGAGATGTAAGTCGTCAGCAATCAATGATTTATGGCTCACCTCTCCGATTCAATGAAAAAGCCTGACAGACCTGGGAATTAAGTGTGGAGTGAGAACATCCGGCAAGTTTTTCCAGCCTGTCAGGCTTTTCGGGCGTGAAGGTAGCCTTTGAGTGGCCAAAGGTAGGGAATAGAATTTGGGAATGACCGATGGTTGACAATTTTTTTGGCCTACAAAGTGTGACCTTTTCAAAATGTTACATTGCCGGTGGCCAGGTGGAGCACTTCTGGAGCAGACTGATTCTTTTACGGTGTGATCGGCAAACAGGCACCCGCCATACTGGTGCAGAGATACGGGATGATGCCTGCATGAGCCTGACACAGTTCAAGTGTGAGCCTGACACAGTTCAAGTGTTCGATTACCATACTGCTTTTTGCCCTCCTGTTGCAGCCATTGCATACAGACCATGCCCTACACCGTGAAGTTTGCATGGGCTTGCAATGCCAAATGAGTGACGGTCTATGTGGCAAGCAACCGATCGCTCACACAAGCTGGGCAAGTTCAACCTCGGCGAGGCCGACAATGGTTGGAACACGATTCAGGAATAAGATCCAGGTCCGGTGATCCACTTTGAATGAACACTTTCTGATTCAGGGCCTGACGGAAAAAGAGCAAGGGCATTAACCCTTGCTCCGGTTTGACACAACGGCCGCGGCAGCGTATTTGGCTGCCTCTTCAGGCTGACCTGCTTTTTGGAATATTTGCGCCATCACGGCATTGACATCTTTGTTCTGGGGCCGGAGTTCGTACTCTTTCCGGGCGTATTGCAAGGCCAGTTTAGGGTCTTCCTTCAATTCCAGATAGACCTTGGCCATTTCGAGGTCCATGACGTGGCCCGCTTCGGCATCTTCATTCATCATGGCGATGATGGTCTCGAAAGTCTTGTCGAATTCCTCCATTCTGCCGGTTTGTTTGTACAGCCTGGCGAGGTTTTCGTAAAACCCGACTTCCGGTGCAATTTCGATGGCCCTGTTCAGCAGTTTTTCAGCCGTCTGGTAGTCGTTCTGCTGGAGGGCCAGATTGCCCAGGGCAGCGATGGCGAAGGGGTAGTCGGGGCGCTCATTCAAAATGCTTTCAAAGGTTTCCCGGGCTTTGTCGAAATCGCCCGTTTTTTCGTACAGGTGCCCCAGGTTGAGCTTTGCCCAGGCGGCTTGTTCCGAGCCGGGATAACCGGCACTTACTGCCAGCTTCATGGCTTCGATGGCACCCGGCAGGTCACCAAAAATTTCCCGTAGGTAGGATACCCTGGAGTATGACCTGAGGTCGGGGCGGATACCGACCATCTTGTCTGCAAAGTCCACGGCCTCGTCGTAGTGACCCAACTCAACGCAAGCATCCGTGAGTACCCCGTAAATGGCTGCGTTGTGGGGGTTGATGGCTACGGCTTCCTGTGCCGTTTGAAAGGCTTTGTCGAATTGATGCAAGGACATTTCCACGCCGGCTTTCAGGCTCAGCGCCTGGAACTTCAAATCCTGATCCTTTGGATTTCCTTCGGAAAACGGCTTTTCGAGCACTTTTTCCACTGCTTTCAAGGCAGCGGGATAATAGTAGGGGTGTTCACCGGTAACCCTGGCTTCCTGCATGAAGACTTCGGCCAAAAGCAACCAGCTCTTTGCGTCGTCCGGATTTTGTTGGACGGCGGCCCGAGCGGTGCCATAGGCATTTTGAACCTTGTCCCATTCCACGCCGTTGCGCAGGGCCGGATGACGGTCGAGCAGGGTGGCCACCTCGGAGTTGGCCTCCGCAGTGGATTTTCCGGTGGGTTGTTGGTTGCAGGACAGCAGCAAGAGAATGCCGAGCGTCCAGATCGTTGCGAAGCAAGTCAGCTTAGTCATGGTTGAAATTTGTTTAGGCAGCCCAGTTCCTTGTGCTCGTCGGGCATGGTCGTTTCACATGCCTGTTGGCAAGCCTGTGGAATGGGCGCCGGTTTAGGTTTTAGCCATCAGCAATGGCCGTTGTGTCAGCCGTGCCTTTCCATATTCAAAATCTCTCTCGGCACGGTATGCTCCGATGACATCGGGGCGGAATGAACCTGTTTCCCTGGTCGGGCGGTGGGCGTTGCCCTGTCAGTTTGGATGTGCCTTCCAATTGCTTCGGGCAATGAAGGCCTTTTGACTTTGATAATCCCGTGGTCTTTTTTTGGGGAAAAAAGAACGGGGCGAACCCCGTTCCTGGGCAAGTAGATCAGCGGCCTTTTGCCAGCTTCAACACTTGCAGCATCTGACCATTGTCATCCATTGCTCTTGCGAAATAGGTGCCCGGAGTCCAATCCGAGGCATCGATGGTCACTTCGTGGATTCCCTTCGCAAACACACCGTTGACGGGCGTGGCGATCAGTTTACCGCTCATGTCAAAGACATGGATTTGCACTTTACCTTCCCTTTCTGCATTGAAGCGCAGGGTCGTCGACGCACTGAAGGGGTTGGGGTAATTCACCATGGTCACCTGTTGACCGGTGGACAGGGGCGACTGGATGCCGAGGGCACTGGCCTGCGGCAGGTTTTGATCGGGTACTGCATTGGCAAGGGTGCCCGCACACTGGCTCTCACCGCTCCACGGCAGGTTGACGAATGGGAACCGGTTGCGGAAAGGCTTGTCGTTGGCTTCCACGCCGGTGGTGTAGGTGAGCACGTCGAGCAGGTCCTGGCTGACGGGGTTGGTGCCGTCGAAGTCGTCGTACCAGAGCCCTACGGCAGCGAGAACGATGCCG
>PAAY01000071.1 GCA_002698985.1 Saprospirales bacterium | reverse complement strand
TGACAGCCCAAGGTATGCCCGTCGCTAAACCAAGAAAAGTGGCTTAATTTGAAGGAAAATTAGCGATAGCCATGTCTGCTCGATTCATACAACAAAGCCCTTTCAGACAGGAGTGTGATACACCACAAGATAATGTCATTCAATTCTGATTATTTAAGTTCGAATTATCCGGACCCTTTAAAATTTCTATCCACCTGCTTTTAATCTCCTCCCAATCGTATTTCTCTGCCTTCCTCCTCGCATTTTGTCTGATTTCATTTGCCAGATATCTATTGGTCAAAAGCTGGATCACCCTATCTGCCATTGATTCAGCAGACCAGCAGGAGGTAATCAGCATGTCCTTTCCATTCTCCCAAAGCAAGGGGATTTCACCTGCGGGTGTGCTGACCACTGGAATGCCACAGGCTGCAGCTTCCATCACAGCCATGCCAAAACTCTCGTATGAAGTCGTATTCAAAAATACCGCATGACTGTGGTAATACCGATACAATTCTTCATTGGGTACTGGGCCGGTAATTTCAATGGCTTCTTCGAGATGATGTTGGTGCATCAGTGCCTTGACTTTATTCAACTCTCCTTTATCGGGACCAATCATGGTAAGCGTACAATCCGGAAATACCTGCCTGACGTGCAGCAAGGTTTCGACTGCAAGGGTTGGGTTGTAAATTGGCGAAAATGCCCGTACCCAAACCAATTTGTTGGCTGGTTCGTACACTTCTAAATATGGAAACTTCGCAAGGTCAATTGGATTAGGAAGATACTCCACACCAAATCCTTCCTTCTCGAAAAAACGCTTGAGGTAAAGCGATGGAGAAAAAACCTTATCCGCTCTTTTAAAAACCTTTTTTATGCGTACTGGATGTCTTTGATAAAATTCGGGAAGCATGCCTCCATGAAGTGTTAAAAATATTTTTTTTCTCCTTATCTTTCCAACCAGAGACGCGATCTCTGCCACCAAAAATGAACGTCCACTAAATACATCAATGTGATTAATAGTGTACTTAAACATAGCAGAGCAGATAATTATATCCAACAATCTGGAATATCTGCTTTTTTTTGTTGAGGTAATATTGATCCTAAACCCTTGGCCTTGGAGATGATGAGCCACTCTTTCACTTGGACTGACGGTGCCTCGGTGAGCTGCCAAGAAGTGACCAGTGTATAAGACGTTTTTCATTGTGACAATTTTTAAAGCAAACAAACATAAGAAAATATGGCAAATCTAAATAAGTCAGTTCATCGAATTTAGATGCAAACTAAGAACTTGTTTGGGAATTTAATTGACAAGAAAGGCCGTCGATAATATCTTGCAGGCAAACAAAAACTTACAAAGATGCTCGCAAAATTTGAACGCATGACCGACGTCCAGTGGAAAGTTATAAAAGATTTTCTTCCCGTCAAAAGAAAGCTCACACATGATTTGCGCGATGTATTTATACTCAACGGAAATAGGTTTTGTGCAAATATAATCGCTTGAAAAAAGCGAGTAAGCACGGTAAATTCGTGTTGTTTGAACAAAGCCACATCATTCTGTTGTGAACTATATCAAGCTTTACAACAACAGTGTACTTGAAGCTCTAAAAACTTTTAAGTATAAAGGTTTTGACTCAGTTCTTAAGGGCCACCGGATCACCCATTAACAGTACTTTAAGGAGTATCCACCACGCACAGGAAAAGAGGCCACAGCCAAAGTCAACGAATAGACCGGTACGGAATTGAGTGTGCATGGAGTGCTGCGTTTCATGCATGCGATAGGTATGAAGCAGCGCAAAACGGGTTATGTGCCAGCCAAAGCCGATGCTTCCAAACAACAACTGTTTCTCAACGAGAAACTTATGCCGTTATTGAAAAAAGCGAAGGCAGGAGATTGTTACCTGTTCTTTATGGATGAATCACATTTTATGCTGGCACCATTTATCGGAATAGTGTGGTGTTTTGCCAGGGTTTTCATAAAAGCAGCTTCCGGGCGAAACAGGATCAATGTTCTTTGAGCGCTGAACCCGATAAGCAGAAAATGGAGACAGTGGTAAATCAGGATTAAAAAACCCGGGCTGAATGGAAAACCCTTATTTCACTGAATTTTCAAACATTTGCACAAAACTTATTACAGTAAAGTATAAACACAACAAGATGCAGTAACTTATTACAGAATAAGGTTGTTGCAATCATAATGTGAAGCATCCTAAATATCTTATTTTCATATCCTGACACCAATAAGACGCGATGTTCTTTTCGTTGAAACTCTTATGCAATGTTCTCGGATGGATTTATTGTGTCTCTTGTCGTTGAAATAAAATTACCTACAAATAGAATCCTATGAGTATTCATTAGGTTATTTTTTTAACAATCATATATTTGTCAAGAACTAGAATGTCGATGCGATCATCAACTAAAGCGCTAAAGGCAGACATTGGAGAACTAACTATAGGCTCTTCATGGGTATTAAAACTTGTATTAACGATAGCACCACACCCAGTCAATTTGTAAAATTCAGTGATTATATCATAGAAAAATGGATTCGTTGACCTCTTAACAACTTGCGGTCTTGCAGTTCCATCAACATGTACTACCGCCTGCAATATATCGTGGTATTTAGGATCAACATCATAAGTTATAGTCATATAATCTGCTGCCGGACATTCCTCGGAATATTTAGGCATGTAAGTCTTGATCACAGTGTCTAAAACTGAAGGTGCAAAGGGCATAAATTCAGTTCTATTCAACCGCTTGTTGAGCGTATCATTAACCGATCTATCAAATGTGTTTAAAATCAATGAACGATTGCCTAATGCCCGGGGACCCCATTCCATGCTTCCATGCCATAGACCAATTATTTTGTTATCCGCAAGTTTCTTGGCAATTAATTCGCTTGCGTTATCTCTCAAGTGATTGATCGAATATTTACGCGTATCAATCGATTCGATAAACTTATCAACATCATTGGTGTAATCAGGACCTTTATAGGTGTCAACAAATCGAAAATTGTTGATATTACATTTAGGATTACTATCTATTTCTGCTAAAATCGCAGCACCTAATGAGAGACCTGAATCACCCATTGCCGGTTGAATGAAAATATTCTCCACTGCAGGGTGCTCATACATTACTTGATTTACACGAACATTTGCAAATACACCTCCAGCCAGTCCAAGTTTTATTTTACTCCTTACTTCTAAATTTGAAATAGCATTATCGAGAAGTTGATACATAATATTTTCTGTCACTTTTTGGCACGCAAAAGCTATATCCTCTTTTCTGAAACCTTTAATGATTTTGTTCAAATATTCTTTCAGAAGCAGTCCATTTTTAGCATAATTAACTCCAATTTCTGATTCCGAGTGAAAATTAATCTTAGCTTCAATATTTACTCGATTATTACGCATGTAATCTGCCCAAAGTGTATCCCTATCATCAAATGGAAATCGTTTTAATTCACCTGCTGTAAATTTAAATATTGAAGAGAACTCATTTACTAAAGATGTTTCTTTTCCATAAGCAGCCAAACCTGTTATTTTACCTTCATGGCGAGTTGGCCTAAAGCCAAGTAATTGAGTAATAGCACTATAGAATTGACCGATTGAAACTTCATAAGAAAATGTTTTTAATAGTTTCAGAGAATCATCAGCATTTGGTCGATAGAAAGTAATAGACTCTCCATCTCCATGTCCATCTGCAGTGATAATCAAGTCGCATTTAAAAGGTGCTGCAAAATATGCGGAGGCAGCATGGCACAAATGGTGGTTATAAAAAACGACATTTGCATTAGTGAAACCTAATTTTAGAATTTCCTTTTTAAATGTTTCATAATTGTTTTCACGATTTGATAGATTGATTAGGCCGAGGTAAGAGGAAATGCGATCTGCATATTCAAAATATTTAATTCCCTTATTTTTACGAAATCTATATTTAATCTCGTTCTTGTTTAGTTGCCTGTAAAAATTACTTCCAAACGCAATTATATCGACATCTTTCGGATGAATGCCATAATCATCATTGAATTTACGCCATGCAGTAACTGGCCAACCAAAATCTTGTTTGATTCGGCTTGTTTTCTCTTCTTCAACTGAATAAATGATTTTTCCATCCTGAATGACAGTCAAAGATGCATCATGACCAAAGTTAACGCCTAATGTAATCATAAATTAGTGATTTAAGTTTTTTGGATTGCATTTCCAAAGTATTTTCTTTGGCAAGTGCAAATCCATTTTTAATCAATTCTTTTCGCAAGTTGCCGTCATTGATCAACTTAATGACTGCATTTGAAATTGCTTTTGAACTTTTAGGTTCGATAAGTAAAGCATGCTTATCGTTTTCTAAATAATAAGGAATACTACCCACCTTTGTTGCAATCACCGGACAAGAATTTGCCATCGCCTCCCAGATTGAACGGGGGAATCCTTCGTGGTAGGAGGGAATAACATAGATGTCAGCATCTCTATAAAACAAATTTAATTCGTCACCTGTCTTTTTCTTGCCATGCCAAACAATGTACTGATCGACATCTAGTGCTCTGGCAAAGTTTTTTAAGTTTGTTTCAATGTTATTATTGGAGCTTTCTTCCCAACCAACCAGGTGTAATTCTATGTCGCATCCTTTTTTTCTTAATTCTGACAATGCTGTGATAAGTTCTTTCAGTCCTTTTTGGTAATCAAACCTTCCGGTATAAAGTAATTTAATTGGGGGGGTTATATTATATGTTTTTCTTAAGTAGAAATCATGTTTCTGTATAGTCGTAGTTTTGACAATATGCACCCTTTTATTTATTTTTTCATATTCCTTCTTCAATGCTATGGAATTCACGATGAGCAATTTATTTTTAACAGTACTTTTAAGCGCAGAATCGTTCCAATATAAGTATTTTTTGATCAAATATTGCCTGATTGATTTTGATTTCCAGTGCCTTGCGCCCTCTCCATAGTCCCCAACGACGTAGTAGACAACCCTGGATGGGTCTTTAATAATTCTGCTGAAATAGGGCGCCAAAGGGCTTGGGCAACGTACTAACAAAACATCCACCGCATTTAATTCCGGTTTAAACTCTTTCAATACGCTACGGTAAAATATTGATCGATGCCAGGCCGCCGTTTTAGGACCTAAATTCACCCAGGAAATGTTGGTTTCCTTTAACACTGTATCTGCCGGATTCATTTCCCCAGGTTTTTCCTCATGTAGAAACAGCGTTAGTTGCGTTACCTCTTTGGCCAAAGCATCAACAAATACGGCAAGGTAACCAGGTAGTAACAAACTATCTTCGGTTCGTCGGATTGGAATGTGGTAATAAAAACCTAAATTCATCTTCTATATCGATAAGCGCAAGCCAGACCAATCAGGAACCATGCATAAACATTGACAATGGCTGTGATGAAGTAAAAGTGAACCGCCATGGCAGTCATCCCTATATAAATAGGACGAACATCAGGCACCATTGAAAAGTATCTAAAGAAAGCAAAACCGACTCCCATTCCAATAAGTACAACAAAAGGAATAAACAAAAACAATCCACCCTCTGCAAGAATTACAACATAGGAATTGTGAGAACTGGTGCTTTGGATGTGCCTCTTATGGGCAAGGAACTTTGAGCCCTCAAAATTGGTGTCAAAGGGGATTGAGTAATTGGTGAAATTGTTTAAGCCAATTCCAGTGTAGGGGTATTTATCATAGATGGCAAGTCCCTTCCTTACCATAGCTACTCTCGTTAGAAAGGATTTGTCTTCAGTGGTAATTTTTTCTGATTCGTAAAGCAAATTGTAAACTCTTTCACTTGAGGCAGCAATGGATTGTTTTACAACTGGTGTCCTTAATAGGAAAAATAAACCAACTGCCACCAAGATAAAAGCAATGATGTTTTTCCAATTCAAATGAGCTGCGTATATCACTGCTAAACCGCTCAACATTACCAACACGACCCCTGCTCTGCGCCCATCCTGAAGTAAAACAAAAACCAAGATACTTAGAAATCCAAGAGCCCAAGCCTTTCCTCGCTTTTGCATGAGGTAATACAGCGCAATGGGTGTGTAACAAATTAGTATAAAAGAAAAACCATTTGGCGTCATTCGGCTAAACACAGGTAATATCCTTAATAGATCTTTCAGTGCTACGTAATACAAAACTGAAGCAACTACCCCCCAGAAAACGCCTTTGTAGATGACAGATAAATTTAGTAGTTTCCTATTGCTGACAAGAAAAAGAATAAGCAGTGTCCAATACAGGTAATTGGGTAATACCGAAAGTGCTCGCCCAAAACTTCCGATAGGAGCATCCGGGGGTATGCTAAAAGTCGAAATGATAGCTCCAATTCCAAAAAATAAGGCAATCCATTGTATAAATCGATTTAGTCGTATTACTCTTAGCTTGCCTTTGGTAAAAAGCAAGCTAAGCATTCCTAAAAAAATGAATACTGAAATATTTTGTCCTATGATCAATACTATAGGAAAGGCCATGAAGAAACTGAACCAGAAGAGTAATTTCCTCCAGCGTAACGCTATCGACGATGTATTACCTGGTGTAATCGTTTTAGCTGTTGCTTGCACGTGCCAGATCTTTTTGAATTTCTACGTCCCAATTAATTCCGGGAGTTATTTTTTCTGGTTTATGTGGGAGTGTAAGCGATAGCCATAGCCCGTTCAGGATACCCAGCACCTTGTCTTTCCGTGTCTTGGAAGGTTTGGCAAAGTAAGTGATTGTTGCAATCATTAATCGCCAGATACCAAACCAGTAATAAATGAGTATTTCTTTCACCAATGAATGTGAAAATACTTTAGCATATACTTTACTGAGGTATAACCTTGAATACATAACCCTTTTGAAAAAATCTTGGACATTCTTATAATAACTACTATCGTTTGGCGGATGCATTAGGCAGATCTTGTGGTAGTACTTCAATGTGCCAAATCGATTGGCAAACATACTAATAACTTTATCTTCTCCCTTTCCAAGTTTCCTTTCATAAAGTGAGATCAATGAATAGGGAATAATGTTTGGTATTATTTCTCGTCGAAAGGTCATGCAAGCACCACTAAAAAATTCAGTATTTTGAGACTGATCGGGCCGTCCACCCACAATTCCCAATCTTCCAGATTTTCCTCTCGGGGGAAGTTTGGCGGAAGTAAGCCAGCTAATAAACTTAAATATTTTTGAATCTCTTTTTAATAACGGAAGTTCAAATTCCTCACCGATGAAGCTTTGAATATTAATATTTACCGTAGCTCCGACTGTTTGAGAATCAACAAAAGAAGTAATCAATATTTTGAAAATTTCAGGATCTATGATATCCAAATCATCATCAAGAAATACGACAATGTCCGCCTCCGAAGTTAAAGCCCCTAATAGACGTTGGTAAGGTTGATTTTTATGAGAGGACCTAATGTACCGGACACCATTCAAAGCAGATAATTCAGTATTTTCCTCGTCAGAGGAATCCACTACAATGATTGTTTCAGGGGCCGGATCGCATCCCATCGCCTGGGTTACCAAAGAACTAACTTCTTTAGGCCTGTTGTATGTGGTGATTATTAGGTCAAAATTCATGATAACAAGTTTGTGTAGTAAGAAATATTTTCATCTAATACGGTTGCTTTTGAAAATTTTTTTAACACTATATTTCTCCCATTGGTGGCAACCCGATCTAGTAATGCCCGCTGCTGCAGCAATTTGTCAATTTTACGGGCGGACTCTAAATGGTTTTCAACATTAATCAACCACCCCGTTTCCCCTTCTTCCACAATTTCAGGGCCACTGGCTTTATCAGTTACCATGACTGCTGTTCCACAAGCCATTGCTTCAATGGCTGTAAGTCCGAATGCTTCCGCCCGGGAGGGCATTACGAATAACCTTGCACTGTTAATGAGTGCTGGCAATTCCCCATGCGGTATTTTGCCTAAAAAGTGGACCTTATCTCTTTGATGGGGGGGGAGTATTTTAATCAACTCCTGCTTATAGCTATCGTTGTAAGGGCCCGCTAGCTCAAAGTGAATATTGGTATTGATTTTAAAAAGCTCTTTTAATATATGAAAAAACTCTAAAAGCCCTTTTCTTGGATGGATGCGTCCAACGTATAAGAGTTTTGATTGATCAGTTGTGATGGTCTTCAGCGGTTTAAATTTATCAGTGTCCACAAAATTGTAAAGGCAAGTAAAACGTTTTCCCCTTTGGTCCAAAGCACGTAGCGTTAGCTCTCCAATGTGCTGCGAAACAGCACATAATGAATCAGCAAATTCCAGGTTCCTCCTTTCAAAGTAGGAGAGTACTCTGCTGGGGCGCTTATTTTCAAATACTTGATGCGCTGTATTGGCGCCATGCATCCTTACCACCAGTTTGACGGACGGTTTTTTCCACAAGGGACCACTCCAATCGAAACTTTCCACCAGGTCAGGTTTAAATATTTTGATGAGCTTTTCAAGCTGAGCGGAAAGATATTTGCGACTAAGTATAGGTTCTGGCGAAATTGTAAAACGTCCAATACGCCATGACCAATATTCTTTCATAGGCAGCCGTGTTACCCATACTCCATTTTCGTATTCTTGTCGACCAGTTTTAATGAGGGGATCGGACCCAATTACTGCAACACTATGTCCTTTTTCTGTCAGGCCCTCCGCTAGATCTTTTACAATCACCCCTATACCACCATGCGTAGTTGGAGGATATTCGTTACAAACGTATATTATTTTCATCTCTTAATGAATTTATTAATTAGACCTTTGAGCAATCTACTCGTCGTGATTCTTGACATTTTTTTTATATAATTTATTTTGTCTGAATAGTATTTATCGCTTAAATCCCTTTTAATTTCTAAAAGTTCTTTGACCAATTCATTTTCACCGTATGCATTAAAATAAACGAAGTGCCTTGAACTTCCAAGGGGGTGATACAAATTATAAAATCCAATTTTGTTCAGGCGGTCATGATTAATTGGACAACCATGCTCTTCCAGTATTAGAATTTTTATCATTCTAAGGTGGTCGTCTTGCATATTATCAATTACAGCTGCCTCATATCCCTCCAAATCTAATTTAAGAAGAATATTATTCCCCTCTTGCCTAGCATCACTTATGAAGTCGATGATATTAACTGTTTTAACATAAATTGGCTTCTCCTTATTATGCTTTTCAGTGGGCACCATTGACCATGTCCCTGTTTCCTTTAAATTGACTGGCGGATAAAGTTTTATATAATCATCTTTATAATCTATTCCTTGTTGCAGAACAGTGATATTCTTGTACTCCTTGGTATTTTCTTTGCAACGGTGGTAAGAATCAGGATTAGGCTCATAAGTATATATCTTTCCATTAACCGATTCCGCAAGTAGGAGACTAAATATTCCAATATGTCCTCCACCATCTATACACACCCAGTTCTCATAAATATTTGTAAGCTTCCGAAGGTACTTAAACTGGTACATGTCATCAATTACCAATTCTTTGTACACTATTTGATCATCTTGTGAACCTTTCCTGAAGTTGAGAGTTTCGAGCTTTTTCATAGATGAGGTGGTTGATTAAGTATTGTGATGGTTCTTCGTTTAGACTATTGGAATTAATAAGGAATTCCAAGTCTGTATTAAAACATTTTATGTTTGAACATACATATACACTAGTGTGTTGAAGAAGGCCTTCATAATAGGGTGCATAAGTTATTTCACGCAAATACTCTGACTCTGAACCATCAGACCCAAAGGCAATGTTTAATACTTTTTTATTTAAAAGAAGTGCTTCCAGAGTTACAGTTGAGGCGACACCTATAACTAAACAACATCTCATCAATAAGTTTCTCCAATGCTCTTCGGCGTTTGGTTCGGGTATATTGACCTTTTGGTCCCAATACCAATTAGGAATATCTATACTTAAACCTTCCCTAAAGTGAATTAGTTTTTCCCATCGCCCAGGCGTATCATCCTGAGGGTTAGGCCTGATAACAAATCTATATTCTGATGGACATTCTGTTAGTATTAATTTGACGATATCATATTCGTCTGGTATTATTTTTGGATTAGCGCATGTATAGAGGATAATTTTTTCTGGAACATCCTTGCTAGTGGGTGAATTTCCTGAGTCAGTAAGCTTCAATAACCTGGGATGCCAACTGATCTTCCATTCAATATTTTGGGTTCTTGTATTCAGCTCTTTTAAGACATTTGCAATAGCCTCAGACCAAACATTTATTTTTGTAAAGTCGACATATAAGTAAGGGTTAATAAAAACGTCTTTCCAGGAATTCTGAATCAAAAATGATGAAATACCATTTTTAATTGCACTATGAGCAGCGCTCTGAATTATGCGGTCATTATGTGATGCGAAAATAATCTCAGTAATCCCATAAGTACTGTAAACACGTTGAAGCTCTTTCCAAACTTTTGGCTTTTGAAAATTTCTATACAAGAAGTCCAAGCAGTAAAATAAAGCGGATAATATTTTAGGATTAAACATTTCAAAGTAGTTGTATTTCTTAGGCAATTTTAATATTACTCTGGATTTCGTTTTTTTTGATAGTCTAATTTTTTGCAGCTGTATTATTATGTACAATAGGCGAGATCCACCAATATCTGGCGCATCAACTTTAACAAATGTCAAATTCTTGGCATCAGCAAATGATTTTATCTTGTCATTATCGTGAACTGAAATTATAATTCCATTTGAAAAATAATTATTAATAAATTTGTCGGTAAGAATGCGTAACTCGAGACCAGAAGTAACAAATAATGCTTTCATTATGATAGTTTAAAATAAATTAAACATCTGAAATACGCCAACCACTTTACTTTCTTTTGTCACTAAAAGAGTTGTAATTCGATTCTTTAATAGTACTTCTTCAGCTTTATAGATTGGGGTATTTTCATCAACCTTTATAGGGTTGAAGTTTACATAATCTAAAAGGACCCAATCATCCAAATACTTTATTTTTGTGAGTGATCTTCTAAAATCTCCATCAGTAATTATACCTACCTTTCCATCGTTTTTAGATATTAATACCAAACCAAGCCTTCCTTCTGCCAGTTTATAAATGACTTCTCTCACATTGGCATCAAATCTAACAAAAGGTAAATTATCATAGCGGGTATATTCTTTAACTTTACCTAACAAACGCTTTCCAAGTGTCCCACCTGGATGGAATCGTGCAAAATCATCTGGTTTGAAACCTCTTTGCTCCATTAGCGCGATAGCAATTGCATCGCCCATAACAAGTGTTGCTGTGGTGGATGCTGTAGGCGCCAGACTCAATGGACAGGCTTCGGCGGATACTTTGACATTCAGCGTATAATTTGCGTTCTTTGCCAGGGTGGATGTGTTGTTTCCAGTCATGGCAACGATGGGTATTTCTCTTTCCTTGAGGTGGGGAATCAGACGCAGTATTTCTTCTGTCTCGCCGGAATAGGAAATCAGTATTAATATATCCTCTTCACCGATCATGCCTAAATCTCCGTGGAATGCTTCGGCGGGGTGGAGGAAGAAACTGGGAGTACCTGTGCTCGCCAGAGTGGCAGCTATTTTCTTACCTATGTGTCCCGACTTACCCATACCGCATACGATGGTTTTACCTTTTGCCTTCAAGATGGCTTGTACCGCATGTTCAAAATCAGAGGTAAGGTTTCCGGCTAGTTCTTCAATGGCACGGGCTTCCAACTGAAAAGTACGACGTGCTGACTCAGCCAGGCTGACGGAAGTTGTTGTTTCTGTCATACTATGAGTTTTTGCACCAGGTTTTCAAGGTCTTTGAGATACAGCATGTTAGGACCATCGCTCAATGCTTTGTCCGGGTCAGGATGCACCTCCAAAAAATATCCCGATGCCCCGAATGCTTTTGCAGCCAAGGCCATTGCCGGAACAAACTCCCGGTTGCCACCTGTTTTACCACCGGCAGCACCGGGCCTCTGTACGGAATGGGTACAATCCATGACCACGGGGTAGCCCAATGATTTCATATCCGCAATATTCCTGAAGTCAACCACCAGGTTATTGTATCCATACATGTTTCCCCGTTCAGTCAAGAGAATTTGATTATTGCCGGCTTCTTTTACTTTCTCAGCAGGGTAATACATGTCTATACCGGAAAGAAACTGGGCCTTTTTAATGTTTACGATCCTACCGGTCTGCGCTGCGGCTGTGAGCAAATCGGTCTGCCGGCACAAAAAGGCTGGAATTTGTATTACATCCACGACTGAGGCAACCTCTTTTGCTTGCCAACTTTCGTGAATATCCGTCAATACCGGCAAACCATATCGCTCCTTGATGATTCCCAACCATTCCATTCCTTTAGCCAGTCCTGGGCCACGATAGCTCCGAATTGAAGTTCTGTTGGCTTTGTCAAAGGAAGATTTGAAAATTACCGGAATTTGGTATTTGCGCTGAATGGCCACCAATTCAGTGGCTACTTCCTCGAGCAGCTCGAGCGATTCCATGACGCAGGGGCCGGCGATGAGGAAGGGAGAGGTAATCAAATTTAGCTCAAATAACTCATTTGATGGCATAATTCACTAATTTATAAAGTGCACTTCTAAAAAATGGGAGTGATTTATTGAGGAGTGGGTTCAGTAATATAGTCAAGTACAACAAGGACCACCCAATAGGTGACTGTTTAAATGAACAATCTTGGATTAAATCTGACAACAATTCTTTTTCTGCTCCTCTTTTCAACCCGGCAAACAAAATATATAGCTTGCGATCGTTTATTTTTTTATCTGTAACATCATTAAAACCCGTATGCTTATTTAAAATCAGAAAATGTGATTTCAATCCTCTTGATTCGAAAACCTTTGACCCCAGGGAGCCTTGTTTTCTCACTCTATAATGTGAGTCAAAGCTATTAAAGAAGTAAAATTTAGTTTTTCGAGCACAACGCAATATAAAGTCTAAATCTTCAAACAATAATTCTTCATCAAATAACCCTACATCTTCAAAAATTTTTGACCTGTAGAACAAAGAAAGGGGTTTACACAATGACTGGTTTTTTAGTGAAATCAGATAGTCGAAAATGTCACCTGAAGGACTTTTTGGTCTTTCCTCAAAGCCAATGATGGCCCCCTCTTCAGATATTAAAATTGAATGAGAATAGCATATCCCATATTCAGATAGGATTGATTCCATTAGAGCCACTCTCTTTGATACGAAATCTGGCAAGAAATAATCATCTGATCCAATGAAGCAATAGTAATCACCTTTCGCTATTTGAATTATCTTGTTAAGAGAAGCACAAATTCCAATGTTTTTATCAGAACTTATGACAAGCACCTTTTTGCCGACATTTTTAATTGTATCATAAATGACTTCCAATGAATCATCACTTGAACAATCATCATGAACAGCAATTTCTATATTGGGATAAGTTTGATTAATGGCACTTAAAAGTGTTTTTCTCACAAATGAAGCATTGTTGTAAGACAGAATTCCAAGGATGACCTTAGGAGGCATAAAAGTATTTTTCAATTTCTTCCACTACGCCTCTTATTTCCCCCATCCCCACCCACAAAGGCAAACTCTGACACGTTTCCGCCAGCTCTTCGGCGATGGGGAAATCACCTTTCTGGTAGCCCAAATGCGCATACGCCTGCTGCAGATGGGGCGGAACGGGATAGTGAATGAGCGTGCCGATGCCGCGCTGCTTGAAGTAATCCTGCAGGGCATCGCGATGGCGGGTCCGAATCACGTACAGATGCCACACATGGGTGGCGTCGGGGTGGGTCTCGGGCAGGACGAGATCACCTACCCCCTGCAATATCTCGGTGTACAAAGCAGCCAGCCGCTGCCGTTCCTGTGTCCATGCATCCAGGTATTTGAGCTTGACGGACAGAAAAGCTGCCTGCAGCTCGTCCAGGCGCATGTTGTAGCCGACGACTTCGTTCACGTATTTCTGCCGGCTGCCGTAATTGCGCAACATGCGCACTTTTTCCGCGAGGGCATCGTCGTCGGTGGTGACGATGCCGCCATCGCCGAGGGCGCCCAGGTTCTTGCCCGGATAGAAGCTGGTGCCGTTGCAGTGGCCAAAGGTGCCGGTTTTCTTCCCTTTCCATGTGGCGCCATGGGCCTGGGCGTTGTCTTCCACCACGAAGAGCCCGTGTTTTTCCGCAATGGCCATGATGCGGTCCATTTCGCAGGCTTGCCCGTACAGATGTACCGGCATAATGGCCCGGGTGCGAGGGGTAATGGCTGCCTCGATCCGATCCGGGTCGATATTGTATGTACGTGGATCGGGTTCGACCAATACCGGCGTGGCACCTGCATGCGATACTGCCAATACGGTGGCGATATACGTGTTGGACGGTACGATGACCTCATCGCCCGGTCCAACGCCCAGGGCCTTCAGGGACAAGAACAGGGCATCAAGCCCATTGCTTACTCCAACGGCATGGCGGCATCCCAACCAGGCAGCCCATGAGGTTTCGAATGCCTCCAGTTTCTGCCCGAGGATGTACCAGCTATTGTTCAGAACCTCTTCGAAGGCGACCTTGAGTTCTTCTCGAATAGGGTCATGCAGGGGATGAAGGTTGAGAAAGGGGATATTCATTTCAGCAGCACGAGTTTACCGTCGTTTTCTGTCCATCGTTTTCCATCAGAATCTACCCAAACATTATCTTTTACTTTCTTCTTAAGTGTTCCATCCTTATTCACCCAACCTACCAAGCGGGCTGGATTTCCTATGACCAATCCCTTTGGGGGAACATCACGGGTAACTACACTTCCTGCCCCTACCATTGAAAACTCACCTATGGTTATTCCCGGCAAAATTGTAGCATTTGCTCCTATGGTCGCAGCTCTTTTTATGACAGTCCGATCAAAGGCTTCAGGGTACTGCTTGGATCTTGGATATTTGTCATTGGTGAAAGTAACGTTAGGCCCAATAAACACGTCATCTTCAATTGTTATGCCGTCCCAAATCTGGACTCCCGATTTGATCGTTACCCTATTTCCGATAACAACATCATTTTCAATAAAAACAAAAGCATTTATATTGCAATCCTCTCCAATCACAGCGCCTTCAAGCACCACACAATATTGCCAAATCTTTGTACTTGCACCAATCTTGGGTGACTGTACGTCGCTATTGGGATGGATCATGATTTGTGCTTTCGGAATAAACTGTATTCTCTTATGTAATCCTCTTCCCTATACACGTCCGACGCCAGCACCAGGCAAATGGAGCCGGAGGAAAAATTGAACAATTCATTCCAGATTCCCGGTGGTACGTGTAATCCAAGATAGGGGCGATTCAAGGAAACTACTTTTTTATTTTTCCCATCATCCAAAAGAACATCGAAGCTTCCACTTGCGGCAATGATTAGTTGATGCTGGGCAATATGGGCATGTCCCCCTCTATCTGTACCACCTGGAACATCGTACAGATAGAAAACCCGAACTACATCGAAAGGGATATCCATTCTATTATTCAAAGCAGTTATCGACCCAGCTTCGGTTTGCACCACTGGTAGTTTGAATAATTGACAATCCCAGATAGTCGTTGTCTGATTATCCCAATGCAATTCGCCTGAATTCTTCAAAATCCCGAATGTAATCTGCTGCATCGAATGGATGGCTTGAAAGGTGTAGCGAAAGGGCGTTGGTGGAAAAGTTTTCCATGTGCCGCCAGGTCAAAGGTGGCAAATAAAGGGCATGGTACGAGCGATTCAGGCAAAACTTCTGGTGGGAACCATCGGGATAAGTGATCACCACATCGAAACTGCCGCTCAGTGCGATAATGACTTCTTCCTGGGTGCGGTAGGCGTGCCCACCTCTGGTAAACCCGCCCGGCACGTCGTACGTCCAGAAGACCCGGGCGATCTCGAACGGGAAGTGGTCCTGGTTTTGGAGGAAAGAAAGATTACCTCGAGGATCACTAATAATCGGAAGAGCAATAATTTTAACATGTCTCATTGTTCTTGTTTAACACAAACTTGCAATTTCCCTAGTAAGATGCCATTGCTCTGGAATAAAATTTATTTCATTCTTCAGCATGAGGAAATCAGCCTCGAGGAGAGAAAATAACCACTTCATTTCATCTTTACTGGGTTTGTAATATTGATATTTCTCCTCAAAAAAAGGCTTGAAAAAACCTTTCACTGAAGAAGGAAGCACAGCAGAAAGTGGACGAGGCATTTTCGGATATTTTTTTACTACGAATTCCCTACCAGTGACGTTTGAATAAATTGTATTTATTTTAATATCGTGAATTGAAAGGAATTTGAAAATCCGTGAAATCACAGAATGAGGGTCAGATTTAAACTCTTCCGCAGATACCAACAAGATCTGATCTTTGCAAAAGATACTAAAGCACCTTTTTAGCTGCTCCCCATAAAGTGAGAAGTTTACATAGTATTTGTAGTTCCCTCTAAAATGCATATTTGGATCGAAATCTTTGCCCAGCCAATCCTTTATTTCTTCCCTAAATATTTTTTTAGCAATACCTAATTTTCGCAACCAATTATAATGAGATATAATTCTTTCAATCGGATCTCTTGCCAGAATGATTATCTTTAATCCGGGATTATCATAATAAGCCAACTCCAAAGCTTGTTTCGAGATCAAATAAGTAGTACTGGCCTCTATACATAGACTATCTTTTGGTTTTTCCCTAAAAATATTTATAAACGACCTGTCATAACTGGGGTCAAATCTTCGAAAATAACGATCAGGGATTGAATAAATATGGGGTTCTTTTTTTTGCCCAAATATTTTAGTATGTTGCACCATGCAGTCAAATAAACTACTAGTGCCCGATTTTGGAAATCCTGGCACAATAATATCTGGCACGTATTTATTTACCTTCTTCATGCTCAAAAGCGGTGTTTTTTAATTTTTTAACACTAAATTTTACTTTAGGTTGAATTATTCCTTTTAGCTCTTTAATAATGGAAGCATTTTTATTTCCAATGATATTAAATTTAATATCACCGGTATGAATTAAAGGTTCGGTTGTATTTAGCCCTATCATAAGGTTAGCAGAATACCAACCAACATTCAATACGTTAGGAGGAAATATCAAACTTGTTTGATATAATCCTACTCCATTCATTTCTTCTTTTAAAAGTTGTCGACCAATGTGGCAAACCAAAACCCCTTCCATGGTTGATAAATAGATATTAAACCCTACTACTTTTACCCTGTCATCTAAAATATTAAAGCATATATTGAAACATATAGCACAATCTTTGTAGAATATTTTTTCAGAGTTTGCTGGTGTCACACTAAATTTTAATAATTTGATTCTCTCGTCACCTGGTGCAGATTTCAAATCCCAAACAAACCTAATTTGTTGAACTTCACTAGTTTTAATGGAATTATGAACGTAGTGCTTTACAGCATCACTAGCATCATCAATTTTTGAAATTGTGCCTTGTTTCAAAACTATACACCTTTTACATAAATTGCTTATTGCCGTCATATTATGACTAACAAACAACACCGTTCTTCCCGAGCGCGACACGTCTTCCATCTTGCCCAGGCATTTGCGCTGGAATTCCACGTCGCCCACAGCCAGCACCTCGTCGATGATGAGGATTTCGGGGTCTAGGTGGGCGGCCACAGCAAAGCCCAGGCGCACCTTCATGCCCGAGGAGTAGAACTTCACCGGGGTGTCGATGTACTTTTCCACGCCCGAGAAGTCCACGATCTCGTCCAGCTTGCGGTCGATCTCCTTTTTGGTCATGCCGAGGATGGTGCCGTTCATGTAGATGTTTTCCCGGCCGGTGAGTTCGGGGTGGAAACCGGTGCCCACCTCGAGCAGGGCACCCACACGGCCGTGTATGGTGATGCGGCCGGTGGTGGGTTCGGTGACTCGGGAGAGGATCTTGAGCAGGGTGCTCTTGCCGGCGCCGTTGTGGCCGATGATGCCGAGCACTTCGCCTTCGTTGACGGTAAAATCGATGTCCTTCAGCGCCCAGTGGACGGTGGGATCTTCGGCGCCATCGAAGCGGGTGAGGGAGCGCAGGTTCTTCAGGTTTCTGAGCGGCGCCTTCACCATGTCCGCCACTTTTCCGAAGAGGGTATCGTGTGACTGCTGCTTCAGGCCGATGCGGTAGGCTTTGGACAGGTTTTCTACGCGTATGATTTCTTTCATTAGGCTACGTCGGCGAATTTGCGTTCGAATTTGTGGAAATAGTAGGTGCCGCCGAAAAATACCAGCAGCGCCACCGCAGCGCCCAGTCCAAACGGAACGTAGGGAAAGGGCAAGGTGGGTATGAGTGAAGCCCGGAAGCCTTCGATGACTCCGACCATGGGATTGAGGGCGTAGAGCAGCCGGTACTGTTCCGGTATGGCCGACATGGGGTACACCACCGGGCAGGCATACATCAGTATCTGGACGAGAAACGACAGGGCGTGCTTGACATCCCGGTACTGCACGGAAAGGGCCGAAAGAAAGGAGCCAATTCCGAGCGAAAACAGCAGCATGACCAGGATGACCACAGGCAGCCAGAGGATGTTGATCGAAGGCATGACCCGGAAATAGATCAGGAAGCCGATCAATACCACAAAACCGATGAGGAAGTCGAGCATTTTGGAGAAGGCCGCCGACAGCGGCAACACAATGCGTGGAAAATACACCTTGGTGATCATGGAAGCATTTTGCACCACGCTGTTACTCGACTCCGTCAAGGTGTTGGAGAAGTAGTTCCAGATCACCATGCCCGAGAAGCTGAACAGGACATAGGGCAGCCCATCGGAACCCACTTTCACCAGGTTGCCAAAGATGACGGTAAATACAAGGGTGGTAAACAGCGGCTGAATAACGGCCCAGCTCACCCCCAGCACCGACTGCGCATACCGTGCCTTGATGCCTCGCACCACGAGGAAGTACAGCAGGTCTTTGTACCTAACCAACTCCCGCCAGGCCTGCAACTGCCAGTTCTTGTTCGGCTCGATGACGAGGGTGGGGGGCTTGGCACCGGCGGATTGTAATTTATGGTCCTTAGTATCTTTTACCATTTTGGGCGTAACTGGTAATGCGTGACTCGTGACTCGTGACACGTGACGCGTAACTCGTAACTCGTGACACGTGACGCGTAATTCGTGACGGGTAGTTCGTACCACCCTGCACGTGTTACGTGTCACCCGTTACGCGTTACGTGTCACGAATTAAAGTGAGTTGCGGAGTTTTCGGATGAGGCCGAGGAGCATACGACGGATGCGGTCCAGTTGATCGAATATTTCGGGATTGCCTGGGTAATCGAGTTTTCTGGCTATCAGCAGTTGGGTTTCCAATTCTGCGCAAGATCCCAGCGCTATGTATAAAAACTGGATGAACTCTTTTTTGCCATTTCGGGCAGCTCCTTCAGCTATGTTGCTGGGGATGGAGACGGCACACCTGCGAATCTGGCTGGTCAGCGAAAACAATTCTTCTTTGGGATATTTTTTGGTCAGGCGATATACTTCACTAACCAGGTCCATGGCCACTTTCCAAACATCCAAGTCCCTATGGCTTTGCATCCAAATTGAAAGTTGTAGTCCCCCCGTCACGAGTCACGCGTCACGTGTCACGTGTCACGTGTCACGCCCCCTCCTCCTCATAATACCCATACCCATACCCATACCCATATCCGTACCCGTATCCATATCCGTAACCATACCCATAGCCATAGCCCGTTTTACGCCCGATATCGTTGACGACGATGGCAGGGCGGGGGAGTTTTTGCTGGGCGTAGACGTCCTCGATGAATTTGACCATGTTTTTGCGGGTTTCGGCGAAGCGAACCACTATGATGGTGTTGGTGACGTGGGGTGCCAGCAGGAAGGCGTCGGTGACGAGGCCTGCGGGCGGGGAGTCGATGAGGATGTAGTCGAAGCGCTCTTTGAGGCTTGCGAGGAGTGCTTCGAGGCGCGGGCTCATGATGAGTTCGGCGGGGTTGGGCGGCACGGGGCCGCTGCCGATGAACCAGAGGTTTTCGTGTTGGGGCGCTTTCTGGATGATGTCGTCCACTTCTGCCTTGCCGATGAGGTAGTTCGACATGCCGAGGGGCGGTTCGCCCTGGCCGGTGAGGTACTTGCTGAGGCGCGGTTTGCGCAGGTCAAGGCCGAGGAGGACGGTTTTTTTGCCGGAAACAGCCATGGCCATGCCCAGGTTGGCAGTGATGAAGGTCTTGCCCTCGCCGCCGCTGCTGGAGGTGATGAGGGTGACAGGCGGTTTGGCGCCGGCGGTGTAGAACTGGAGGTTGGTGCGCAAGAGGCGGAACATCTCGGCGATGGCACTGCGGCTGCGGGGTTTTACGACGATGGTTTCATCGCTGCGGCTGTGGGCCACGGCGCCGAGGATGGGCATGGCGGTGATGTTCTTGATGTCTTCTTCGGCGTAGATGCGGTCGTCGAGCAGGTCGCGGATGAAGACGAAACCGGCGGGCAGTGCCAGTCCCAGCAGCAGGCTGATGGCGTAGATGAGCTGGGGTTTGGGAGAGACCGGCGTCCGGTTGGGTCTGGCGGCGTCGATGGTGCGGCTGTTGGCCACGGTGACGGCCAGGGAGAGCAGGGTTTGCTCCCGTTTTTCGAGGAGGTAGAGGTAGAGGTTTTCCTTGATGAACTGCTGGCGTTTGCGTTCGAGGAGTTCCCGCTCTTTGGTGGGCACTGTGCTGATGCGGGCCAGGAGTTCTTTGTTTTTGCGCTCCAGGCTGTTGAGCTGCACTTTCAGCTCGTTCTCCACCTGGCGCATGGTGCTGAGCAGGTTTTCCCGGAGGGTCTGCACTTCCCGGTCCATGCGGGCCAGGGCGGGGTTGTCGGGGCCGGCGCTTTCCATGAGGCGGCTGCGCTGGAGGAGCAGTTCGTTGTATTGCCCGATGGCATCGTTGACGGCGGCGCCGGTTTCGCTGAGGGCGGCGGGCACCAGGCCGTAGCGGTGTTCGGGGGCCTCGACGTATTGCCGCAAGGCATCCAGCAGGTTCTGTTGTATTTCCACCTGTGTGCGGGCTTCGTCTATGCGGTTGATCTCCTGCAGGACGAAGCTGACGTCGGCAGCGGCATCGGTGGGTATTTCACGGCTCTTTTTGTATTCCTCCACGTTTCGCTCCACGCTGCTGAGCTCGCCGGTGATGATGCTCAGGCGGTCGTCGATGAAGCGCAGGGTGTTGCGGCCCACCTGGTTTTTGTCCTCAACGGTCACCTCGTTGTACACATCGATGAGGGTGTTGATCACATCGGCGGCTTTTTCGGGCACTTCGTCCCGCAAGACCAGCTCCAGCACCGAGGAGCTCCAGGAATCACCCACGGTGTTCACTTTCAACTGTCCGGCGTATTGTTCGGCCACCTTGTTCACCGGCCTGAACTGCAGGATGTAATTTTTGGGGTCGGCTTTGTCACTCACCTGGCGGTAACGGAGGCGGTAGAGGCTGCCGTCGAGTACGAAGTCTTCCCCGAAGCGGATGGCGGTGTCCCTGGTTTCGGAAATGATGAGGCGGGCAAACTGGGTGTCGAGCAGCTCGAGTTTGAAGGTTCGGTAGCCCTTGTCGCCGGCCGGCACAAAGGTGTCCACTACAATGGGGGCCTGTTTGCCATAGAGTTCGCTGTTGCGGATGCGGCCTTCTCCCCGAAGGGTATGGTTGAGGCCCAGGCGTTCCACCACCTTTTCCATCAGGCTGACGGATTTCAAAATATAGCGCTCATTCTCGATATTGCGGGAATTGTTGCCGATGCCCAATTCCTGTAAAACAATATTCTCCTCGGTCAGCTTGCCGCTGTTACCAGAATCTTTGATCAACAAGGTGGCCTTCACTTCGTAAAAATAATCGGCGTAACGCAGGTATATCTTCGCAATTCCCAGCGCCAGGATTATTCCCAAAATATACAGCCACCACCAACCCAGGATGTATTTGTGAAAAAACTTCCGCAGGTCGAAGGGCTGTTCTTCGAAGAGAAATGCGTCTTGTGGGATGTTGTTTTGAGAGGGTTGCATTGAGGGTTATGGAGGATTATAGAGGATTATTTAGCCTGTCTGCCGACAGGCTGGGATTATAGAGGGTTATGGGGATTATAGAGGATTATGGGGGTTATAGGGATTATTGAGTTTTTAGGGGTTAATGTCGGGGTCATTTTCATAGTCTGTGTTGGGTTCTCTGAGGTAATTTGATTTGGAAGTTGCGACTCTGAGTTTGTGCAGCATATAGGTTATTCCTGAAATGCATTCCCGAATTTCGTGTAATTTCTCTTTGGTCATCAGCCCCAGGTCGGTTGAAATGACACATTGATTCAGCAATTCAATTGCGCTGCCGTAAGCTATTTCGTAAAACCTGAGTTGATCCTTCTTTGTTCCTCGTGAACTGCCTTCTGCAATATTTGATGCAATAGAAATTGCAGCTCTTCTCATCTGGATGCTCAACCCAAACATCTCTTCCTTCGGGAATGACCTGGTGAGCTCATAAACCATTACCGCCAATTTTCGAGCCTCCTGCCAGACTTTCAGATCTTCGAAACTGTACCTTTTCACGACAATTAATTTTGATCTCTAACCAATCCCCCTCAGCAACCTCCATAACCCCCAATAATCCTCATAATCTTAATAATCCCAATAATCCTCCATAATCCCTATAATCAATATAATCCTCCATAATCCTCACCTAGCCAACGCCACAATAAGCGCACCCATAGAGAGGATGCCGGAGACAATGGGGAGCCATTCGGAGATGGGGTCCCGGACGGTGGCGGTTTTGGCTTTGATGGGTTCTACGTAAACGACGTCGTTTTGGCGGAGGTAGAAGTAGGGGCTTTGAAAGACTTCGGGGCTGTGCAGGTTGAGCAGGCCGAAATCACGCTGGCCGTCTTTTTCACGGATGACCATGACGTTTTCCCGGTTGGAGTAAGGGGTGAAATCACCGGCCAGGCCGATGGCTTCGAGGATGGTGATGCGCTCACCTGAGACACCGAAAGAAGAAGGACTGTTCACTTCACCGAGTACGGTTATTTTGAAGTTGATAAAGCGCACATTGACGACGGGATCTTTGAGGTGGCTTTGCAGGCGTTCGGTGATCATGTCCCGGATTTCGGCGGTGGTCATGCCGCTGACCTTCATCCTCCCCAGAACGGGGAAGTCGATGTTGCCGTCGGGATCCACCAGGTAGCCGGCCAGGGCTGCGTTTTGCTCGTTCAGGTTGGCGCCCTGGGCACCGGATATGATGTTGTAGGGAGCAGCCGTCAGTGGGTCTTCGGCATGCACCCGGATGAAGAGGATGTCATCGGGCTGTGCGGTGATGCGCACCATATTTTCCACCGGATGGTCTTTCAATGGTTTGAATGCTTCTGTCTTCCGGAAATTTACCAGCTGCGTGTAAGGCACACAGGAGGCAAACTGGAAGAGGATGAGGAGGAAGAGGAGGGGGCGCATTTTTTTGGATTATAAGGATTATTGGGATTATGAGGATTATTGGGATTATGAGGATTATAGAGGATTATGGGGTTTAGCAGGGGTAGTCTGCTTTACTCTGTTTTCAACTTCTTTAACTCGGTGGTTTTTTGAGGATTATGGAGGGTTGTAGGTTGTACGTTGTAGGTTCTGCAGGGGTACTCTGTTCAACTCCGATAACTCTGTGGTTTTTTTTGAGGATTATGAGGATTATAGAGGATTATTGGGTTTAGCAGGGATACTCTGTTCAACTCTGTTTTCAACTCCTTTAACTCTGTGGTTTTTTTGAGGATTATGAGGATTATAGAGGATTATGTGGATTATTGGGTTTAGCAGGAATACTCTGTTCAACTCTGTTTTCAACTCCGATAACTCTGTGGTTTTTTTGAGGATTATTAGGATTATAGGGATTATAGAGATTATGGGGTTTAGCAGGTCTAGCTACGAGCTACGAGCCGCAGCCTGCCCCGAGTACTCGGGGAGCCACAGAATACCACTCCACAAATTTGCCGATTCCTTCCTCCAGGGGGGTGGCGGGCTGGTAATCCAGGTCCCGCACCAGGTCGGAGACGTCGGCGTAGGTGGCGGGCACGTCGCCGGGTTGGAGGGGTAGCATTTCCATTTTGGCTTTTTTGCCGAGGGCCTTTTCGATGGCGGCGATGAAGTCGAGCAGTTTTACGGGGTTGTTGTTGCCGATGTTGTAGATCTTGTAAGGTGCCTTTGAGGAACCGGGGTCGGGGTTTTTGCCGGACCATTCCGGATTGCCTTTTGGTGGGTGGTTGATGACCCGGTACACACCCTCGATGATGTCGTCGATGTAGGTAAAATCCCGCAGCATGTTGCCGTGGTTGAATACCTTGATGGGTTTTCCGGTGCGCATGGCCTCGGCGAAGAGGAACAGTGCCATGTCCGGCCGGCCCCAGGGGCCGTAGACGGTGAAGAAGCGCAGTCCCGTGGTCGGCAGGTCGTACAGGTGGCTGTAGGTGTGCGCCATGAGTTCGTTGCTCTTTTTGCTGGCGGCGTAGAGGGACACGGGATGGTCCACGTTGTCGGAAGTGCTGAACGGCATGGACTCGTTGAGGCCATAGACGCTGCTGCTGCTGGCATAGACCAGGTGCCGGATGTCGTGGTGGCGGCAGGCTTCCAGCACATTGGCAAAGCCGACGATGTTGCTTTGAATATAGGCGCCGGGGTTGGTGAGACTGTAGCGCACACCTGCCTGTGCCGCCAGGTTGACCACCACATCGAAATTGCCGAAGGAGAACAATTCGTCCAGGGGCTGTGCGTCTTCGAGGTGCATGCGTACGAAGCGGTAATTGGGGTATTTGTCGCTTTGCACCAGCTCGCCCCAGTTGATCTTTTCCTTCGCAATGCCTGCTTCTGCCAAACGGGCATATTTCAGGTTGACGTCGTAATAATCGTTGATGTTGTCCAGTCCGATGACGTCCCAGCCCTCGGCTACCAGGCGGTTGACGAGGTGGAAGCCGATGAAGCCGGCTGCGCCGGTGACGAGAATACTTTTAGGCATGAGGGATGAATCAGGGATGAGGGATGAGGGATGAGGGATGAGAGCATCCCGTTCATTTTCTGCGTTGTTGTTTCAATTTGTAAAGAGAAGAGGAAGTCATTTTGAGGATTTCTTCGCATTCTCCCATCAGGTCAACCAATTTAGATTTTGGAACAATATCGGCCTCAACCAAAAGTTCCAACCAGAATATAGTTTCATCAGCCTCTTCGACCACAGTCCCCAGCTTATTGATTCTATCAGCCTGTGATTTATTCCTTGCAACTGCCCTGTAATTTGCTGCGACCGAAGTAGCCGACCTCAAAACTTGTTTACCCAGAACCTGTGCTTCAACCGTTTTCGGCAAATTCTGATACATATTGATGATTCGCAATGCCATCGACTTGGTCCTCTTTTTCAAGGCTTCAATTTTCTCAATAGTATCCATGACGGACCGGTAAATAAGGTGAACGGTAATTATCATTTACCCCCTTCATCCCTCATCCCTCATACCTGCCCCGATGGCCATCGGGGCATCCCTCATCCCTGCCCAAACGGATGTGGGGCGATCGGCAGTGCCGCCAACTCATGCCAGGTGCCGTGCAGGCCTACCGGTCTGGTTTTGCGGATGTCGTGTACTATCTGGATGGCGGTGGTGGCGTCGTCGAGGCCGAAGCCGTTGCCGGCCAGGATGTCTTCGTAACTGCGGGTGTGCAGATCTGTGAAGCCGCCGCTGAATTCGATTTCTTCGCCGTCCACGGTGATGGAGCGGTAGGTGCGCTGGCCTTTGGATTTGGCTTCTTCGGGCAGGGTGTCGTAGTTGATGCTGAGGAACCAGCGCACACGGGCCCGGTCCAGTTCGAGGAAGCCGGAGGCCCGGTCGTGGGTGTGGATGTGCACGGTGTTTTCCCGGACATTGCCGAAGAGCCAGGTCAGCATGTCGTAAAAATGGATGCCGATATTGGTTGCGATGCCGCCGGATTTGGCCAGGTCGCCTTTCCAACTGGTGTAGTACCATTTACCTCTGGAGGTAATATAGGTCAGGTTGATGTCGTGAATTTTTCCGGCCGGTTCGTTTTGTATTTTTTCCCGGAGTGCCAGCAGGGCAGGGTGGAGGCGCAATTGCAATATGGTGTAAATATGCTTTCCGGTTTCTGTCTCGATTTCCTTGAGGGCTTCCACATTCCAGGGGTTCAGCACCAGGGGTTTTTCGCAAATAACGTCGGCACCAATGCGCAGGCCAAAGCGGATGTGTGCGTCGTGCAGGTAATTGGGTGAGCAGACCACTACATAATCGATGTGCTTGCCGGCGCGCTTGAGTTTTTCCAGGTGCCGGTCAAAGCGCTCGAATTCCGTAAAAAAATCAGCCTCCGGAAAATAGCTGTCTATTATTCCGACGGAGTCGTTTTTGTCATAAGCCGCCACCAACTGATGGCCCGTCTCCTGGATGGCTTTCATGTGCCGGGGAGCGATGTAACCGGCAGCTCCGATGAGGGCGAAGGTTTTCAATTTATTGAAGAATTGAGGAACTGAGGAACTGAGGAACTGAAGAACTGAAGAGCATGGTTATTTTTCCGGAATATCCGCCGGCTGCACCAGTTCCGGACTGCCATTCTTTAAAACATATTGCTCTCCCGACCCAGGGCAGGTGGCTTTGCCGTTTTCATCGAAATGCAGGCGCTCGCCGTGGCGGCTCATCCAGCCAATTTGGCGGGCGGGATTGCCGACCACAAGGGCAAATGACGGTACGTCTTTGGTGACGACGGCACCGGCGCCGATGAAGGCATATTTCCCAATGGTGATGCCACAGACGATGGTGGCGTTGGCTCCAATGCTTGCGCCTTTTTTTACCAGCGTGGGCAGGTACTCTGTCTTTCGGTTGACGGCACTGCGCGGATTGATGACGTTGGTGAAAACCATCGAGGGACCGAGAAATACATCGTCTTCGCAGTTAACCCCCTCGTAAATCGAGACATTATTTTGCACCTTGACGTTGTTACCCAATTTCACCCCGTTGGCCACGAAGACGTTCTGACCGAGACTGCAATTTTTACCGATCACAGCTCCAGGCATGACATGGCAGAAATGCCAGATTTTGGTACCGAGGCCGATTTGGGCGCCGGAGTCGATTACCGCTGAATCGTGGGCAAAATACATCATACGTGGTTAGCCACAGAAATACAGGAAGCTCTAAGATTCACAGAGACCATGTGTTTCCAGGTGTTCAATGTAACTCGCTGGTTCAAAATTGAGAGACTGCTGCTGTTATCATTTGAAGCAGTTCTTCATTCATTTCCGTATGGATAGGCAAGGAAATCACCTCCCTGCATAACTGCTCAGTAACTGTTAGCTCATTGCCCTTGTAATATGGAGCGAAGGCTTTTTGTTTGTAGAGAGGAACTGGGTAGTAAACTCCAAAGGGGATACCTTCTGATTTCAGATGTTCGGCCAAATCATCCCGCCTGCCATTTTTGACCTTCAAAGTGTATTGGTGAAAAACGTGGGTGGAATTGGGTTGCCTGACAGGTATTTGTAACCAATTGATATCCTTGAAAGCTGTATCGTAATAAGCAGCTGCCTTTTGCCTGGCAGCATTATAATCATTCAGGTATTTCAATTTCACCAAAAGAATGGCTGCCTGAATAGTATCCAATCTCGAGTTTACACCGATTGTATCGTGGTAATAGCGCTTCTTCTGGCCGTGGTTGGCAATCATTCGCAATCGGTCCGCCAGTTCCTCGTCGTTCGTAAAAATTGCGCCACCATCCCCGTAGCAGCCCAGATTCTTCGATGGGAAAAATGAGGTGGTGCCAACATGCCCCATGGTACCCGTTTTCTTTATGCTGCCATCGCTGAAGGTGTATTCAGCTCCGATGGCCTGGGCATTGTCCTCAACTACAAACAGCCCATGCTTTTTAGCAATTGCAAGAATAGGCTCCATGTCTGCACTCTGGCCAAAAAGATGTACCGGCACAACGGCTTTTGTCTTTGGAGTAATGGCCTTTTCAACGAATTCTGCGGTAAGGTTGAAAGTGCCGGGGTCAACATCCACCATGATGGGAGTGAGGCCCAGCAGGCCGATGACCTCCGCCGTGGCTACATAAGTAAAAGAGGGCACGATGACCTCGTCACCAGGCTTTAGTCCCAAAGCCATAAGGGCGATTTGCAGAGCGTCGGTACCGTTGGCGCAGCCGATAACGTGATTGACACCCAGGTAATTGGCCAATTCCTCCTCAAAAGCCTCAACCTCAGGCCCTTTGATGTACCTCGAAGACTCCAGCACCCGTTGGATGGCTTCGTCGATCTCAGGCTTGAGGCGCTGGTATTGAGAAGCGAGATCGACCATTTGGACGGATGAGGAATCGAGGATTTGAGGATTTGAGGATTCGATCCCAACATCCGTCGGGAGAGGATTTGAGGGGTTTCCGTATGGGGTTTCTGGTTCCGACACTCTGTTCAATTGAGAATTACGAAGGGAATTCAATTTATTGGCTAATTCTTCCACTTTTCTACGGAATTCTTCTTCTGAGGCATTGCTCAAAAATCCAAGTTCTTTGGCCAGTAAAAATTGGTTAAATAATTCCATTAAACTACTGTAGGCCAGCTGGGTAAAATGCGCCTGGTCTCGATAAGATTTGCGGGACGTTCCTTCTGCTATATTTGAAGCAATGGAGACTGCCGCCCTACGCATTTGGGATTGCAACCCATATTTCTCAGAATCAGGAAGCGCTTCAGTTAATTTATAGACATATTTCGCAATGTCCTTTGCCAAATGCCAAACCCCTAATTTTTCAAAGTAAAACGTATATGCCATCTCAGTTCTTCAAATCCTCAAATCTTCAGTTCCTCAGTTCCTCAGTTCCTCACCCCACAACCATTCCCGCTCCCACCGTTTCATTCGTTCCTTCATCGATGAGGATTACACTGCCGGTGATTCGATTTTTTCTGTAGGAATCCACAAATAGCGGTTGGGTGGTACGGATGGTGATGCGAGCGATGTCGTTCATGCCGATCACTTTGTCATCGAGGTCGCGGTGCAAGGTATTGACGTCCATTTTGTATTGGATGTCTTTTACCAGGCAGCGCACCTGGCGGGTTGTGTGCATGATGGTGTATTTGCCGCGCAATTGCATGGGGCGCTCGTTGAACCAGCACACCATCAGGTCGAGGTCCTGGGTGACTTCCGGGCGATTGTTTTCACGGACGATCATGTCACCGCGACTGAGGTCGAGGTCATCTTCCAGCAGGATGGTGGCAGACATGGGCGGGAAAATCTCTTCCACCTCGCCGTCGGAGGTGTCAATTTTTGCGATGGTGGAGGTAAAGCCCGATGGCAGCAACAGCACTTTGTCGCCTTTGCGGAAGACGCCTCCCGCCACCCGGCCTGCGTAGCCGCGATAATCGTGAAATTCATCGGTATTGGGCCGGATGACGAATTGCACCGGAAAACGGCAATCGATGAAGTTGTGATCCGAGCCAATGTGCACGTTTTCAAGGTAGTAGAGCAGGGTAGGACCTTCGTACCAGGTCATGTTTTGTGAGCGCTCTACCACATTGTCGCCTTTCAGGGCTGAGATCGGGATGAAGGTGACATCGTGCACGTCCAGCTTCGCAGCAAACTGCTCAAAATCATCACGGATGGACTCGTAAACCTCCTGGTTGTAATCCACCAGGTCCATTTTATTGATGCAAATGACCAGGTGCGGTATCTGCAGCAGACTGGCAATGATGGCATGGCGGCGGGTCTGCTCGATGACGCCGTTTCGGGCGTCGATAAGTACCAGCGCCACGTTGGCGGTACTGGCACCGGTGACCATGTTGCGGGTGTATTGGGTATGGCCGGGCGTATCGGCTATGATGAATTTCCTTCTCGGCGTCGCAAAATAGCGATAGGCTACATCGATGGTAATGCCTTGTTCCCTCTCGGCTTTGAGACCGTCGGTCAAAAGCGCCAGGTTCACCCCTTCTTCACCCCGGCGAGCAGTGGCTGTCTTAACGGCTTCGAGCTGGTCTTCGAATATGGACTTGGAGTCGTAAAGCAGGCGCCCGATGAGGGTACTTTTCCCATCGTCCACACTGCCAGCTGTTGTGAAGCGAAGCAGTTCTGTATTATGCTGGGTTTTCGAGGTCATTGGATTTTTGCTGAAATATATTCACGGGTTTTTCGAATGATATCCCTGAGCGGGTCAATGGATTTAAACATTTCCTTGTAAAGCTCCTGGTAATCATTCTTGCGGTATTCATGCGCAATGGCATTCCGGATCCCTCTGATCTCCACGAGTTCACCAGCGGATGATACCACACCTATTTTTTCGAGAAAATTAGCCCTGTCCAAAAAAGTGGGGTGTCTTTCTTCCAGAATACCCAACAAGCCTGGAACTATCTTTTGTGTATAGATGTCCACTGTTCGGGCGAATCTGGCAGCCAGGGCCTCGAGCGCTTCGAGCGCTTCGTTTGTAAGGACATCATCCAGGTTAATTTTTTGACATTTCTGCCACGACCATTCCAAATGCCCCTCCGCTTCCCGAAGGTAGTCGAGGTTTTCCTGCAAAAACTTCAATTGTATTTTTTGCCGCTGGGTCATCTACAAAACAATGCTATCCATCATTGCCAGTTCCTTAAATGTATCTTCATCCTCTGTTGTGAAAGAGGCAATGTCGAGCTTCTGCTCTCCGAATTTCTCCCAGAATTTGGCCTGGATGTTAATTCTTTCCCGCAAACTCAGGCGACGGTCTGCAATGACTAGGATGTCGATATCGCCGCCGCGCTGTTTGTCATCGGTTCTGGAGCCAAAGAGGCGCACTTCTGCATCGGGCAAAATTTCCCGGATGGTATGCTTCAGGAAGTTCGCTGCTTCTTTGGAAAGCCTCATTTAAAAGTAGCCGTCTTTTTTGCGATCCTCCATGGCTGTTTCGGAACGCTTGTCGTCGGCCCTGCCACCGCGTTCTGTTTGGCGGCTGATGGCCACTTCGGCGATGATGTCTTCGATGGTCTTTGCTTCCGATTCCCATACGCCGGTGCAGGTTACATCGCCGATGGTGCGGCAGCGCACCAGCTTTTCTTCCACCACTTCTTCAGGTCTGCGTTTGATGAAGGGCGAGTCGGCCAACAGGATGCCGTCCCGTTGAAAGACTTTGCGACGATGGGCAAAATAGAGTGAGGGCAAGGGCACTTTTTCTGCGGCCAGGTATTGCCACACATCCAGTTCCGTCCAGTTGCTGATGGGGAAAACCCGGAAGTGTTCGCCAAAGTTTTTGCGGCCGTTGAAGAGGTTCCACAATTCCGGCCGCTGGTTTTTCGGGTTCCACTGTCCGAACTCATCGCGATGGCTGAAAAAGCGCTCTTTGGCGCGTGCTTTTTCCTCATCCCTGCGGGCGCCGCCGATGGCTGCATCGAATTTGTTCTGTTCAATGGCTTCGAGCAGCACAGGTGTCTGGAGGTAGTTGCGGCTGGCGTTGTAGCCTTTTTCCTCCACCAGCGTGCCTTTGTCGATGGCCTCCTGCACCGATCCGACGATCAGCTTTGCACCCAGTTCTTTGACCCACCAGTCGCGGTATTCAATGGTTTCATCGAAGTTGTGGCCGGTGTCGATGTGCAGCAGTGGAAAGGGGATGCGTGCCGGGTAAAAAGCCTTTTTGGCCAGGTAGGATACCAGGATGGAGTCCTTGCCTCCGGAAAACAGCAGCACGGGATTCTCAAACTGTGCTGCTACTTCCCGGAGCACAAAAATTGACTCCGCTTCCAGTTCTTTCAGGTGGTCCAGTTGGTAGTTCATGGGCTTACAGCCGTGCGTTTATTCGTCGTCAACAGGTTTTACCGAAGGCAAAATAAATTCAAACAGTTCCCGGGCCGAGGCTTCGGGTGTCTGGCTGGCGGTGTGCAATACCAGTGCCGGGTTTTCAGGCGCTTCGTAGGGGGCACTCACACCGGTAAATTCTTCTATCTCTCCCTTGCGGGCCTTTTGGTACAGCCCTTTGACGTCTCTTTCTTCGCAAACAGCCAGCGGCGTATCCACAAAGACTTCCACAAAATCTTCAGCACCGATGATGTTGCGGGCGGTATTGCGCATTTGCCGCAGGGGGCTGATGAAAGAGCAGATGGTCACCACACCGCTGTTCAGGTAGAGTTTGGCCACCTCCGCAATGCGCCGGATGTTCTCCTGGCGGTCTTCGGCGGAAAAGCCCAGGTTGTTGTTGATGCCGCTGCGGATGTTGTCACCATCGAGAACCTGGCAGAACACACCCGCCTCAAACAGTTTTTTCTCAAGAATTTGGGCAATGGTGGTTTTTCCGGAACCGGAAAGACCGGTGAGCCAGATGACCTTGCTGCGTTGATCCAGGTAGGCCTCCCTGTCTTCCCTGCTGAGGATGCGGTCGAATACCGGATGGATGTTTTTCAAGCGCTCTTCTGGATAAATAACGGTTCGCAACACTCCCTTGCCCCAACGGATGTTCTGCCACACCCGCTCATGAAAGTAATAGAGGATGACCTTGGTAAAAACTTCGATTCCACCAATTGAAATCGCTTTGAGGGGGTTGCCGGTCACCGCCCAGGAAATGAGCGTGGTGTCCAGTGTTCCCAGAAAACGCCAGGTAAAGCCCTTTACCAGGCTCCGCTTGTGGGTGTCGCGATCGGGCAAAGTTCGAGATTTTAATTGAGCGGCAAATTTGAGTCAATTCTGAAAACAATTGTTGCTCAAAAAAGATGATTATCCTCAGGTTTCAATCCTGATACGGCTTCGCCGCTCATAAGTCGCGGGGGCTTATGACAATTAAGTCTTCCGGAACCGGGCTTCCTGCCTTTTGAGAAGAAGGCAGTGGGCCAATTTTGCAAAGCATATTGTTTCAGGCCTTCGGCCTCAGAGCCTGTTTAAATTCCCATCACTCGGCTGCAAGCGGCCAATTTTATCCTGCACTTCGTTAAATTTTTCACCGGATTGCCCGCATCCGCCTACAAAATTTGCCTCGTTCAGAATAAAATTTGCTCACTTTCGCTCGAGCATGAAAATTTCAACAGACTCTAAATAACTTTCCTCAACAAGCTGGCATCGATGGTCATCGACAGTGAATAGCCGATGTTTTCCAGGGCTACTACCATTTTCTTTTTGCCCTGCTTTTCCACCAGGCGGCCTTTGATGCCGGTAAGCCGCCCGCCAATGATCTCCACCAGATCGCCTTCTTTCATCACGCCCATCTCAGCTTCCACCTCCTTCACTTCACCGACCACTCTGCGCATGATGTCGATCTCCTCGTCGGGAATGGCGATCAGGTTTTTCGAAAAACGGATGAACTTCACCACGTTTTCCGTTTCCAGCACCGGCACATACTGATCTTTCACGATTTTCACGAAGATGTAGCAACTGATCAGTGGCAGCTGCAATTGCTTGATCTTCCGGGTGTACCGGCGCGTCACATTCAACAGGGGCAAATAGTTCTCGATGCCTTTTGCATCGAGCAGTTGTTTTACCACCTTTTCGCTTTTGGAGCGGGTGTAAACCGCAAACCAGCGAGCTTCCTCACTGCTGAGGTGGTTTTCGTAAGCTGGTGTTCCGGTTTTGGTGGTGTGCATCATTCAATTCAGGCTATTGGAATTTTACAGTCTCCAGTACAGCAGTCCGTTTTGGCGCACCGTGCCGGGGTCGTACATGGCTTTCAGGTCCAGCAAAACAGGCTTTTTATTCATGATGGATTTGAAGTAATCCAGTGTCAATTCTTTGTACTTATCGTGGTTGACGGCGACAACCACAGCGTCGTAGTCGTTGCTGGGTGCGTCCATCAGCGTCAAACCATACTCGTGTGCAAATTCATTGGGCGAAGCGTGCGGGTCCACCACATGCACATTGATGGAGTATTTCATCAGTTCCTTGATGAGATCCACCACTTTGCTGTTGCGGATGTCAGCCACGTTTTCCTTGAAGGTGACCCCCATGACCAGCACTTTCGATTCCTGAGGTATCTTGTTTCGGCTGATCAGCTTCTGCACCAATCGCTGGGCGATGTGTGAGGGCATCTCATCGTTAATAGACCGGCCACTCAGGATGACTTTCGGTTCGTAGCCGATCTGGCGGGCCTTGTGCACCAGGTAATAGGGGTCCACGCCGATGCAGTGGCCACCCACCAGTCCCGGAACGAACTTCAGGAAATTCCACTTGGTGCCGGCAGCATCCAGCACCTCTTTGGTGTCGATGCCCATTTTGTCGAAAATGATCGAAAGCTCGTTCATCAGGGATATGTTGATGTCCCGCTGCGTGTTTTCGATCACTTTAGCCGCTTCGGCAACTTTGATACTGGATGCTTTGTAAATCCCGGCAGTGATGACTTCGCCGTAAACCCTGGCAATCTCCTCGAGGGCTTCCTCGTCAGAACCGGAAACGATCTTGAGGATTTTGGTGATGGTGTGCTCTTTGTCTCCCGGGTTGATCCGTTCGGGAGAATAGCCGAGTTTGAAGTTCTCGCCCAACTTGAGTCCAGAAAGTTTTTCCAGAATGGGCAGGCAGTCCTCTTCTGTGCAGCCCGGATAAACGGTGGATTCGTACACCACATAATCGCCGGGCTTGAGGGCTTTGGCCACTGATTCCGTGGCGCTCAACACCGGTTTGAGATTGGGAACACGGGCTGCATCCACGGGTGTGGGCACGGCAACTATGAAGAAATGGGCGGATTTGAGATCGGCAGGATCTGCTGTGAAGTGAATGTCTGCACCTTCGAAGGCTTCGGGCCCCACTTCCTTGGAAGGATCGAGGCCCTGGCGCATCATGGCCACCCTGGGCTCGCTGATGTCGAAACCGATAACGCTGTATTTTTTGGCAAATGCCAGGGCCAGCGGCAAGCCTACATAGCCCAGCCCAATCACAGCAACTTTCTTTTTCTTCTTGACCAGTTCCTGGTGCATGAATTTTGGGTTTCGATAGTGTGTTTTCAAATTCAGTTTTCCGAAGACCAGAGCAGCAGTGCGTCCTGGTAATGGCCACTGTTTCTCAGGCTTTCAAATTCTTCCGTTCCGTAAACCAGGTACCTGATTTTTCTGGAAATCAGCTCTTCGGCCTTTTCGGCCAACTCCAGCAGGTACTGTTTGTCCACCTCGCCTATAATCAGCAAGTCTATGATCGGAGAATCAATTCCCTTGGCAAATTCACCCACCAGAAAGACCTGTTTTACAGCGCCCAGCCGGTTGATGACCTTGTCAATGATTTGATCTATCCCGATGGTTTTGAGAAGAATGTTGTGGATTTCACGGAAGAGTGGGTATTGCTCGTTGGCCTGGTACATCTTCTTGTTGCCATTCATGAACGACTTCAGCATGCCTGCTTCTTCCATCTTGTTCAATTCCATCCGAATGGCATTCGACGATTCACCAAATTCCGATTCCAAACTCCTCAAATAGGCAGTAGTGCTGCTGTTCAGGAAGAACTTCAACAGCAGTTTGATACGGGTTTTTGAAGATATGAGGGTTTCTATCATGTGGTTTTTGAGTACAAAAACTGCGCAAAACTGCGCTGGCAAATATAGAAATCAAATCATGTGACACAATCATGATTTGTACATCCGGCTAAAAATTTTAAAGATTTAAGGTGGCAGGGTCAAACCTTTTTGAGCACCGCTCCGGAGCATTTTTGAGCGGGGCAAAGATATTATTCAAATGTTTTTTACAAAGCACCTCAGGTATTTTCTTTTTTCCACATGTGATTTTTTTCGCTGCTTCAAACCAGCGCTGAGCAGTGGTACTTTCGGCCTGTAATGACAGAAAATTAAGCTATGTTTGTCCCCATTGGACAGGGTGGAAAAGATCTGAAAAATACAAAGCTACAGGCATGCTAAAGAAAGTTATACCGCACACCTTAATTACGGATTACGACATTCACCTGATCAAGTCGGGCAAACACTACCGGCTCTATGAGAAGCTGGGAAGTCACCCCATCCAACTGGAAGGGGAGTGGGGTACTTTATTTGCCGTTTGGGCCCCCAATGCCCGGGAAGTTTCGGTCATCGGCAATTTCAACTTTTGGGACGAGCAGGCACATCCACTGTACCTGCGCCCCGATGGCTCCGGCATTTGGGAAGGGTGGATACCCGGAGTGGGCAAGGGCACGCTGTACAAATACAGTATCCTGGCCCCCGACGGGCGCCGCCTGCACAAGGGAGACCCCTACGCCCGTTTTTGGGAGGTGCCGCCCAATACAGCCAGCATTGTGTGGGACCCGTATTACGAGTGGAAAGACGACAAATGGTTAGAAGAACGGAAAAATAAAGCCCGGACGCCCCAGCCTTACAGCGTTTACGAAGTGCATTTGGGAAGCTGGAAAAAAACAGGGCAGGGCTACAAATCACTGAGCTACCGCGAGCTGGCCGATGAACTGGTCAATTACGTGGCGAAAATGGGCTTCACCCATGTGGAGCTGCTGCCGGTGATGGAGCACCCGTATTTCCCGTCGTGGGGCTATCAGATTACCGGTTATTTCGCACCCACGTCGCGTTTTGGCCATCCGGAAGACTTCATGTACCTGGTGGACAGCTTCCACCAGGCCGGCATTGGGGTCATTCTGGACTGGGTGCCTTCTCATTTTCCGTACGACGCCCACGGTCTGGCCGATTTTGACGGAACCCACCTCTACGACCACGCCGACCCCCGCAAAGGCTTTCACCCCGACTGGAAAAGCGCCGTGTTCAACCACGGCCGTTGGGAAGTGAAGAGCTTTCTCATCAGCAACGCCCTTTTCTGGCTGGACCAATACCACATTGACGGGTTGCGGGTGGACGCAGTGGCCTCCATGCTCTACCTGGACTATTCACGAAAGGAGGGCGAATGGGTGCCCAACCAATACGGTGGCAAAGAAAACATTGAAGCCATCGAGTTCCTCAGGGAATTCAATTCCATGGTCCACAATGATTTTCCCGATGTGATTACGGTAGCTGAAGAATCCACCGCCTGGCCGGGAGTCACCAGCCCGGTGGAGCAGGGGGGGCTGGGCTTTGACCAGAAATGGATGATGGGCTGGATGCACGACATTCTGAAGTACTTCATGTACGATCCGTTGTTTCGCAAACACCACCACCACGAGCTCACCTTCAGCCTGGTGTATGCCTTTTCAGAGAAATTCATGCTGCCTTTGTCGCACGACGAAGTGGTGCACGGCAAAGGGCCCCTGATAGACCGCATGCCCGGCAACGACGAGCTGCGCTTTGCCGGCCTTCGGCTTTTGTTTGGGTACATGTGGACACACCCGGGCAGCCAACTGCTCTTCATGGGGGGTGAGTTCGGCCAAACGTCCGAGTGGAACATTGAGCGGGGACTGGAGTGGTGGCTGCTGGACAAAGCGCCTCACCAGGGCGTGCAAAAGTGGGTGGCCGACCTGAACGACCTGTACACCCGGCAGAAAGCGCTGTATGAGCAGCAGTTCGAAGCAGAAGGCTTTGAGTGGATCGAACACGCCGACTGGCAAAACAGCGTGCTCACTTTCATCCGGAAAGGAAAGGCAAAAAAAGACATGCTGGTGATTGCTGCCAACTTCACACCCGTTGTCTGGGAGAACTATGCCTTTGGGGTGCCGGGGCCTGGCCAGTGGAAGGAAATCCTGAACAGCGACAGCAAGGCGTATGGCGGCCAGGGGCATGGCAATCCAAAACCCATCAAAGCGGTGAAAAAAGAGATGCACGGAAGAGCTTACAGCATTTCCATTACGCTGCCTCCCATGGCAATTGTTATTTTCGCACCCTTTTCTTCGCAAAAGGGCGGTTCGAAGTCCGTTGCGAAGCGAAAGAAAAGCACAAAAAAACAGTCATCATGACACATAAATCGGGTTTCGTGAGCATCGTCGGCCGGCCGAATGTCGGTAAGAGCACCCTCATGAATGCCCTGGTGGGGGAGAAGCTCTCCATCATCACGCCCAAGCCGCAAACCACCCGGCACCGCATCATTGGCATCGTCAATGAAGATGATTACCAGATCGTTTTTTCGGATACCCCTGGCATCATCGAAGATCCTGGTTACAAACTCCAGGAACTGATGAACAGCTTCGTGGAAAGCGCCCTGGAGGATTCCGATCTGCTGCTGTTCATGACACAACCAAACGAGGTCTATGCCGAGGATGCGCCTATCATAGAGCAGTTAAAGAAGGTGGATATTCCGAAGTTTCTGATCGTCAATAAAATTGACAAAAGCCACCAGGCACAGGTACAGGCATTGATCGACTTGTGGCAAAGCAGGGTGAAATTTAACGAAGCGCTGGCCGTTTCAGCCCTGCATGCCGCCAACACCACTGCCCTCATCCAGCTCATCCTCAAGTATTTACCCGAAGGACCTCCCTATTATCCGAAGGATCAACTTACCGACCGCCCGGAGCGTTTCTTTGTGGCTGAAATCATCCGTGAAAAGATCTTTGAACAGTTTCAGCAGGAGATTCCCTACTCAACAGAAGTGCATGTGGAGTCATTCAAGGAAACGGAGACCAAAAGCGGTGAGCCACTGATCCGGATTCACGCCTTCATCTATGTGGAGCGGGAATCACAGAAAGCCATCATGCTGGGGCATCAGGGTAAATCGATCAAGCAACTGGGAGCTGCCGCCCGAAAGGCCCTGGAACAATGGCTTGAAACCAAAGTGTTCCTGGACCTCCACCTGAAAGTGCGCGAGAAGTGGCGCAAAGACGAGCAGCAATTGAAACGATTCGGATATAAATGATTGAGAGTAGGGAGTAGGGAGGAGAGAGTAGGGAGTAGGGTTTGGAGGCGCTAGTAATTTCAGCATTCATTCCTCCCCCGAAAGCATTCTGGGCATTCCTCATTCCTAAAGCTACGAGCCACGAGCTACGAGCAAGATTTTTTTTACAGTTAACCCCGCAAAAGAAAGATTAATGGGAAATATAGTAGCCATTGTTGGCAGACCGAATGTTGGAAAATCCACCTTGTTCAACCGGCTCATCGGTGGGCGGCAGGCCATTGTCGATGACACTGCGGGCGTTACCCGTGACCGGCAATATGGCACCAGCAACTGGAACGGGAAGCACTTTACAGTGGTTGACACCGGCGGCTTCGTGCTGGGTTCGGATGATATTTTCGAGCAGGCCATCCGCTCGCAGGTTTCGATTGCCATCGATGAAGCAGCAGTGATCATTTTCATGGTGGATGTCTCCACCGGCGTTACCGACCTGGACGAGGAGGTTGCCCGCATGCTTCGAAAAACCGACAAGCCCGTGTTCCTGGCTGTCAACAAGGTGGACAACGAAACCCGAAGACTGGAGGCAAACGAGTTTTATTCCCTCGGCTTCGAGGAGACCTACTTCCTTTCTTCGTTGACAGGCAGTGGCACCGGTGAACTGCTCGACGCCATTACCCCACACATCGAGGACGATGAATCCATCGATGACAGCCTGCCCAAATTCTCGATCGTAGGCCAGCCCAATGTCGGCAAATCTTCCTTCGTAAACGCCCTCCTGGGGGAAGACCGAAACATTGTGACGGAAATTGCAGGAACCACCCGCGACAGCATCCACACCCGGTACAACAAGTTCGGGAAGGATTTCCTGCTCATCGATACGGCCGGTATCCGCAAAAAAGCCAAGGTGCATGAAAACCTGGAGTTTTACTCGGTGATGCGCGCCATCCGGGCCATTGAAGAAGCGGATGTGTGCCTGCTCATGGTGGATGCCCAACATGGTATTCAGCAACAAGACCTGAGCATTTTTAGGCTCATGATCAAAAGGCATAAAGGCGTGGTGCTGCTGGTGAACAAATGGGATCTCGTAGATAAAGAGACCAACACAGCCCGCGACCTTGAAAACGAGATCAAAGAACGGCTGGCACCCTTCCGCGATGTGCCGGTTGTGTTCATCTCTGTTCACGACAAGCAGCGCATTTTCAAGGCCATCGAGGTGGCCTTGCAGGTGTATGAAAACCGGCAACGCAAAATCAAGACCTCGAAGCTCAACGAGGTGCTGCTGCCGGAGATAGAGCGCTATTCCCCACCATCACACCGGGGGCGTTTCATTTCCATCAAATTCGTGCAGCAAATCCCGCTGGCTTACCCGGCTTTTGCCTTCTACTGCAACCACCCAAAACACATCAAGGAGAACTACAAAAACTACCTGGAAAACCGGATCAGGGAACACTTCAACTTTACTGGCGTACCAATTGCTATCTTCTTCCGGGAAAAATAAAAGCAACCGGAACAATTCACCCGGAATCAAACATCACAACCAAAACGCCATGCCTTTTTACCGCACCGCCATTGAAGGCCTTCTTATTTACGAACCAAAAGTATTTGGTGACGAGAGAGGGTATTTCTTTGAAAGCTACAACGAGAAAGTTTTTGCCGAACATGGCATCACACGCCCCTTCGTGCAAGACAACCAGGCATTTTCCTCCAGGGGAGTGCTTCGCGGCCTCCACTATCAGACCGGTGAACACGCCCAGGCCAAGCTCGTCAGGGTTTTGCAGGGCGAGGTGCTGGATGTGGTGGTTGACTTGCGGCCTGATTCCAAAACTTACGGACAGGTCTATTCCCACATTCTTTCCGACGAAAACAAGTTGCAAATGTACATTCCGAGGGGCTTCGCCCACGGCTACGTCGTTTTGAGTGAAACTGCACTGTTCTTTTACAAATGCGACAACTTCTATGCACCGCAGGCAGAGGCTGGCATCCGGCCCCAGTGCCCTGAACTGAACATCGACTGGGGCATCCCACTAAGGGAAGCCACCATTGCAGAACGCGACCGGAATTTTCCTTCCTTCGGCAAACACAAAAATCCATTCCCAACCCCTGAAAAGGCATGAAACGCAAGCTGCTGATAACCGGCGCAGGTGGTCAGGTGGGACAGGAGATCAAATTCCTGGCCGACCAGTTTTCCGATTTCACCTTCGATTTCGCCGGCTCGAAAGACCTTGACATCACCCGGCCGGGGAGGGTAGAGGGATGGTTTCACAAGCGCAATTATTTCGCCTGCATCAACTGTGCTGCTTACACCGCCGTTGACCAGGCTGAGTCTGAACCGGCCGCAGCCTACGCCGTCAACCGCGACGGAGCCGGCCACTTGGCGGAAGTTTGCCGCAAAGCCGGCACCTATCTGCTGCACCTTTCAACAGATTACGTTTACCATACGCAGCAAAACCGGCCTTTTAGCGAAGAAGATGAAACTGCCCCGAAAGGAGTCTATGCACGCTCCAAAGCAGCCGGAGAAGAGCTGGTGCTGGCGGCAGGCGGCACCGTGATCCGCACCTCCTGGCTGTACTCTTCCTTCGGTAAAAACTTCGTAAAAACCATGCTTCACCTCGGTGCCAACCGCAGCGAATTAAAAGTTGTGAATGACCAGGTGGGCACGCCAACCTGGGCCAGAGACCTGGCCAGAGACTTGCTGAACATACTTGACAAATTGAACAAGAAAGAACTGGCACCGGAAAACCTGCAGGGTATTTTCAACTACAGCAACGAAGGTGTGGCAAGCTGGTACGACTTCGCCATAGCCATCTTCGAATTGAAGAAAATGAAGGTCAGGGTCATTCCCGTCGATTCAAGCCAATTCCCCACGGCCGCTGAACGCCCGCCCTTCAGCCTGATGAGTAAAACCCGCTTCCGGCAACAGTTCTCCATCGAATTGCCCCATTGGCGCAGCAGCCTGAAACATTGTTTGCTGGAGCTGTAGATTGGCGGAGTTGAGGAATCGAAGAATCGGGTAGGCCCAGCTCAGTTCCTCAGTTCCTCAAATCTTCAAATCTTCAGTTCTTCAAATCCTCCCCCCTCACATACCACGGCACCTCCTTCACTGCCAGCACCCCATTCTGTCCGATGGAACCGATGATGCGGCGGCCACGCACCAGGGTGTTCAGGCGTTCTTCGGCAAAGTCGGGGTCGCCTCTTCGCAAGCTTTGAATCATCACGCGGTCGGAGGCGTGGAGGATTTTGCCGTTGCCAAGGTATATGGCCACGTGCCAGATGCGCTCTTTTTTGTCTGCTGTGGCTTCCCTGCCGAAGAACAGCAGGTCGCCAGGCTGGTAAGCGTTCAGTGTCGTGTCTTTGTCCAGCAGGCCACCGACGTGCACTTGCTGGCTGGCATCGCGGGGCAGTTGGACGCCATTCAGGAAATAAGCCATCTTCGTGAAACCGCTGCAGTCCATTCCCTTGCCGGAAGTGCCACCCCAGAGGTAGGGGCGCCCCATCATTTCAAGGCCTGCGGCAATGACGGCATCAGCCTGAGGCTCCGGTTGGTCCAACCATTCGACGAAGGGCCGCACATCTTCAGCCGCTACAAAGCCCTTTCTTCCATCAGGTAGACTGACGGGCAAAAAATCCACCCCTTCGGAATACGTGCCTTGAAGGATATCACCGGCCACCAGATCGGAGACTTTTTGCGAAGCGAAGGAAGGCTCACTGAAAACGAATGCGAAAGAGGAAACTACGATTAACCTTTCTGAAGCAAGGAAATTATGAACCCGATTGGAATCTGCGGGAAGAAAGCCCCCATCGTCCATCCAGCCGAAATAGTCGTCGGGGGTCTGGACCAGGAAAAAATCTCCTTCCTGCTCCCATACCCGCAATACGGCTCCCATCAGTGCCTGGGTGGAGAGCTCGGCGGAGTGTTTTGGCTGGCTTCGCAAATTGGCCACACTGACATTGACGATGCCGAAGGGCCTTTTCTTCAGTTCGCCTTCCGGCAAAACGCGGATGCTATCGATGATCGCTATCTCATTTTGCGAAGCGAAGGACAACAGGCGCTCTTTCACATCCGGCAGGTTGGTCTTGCCTTTCAGCAACACGGCCTGGCCCTTTGGAGCGGCTTTCACTTCAAACAGTTTCACACGCTTGTCAGGCGCAAATTCTGCTTTCAGGTCATGTATCTGCGATTCCATTTTATGCACCTGCTTTTCGGAATTGCAAGCCATGAAAAGCAAACTGATAATTGCGAAGCGAAGGAAATTGGTCATAGGTAATAATTTCTGATTCGGGCAAATCTACACGCCACTGCGCAATAAAAAAGGCACCCCGAAAACTGGAGTGCCCGTTGTAGTTTGTTGTAGCATTGTTTTCAACCACCGAAGCGGTAGCCCACACCAAGACGCGGCAGGAACATGATGCCCGGCCAGTCAATTTCTTCGCGGTCTCCATTTTCTTCGTAGGAGATCTTGTTGTGGAATGCCCGGCCAATGCCAAGCCCCAGGTCAAGGATCACCCCTTTCTCTGAGACGATCTTGGTGCCAACACCAAAGCCTAGCCCAAAACGGGACCAGGTGAAATCAGCATTATCAGAGCCCCCTGTGAATTCAGCACTCCTGTTGATGTAACGGAGAAATCCTGAAAGGTAGAAGCGGTCAGCACCGCGGCGGGGCTTGAGGTAGTACTTCCCCATGACGGTTACCGGAATGCCGGTGTAGTCGTAATCGTAAGGTTCACCGGTGTCAGAATCGGTGCCACTGTCTGAACGACTTGTGAATCCAATGATGCCTTCCACAGAGAAGCTTTCACTGATGGCGAAATCAGCTCCAAAATTGAAAGTTCCGAAAAGAAGGCCGAGCGGCTGTGCGGTTACATCTACTTGAGCCTTGGTGGTTTGGGTGGCCAGGATGGCCAGGAATGCGGTTAAGGAAAACAAAGATTTGAAATTCATGTAAAAAGTTTTTTGGTCAATAGATGGCCCAAATGTAGAGCATGGACCCTACAATTTCGAATGGCACAAAAAAATCAACATTGTTTTAACGTTAATCGTCGGAACGGCGGAAGCCAATGCCCCTTTTGTTGAAGATAAACCCGCTGGAGTCCATTTTGAATTCGGCGACATCGTCCAGCACCAGCACATTGGATGTGATGTTCTCCCTTTCTTCGGGCGTGAGCGCCGCCAGACGCAGGTTTTGGTTTTTGATGGCTTCGGCAACCAGCTGGCGAACGGTACGCGCATTGCCGAAGTACTTGTCGCGGTAGCGGTACAGGAATTTGAAATACTTATCGAGGTGTTCCTGCGCTTCGGGAGCAACTACGACACCCATCTCCTCAAACATCTGCATGGCGATGCGGTAGAGGTCTTCCGGGTTGTAGTCTTCAAATTTCAGGATCTTGTCAAAGCGGGAACTCAGGCCGGGATTGGCCTTGAGGAAGGCCTCCATGTTGTCGGGATATCCGGCCACGAAAACGAAGAAATGCCCCCGGTTGTCCTCCATTCTTTTCAGAATGGTTTGAATGGCCTCATCACCAAAGTCATTTCCTCCGGAGCGCATGGTAAGGCTGTAGGCTTCATCGATGAAGAGCACACCGCCCATGGCTTCATCGATCTTTTCAGCAGTTTTGATGGCCGTTTGCCCAACGAACCCGGCCACCAGACCGTGGCGGTCGGTTTCCACCATGTGGCCTCGTTCCAGAATACCCAGCGCTTTGTAGATCTTCGTCAAAATTCGGGCGACGGTGGTTTTTCCGGTACCCGGGTTGCCGATGAGCGCCGTGTGCATGTAAAAGCGGTTGAGCACATCGCGGCCGGTTTCGCGATGGTACCGCACCAGTTGCACGTGCTCTTCTATCTGCTGTTTGATTTTTTCAAGGCCAATCAGCCGCCGCAGTTCCTCCATTGATTCTTCCAGCAGTGCCTCGTCGATGGGGATATGGGGAAGCGCTTTCAGCGGTTTGATATCTATATTTTCAACATCTTGCAATTCGATTTCTTCCAGTTGGGCACGCTCAAGCGATTTCGGGTCTTCGGTGGCCATCACGCGCAGACCAAGATTCACCTTGGCCTTTTCGATGAGGTCAAAAACAAAGCGGGCATTGCCGAAGGTGCGGTCGCGGTCGCGGTAGGCGTTCACGATGATGTCATCGATGCGTTTTTTAGCCGCTTCCGAAAGCTTCACTCCCATTTTCTCGGCAGCGATATCAGCGATTTGCGACAACTCCTGAGGCAGGTAATCAGCAAATTCAAAGCTGTGCTTGAAACGGGATTTCAAACCGGGGTTGCTGTCCAGAAAATTGGCCATTTCCTTCGGATAACCGGTGGCAATCACGGCCATGTCGCCCGGTCCGTCCGACATTTCCCGGATGAGTATTTCAATGACCTCCCGGCCAAAATCCTTGCTGTCTTCTTTGCTGCGGGCCAGTGAATAGGCTTCGTCGATCAGCAGCACTCCACCGCGTGCCTTCTCGATTGCAGCCTTTACTTTCGGGGCCGTCTGGCCAATGTATTCGCCGACCAGGTCCGAGCGATCAACGACGTGAACGTGGCCCCTGGATAGCAGACCCATTTTCCGGTAGAGCTTGCCCATCATGCCGGCCACGGTGGTTTTTCCGGTGCCGGGGTTTCCGATGAAAACCGAATGGAGGTTGATCCGCTCTTTTTCGGGGAACCCTTTTTCCTTCCTCAGCTGCAGAAACTGGATGTACTGTGCGTGCTCGTGCACCTTGCGTTTGACTTCAGCCAGACCAACCAGCTTGTCCAGCTCTTTCATCACCACCTCCAGGGTTTCAGAGGGGTCATCCTGAGGGACGAAATTGATGTTGGTGTCTGCACCCGGCAGGTAAATGGGGTTGATACCTTCTTCAAATTCATCGTAAACTTCAAAGGGAAGCACGGCCAGCAGCCGGTCCATGAAAACCACTTCACAAGTGTAACGGCCTTCCCTCCAGGAGCCTTTAACATTGCTTCCCCAGCCGGCAGTAAGGGTGAAGTATTCGCTTTCCGCATCGATGGAATTGAGGCGGACGACCTGCCCCTTCAGTTCCCGGGCATCGTTGTAAAATTTGATGAACAACTCGCATTGCCAGGGCTCTTTCCGAAGGTTTTTCAGGAGCAATTCAGCATATACATAGCGGGTTTCCGATTCGTCGAACGTCTTGTAATACACCCGGTCTTCCTCGATCACATCGTCGTAAGGCCCTTCATAGAGCCGGATGCCCTGCAACTCGAGGTAAGTGAGTGAAACCGGCTCGAGCTCAGAGCCACTGTCTTCGATGTAGAAATAGCGGGTTGCTACCTTTTCATCTTCGATGTATGCTTCCCAGCAATAGGTTCCTTTTTTCCAGAATGAACCCGGCTTCTTGTTGCCCCAGCCCTCGCGGATGTAAACCACGTTGTCGTATTTGGTCACCTTACGGGAGAAGTCGAGCTTGCACAGCTCCCGCTTGTTTTTCTTCACGGCGTAACAACGCAACTGGACGTTCACATCCCAGTCTTCTTCGTCAAAAAACTTGTTGTAAAAGGAAAGTTCGGCATAGACATAAGCCGTATTCCAGCGATCGAAGACCTGGCGGTACTTCTTCTTGTTGTCAGCCAGCCATTCCGTTGACGAGTAGAGCTTCAGTTCGCGGAACTTGTACTTTTTCAACTCGGGATGCTGGTTTTTTCCGGGCATGACTAATGTGCTGGTCTGATTCTCCTGCTCTTTGATTCTTTGCAAAAATAGCTTCCAAATGCCAAGCTTCAAACATGGAATTTAGACTTGATTTGCAAGCCGATGGTCACTTCCCTTCGTAAAACGCCCGGCATTTCCTTTCTTTCGGCCGCAAGAAAAAAACCTGTTGACCAATTCTCTTCGAAAAATGAGTTCAAACAGCACCAACGGAACCAAGCTGGTAAAGTACTTCGGCCTTACCACCGGCATCGTCCTGCTCATCAGTTCCATCATCGGAACGGGTGTGTACAAAAAGGTGGCCCCCATGGCCCTCAACCTGGAATCTCCGGAGCTGGTACTGTTGGCCTGGGTGCTGGCCGGGTTGGTTACACTGCTCGGTGTTCTCACAGTGGCGGAAATCGCCATGCTCATCCCTGTTTCCGGTGGCCCCTTTGCCTACCTTCGGGAAATTTACGGAGAGAAGATGGGCTACTTTTACGGATGGGCCAGCTTCGCCTGCATTCAGTCGGCTTCCACCGCTTCCATCGCTTACGTTTTTGCACATTCGTTGAACGCAGTGGTATCGCTGCCCATCCTCGGTGGCGAATGGGAGACCATGACCGTACTTGGCATTTTTACACCCTTTTCCAACCTTGGAGTAAAACTGGTCGCCGTTTGCCTCATTCTCATACTGATGGCGGTCAACTACCGGGGTGTCCACCAGGGTGGTCGGGTTGCCAATGTGGTGACCAGCATCGTCATTGTTTCGCTGTTTGCCATTATCATCGCTGCATTGGGTTTCAGCGACGGCAGCCTGGCGAATGTAACCGCAGAATCCAGCACCTACCCACCGCCCGTTTTCGAAGAAAATTTCGGATTCATCAAAGCACTTTTCCTGGCCATGCTGGCGGCTTTCTGGGCTTTCGAAGGCTGGATGAACATCGGCTTCGTGGGTGACGAGATCCGAAATCCAACCGTGAACATTCCGAAGATTCTCATCATCGGCATTCTCATTGTCACCGGCATTTACCTGCTGGTCAACTTCAGTTACCTGTACGTGATTCCGGTTGACCAGATGGTGGAAATCGCCAAACAGGAAAACACCATTGCTGCGGTGGAAGTCATCCGGGCTTTTGGTGGCGATGGTGGCGTTTTGGCCATTTCAGTGCTGATCGTAATCACTACCCTGGGCTGCACCAATGCCACCATTCTGACGGCGGCCCGTGTTTATTACGCCATGGCTGAGAAAGGGCTTTTCTTCAAAAAGGCGGCGGTTGTCCATCGCAAATTCCATACGCCCGGCAATGCGCTGATCATGTTTTCCATCTGGGCCTGTGTGCTGGTCTTTTCCGGCACTTTCGATCAGTTGACGGACATGATGGTGTTCGCCCAGTTCATCTTTTACGGGCTGGTGGTTTACGGTGTCTTTGTCCTTCGGAAAAAAATGCCCGATGCTCCCCGCAAATACAGGGTACTCGGTTTTCCCGTGGTGCCCATCCTGTTCCTGCTGTTTTGTGCCGTGCTGCTTGGCAACACCCTTATGCAGCGCCCAAGAGAAGCTGGCCTGGGCCTGTTGCTGATTGCACTGGGAACGCCTTTTTACTTTCTGTTTAAGCGGAGTAAGTAGCTCAATTAGAAGGCTTTGACTTACTTTTACACAAAAATGATATGACCTTGCAACTCAGACAATCATTATTCTGGGACGTTGATGTAAACTCAATTGATCTCCAAAAACACAAGGCTTCTATTATAGAACGAATTACAATGAGAGGCCAACTCGAGGAATTTCAGGCCATGGTGAAATACTATGGAAAGGAAACCGTCAAAAATGTCCTCATTAATGCACGCTATCTCGATAAGATAACCTTGTCTTTTTGCAGCTCCTTTTTTGATGTACCAATTTCCAAATTCAGATGTTACAAACTCACGCAGTTGAACCCAACACATTTGAGTTATTAAAGACGTTAATGACAATTCAAGCGATTGACCCTTTTTTCCTGGTTGGTGGGACAGCATTGGCGTTACAGTTTGGGCATCGCACGTCTATTGACATTGACCTTTTCACAACTAATGAATTTCGAGGATCAGAACTCATTGATTCTTTAAACAATAGGCATCTCAACCTTACAATCGTTTCGGAAAAACCTTCAATGCTTATAACCTACATCAACAATGTAAAAGTTGATTTTGTAAAAATGGGATACCCCATACTGTTCGAACCTCTTACTGACAATGGAATTAGAATGCTTGACATAAGGGACATTGCACCTATGAAATTAAAGGCCATTGCTCAGCGTGGAAGCAAAAAGGATTTTTATGATGTTTACTTCTTGTTGAATAAATTGACCTTGGAAGAGATGCTCAACTTATTCAAAGAAAAATTTAAACAGCATGAGGTGTTTCACATCGTTAAGAGCCTTACCTATTTCGAGGATGCAGAACAGTACGCAGATCCGATGGTTTTCCACAAGAACATTACTTGGCCCTTCGTTAAGTCGGAAATCCGTAAGGCAGTTAACGACTTTCTTAAATAGGAATAATACCCTCTCAGAATAATAGCATTCAACACTCCTTTGAATTGCAACATCAATAAGCAATTGAGGAATACCTAAAAGTTCCTGGGCACAAAAAAAGCCCGGCAATTTGCCGGGCCTGAAATAGGAATGTTTGATGGATGTATCATACACCTGCCAGTTCGGGCTCCGGCAGGATTTTACCTTTCTTGTCTGAACCGTTGTTCCAATCGTCATCGTCTTCACCGGTATCGGAGAAAATGCCGAGGCGCTTCATGAAATTGTTGAAGCGGTCTTTAAGGCCGTCCATAAAGAGGTACATGACGGGCACCACCATCAGGGTCAGGATCATGGAGGAGGACAAACCACCGATCAGGGCCCATGCGAGGCCGTTTTTCCATTCGGCTCCTGCTCCTTTGGCAAGGGCAATAGGCAGGAATCCAATCACCATGGACAGGGTGGTCATCAGGATTGGCCGCAGACGCACTTTACCGGCTTCAACGAGGGCATCGTGGGTGTTCCAGCCCTCCTCTTTTGCCTTGTTGGCAAAGTCAACCAGCAGGATGGCGTTTTTGGCCACCAGACCTACCATCATGATCATACCCATGATTGAGAAGATGTCGAGCACGCTGAGTGAAAGGGCCATTGCCAGCAAAGCCCCCATAATGGCTACAGGGATGGAAAACATTACGACGAAAGGATATACCCAACTGTCGTACAAGGCCACCATGATGAGGTACACCAGCAAGATGCTGGCAAGGAAGGCCAGTCCCAAACTGCCAAAGCCCTCTTCCTGGTTTTTCAGGTCGCCGTCATAAATGATGTTGATGCCTGCAGGGGGTGGCAGTTCTTCACTGAACAGGCGCTTTATGTCCACCCCAATATCTCCGGTTGGGCGCCCCAGCGCATTGCTCCGGATGGTTACCGACGGAAGGCGGTTGTGGCGTTCAAGCTGGTTGGGTCCGGTGGTCTGCACCACGTCGGCAAATTGCCGCAGGCGAATCTGACGGCCTTCTGGGTTTACAAAGACCAGGTTGGCGATGTCTTCCACGTCGTTGCGGTTGAATTCATCCAACCGGATGTTGACATCGTATTCTTTCGAGCCGTCGCGGTACTTCACATCGGTGTTTCCATTGAATGCGGTTTGCATGGTGGCGCCGACGGCAGCCATGCTCAATCCGTATTGTGCCATCAGCTCACGGTTCACTTTCACACTTATCTGAGGGTTACCTTCCTCGATTGAAAGCTCGGTTTCCACCGTTCCGGGAATGGCCTTCACTTTATCGAGCACTTTGGTGGCGTATTGCATCACCTCCTCGTGGTCGTCGCCGCTGATGTAAATGAGAATGGGAGACTGGTCAGCCCCTCCAAAGTAGGAAACGGGAGCTGCAGAGACTTTTACACCCGGCAGTAACATCTCCAGCTCGTTTTTGGTGCGCTGGGCGTACAGGTCAGTGACCACGCCATCCCGCTGGTCTTGCGGAACCAGCTTCAGGGTCATCTCCGTAACGTAAGGCATGCTCTGGGCATTCAACATACCTGTTCGCAGACCCACAGTGGTGAAGATACCGGTAATCTCTTTCTTTTTCGAGAGGTATTCCTCGGCTTTCAGCGCAACCAGGTTGGACTCTTTCAGGGTGGCATCTTTGGGCAGCTCGAGCCGCATGATGAACTCTCCCCGGTCGCCGGGATTGATGAAAGCCGTACCGATATAACCGTTGCTGACGAGACTGAATGAGCTGACGAAGAGGTAAAATACCAGCATCAACATCCCAGTGGCCAGCAGGTAAACATTGAAATGCTGTTTTGCTTCGGCTGGGGCATTGCGTTTGCGAAGAAAAGCGGGGTAGGGGACCTTCACCGGATTCAGCAGGCGGCTGACCACGCGACCATACCAGTTGGTGATGCGCTTCAGCATGCGCTCAAACCCACCGAAAATGATTCCACCCAATGTCCGGCCCTCAAATTTTTCCACCTTCGAAAAACGGCTCGCCAGCATGGGCGTCAGCGTGAAGGAAACAAACAAGGACATCAGGGTGGAAAAGGTCACCACCAGTGCAAACTGCCGCATGATGTTACCGACGATGCCGGAGGTCAGCGCAATGGGCACGAACACCACCACGTCCACCAGGGTGATGGACAGCGCCGTAAAGCCGATCTCATTTCGACCAATCAAGGCGGCCTTGCGCGGTCGCTCGCCCATTTCGAGGTGGCGGTAGATGTTTTCCAGCACCACAATGCTATCGTCCACCAGGATGCCGATGACCAGCGACATGGCCAGCAAGGTCATCAGGTTGAGCGTAAAATCGAACGCGTACATCATCAGCAAGGTGGACACCAGCGATGTTGGAATGGCCAGCATGACGATGAGTGCGTTGCGGAAGGAATGCAGGAAAAACAACATCACAACGGCCACCAAAACGATGGCAAGCAAGAGGTCATGCTCGACAGCGTCTACGGCGTCTTTCGTAAAGGTGGTCTGGTTGTTTGCGACACTGAACTCCATTTTTTTGTCGGAATACTGCTGCTCCAGCTTGTCCAACAGCGCCAGCACTTCGTCAGCAACCGCAACGGCGTTGGCGTCGGTGGTTTTGGAGATTTGCAAACCAAGAGCGGTCTTGCCATCCACCCGGCTGAGGTTTACCAGGTCTTTTTTACTGTCGCTTACTTCGGCAATTTCATAGAGCTTGACCTTGGCACCGGTGTTTTTGTCCACCGCCACCACCTGGTTCCGGATGTCGTCAACAGATTGGAATTTTCCTGAAAGGCGAATGGTGATCTGCTCATTCTCATTCTCAAGTTTTCCCGTCGGAAAATCGAGGTTGGCGGTCTGCAAGGCCTGCACCACCTGCAGCATGTTGATGCCCTTCGACTCCAGCGCTGCACGGTTCAACAGTACCTTGATTTCCCGCTCCTGACCGCCGATGATGTTGATGTTCCCGACGCCTTCAATGGAGGAAATGGCGGGTTTCAGGCGGTCTTTGACAACATCGTACAGCTCGGTTTCAGAAAGGTCTGCCGAGACGCCGACACTGAGGATCGGAAATTCATCGGAAGCAAATTTTGTCAGCGCCGGAGGTTCTGCATCGTCGGGCAGGCGGGCAGCCACTGCATTGATGCGTCGCTGGGCGTCGGCAATGGCCTTGTCAACGTCGGTCCCGTCTTTCATTTCGACGAAGACAAATGACACACTTTCAAATGAGGTGCTTCGCATGCTTACGATGCCCTCCATGTTCGACACCGCATCCTCGATCACCCGCGTGACCGAGTTTTCGACCTCTGCGGGGCTGGCCCCGGGATAAACCGTGTTGATAATGACGAAAGGTGCATCGAACTTCGGTATCAGCTCCATGCTGAGTTTGTTCAGGCTGAACAAACCTGCCCCCATCAGCACGATGAAGATCACGAGGATCAGGGAGGGCCGTTTTATGGATATTTCTGTGATTGACATGTTGCCGGATGATTTTTAGTGGGTGGTTTCAGGATTTATTCACTGTTTGTCCTTGTTGGCCACACGGATGGCTTTGCCGTCTTCGAGGTTGATCTGACCGGAGACCACAATGGACTCGCCTTTCTCCAGGCCGGAGCGGATCTCCACCTTTTCGCCAATTATCCGCCCTGTTTGCACATGCCGAAGCACAGCCTTTTTGCCGTCGAGCACATAGACTTTGGCGTCCTGCAGGCTTCCGACGATGGCCTCCCTGGGGATGGCCAGCACTTCCACCGGACCGCCATTGCCGAAGTGTGCGGTGGCTGTCATTCCGGAACGCAGCACACTGCCGGGATTGGGACATTCCACCTCCACCAGGTAGCGCTTGTTGGGTGTGGCATTCACGTCGATGAAACTCACCCGGCCTTTGAGGTCCAGGTCAGGGAATTGATCCACAGTCACCTGCACTTCGCGGCCCTTGTGTACATGCACCACCTGGTCTTCGGTGAGGTACACCTGCAACTTCATCTTGCTGGTATTGGTGATGAGCGCCAACTGTACGGCAGGACTGACCAGGGAGCCTTTCTCCACCATTTTGTTGGAAACGAAGCCGGTGATGGGAGCTTTGACCGAAGTCATGCTGATCTGCTTTTCCAGCGCTTTGATTTTCGACCGGATGTTGTCGATGGCGATGGTGGCGTCGTCCACCTGTTGCTGGGTCACCCCGCCTTCTCCGATGAGGGCTTGCAACCGGGCCAGGTCATTTTCGGCTTTTTTCAGGTTGTTCCGGGTGGTTTCCAGTTCGATTTTCAAAAGGTCGTCATCGATTTTAGCCATCACGGTGCCTTCTTTCACAAAGCTTCCGTTGTCAAAATTGAGTTCGACGATCTTTCCGGAAGCCTCGCTCATCACCGGCACCAGCTTGTTGGGGGCAAAGTTGCCGAGGGCGTCAAAACTGCCGTCATACGAAACGGTTTCCACCGTGCCGGGAATGACTGGAACCACCGTGTTGCTAATCTGTGAAAGACGGGAGTTTACTTCCAGGGTTTCCTTGTTTTCGGAAAGGGTGGTGGAAATCCACCAGGTGAGGGCTGCCAGCCCTATGGTCCACAAAACGATTTTGATGATTCTTTTACGGTTCATGATTCTTCAAAATTGGGGATGATTGAAAGTGGGTGATTTCTTGGTCGATACTGTTTAGCGTCCCAACTGGGTCAGTTTTCCGTTGGCATGCAGCAGGTCGATTTCTGCCAGCTTCAGCTGCGCCAACACCGTCAGGTAATTCGCCTGTGCGCTTCGCAACGAGGACTCTGCATCCAGGAGTTCGACGATATTGCCTATGCCTTGCTGGTAGCGCTTCTGCGCAATGTCGTACACATCCTCAGCCACACGGATATTTTCCCGAAGGGACTGCAGGGTGTTCTGCTGGGCACGCAAGGTGGTAATGGCATTTTCGTGCTGCAATTGAAGGCCGGCGAGGGCATGGTCCAATTGGATGCCCACCTGCCTTTTGTTCAGCATGGCGGTTTGTCGTTTGCTGTCTTTGTAAAAGCCGTCGAAAATGGGGGCCTGGAGCCTGACCCCGATTTGAGAGAAGTTGGACCAGTTTTGTCCGGTGCCAAAATCGTTCAGGCTGTTGGCCTGCCATTCGTAATTGTAGTTTGCGAAGAAAGAAAGAGAAGGGAAATAACCCGCCTGCCAGCGGCGCTCGTCCAGGTCGTACAGCTTCATCTGTTGTTTGAGCACCATCAGGTCGGTCTTTTGGGCAAAGGCCGGTTGCAGCATCAACTGGTCAACCTCGTCAAGGTGCTGCTCTGAGATGCTGTCAGTCATGATGATTTCCGTATCCAATGGCATGTTCATGGCGAACTTGAGGGCCTGCTCCGCCTGCCGGATGTAGAGATCCAGGTTTTTGAGCTCCGTTTCCAGGTTGAACTGCTGAACCTGCAACCTTTCAACATCGGTTTTGGTGGCAAGACCCTGTTCAAACTGTTTCGAGATGGTCTTGTAAAGGCCTTTCACCTGTTCCAGGTTGGCTTCCAGGATGCCCTTCTGCGCCCTCGACAGCTGCACCTGGTAATACATTTTGGCTACTTCATAAGCCACATCCTCTTTGGTCTTGTCCAGCACCAGTTTGTAAAAGTCATTGACCGCATAACTGGCCCGTACGCCCATCAGCCAGGTTTTGCTGAAGAGCATCTGATTGAGGTAAATGGAGCTGGATCCGTTCCAGTTGGTTCCAAATTTTATCGATTGAAACTGGCCAGCCGGGCCGCCAAAAAACTCAGCAGGAACCAAGCTGGTTCTCAAAGACGGGTTGTAAACCATCTGGGCATTGACGCCTACCTGCGGCAGTCCGGTAGCGATGGATTCCCGAACCAGTTCACGGCCTTTCTCCACCTCCAGCGCCGCACGCTGCACTTCCGCATGGTTGGTCATGGCGTACTGCATGGCGGTCTTGAGGTCCAAGGGAGTTTGACCGAAGGAGGGAACCATCACAACCCAGGCCAACAAAAGCAGTAAAAATGTCGGGTGATTTTTCGTCGGGTACATGGTCGTTAGGTTGGTTTAAAGTTTAGGGTGTAGGGTTTATAGTTTAGGGTTATTCAGTAATTGGTTCTTTGTAGTGGATGTCGTCCACATACTGTTGCCACAGTTTCAGACCTTTGGGTGTGGCAATGGCGTGCACGTGGTAGTCGTGCAATTCTCTTATCAATTCCCTTCGGGTAAATTCAGAACTGGAGTTGGCCAGCTCATCAACAATGGTATAGGCCGCTTTTGCGTAAATCCTGGCGACGATCTCCACGTTCATGTCGTCCCGGAAGAGTCCTTCATGAATCCCTCTGAGCAGATTGGCCTTCATGCAGCCAATGACATGCTCATCCTGCTTGGTGGTCATCAGTTCCCAAACTTTCCGGTAGTATTTTCGCAAATCGAAGAGGACGGAAGGAGATACATCTTTCACCTTGTCAATGATATAGGCCCCCATTTGACGTATCTCGTCGAGCGCATTTTCAGCATGCTGATGGATGGAGATCATTTTACAATGACTCTCGTTGTTGTGGCTGAGAATCACTTGTTCCACCAACTGGTCTTTCTTGTCAAAATGCTGGTAAAGGGTTTTCTTGGAAATGCCGAGCTCTCGGGCGATGTCATCCATGGTGACACTTTTGATGCCCAGTTTCATGAACAGCTTTTCGGCACGTTGTACAATTTCATCTCTCAATTCCATAGTCAGATTGCTTGGCTAAAAAAGAACGGGTGCAAAACAAGGGAAACTTTAAAAGGTTCGAAAGTTTCCAAAGTTTTTCTGACTATTTTTTGACGAAGGGGGGGAGGGATTGAGGAATCGAGGAAATGAGCAAGTGAAGGTTGTTATTGCCAACCTCCACGACAGCACAGTCATTGAAAAACGGCCAGAGGCCGCAACTTACTCCCGTCACCGAGCACAGCTCGGGACGAGCAACGGGTGGGTTATTGCAACAGCGGGAGCTCGGACATTCTAAAGGAATAAGGAATAAGGAATTCAGAATGGCGTCAGCGAGCGAATTTGGGCAACCCTAGCGCTGTCAGTTCCTCGTATCCTCAGTTCTTCAATTCCTCATTTTCTAGGTGGTTCCCACAGCTCGATTTTACGGCCTTCCGGGTCAAGTATCCAGCCGAACTTTCCGAATTCGGTATCCTGCATTTCACCGACGATTTGGACGCCCTCGGCTTTCAGGGTCTTGAGCAGTTCTTCAAGGTTTTCCACCTGGTAGTTGATCATATAGTCGTGTTCAGAAGGGGAGAAATAATCCGTATCGCCTTTGAAGGGGCTCCAGGCGGTGTAGGTCTCTTCTTCGGGCTTGTCATGTCGTCGCCATTTGAAAACGGCGCCCCAGGATTCCGATTCGATGCCAAGATGCCGGGTGTACCATTCTCTCATCTTGTCATTGTCTTTGCATTTGAAGAAGATGCCGCCGATGCCGATCACTCGCTTTTTCATATTGCCTGGATTTTAGTTTATGAAGAGCGCCAAAAGTACCCGATGAAAGTGTATGCACTATCTTTCCGTCCTAAACCCACAAAATTTTCAGACAAATGAACCTTCCCCGCCAAATTTCAGAACAGATCAAAGGTTTCCATTACGGACCCAACGCCACCGGTGTCAACCTAAAAATGGCGTTGGAAGGAGTTGATTGGAAGATGGCCACTACCAGGGTTGACTCGCTGAACACCATTGCCGAATTGGTCTTTCACATCAACTATTATGTCGAAGCCGTGCTGGGAGTGCTCAAGGGCAAGCCATTGACCGCACACGACAAATACAGCTTTGACCTGCCTCCGATTAAGAGCCAGGCGGACTGGGAGCAGCTTTTGAATAAAGTGTGGAAGGAAGCTGACGAGATGATAGAAATCGTGGCTGGACTGGATGATTCCAAGCTTGCTGAGGTCTTTGTAAAAGAAAAATACGGCAACTATTACCGCAACCTGACCGGAATTTGTGAGCACAGCAACTACCACATCGGTCAGATTTCAATGCTCAAAAAGATCATCAGGGAAGCTTCGGAACAGGCATAAAAAAAGGCAGCCGGTGGTTAATCCGGCTGCGACACATTTACTCTCACTAATTAGTATGAAACTTGAAACCGACTTACTAACTGTTTGACTAACGGCTGTATTTCATGTTTGGTTTTATGAAAAGGCTTTATGCTCGTTAAAATTTTTACAAAAGCCTCGCCAACAACCGCCGTCTGAAACAATGTGCCGGCCATTGACCAAAAAGTTGGCAGCACTTTAACTTTTTCAGAAATTATTTCACTTCGACAACTTCTCCTTCCGAATGGCTGGTGTATTCCGGGGCATACATGCACTGAATGGTGGTGATGCCGTTGGAGAAAGAACCCCGGTTGGTCACCTTCATCCTGTACTCGAAGACATAGCTGCCCTTCGGCAACCTGGAGAAGAAGAAATTGGTAGAAGCGTCACGGGTGCTTTCGTAGTAGCCCAATCCACCCTGCCATTTGTAAGTACTCAAAACATTTACGGGCTCAAAGGCGCTGGCCCGCATGTCTTTCATGTGGACGTACTCCATGTCCCGGTCTACCTTCAGCTCGATTCTGGCTACCACCTTGTCACCTACCTTCAGGTTTTTCTCCACCAATGGTTCCAGTTTTTCTCCTTCATCGGTGTTGACCACCCTGAAGAGCGATTTACTGAGCGTCAGCGGCGTTTCCCGGAAGGAGGTGATCTTGTCAAGCTGCTCAAAGTATTGCCAATACACTGCACCCCATGCGATGCCGTCGTTGGGGTTTTCCACTTTCACATTGGCCAGGTCAGGAGTCACATCCTCACCGTTGAGGCGCAGTTTGAAGTAGCCTGTTCCTGCTTCAGCACTTTGCTGTGCTTCGGCAATTTGGCGATTCACCCAGTCGTCATTGCCGAGCTTAACATTGACCGGTTGAGAGTCCAGCCAGTTGCTGCCATTCATCAACAGGGCATACACGGCGTTGGCAGTTGCTTTGGTTGTTTTCCAGTGATTGGTCTGTTTGTTCTTCAGCAGCCAGATGCGGAGTTCATCCACCGCCTGCTGGTCCTGTGCCACCTCGGCAAACACTTCTATCATCAGTGCGTGCGTCTCGATGGGTGCCTGGTACCACCACCAGCCACCGGGGTAGTTCCAGTACATGCCCAATTCTTCATTGACAATTGACCGCTCTTTCAATGAGCGTGCGATACCCATGGCAGCTTCCTCTTTCTGGCTCCGGTTCAGGGCCAGCGCCAACATGCCTTGCGTGTAGTTGTTCCTGTCCAGCCAGTATTTTTCAGCCTGCGACAGGTAGTAGTCATAAACCTGCCTGGCTTTGCCTTCCAATGGTATGAGCGCAGTTTCGCCGGAAGGACGGTTGGACTTTCCTGCACTCAGGGCCGGGTCAAGGTAAAATGACCTTGCATAGAGGTAGTGTGCTGCCAGGTAGTCCAGGTGGTCATCTTCCCATTTGGCTTTTCCTTCGGCAACTTGCTTAGCCAGCTTTTCGTAGCGCTCTATCATTCTTTCGTCGCAATAAAGCATAGCAGATCGGATCATCTCTGCCCATTGCGGATCGGTGACGTAATCATTGACACCCAGACGGCGCAGGCGGCCGAAGCCTTCCACGATGTATTGAGTGATGTACCAGTTGTCACGGTCACCGGCGAACCAGGGCCAGCCACCACCGGGCAGTTGTCTTTCTTGAAGCTTCTGCAGGGCGGTGAGGGCTTCATCGCCCATACGGTTCAGGTCAAACAACAAGGCGATGTTGCGCTTTTGGGTCTCTTCATCCTGCGCCTGGAGCACCCAGGGGGTTTCTTCCAGCAGGGCCGTTTTCAGCTCCTGGTTTTTACTCAGGTTGCTTTCCATGGCCCCGGCTCCCTCGTTGCGCCAGCGATCAAAAACAGCCTTGATTTTCGGTGTCGAGTTGGCAACCGAGGCGGCGAGGCTGTTGGCATAAAACCGGGAGAAGATCTGCTCAGAGCAGTCGTAAGGATACTCCATCAGGTAGGGCATGGCCTGCACGGCATACCAGGCCGGATTGCTGGTGAACTCCAGCGTGAGCCCCTGGTGGCTGAGGGTGGGGGAGTCCGCATTGCGCAAGCGATCGAAAACAAACTCCTTTTGCTGGTGGCCTCTCACATTCAGTGGCAGGCTTTCCGTTACCAACATGCGGTTGGAGAGCACCGGTGTCACATTGCGCTCACCATCCGACTGATCGCCTGCCCAGACCATGACGGTGTTTTCGATGACCGGAACTTCGGCCACATCCGGCACTTTGAAACGCCAGGCAAGTTGGGCAGAACCATTGGCCGGCACTTCAAAATTGCTGTTGAACTGCGGATTGTCCTGCCATTTATAGACCGGCATGGAATTGAGCGGATTCACCATTTGCAACTGGGCATTGCCCCGCAAGGGGCGATCCGTCAGGTTGACCACTTTGGCGGTGTATTCGATCTCATCGCCTTCGCGGAAAAAGCGCGGCGGATTTGGAACGACCATCAGGTCCTTTTGCGTCACGACCTCTTTCACTGCCAATCCGGCTTCCAAAAGTTTGGTATGGGCCAACAAACGAAATTTCCATTTGGTCAGCGCCTCGTTCATTTTGAATGCAATGACCACGTCTCCATTGGCATCGGTGCGGAGCTCGGGCTTGAAGAAAACGGTTTCGTTCAGGTTTTCACGGATTTGAGGAACGGGCGGCTCAGCCTGGGCAGGAGATTCCGGCTTTTGCTCCTCCTGCATCAATGCCGCTGAGTCTGCTTCCTGGGGGACCGCGGCTGCGGCTATTTCGACCCCGGGAGCTTCTGCCTTCATGTACATTACATCTGTTTTCTCATAGGCCCTGGACCTGAGCCTTCTTGCGTATCCATCCAATGCATATCCGATCAATGTGGGCAAGCTAATTCCTTCGGGAAAAGGCACACTGGTGGACCAGGTCTTCAACCTGCTGGCATAGCTCAGATCCTCAGCAAGACCGTTGTAACGCAGGCTACTGTACCAATTTGGCCAGATGTCCCATCGCCAGTCGTTGTTAACGAAGGCATCCAGCGAGGCATCGTACATGGAAGCCAGCACTTCAGCAGCAACGGCCTCGCCACCGGCACCGCTGATGCGGATGCGCCATTCTTCCTCCTGGCCGGGCAGCAGTTTGTCGCGGAAGGTTTCAAAACTGATTTTCAGTTCTTTGTTGCTCCAGGGCACTGCGATGGTGTGCTTGTTGTTCAGGCTACGATTGTAGCCTGCCCAGTTGACGTAGAACTGCAAATTGCCGCGATCGGCCTCCTGAACTTCGTAAGTCCACCGAGTCAATTTTCCGAAGGGAATCCAATCGCGCTTCAACACCTCATTTCCCCGCATCAGTTCCACCAGCACATGCGTTTTGCCCGGGGCCCTGAACAAAGCTTCAGCTATTTGTCCAGGCTCGTAAGGTCCGGTATTCACCCGGGTCCATATCGGCTGCGTTGTGGGCAGATCTTCAGTCTGATCGTCATATACCATGAAATATTTCCGGGTCACAACCTCTTTGCCGAAGGGGTCGGTTGCCCGAAGGGTGAGTACATACCAACCTGCATCAAGACCTTTTGCCCGGAGGTTTAGTTCATCCGATTTTCCGGAATCAAATTCACCGGAAAGCAGGATTCGCTCAATTGGCCATGTTTCGGGTTGGTCCTCCAGTTCCCAGGCTACGTTCGGGAACAGCCGCTTGAACCCATCATTGCTGTAATATGCCTGATCGGGCAAGTCCCATTTCCGGTCGATGAAAAATCCTTGCGGGGCTTTCAGTCGCTCCAGTTTGTATTCGCCACCTACGGCCAATTGTTCCCCGTTCAGGTTTTCGGTCACCAGTTGAACTTGGTTTAGCTGGTCGATTCTGACCTCACCACCGATTTTGGCATCCAGCCGGATGGCCTCTTCTCCCACCACAACGACGCTTTGGTTGCTTTGGGTTTCGCCGTTCAGGTCGGTCACATCGGCGTAGATGGTGAAATGAAATTCCGGCCGCAGAGCAGGGTCAGCGCTTTTATCGGGCAGGGCAGGGAAGGAGATAGTGAATTCGCCATTGGCATCTGTCATCGATTCTCCATGAGCAATCTCCCGGCTTTCGCTGCTGACGGGGAACCACCTGCGGTACCACCAGGGCAGCCAGGGAAAGCGGGCTTCCCGAACCACCCGCCATTTGACCCGGGCACCATCCAGATTGAAACCTGCATAGGCTTTTGCCTGGCCAGTCAGCACCACGGTATCACCCAGGCGGTGAGCGCTTTGAGGATTGTTCAGCACCACTTCAAATTTTGGACGCTTGTAATCCTCCACGCGAAACGAAACAGCATTGCCACCGATGCTGCTCTCCAACTGGAAGCTGCCGGTCATTCCTTTCGTCGGCAAAACGAATTGACCGTGGGCGGTCCCGTATTCATTCGTCCGCAACTCCAGGGAGGAGACTTCCTGGTAGTTGGCGTCTTTCAGGGTTACCCGCACAGCTTTGTTCACCAGTGCCGAAGGCATTCTCTTTTGATCGATGTACAAGCCGTAAACTTTGAAATACACGGTCTGACCGGGTCTGTAGATCTTCCTGTCGAGGAGAACGATAGACCTTTCATAGGCTTTAGTGTGCGAATCTCCAGGGTAATTGTAGAAGTTGCGTTCCAGCCGCAGGCTGTCATCCTTGTAATGCAGCAGCATGGAGAATCGCCGCACATTTTTACCCGAAGGGAAGAAAATGAAGCCGTCTTTGTCGGAACTGCTCGTTCCGAATTTCAGCATATTGGAGGTGCGGGTGCGGCTGTCGTAGCGGTCCTCAAAAAAATCGGCGCTGACACCTTGAACCGGACCGCCATTCTGACGATGATAAACGACGAAATGCGGCCTGCCGCTGTCGTCATCGCGCTGCCACAGGCCCAGATTGGTGGCCTGAATCCTGGTATAATGAACGGCAGAGGACTGATCGAGCTCCTGTTTTTCGGAGACAACCACCAGGTACTCGCCATAGCTCAATTCATCCAGTCCCAGTTCCACTGCATGCTCCTGGTAATCTCCATCGTTGGGTAATTCGAAAACCCGGGTTTGCACGGCGGGCAAACTGGAAAGGAAGCGGATGCGTTTTTCCGTGGCGTTGTTTTCAGTCCCTATCAACCGCCACTCCTCATTTCGCTTCTGGTTCATTCTGAAAACCCTGACCGTGGCCTCATCCAGGTTTTTGTATTCCAAACGGCACAAAACCGGCCTGCCGGGCGGCACGTTTTCTTCCAAAGTGATGGACAGTTCAGGAATCTCAATCCGCGCTTTTATCATTTTGCAAAGACCAGCCCCTTTTGACTCGGGGTAATTGGCAATGGCCTTTTCGCATATCTCAACCGCTTTTTTCAGGTACCATTTTGCGGGGTCTTCACCTTCGGTAAACTTGTCTTTGAGCGCATTGTAATTGCTTCCTTTTTTTTGATACCAGGCAGCCAACTTGTGTTGAACCAGCGTTTGCAATTCATCCCCTTGCAGCTTGTTGCTCCATGCATCCAGCGCTTCCAGATAGGCTTTGTCCTTGTTCTCGAAAACTGCCTGCCCAAGCGCATAATCGAGGCGTTTGAGGTCTACATCCAACAGGGCTTCAGGGTATTCTTCGGCTTGCGCCAATCTCAGCGACAGCAATTCCTGGTAGAGCTTCAGCACCTGCAATTGATAGGAGGCTGTGTCTTTGGTTTCGGCTCGCCAAGAGACGAACACCTCCACGGGAGCCAGCACTTCGGGTTGGTCCATCTCAAATTGATAGACGGGTTTGGTTAGCCAGGATGCGTCATGGGCAAAGTGATCCAGGGCCCGGACAGCCAAAAGGTCGAAGAGGGTAGGGCGCAGGTGGCTGTTGCTGCTGTCGGCCAGCAGGAAAGCAAAATTGGCGATGGGTTCCGTTTTGAGTTTTTCGTCGTAAAGAGAAGCCCAGTAAAGCCCCCTGATCTTCTCTTCAAATTGCCGGATGGTCCAGGTAGTGATGTCATCCGAGGGAGCCTGCCCGACATCCGTACGGTCGCGGAATTTCCAGATGTTTTGCTCGAGGTAATTGGAATAGGATTGTGCCAGGTAAGACTGGAGCAGGGGCTTGACAGGGTAGGTGCTGGCATTGATTTCTTCTTCGACAAATGCAATCGCCTCCGGCAATCCACCTTCCTTCAGTTCGGGCATGTAGCCAGCCTTTCGCATGATGCCGGCAACTAGGTAATCCGGTTTGTTTTCTTTTCTTGCCAGGGCAATGAATTCGCCGGTTTTTTCAAAAGCAGATTGGACGAGCCCTTTCACTTCAAGGCTGTCGATTTGTTTCCATAAAGTCGTCAGATCGTTCATGTTCTCAACAGGTTGAGTTTTGGTGGTTTTCGGATAGGAATTGCAGGCAAAGACGAATCCCGTCAGCAATGCAATCAAGAGGGGGAATGCGATGTATTTCATGGTTTGAGATTTGGCGGGTACAACAATCAGGTTCCACGGCTGCTAGATGCACCTTAACCTGGAAAAGCACAAACACAAGATTAAGAAATGCCATTCATCTTGTCCAGATGATTATTTTACATACCTTTTTCACCGCCTACCTTTGCCAAAATGTAAATCGAGATGCAAGAGAGAATATACATGGACAACAACGCCACCACGCCCTGCGACCCGCGGGTGCTGGAGGAAATGTTACCCTACTTCACGCAAAAGTTTGGCAATGCTGCCAGCCGGAGCCACACCTTTGGCTGGGAAGCCGAAGACGCCGTTGACAAAGCCCGTGAGCGCATTGCTGCCGCACTCGGAGTTTTACCGAAGGAAATTGTCTTCACCTCCGGAGCCACCGAGAGCGACAACCTGGCCATCAAAGGCATCTTCGAGGCTTACGCCTCAAAAGGTGATCACATCATCACCGTAAAAACCGAGCACAAAGCGGTGCTGGACACCTGCAAAGCCCTCCAAAAACGCGGCGCCACCGTCACCTACCTCAACGTGGATCGGGAGGGCCTCATCGATTTGAACGAACTTCGAGAGGCCATTACTGACAAAACCGTTCTGGTGGCTGTGATGTGGGCCAACAACGAAACCGGTGTGCTTCAACCCATGCGTGAAATTGCAGCGATTTGCGAAGAAAAAGGCGTGCTGCTCTTCAGCGATGCCACCCAGGCGGTGGGTAAAATCGAAGTGAAACCGAAAGAGGTAGGAGTCCATCTGCTCGCTTTTTCAGGTCATAAAATTTACGGCCCCAAAGGGGTGGGGGGGCTCTATGTGAGCAGTGCACAACCGCGTGTAAAGCTGAGTGCGCAAATACACGGTGGAGGCCATGAAAGGGGCATGCGTTCAGGCACTTTGAATGTTCCCGGAATCGTTGGCCTGGGAGCTGCACTCCAAATTGCGACGAAAGAAATGGAGGCTGAGGCCGGGCGGGTGGCCACCTTGAGAGACCAGCTAGAATCCGGCCTTTTGACGATTGAAGAAGCCTTCGTCAACGGCAGCAGGACCCATCGGCTTCCCAATGTCTCAAACATTTCCTTCCGCTGTGTGGAGGGAGAAAAACTGATGGCTACTTTCAATCAGAAGTTGGCCGTTTCATCCGGATCAGCTTGCACTTCTGCTTCCCTTGACCCTTCCCACGTGCTTACGGCCATGGGCCTTTCCGACGAAATGGCCCACTCCAGCATCCGCTTCAGCCTGGGCAGGTTCAACACAGCCGAAGATGTAAACCGTGCCATCGAGCTGGTAAAAACCGGTGTAGAAAAGCTTCGGAAAATCAGTCCCGTTTGGGAAATGTGGAAAGAGGGGCTGCTGAATGATTTTTGAGCCGCCAGAACACGTCAACTTAAATAGCAGCACAGCGTTTATCTTTGCACTTTAAATCCATTATTGCTCACCAACCACATTGAAAGATGATACATGTAGCTGACAGCGCCAAACAGAAGATCATCGAGATCAAAGAGAAAGAAGGCTGGGGCGACGAGTATTTCGTCCGGGTATCGGTGACCAGTGGTGGCTGCTCCGGCCTCACTTATCAAATGGATTTCGACAACCAGCCAAGGCCGGATGACCAGGAGTTTGAGGACAACGGCGTGAAGGTTGTCACTGATTTGAAAAGCCTGCTGTATCTCTTCAATTCTACCCTTGAATTCTCCGGAGGCCTAAATGGCAAAGGCTTCACCTTCAACAACCCCAACGCCTCCCGCACCTGCGGCTGCGGAGAAAGTTTCGCCATATAGTCATCTCACTGGCACCGGATTTGAATCTTTCGGGGCATGGAAAATTTCATCTATGCCATCGTCTCTTTTCTTCTGCTCATCCTGGGCATCGTGTGCATGGAAAGCGCTCCGATTTTAGCCATGATCATTTTCGGAATCTTGTTGCTTTCTCTCTTCCTGAAAGCAAGGCTGTAGCTGCAATAGCCAATACCAATTTGTACTTCTGAGATCAGTTGCTATTTTGCCGGACTTCAATTTTGAACCAGCAAACCAATTTGACTATGAGCCGATACATCCTCGCTTTCGACCAGGGAACAACCAGTTCCAGAAGCATAGTATTTGACGAAAACGGGCACATCATCAGTGTGGCCCAAAAGGAATTCACCCAACACTACCCGCATCCGGGCTGGGTGGAACACGATCCGGATGAGATCTGGCAATCTCAAATGGAAACGGCAAAAGATGCCATTCGCAAAGCGGGAATTTCACCTTCGGAAATACTGGCCATAGGCATCACCAACCAGCGGGAGACCACCGTTGTGTGGAACAGGCTCACCGGACAGCCGGTTTGCAATGCCATAGTGTGGCAAGACCGCAGAACGGCCGGCATTTGCCAGCGTCTAATTGAGGAGGGCATGGAGGAGCACGTTCGCTCCGCAACGGGCCTCGTCGTCGATGCCTATTTTTCTGGCACCAAGGTCCACTGGATACTCGAAAACATTCCCGGAGCCAGAGCTTCAGCCGAAAAAGGCGACCTGCTCTTCGGCACGGTTGACAGCTGGCTGTTGTGGAAGCTGACCGGAGGCAAGGTCCACGCAACGGATTTTTCCAATGCTTCCAGAACCCTTCTCTTCAATATCAACACATTGCAGTGGGATGCAAAAATGCTGGAGGCACTCAACATACCGCGGGCCATGCTGCCGGAAGTCAAAGCCTCCAGCGGGGTCTTCGGCAACAGCATTCAGGAACTTTTGGGTGCCGAAATCCCCATTGCCGGCATTGCCGGCGACCAGCAGGCAGCGCTGTTTGGTCAGGTATGCCACAGCCCGGGCATGGCCAAAAACACGTACGGCACTGGCTGCTTCATGCTGATGAACACCGGCACCCAACCGGTCCAATCGAAGAACGGCCTGCTGACCACCATCGCCTGGGGCATTGGTGACGAGGTGGAGTATGCCCTCGAGGGCAGTGTTTTCATTGCCGGAGCGGCCATTCAGTGGCTTCGGGACGGGCTGGGTTTGATTGCTGATGCTGCCGAAACTGAAGCACTTGCAAAAAGCGTAGAATCCACCGATGGTGTTTACATGGTACCGGCTTTCGCCGGAATGGGGGCACCGTATTGGGATATGTATGCACGTGGAGCCATCGTCGGCCTCACACGTGGCACTACAAAAGCCCATCTGGTCAGGGCCGCCCTCGAGAGCATTGCCTTTCAAAGCAAAGACCTGCTTACCGCCATGGAAGGTGATGCGGGTATGGAATTGAAGGTCTTGAAAGTGGACGGGGGAGCCACGGCCAATAATTTTCTGATGCAGTTTCAGGCCGATATTCTTGGCTCGAAAGTTGAACGACCAAAAATTACCGAAACCACGGCTTTGGGCGCTGCTTATCTCGCCGGAATGGCCGTTGGTCTCTGGAGCCAGAAAGACCTGGCTGAAAAATGGGAACTTGAACAAGCATTCCTGCCTGCTATTTCCCTCCAGGAACGCAATCAGAAATACCATTGGTGGCAGAAGGCTGTTCAGCGTTCGCTCAATTGGATTGAAGAAAGCACTACCTGAATCCAGAATCACATTTCCCTCTCAACACCGTTAACCAAAAAGGCTCCTGCAATTTTGAAGTGCAGGTGACGTTTGTTCGGAAAATTGTCTCGTTGGTAGATAATTTATCCCTTTTGAGGCACTGATTCTTTTGAATCCTCAACATGGCGATATAAATTTGCCCGCCGTTGAGCAAATCCAAATTTTTTTCTAAATCCTAAACAACTGTTAGTACGATGCAGCTAAGGAAATTGATTTTTACAGTGGCGTTTTTCATGGTAGCCATAGCGGTAGTGGAAGCCCAAACCAGTATGGCAACCGTTTCAAACGACAACTTCACTGTCAGCGAGGATGAGGATTTGCCGGAACTGGAAGGAGAAAACTGGACCTTCTACCACGACAAAGACCACAAAGTTTACTACATTGATTTTGAGACAATTAACGTGAACCTTAACGAGCTCAGAATCAAGAATTCCAAAGGCGATGTCGTATTCCAGGATGAACTTTGGAACCTGCCGGTAAACACGATTTACGAACTCGACTTCTCCAAGTTCAAACCTGGTCGTTACGAAGTTGAACTCCGCACCTTCACAGGCTACATCAAGAAAGATGTGCTTGTGGAAACTGAGTAATTCTTACCAATCTCTGGAAGAGAAAAAGGGAACCTGCCAAAACGGGTTCCCTTTTTCTTTTCGGCAATACCACCTCTCCATTTGCAATAAACAAATGCACGTCATAAATTAGGCTCCGCTAACATACGTCTGTGGGAAAACCCGGCTGCCTTGTGCAATCGAGGGGTATTGGGGCAGTCACAACCAGTGAAAACAATGTTGAACCCTCACCAACTGCCCGCCTTGCGCGTGTTGCTCCCCCTGATTTCCGGAATTCTGATTGGCTTTCATTACGATGCAGGATGGAAAGTTCCTTCTGTTCTGCTTGCCGGCTCTTTTGTGATTTTCCTCCTTACAGCCCTGGCCAATAGCCTCTTCCGCACAGAGCGGCTGGCAAAATTTTCTGCCTTTATCTTGTTCCTGGCACTTGGATACCTCGCCTGCTGGTTCAAACTGGAGCTCAACAGCCCGGACCATTTCAGCAAGCAAGTTGAATATGAAAAAAGCAGGTTCATTTGTGAAGTAAGTGACCCACCACAATGGAAAGAAAACTGGGTGCGAGTGACAGCCAGGGTGTCCCACCTCATTGTGGATGACAGCATTTCGGTTCCGAAAGACGGCAATGTGCTGCTGTACCTTGAAAGAGACACACTGTCAGAAAAAGTTGAATATGGAGATCGGCTCATCCTCCTCGAGGCTCCTCAACGAGTAAGGGGAAACACCAATCCTGATGCCTTTGATTAAGCAGGTACCTCCATTTCCAGAACATCCATTTTCAGCTGTTTGCAAGAAAAGGCGACTGGAAAGCGATCGACTCGGGATATGGCAATCCAATTCTGGCATTTTCCAACAAATCACAGCGCCACTTGGTCGGTGTTCTTCGAAAACACCTGCCGACACCGGATGAATTTGCCGTCGGTTCAGCCCTGCTGTTGGGATACCGGGACGAAATTTCCGATGACCTGCGCCAGGCTTATGCCCAAACTGGCGCCATGCACGTCCTGGCAGTGTCAGGGCTCCACCTGGGCATCGTATTCATCATCCTCAGTTTTCTTTTTCAGAAGATCCCAAACCGGTCGAAGCTCTATGTTGTGCTAAAAACTTTTGCAATTCTCATTGGAATTTGGGGCTTTGCGCTGGTCACCGGAGCATCGCCTTCGGTAATGCGAGCTGCAACCATGTTTTCATTGCTGGCAATCGGACAAGCACTGGAGCGCACCGGAGCCATTTACAACACGCTTATGGTCAGTGCCATTATTCTTTTGCTTATCAACCCTTTGTGGCTGGCCAGTGTCGGATTTCAACTTTCCTACCTTGCTGTTTTCGGAATCGTGTATTTCCAGCGGCGGTTTGAACGGATGATTTTCGTTCCAAAAGGCTTCCTCCGGAAAATCTGGACCCTGATTACGGTATCTCTGGCTGCGCAACTCACCACCGGACCCATCAGTGTCTTTTATTTCAGGCAATTCCCGGTTTTCTTCTGGCTCTCGAGCTTGTTTCTGGTGCCTGCGGCTGCATTGCTGATGACAGGAGGCTTGTTGTTGATGTTCGTTGATTGGTGCGCACCCGGGCTTGCCTTTTACCTCGGGAAAGCACTTTGGGCCATGATATGGCTTTGCAATCAAATTGTGTTTTTCATCCAGGACCTGCCCGGAGCGCTCATCAGCAACATATTCCTGACCAGTGGACAGACAATTTTACTTTACCTGACGCTCTTCACGACAATGGTCTACGTCAGCCACAAGCATCGGCGGTCGCTGATCGCCAGTTCTGCCCTCGGATTGATCTTTATTGCCTTTACTTCTTTTACTTCCATCTCAAATCACAGGTCTTTTGAGCTGGTGATTTACGACAAGTACAATGCATCGGTGATCGAATTTTACAAAGGCCGGCAATGCTACCGGATTTGTTCCGAAGGAAATACAGATGCTAGCCTGGAATACACCGTGAAAGGCCATCACCAGCGATTAGGCATCAGGGACGTTTACGAGGTAAGCCGAACATCAGCTGAATCAGATGATTCGCTTTTCCTGAAAACAGGAAGCAGGATTCTGTTTGGAGGCTTGCGAATCTTACACCTGGATGGCACGACCCGGTTAGAGCCAGCTTCCAAAGTAAAAATTGACCTGATCATTGTATCCGATAATGCCGGTGAGCAGCTCGAGCAGCTCCTGTCAACAGTTGATTGCAACAAGGTAATCTTTGACAGTTCAAACAAATTCTACAAGCTGAAAGAAAGTACACAAATACTTGATAAACTGGGTGTTGAGTACCATTTGGTAGCCCAAAACGGTGCTTTTCAAAAGCGCTGGCAAATTGAGTAGGGTAGGGGGCTGCATTCTGAAACGGGGGAGTATATTTGCCGGGCCAAACTTCTCACATGAAAAATACAGCTTACGAGTTCATTAGTGTTTTCGATATTTTCAAGATCGGTGTCGGACCTTCCAGTTCACACACCATGGGGCCCTGGATGGCTGCGCTCCGGTTCCTGGATACCATAGCCGGTGAAAAGATTGAAAAAATCTGTGTCAACCTTTATGGTTCTTTGGCCAAAACAGGTAGAGGCCACGGAACTGACATTGCGGTCATCCTGGGTCTGGCAGGACACCATCCAAAAACAATCGACGTCGAAAAAATTGACGACTATATTTCTGAAATATACCGGAATAAAGCGCTCCCGTTCAACGGCCTTTCAATCCCTTTCGAACCATTAAACGATATTTCATTCATCAATTTCAAGCTTCCTTTTCATCCGAATGGTATGACCTTCGAAGCGAGGCTGAGCAACGGCACGCTCATCTCCAAGACATATTATTCAATAGGCGGCGGATTCATTATCGAGGAGGGGGAAAATCTCAGTGAAATTCCTCAACCGACAGTACCGTACCCGACAACCAACAGTGCCGATCTGGAGAAATATACGAGTTCAGAAGGCATTGCCATTTCTGAACTCGTAATGAGAAATGAACGGGTGCTCAGAAGTGATGAAGCTATTCGCAACTGTTTGCTGGAGATATGGAACACTATGTTCGAATGTGTTTTTCGTGGCTGTCACAAATCCGGAGAGCTGCCCGGAGGCTTGGGGGTAAACAGAAGGGCTCATGCCATCAATGCGAAGCTGTTGGATGGAACTGAATATACCACTAAAAATGGTTGGTTGAAAACCATCAGGCTGAGCGGAAATTCATTTACCAATGTCACCAAATGGGTCAGTTGTTTCGCACTTGCTGTTAACGAAGAAAATGCAGCGTTTGGAAGGGTAGTGACGGCACCGACCAATGGAGCTGCGGGCGTCATCCCGGCTGTACTTCTCTATTACCTGTGCTTTTGTGAAAACAGGGGAGAGGAAGATATTTTGAAATTCCTTCTCACAGCCGGTGAAATCGGAAGTTTGTTTAAAAAAGGATCTACCATTTCGGCGGCCATGGGCGGCTGCCAGGCAGAAATCGGTGTATCATCGGCAATGGCTGCTGCAGCGCTGACCGAGTGCAAAGGAGGATCGCCCCAGCAAGCTCTGATGGCTGCTGAAATTGCCATGGAACACCATCTTGGATTGACCTGCGACCCGGTAAACGGGCTGGTACAAATCCCCTGCATCGAGCGCAATACCATGGGAGCCATGAAAGCCATTACCGCCAGCCAGATTGCACTGAGCAGTGACCCTGCTCTGGCAAGAGTACCACTCGACAGCGTAATTAAGACAATGTGGGAAACGGCTCAGGACATGAGCGACAAATACAAGGAAACAGCTGATGGCGGCCTTGCATTGAATGTTTCTGTAAAGGTTCCTGAATGTTAATCAGAATCGCTGCACAGATTCTATGATGTACATCGGCCGGTGCTTTATTTCCTGGTAAATATTGTCGAGATAAATAGACATGATGTACAACATCAAACAGGTCAGTGCAAAAAATATAGAGCTCAAAACCACCAAGAATGTCCAGCCCGGGATGGCATCGTGGTAACTCCCCAGCAGGTCGTAGTTCGTTAATTTCACTTTCACCGCATTGACGATGACCAAAACCATAAAGCCGATGGAAACGAGGAAAATCCAAAGGAATAAGGATCGCAGAAAGGATGTAAAAGACGTAATGGCAATGAGAGAGGTCCTGAACTTATCTGTAAAACGGGTTTCATCGTGTTTCAGAGGAGTGTCAACCTTGATGAATGCATGCCGATAACCGACGAGGGAATAAATGGCTTTCATGTATCTAAGGTTTTCCCTCAACCTGAGTAATGAATTCAGAGCACGCCGTGAAATGATTCTGGTGTCATGCGCTTTGTCATCAACCTGAAGGTCAGAATATTTTCGTAAAATTCCGTAAAATATTTTGTAAAACGGCTTAACGTAAAATCGATCTTCCCGTTTAGAAGCCTGCAAATACACAATATCATATCCTTCATTGGATTTCAAATACAAGTCGTTGATCAGCTCAGGTTGATCCCAGAAGTCTTTTTCAAAAACAACCGTATAATCGCCGTTTGAACGGTCCAGCCCCGCCACGATTGCATGATTTTTAACAACCGGAGAGCTCAAATTCAGCATGTAAATGAAGCGCTTGAATTCTTCGGGCAAATCCTTGAGGTAATCCGAGATATCCCGCCGGTTGGAATTATTGACGAGTATGACCTCAAAATCTGAATAGCCGGTTTCAAGAATGGGTTTGAGCTTTTTGAAGAATGCCGGCAACTGCTCGATTTCTTCATTAGAGCTCAAAACAACTACAACAGTCAAAAAACAATTATTCATTTAGCCCGTGAATTGTTCGTAATAGAGTTTTTCTGAAGAATCCGCCCAGAATGAGGCCCGTTTCCGAAAAGCCCGGTAATTGTCGTAAACTTTTTTCGCAAACGGATCTGCACTGGTGATCTCTTCAATTACTTCATCGGTAAAAATCTTAAGTTGTTTCAATACATCGGTAGGGTAGTGGCGAATGTCAACTTTCTCCTCTTCGATCAATTTCTGCAGATACTCTGCATTTCGGGCTTCAAATTCCGACAAGACCCAATGATTCATCCGCAAGGCCGCCGCTTGAACAATGGCCTGCAAATCAGCAGGTAATTCCTCGTATTTCTCCTTGTTGATGATGATTTCCAACTCCGCTGAGGGCTCGTGCCAGCCAGGCACATAGTAGTATCTGGCTATCTGGTGAAAGCCCATCAGGTAATCATGATACGGACCGATCCATTCAGTAGCATCGATAACACCACGCTCAAGGCCCGTGTAAATTTCGCCACCGGAAAGCAGTACGGGTGTACCTCCAGCTTTCGCAAGTACACGACCACCGAGACCAGGCATTCGCATTTTCAGCCCCTGGAGATCGTCGATTCCGTCAACGGCACGGTTGAACCAGCCACCAGCCTGAACACCTGTATTGCCGCCTGGTATCACGACAAGTCCAAAACCATCGTAGAGTTCCTGGTAGAGTTTCCAGCCATCACCCGAAAGCATCCAGGCATTCATTTGCTGTGCATTCATCCCGAAAGGAACTGCCGTGAAGAAAGCTGCTGCCTGGGATTTCCCCACCCAGTAATACGATGCGCCACTGCCGATTTCAGCAGCCTTGTTGCGCACAGCGTCAAAAGTTTCAAGTGCAGGCACCAGCTCGCCACCTCCGTAAACTTTTATTTTCAAGCGTCCACCGGACATTTCTTCAACCCATTGGGCGAACAGATTGCAGCCCTCACCAAGCACCGGAAAATTCGGTGGCCAGGTGGTGACCATACGCCAGGAGAATTCTTCAGAAAATTTTCCGCTCAGGTTGCGCTGTTGCTGGGCTTGGTATTGGCCGCCGCCACAGCTTCTCAACACAAAGGGGATGGAAAGCGTCCCAATGGCAAGACCTTTGAAAAATTTTTTGCGGCTAAGTTTCTTCATTGAATCAATCGTTTAAGTCTAAGTGGCAAATTAAGCACTTTAGCTCCATTTGTGGTTCTGCATATCTTTTGGTTGATAATTTATGTTATGTTAAGTAGTGCTTTCTGACTCCAGCCCAATCGAAATGAATTGGAGGAGCACCTGATGCCAATGCACCACGCATTGATGGGAATAACAACTTCTAATCTCCTGACAGTGGAAATTGAACTGGCTCTGAATCGGAGCACCAACACTCCCCTATTTCTGGTTCCGGAAAATTTCAGTAGATATCGAGTGCTCGTCCTGTGCATCCTGAAGGCAGCGAAATCCTGAGGGCATCGCTTATTGTCGGTGCAATGTCTTCAATGTAGATGCGCTCATAGTTTTGCTGAGGAGCAACTTTCCACCCGAAAAAGATGATTGGCACATGCGTGTCGTACGCATAAGGTGATCCGTGTGTTGTGCCTCCATTGGGATTGTAGTCGATCCACCCCGGATACAACTGGATGTAAAAATCACCACTCAGCTGCGGGTGATAGCCATTGCGCAAGCGAGTACAAACTTCCTCCCTGGAGCTGCAGGTGCTCCAATCTCCAAGCTTGACCACGTTCATGACGCCTGAAAATCGCATGGCAAAACGCCTTATTTCGTACTCAACTTTCTCATAATCAACGGAGTCGACCTGGGTCAGGTAAATTTGCTGGTTGGAGACACTTTCAATGGGGTCAACTCCAAACTTGTGTGTGAGGTAGCTTCTCAAACCACCTCCAAAGGTTTTGCCCTTGAAGTAGCCCGCCGGCTCCTTTACATAAGCAGGCACATCAGCTGCACCGTGATCTGCGGTCAAAAAAACCAGGGTCTGCTCCAGGCCTACCACTGAATCAACATAACTCAGAAATTCCGACAAAAGGCTGTCCAAACGCAGGTACATATCCTGAACTTCCACCGAATGCGGACCAAAGCGATGCCCGGCATAATCGGTTGATGAAAAGCTCATCGCTATCATATCTGGTATATTGTCCTGTCCAAATCCCTCAGCCTCGATTGCAGCTTCAACAAACCTGACTACCAGTTCATTGCCCTGGGGCGAGGTTGCCAGCACATCGTAGGCGGTCTCCCCTACCCCGAAAGCCCTGGTTTCACTGATCTTTTTCAGGTCGTAAGGAAAAACTGCGGCATCTGTATTCCGGAACGGCAGCTCAAATTGACTGCTGTCGGGCTGGCTCTCGTTGTACATTTCGATTGAGTTGCGCAATTGCCAGCCTGCTGCCAAATATTGTTGCGGCAACTCCATTGAATTGAAAGCCTTCACCCAATCGGGCAGGCTGTCAAGGTATGCACTGCTTGAAATGAAACGGAGCGTGGCTTTGTCAACCCAATATGCTGCATCGGCATGGTGGCCGGCCGGCAAAATAGCTCCACGGTCTTTGATAGAAACTCCCATCGTCTTGGCCTGGTCATTCGTGCCCAGTTCCAACTGGTCTATGACCGTCGTAGCGGTGAGCCATTTTGGTGAGGCCTGCCCGCTCGTTGCTCCTTCGCCAACTGACCTAACCGATTCATCCTCAACACAGTAAACCTTTCTTTTTTCCTTCCGGGAATACCATTCATTACCGATAATACCATGGTGTGCCGGTCCGGTTCCGGTGTAAATACTGGCGTGCCCGGGTCCGGTGTAAGTTGGGGCGTAATTGAAATGCCCATTGTGGGCGACAAATCCCTGCCCCAACAAGCGCTTGAATCCACCTTCACCAAGGTCATTCCAATACTTATAGAGGTAATCATAGCGCATCTGATCCACGGTAATTCCAATTACCAGCCTGGGTGTTTCTTGTGAATACACTGCCTGAAACAGAAGAAAAAAGGCAAAAAAGAAGGTGAGTTCTTTAATGGACATCTCGAAATGAATTGACAGGATGGATAAATGACTCCTTTTGCGGAACGGCAAAATTAGTTGTTCAGACCGATTGCACACTTAACGCAAGTCTTACCTTTGCCGTTCAAATTTCCCAACGTGAATAAAAAAGTTGTAACACCCTACTCAGATCAGGAAAGCAAGAAGCGCCAGGTGGCTAAGATGTTTGACAACATCGCCCCAAAGTATGACTTCCTGAACCATTTCCTTTCACTTGGCATTGACATTTCATGGAGAAAAAAGACCATCCGTGAAATTGCGCCTTACCACCCGAAACACATCCTGGATGTGGCCACAGGCACGGCAGACCTGGCAATTGAAGCGGCCAGGACCTTGAAACCTGAAAAAATCATCGGCGTTGACATCGCCAACGAAATGCTGGAGATTGGGCGAAAGAAACTGGGCAGGCGCAACCTGGATTCCGTCATCGAGCTGGAAACCGGTGACAGTGAAAACCTGCGGTTTACCGATGAAACATTTGATGCGGTCACGGTGGCATTCGGCGTCCGGAATTTCGAAAACCTTGAAGCCGGGCTGCGGGAAATGCACCGGGTGCTGAGGCCGGGTGGGGTCATGGCGGTTTTGGAATTCAGCACCCCTACCCTATTCCCATTCAAACAACTCTACAATTTCTACTTCAGCACGATACTGCCATTCATTGGTCGTGTAACATCCAAAGACACAAGGGCGTACAGTTATCTCTACGAGTCTGTACAAGCTTTTCCCGACAAAGGGCGTTTTGAGTCCATTCTCACAAAAATTGGCTTCAAGACCGTTAAATCAAAGGCGCTGACATTGGGGATTTGCACCCTTTACGTTGCTGAAAAGTAAAACCGATTCCTGAACATGAATGCTAAAATGACCAAATCGAGCCTGCTGATAATCCTTCTCGCTTGCTTTTTCTTCGCTGCGCAAAATGCAGAAGGGCAAACGGCAAGAGGCAACTATAACTTCCTGGATTTCAACCAGAAACCATACTATTTCGGCATCACGCTTGCGTACAATTCCTCCAATTTCAGGGTGTTCCAATCCCGTGATTTCATCCTGAATGACAGCATCAGGCAGGTGGAATCAGTCACCGGGCCCGGATTCAACCTGGGCATTGTCACCAATTTGAAAATTGGCGACTACTTTGACATTCGTTTCCTTCCTACCCTGTCGTTTGCGGAGCGAAACATCAACTACGCCGCCACCAAAGACTATCGCCGGCCCTTTGCCCGAAGGGTGGAATCAGTTTTCGTGGAAATGCCTTTCCATGTGCGTTACAAGTCTGAGCCTTTTAAAGACATGCGGGTGTTCGTACTTGGCGGGGTCAAATATTCCTTTGACGTGGCCAGTGATTCCCGCTCGAGGCAGGCAGAAGATCTCGTCAAAATTGCCCCCAACGACTTTGCTTTTGAGCTGGGCGCCGGGATGCAGTTCTTCCTCCCCTATTTCATCTTCTCTCCGGAAATAAAATACTCCCACGGCCTCAACAACATCCTGATTTTCGACGACAACCTCGAAGAATCCAGCGTCATCGAGAAAATCCTCTCCAGAACCCTGACGATTTCATTCCACTTTGAAGGCTAAGTATCAGCTTTCTTCAGATGGTTTATGAACGCAAAAAGGCCCGGCAAAACTGCCGGGCCTTTTGTGTGTAGCGTGGGGCGGGCTTGAACCGCCGACCTTTGGATTATGAATCACCCCGAAAGCTTTCGGGGTAACCAGCTGAGTTAAAATTGTTTTCTCAATGGATTACAGAATGAAAAAGCCCATGCAATACTAATCACATGGGCTTGAATAATCTTTGTAGCGTGGGAGAGACTTGAACTCTCGACCTCAGGATTATGAATCCTGCGCTCTAACCAGCTGAGCTACCACGCCATATACTATTTACTTCTGAAAGTTCCATGCTTCCATGGAG
>PAAY01000070.1 GCA_002698985.1 Saprospirales bacterium | reverse complement strand
TCCCTCAGTGAAATGATATTGGTTGTCTGAGGGTACCGTGTTCCCCACAATTACCGTGTTGGAGTAAAAAACATTCTGCTGCTCACCTTCGTAATTATCAGGATACCACCCTCTTCGTCCCAGGTATTGGTTGTTTGAACTGTACACATTCACATAGCCAGATGCACAACTGTTGGAAGTCAAGGGAATAGGAACCTTGACCTTGACTCTGTAAGTGCCATGCTCCAGGTTGGAGAAAGTATTGTTTGGTGGATACTGTGCGTTGGATACATTTTCAAATTGCCCGGTTGTATGATTCAAGCGTTGAAGAAACATCTGGTGATTCATCGTCCAACTGGGGTAGTTTGTCCAGACAGCACATTGTTCAATTTTCATCCATGGTCCATTGTAAAGATCTACTGCGTAGTTTGGAATTCCACCCGTCACAGATAAATCAGTGCAACCACCCTCAATGGTTACCTGAGAGTATGCACTTTCCATAAATGTGAACATTAGTGTTGCGAAAAGTAAAATAGTGAATTTCATTGTTTGCATTTTTGGGAATTTGCAAATTGCTTTTTTAACGCAAAAGCAGCAACGTCCTGCAAAGATTAACGTGGGAAACAGGATTCCACAGATTAAGTACTGCGGAAGCATTGAAGCACCTTGTCAGATGAATCAGGAAAAGAGATTGCCAAGGACAGATAGGAACTTGTCATCTCTTACCGGTTCAATCAACTTCCAAAAGCACTTAGTAGTCAAAAGGGTCGGGAGCGAATCAGCCGGAAAGAGCCATGGAATGAATGAAGATAGACACCGGCAAAACCATGGGTAGGCTGAAATCAGTTGGTAATCTGAGAAAAGAATTCCTTTTCATAGCTTTGTGATGTTTTAATTAACAAATTGCCCTTCGTCGTCACCGTCCAGGGAAAACGGCGAGGGGCGTTTTATATAATCTCCGTGCGCACGAAAAGATTATCAGGTTAATCTCCTTCCGGAAACACCTCCACTACATCACCACTTTGTAAATTATTTACGATAGCCTTCTTCCCGGATAGGAAAACACATAGGGTAGAAACGGGCGTTTTTCTGTTTCTGCAAAAAAAAAAAAAAAACTAAATACCAGTCAAGAGGTAGTTTAAAATTTTTTGAAATTTAACATTGGGTGTATATAATTGGGAAAAAAAGGATGATTGGCAAAAAGAATGATCTCTATCCCAAAACCACAAAAGGCCCCACAAGCGTGAGGCCCTTTGCATAAATTTTCGCTGGTAAATCAGGAGCTGACTGAAAGTCAACGAGTGAATTCGTGATAGCCGGCAGCCTTTACTCACAAATCCATGCCCACCATCTTTTCCGGTCGTACCCACTCGTCGAATTGTTCCTCAGTAAGCAGGCCCAGTTCGAGGGCGGCTTGTTTGAGGGTCTTGCCTTCGGCGTGGGCCTTTTTGGCAATTTTGGCGGCGTTGTCATAGCCGATGTGCGTATTGAGGGCGGTCACCAGCATGAGGCTGTTGTTCAGGTGGTATTTGATGCGCTCGTAATTGGGTTCTATCCCTACGGCGCAGTGGTCGTTGAAGCTCATGCAGGCATCGCCTATGAGGCGGGCGCTCATGAGGAAATTGTATATCATCACCGGCTTGAACACATTCAGCTCAAAGTGGCCGTTCATGCCGCCCACGTTGATGGCCACGTCGTTGCCGAAGACCTGCGCCATGGCCATGGTCATGGCCTCGCTTTGGGTGGGGTTCACTTTGCCGGGCATGATGCTGGAGCCGGGTTCGTTTTCCGGAATCTTCAGCTCGCCAATGCCGCAGCGGGGGCCGCTGGCCAGCAGCCGGATGTCGTTGGCGATCTTGAACAGGGAAGCGGCAACCGTCTTCAACGCACCGTGCGCCTCCACGATGGCGTCGTGAGCAGCCAGCGATTCGAATTTGTTGGGGGCTGTCACAAAGGGCAGGCCCGACAGTTCGGCGATTTTCTTCGCAACCAGTTCGGCATAGCCTTTCGGGGTGTTGAGGCCGGTACCCACGGCGGTGCCGCCCAGGGCCAACTCAGACAGGTGGGCCATGCTGTTGCGGATGGCCTTCATGCCGTGGTCAAGCTGGGCCACATAACCTGACAGCTCCTGACCAACGGTCAGCGGTGTGGCGTCCATCAGGTGGGTGCGGCCGATTTTCACCACCTTCATGAATTCCTCAGACTTCGTTGCCAGGGTGTTGCGCAGGGTCTCCAGACCCGGCAGGGTCACGTCCACGAGGATCTTGTAAGCAGCGATGTGCATGGCCGTTGGAAAGGTGTCGTTGGAGGACTGGCTCTTGTTCACGTCGTCGTTGGGGTGGAGCACTTTTTTCTCGTCGGTCAATTTGCCGCCGCTAAGCACATGCGCCCGGTTGGCAATGACCTCGTTGACGTTCATATTGCTCTGGGTGCCGGAGCCTGTTTGCCAAACGACGAGCGGAAACTGGTTGTCGAGCTTGCCGGCGAGAATCTCATCGCAAACCTGAACGATGAGGTCTTTCTTTTCCTTCGGCAAAACGCCGAGTTCGTGGTTGGTGAGGGCGGCAGCTTTTTTCAGAATGGCAAAAGCCCGGATAACCTCCACCGGCATGCGCTGGCCGCCAATCTTGAAGTTTTGAAAAGAGCGCTGGGTCTGCGCTCCCCAATAAGCATCAGCAGGCACCTCCACGATGCCCATGGTATCTTTTTCCTTGCGTGTATTCATAATTGCTGGAGTTTTGAAGAGGTTTGGACTGGGCCGCAAAGGTAAGTGTTCGGTACTTCAGAATGGGGTGATTTTGGGCAATGTTGCCGCAGGCGAATGGCAATATGTTTTCAGTTCATCTACCGGTAGCTCATCCGGTCCCTGATGCTGCCATCGCTGCGGTGGATGATGACATCGGAGCCATAGTTGATGGCGATCTGCCGGGCCCTTTCGATGGCCTCATCCTGGTATCTGAAAACGGCGGTGTAGCGCTCATTGCCTTCGCCTTTCACCGCCCAGCCGCCATCGGGGTGGGGCACCACGTGCTGATGATTGGTGCGGCGACGCCCACCCAGGCCGGCATTCTTCAAAACGATGCGCAGGATCTTTTTCAGCAGGTTGGTCCAGAATGAAGAGGATTTGATGTCTGACATGGTTATCGTTTTCAATGGAGCACAAGGTAGGAGTTTCTAAATTTATCTATCCCTGCTTCACTGCATCTTTTGCAACTGTCCGTCTTTGAAAATGATGACCGTACCGTTGGTATCGTTGACCTTGACATTTTGGAGTGAAATGGTTTTTTCCGGAAATGCTGTCTCAGTGAGCTTGACATTCACCTCTTTTGCTTCCGTCTCAATTTCAGCAAACACGAATATGGCAATGTCCTTCCGCAAGCCGCGAGGTTCATAGTCTTTTTCATAAATGATGTTCCCTTCCGAATCTTCAACGCTGACAGTAATGCCGGATCGGCTCTTCACAATGGGCTCTGCACTCTGCATGTGGGCCGGACCACTTCGCAATTCCTGGTATTCCGTGGGTGTTGAGACATACCTGAAGTTAAGGATCAGCAGTTTGTTGTCAGGCTGATAGAATGTAAAACCAGAGTTGCTGACGAAAGGAATGAGCATGAAGAAGAGAAAAGTCACTATTGCTGCCACCAAGGGGAAATAGGTTTTCCGTTCCACAATTTCCAGCTTGTTCTGAATCTTCTTGTCGTCCACATTTTTCAGGTCATTTCTGAACCGCTCCAATTCCTCACCCACTGAATCTGTCAGGGCAATCAACCTGACCCGTTGCAGCGGGCTTCTTCTGAACAGGGTAGGGCGGCGTTTTCTGTTCAGCCGGAGTTCTTCGAAATCTTTTCCGAAGCGGTAAAAACAGTCTTCACAGCCAACCATTGCCACACCTTCAGAATGATTTTCGAGTCGGTCCCGGATGGTCTTTGGATGTACACCACCTATACAGGGCACGTCTACCACTTCGTCACTGAAGGTGTCTTCCACACCAGCATAATAGCATTTATAGACTGTGAGGGTTCTTTTGGCCTCAGAGCCAGGTGGTTCTGTTATCGGCGGCACCGAAGCGATGGTAATGGCATCCACGTGGCAGGATGCAACACATATCGAACAACCCACGCATTTAGATGGGTTCAGGATGGCTTTCATCTCTCCATTGTACTTGTCTCCAATCTGAGGCAACAAGTCCAATGCTCCATAGGGGCAATCCTTGGCGCACTGGTCGCAGCCATCGCAGGTGTCAAGGTCAACCACGGGTTTTGGCAGTTGCTTCTTTTTGTACAAATAAGGAAGGATGGAAAGGAAGATTCCAGAGCCCAGCATCAACAGCCAATTACCGCCGGGGGGTAATATTTTCATGAAATAGTAACCGAAGCAAAAGAACCAGTCAAAGGTGGTGTTGGTGGGCAAGATAACGGCCTGTGCAGGCGGATCACTTTTCACGGGGAATACAAGACTGAGCATCACAAGCGCTGCTGTGGTGTAAATCATGGCCTGCTTGGGTGGTATCAGTTTCGGTCTGGCTATGGGAGACACATGCAGCCAAATGATGATGACAATGAATAGCGTAAAAAATATATGACCGAACAGCGCGACTCTGAAGAACCCACCGACAGATGGCAGGTCGTTTAGCAGAAATGCACCGCTGATGGAAGGATCAAAAATTGGAACGGCTGCCAGGAATTTAGCTGTCAATGTTCCCAGCAGTTTCGATTTTTCATCCCAGACGAGCAGATACCCCGTCACCCCCAAAAAGATCACCACCAGAAAAGATCCCACACCTGTGATCCAGGACAGGATTCTCCTGAACTTGCCTGTGATGTACATGTGAACCAGGTGCATCAACACGAAAACCACCAGCAGGTCTGAGGAGTATCGATGGATGCTGCGCATCAATCCGCCTACCCACTGGTTGCTCAGCTTCTCAACAGACTGATAAGAGTGAGCGGGGTCCACATTGTAAAACAGAAAGATGTAGATCCCGCTGATGGTGGCCACTGCCAACATGAATATGGAGATATCTGCCAGGTGGTAGAGCGGGTTGTTTTTCGTCGAAAAATAAGGACTGAACCAACCGGCAAAACGCTGAAAGAGGTAATGGCCTTTGTTCATCTGCGGAGCATCTTTAAGTCAATTGGGAGGCTTGGCGGTGGGTTGAGGTTGCCAGAAAAGCCCGGTAAACCAGCACAGAGCAAATACCGGTGATGAGCAGGCCGGCCACCACCTCGATGAGGAAACTCCAGTCAAATTTGTAGGTGCCGGTTGCAGGGTCGTACTGAAAACACTTGAGGTAAAAACCCTCGATGATGCCCAGGCTGGCCACTTCTTGTTTGGCATTCAGGGCTGAAAGTTTGATGTCCCTTGCTTTGGGGCGCATGCCATAGAGATATTGCATGATCCGGCCTTTGGCTGACAGCATGACGACGATGTTGGGATGATCGTATTGGGTGGTTACCGGATCGTAGTCGTATTGGTAATCCATTGATTGAAGCAGGGTTTGAATGCCCGCACTGTCGGAAGTTACGATGCGCCAGTTGTCATTGTCGAATTCCCACCTTTTGGAAAATGCCTGAAGATCTTCAGCAGTATCGTTTTTGTCAAAAGAGAAGGAGATGATGGTGAAATCCTTCCCGAGGGTTCCCAATTCTTCTACCGAGCTCTGCAATCCAGCCGTTATGACTGAGCAGGCTTTGGGGCATCGTGTGTAGATGGGGCTGATGATGATGGGCTTGTCTTTGAACAGGTCAAAAAGCTTTACCCATTTTCCTTCAGTTGTCAAAACGTCGATGTTGGCCACTTCCCGGTTCAGAAAGGTCTTTTCGTCGGGCATGTCAAAGGGCATACCGTTAACGGTGACCAGCATGGCAAGGCACAAAAGGATACTTCTCATTTGGATACATTTTGAACCCGTGTGGCAACCAGGTGCCACACGGGTTTGTCATTATCAGCTTGATCAGCCTACCATCCAGGTGGCAGCCAACCACTTCCAATTCAATGCAAACAGGATCACAAAAGTGACGAAGAAAATGGCCACAAGGGCAAGTGTGCCGGGGGCTTCGTAGCCTCCTTTCTTGTTTTCTTTTTCTGGAGCCAATGGAGAAATTTTCAGTTGCATGTCCTCAGGACCAGCTACTTTGGGTCCGAAGAAGACAGAAACAACCACAATCAAAATCCACACGAGTGCTCCCAGAAAAGCCAGCACACCACCCACCAGCATGAGGCCCCAGAAAAAGTCAACCGCCGGGTTGAACTCATAACCAAACGGACCACCAGAGAAGGTGGCATCCCAATGCCTTCTTGGCATGCCGAACTGACCGAGAACGATCATGGAAATTGCCAGAATGGCGATGCCAAAGAAAAACATCCAGGGCTGGATCTTTGCCAGCTTAAAGGCCACAATTTTCCGACGGAAAATCAACGGAATCAGATAATAGGTCACACCCATGAATGTCAGCGTGGTGCCTATGACGACGGTACCCTTGAAGTGGCCTACAATGGCCAGGGTGTTGTGAACGATGATGTTGGTTTGCTCCATGCCGTAAATCACTCCCGTAATACCACCGATGAAGCCAAATCCGATGATGGCAAGCACTACTGAGGAGAAAGCGGGATTGCCCCAGGGGGCTTTGGTTAGCCAGTCGAAAAGGCCTTTGTTGAATCCCCATCGCCTTTGGGCTGATTCAATTGCTGAAGGAACAGCAAAAGCGTGGATCAATGAAGCCAATACGGCCAGGTACATGGCATAACTGGTGTTCCAAACTTTCCAGGCAGAGCTGAGTGCCGGGTCGGTGAGAATGTGGTGGGCAGCTGCAAGACAAATGAACAGGATGTAAAGGAAAAAGGCTGTCCGGGAAACCCGTTCATTGATCGATGTACCCCCTACTGAAAGGTTGGCAGTGAGGTACCAGATGGCGATCATCGCGGTCACATTGATCTGCTGTGATCCGTGGCCGAGGCCCCACCACATGAGTTTGTACGCGGCCGGGTCATAGTGCTCTATGAAGCCCGCCGACCACAAAAAGGCCGGAATGTATGCCAATGCACCTGAAGAAATTGAGATAAAAGCAATGATGGCAGCGGCCAGCAGACCATAGGTGAACAAGGGTAAACTGCCTTTCACAAGGCCATCGCGTTTGGCGATCAGAATGTTCCCGAAGAACAGAATGACCGCAATCAAAGCCCCAACCGCAAAAAGAATGATCCCAAGATAAAAGAGGGGGTGGGCTTTGAGCGGGACGTAGGATGTGAGCCCCACGTCGGCTTTGCCCATCAAGATGATTGCATCGGTCATCAGCATCCCTACCACCATGAGCGCAAAGGAGACCCAGGCCATGGGGGTGGAACATAATCGGTTATTCAAAACCACTGTCGATCCGAAATACAGACCCGCTACCTCAAAAAAGATTATCCAAAACACCAGGGCATTGATGCCATGGAAAGTGATCAGCCGGTAGTACATTTCAGTATCCAGCAAGTGGATGGGCTGGTAACGGGTGAAAACGAGCAGCAGGGCTGCAATGATGGCCACCAGCAGTGAAACCACCGCAAAAACTGCGTTGAGCCTGATGAGCGTCTGGGCTTTCAGGTCAACTTTGAAGCCGGTTATATCGCAAGTTCTGAACATGGCTGTATGTTTAGTAAACCGATTTATTTGACGGTTTTGATGAAAGCTATAAGTTGATTGATTTCCTCATCGGAAAGTGGAGTGATGACCATTGGAATGTTTTCATAGCCTTTCACTTTCTTCTTCTCAGGTTCCAAAATGGATTCCCTGATGTAGGCTTCATCAACGGTCACTTTGACATAGTTGCCATTCTCATCACGGACCTCCTCTTCCGATCCGAATACTCCTTTCCAGGTGGGTGCCACGAGTTTTCTGCCGTCCAACGAATGGCAGGCACTGCAGCCCTTGAGGGCGTAAAGTTGTTCGCCGGCGGCCGCCAGTTCCGCCTCACTGGCGGACTCAGAAGCTTCTTCGGTAACAGCGTCAGCAGCTTCTGAAACTGAGGATGGCTTGCTTTCAAAGCCATACTCCTGTAGTTCTGATTCATCTTCTATCACGATGATCCTTCCAATCATCTGGTGGTGGCCAATGCCGCAGAACTCATTGCACAATACCCGGAAATCTCCCTTTTCTGTAGGCCGGAAACGGAGTACGTAATCGTATCCAGGGAACACCATGAAGTTCATGTTTGGCGGTTGCAAAGACCAGCCATGAAGCACGTCTTTTGAGGATAAATGGATGTTGTACCATTCTCCCTTTTTGAGCACCAGGACAGGAGACCAACGCCATTGCTCACCCAGCATAAAGGCATCCTTGTTGGGTTCCGGCATTACTACCGGTATTCCTTTGTCAATGCCAATCATGTGTTTTTTTGTGAACTCTTCGGTCAGTTTTACATACTCCCTGGGCTCAATCCGATAGGTAGTATTGGATGGGTTCTGGTTGCCGTAAACGTGCCAGGCAATCATCCAGAAAAAAAGTACGATGCACAGTACCAAAGCAATGACAACCCACATTTTTTCATCTTTCGAAACTTGCTTGTGGTACCAGCCTTTGGGTGGAGAAGTCAGACTCACGGCAGTAGATTTTAAGGTTAAGAGTTATTTGGATATCACCTGGTTTCGGAGTTCATCCGGGAAATCAGGCACATTGCCCAATTCGATGAAACCCCAAGCCAGATAGAAGACCATAAAGACCACCACTCCCAGAAATAGCAGGAGGATGGGATCGTCGAGAATGAGCTTGAAGAAAGGCTCGCGTTCCTGGTTGTTGTTTTCGTGATCCATAATTCCTGAATTGTTGGTAAATCGGATAAAAACGTCCGAAAAATGATTCAGGAGTTTTTTCTTTTAGATGACATTTGTCACCTCTGATTGGTGATATTTGTTACTGACTTTTTTTGTTATTGTAAAGCTGTGATATTCAGTGTTGTAGAGTTTTTTTTGATGTAAAAGAGGTTTATGTGAAGAGGCAATGGTATGCACAGTTTTTTCTCCAGGCCTAGATGGAAGGCTCTATGATTCAGGAGAAAGGCTTTGTTCGGATAAAAAAAAGGCGGCAAACCCTGTTTCAGTTTGCCGCCTTTCCAGAAAAGAATTGCTTTTTATCGTCAGAATCTTGAAATCCTGATTGCTTTACCTGATTTTCCATCAAGGCTCAGGCGTACAAGGAACAAACCGGAATGGTGTAGCTCATCGCCAAGGTGAATCGTTCCCTCAGCAGCTTCAAGGTCTTGTGACCAAACCTCCCGCCCCAGCGCATCATACACCTGCAAAGTAGCCTGGCCAAAGCCCGGCTCGATGCTGTAATCGATCCTGAGCTCCTCACCAAAGGGGTTTGGAGAAGCCACCAGCGTGTAGGTTGCCGGATCCAGCTCATTGGTGGCCGTGAGCACGATGGTCACTGTTTGCGTAGCGACCGCAATGCCACAGTCGTTGGTGACGGTGAGGCTCACTTCAAACTCGCCGGCACTGGTGTAGGTATGAACGGGGTTTTCCTCGTTGGAGGTGTTGCCGTCGCCAAAGTCCCATTCGTAAGTCAGGCCGTTTTGGGAGTTGTTGGTGAAGGTGACTTCACCCAGGTCTGCAACCGCTTCGAATGCAGCCACCGGCTGGGCTTCCACCTCGATGAACTGGCTCTGGATGACCTGTGATTCTCCCACATCGTTGGAGACGGTCAGGATGACGGTGTAGGTGCCGGCTTCATTGTAAACCACCATGGGATTCTGTTCGGTGGAAGTGGCCGGCTCGCCGCCGGGGAACTGCCATTCCCAGCTGTTGGGGTTGCCCAGCGAAGTGTCTGTGAATTCAACCGTCAGCGGTGCACATCCACTGGTTACGCTGGTGCTGAAACCAGCTTCCGGTGCCACTTGCAGAATGAGTACATCCTGTTCCAGAATGGCGGTTCCGCAATCGTTGGTCACTGTGAGGGTCACGGTGTAAATGCCGGGCTCGTCGTAGTTGTGCACTGGTTCGGTGGCATTGCCCACCGGACTGCCGTCTCCGAAATCCCATTCGTATTGTTGGCCGTAGGCCGAAGTATTTGTGAAGCTCACCTCACCACCAAGCACTTCATAGTTGAACCCGGCAGTTGGAGCTGCCTGCACCAGGATGAGGTCCGGGCGGGTGATGGTATAGTTGTTTCCGTCGTTGGTGACCACTTCTAGCGTCACGGTGAATTCACCCGGGTTATTGAAGGTCACGGTCGGGTTTTGTTCCGTGGAGGTGGCGGGTTCTCCTCCGGCAAAGCTCCAGTTCCAGGTGGCGGTGGAGTCGGAATTGTCAGTGAAGGTAACGGTGAGTGGCTGGCAGCCGGCCGTTACCGAAGCACTGAAAACGGGGTAAGGAGAAACATCTTCTACGAGAAATTGATCCACAGCAGCTTCCACCAGGTGGCCGGTGCCGGGCAGGTCGCTGGTTTCGAAGATGACCTGCATCTGATCGGTGAGGCTGATGTAGTCCAGCAGGTTGAACTCACTGGTTGGGTTCCATGCTGGATTGCTCTGTGAAATGGCCTCGAGCAGCACCATGTCCGTGCCGTTGCTGATGTACACCTTCAGGGTGTCGTTGGGGTTGCCGTTACCGCCGGAGTTGACGAACCAGGTGCGGTAGCTAAGTACTGGTTGGCTGTAACTGCTCAGGTCCATGATGGGGGAATAGAGGGTCACCACGCCATTGTCCACATCGTCGTTGCCGGCTCCGCCGCCGCCGTTTCCGGTCATGTAGCACATGTTTCCGTAATCATCGGGCACATCCTCTCCGGGGTTGACCGGCTGACCGCCGTTGGTTGTGAGGATGGGCACATCCCGAACCCACCATCCGGTAGAGGCGGTGTGGCTCTCCGTCCAGCCCAGGTCAAGGATGAAATCGTCCTGGTAGCCTTTGTTCAGCGTGATGATAACCGGCTGTGGGGTGCCGGCGCCTACCTGGAAGTTTGCAATGTGCTTGTGGAGGTAGCCCCATGCACCTGCAAACAGTTCGTAATTGCCGGTGAATACACCGGGGAAGGTAAAGTTGCCGTTTGCGTCAGCGACTGCAGAAAAATCACCCATGGGGCTGCTGAGGAAGACCTGCGCACCCGGTACGGGCGAGCCGTCGGTGGCTTTGACCGCTTGTCCAGTAATGGTATAGGAAGATACCGGGTCGAGTTCAACGTCCAGGATGGTCAGCACGCCGTTTTCGAGGGTGGCCTCGACCACCTTGGTCTCGTAGCCGGTGGCGCTGAAGGTCACATCAAAAGTGCCGGCGAGGGCCTGTCCGGTTTCGTAGTGGCCGTCGCTTTTGGTGCTGGCAGCATTGGCCTGACTACTTTCGATGTGGACATCCGCACCGAGTATGGGCAGTCCGGTTTGCGAATCGGTAACCGTACCTTCCAGCCAGCAGGCCCTAACATAGTTCGCTCCGCAAACGTAGAGGCCATTGCCGATGTCGGTAAGCAGCACCAGCCCCGAAGGCAGGAAGGGGTAAGCCCCCCAGGCACCGCTGAAGCCGCCGTTGCCACCGAGGAAGGTGTCCCAGTTGCCTACTTCGATGAGGTTGCTCGGGCGGCTGGCGTCCACGATGATGCCTCCGTCGGTGTAATAGCTGATGATGAGCCAATCCTCCCAGACGTGCACGTTGTGCGGGATCACGTTTTCACCGATGGTGGCAATGGGCCTGAATTGGTCCAGTTCAACGATGTTGTTCAGGTCGGAAATGTCATAAGCTGCCACCGGGGCATTGGCTTTTTCATCGGTGGTGAATACCACGTCGCCGGCATCGTTGAGCCAGGCGTTGTGCGTGAAGGAATAGGGCGTTTGCTGTTCGGCCAGCTTCACCACGTTCAGTTTGTCAGAGACGTCATATATGCCCAGCTCACCGGCATAGATCTCCGAGCTGTACATGATGTTGTCGCGGGCGAAAACGTCGTGGTTGTACACCGGCGGGCCGGCAGCGATGAACTGCGGATTGCCGGGTGTGGTGGCCACATCGACGAAGAGAATGCCGCCGCCGTTGAGGTTGCAGCCTGCCAGGTAGCACACGCCAAACTCATCGATGTAAAGATTGTGGCAACTGGACAAAACGCCCAGCCCCGGAAGATCAGGTGCCCAATATGTGTAGGTGATGTTGTTGGGGTGGTTGGTCATGTCTATCACCAGCAAGCCATCGCTCGACTCATTGGTGACATAAACGAAGTTGCCCCAGGTCTTGAGATCCCTCCAGGTGGAGTTGGGACCGGGGATGAAAGCCACCTCCTGCACATCCGTCGGATCAGCCAGGCTGACGATGGAAACCCCGGTGGTGGTACCTACCAGTGCGTATTCGGTACTGTCAACGGGGTCGAACCAGCCCCAGATGTCGTTGGTGTTCTGGGTGTAATCGATCTGGTCGAGCAAGGTCATGTTCAATTGTGACCAGCCCATGCTGCCCATCGAGACGAGAAGCAAAAGGGAAAAAAGCAGTTTTTTCATGCAAGCAATGAATTTAATGGTGTTCTGAATGGAATATTGGGCGAAGGTGAGCTTTTTCAGGGCGCCCAAAGTTAAGCCATTTGACATGCCACGGTTTTTCCTCCCCGGTTATTTGTGGGTTTTGGTAGTGGCCTGACATTTCTGTTTAGTCCGCCTCTGGCGGAGTTTAGGTGGCTTCGCCACGTTTAGACAGCGCCGCTGTGTTTACTAAAACAGTCACCCCATAAACCCGGCGAAGCCGTTTAAACGCACCGCAGGTGCCTAAACCCCGCTGCCAAGCGGGCTAAACGCCGCAAGGCGGCCTAAACCCGCCGCAGGTGGCTAGTGGTTCCTCATATCCACGCCCCAGGCCAGTTTGCGGCGGATGGTTTCGAGGAAGCCGAAGTCTTTGAGGATGACGAGTTTGATTTTGAAATCGCCCCGGCGCACGGCAAGCTGGTTGGTGGAGGAGATCACCTCATAGCGGGAGTCCAGTGTGCAGAGGAAATTGTCGGCCCGGCCCTCCACTTCAAAAGTTACCACGCTGTCGTCGGCAATGACGAGGGGACGCACATTGAGGTTGTGCGGTGCCACGGGCGTCAGGATGAAGGTGTGGCTGTCGGGAAAAACGATGGGGCCACCACCGCTGAGTGAGTAGCCCGTAGAGCCGGTGGGGGTGGCCAGTATCAGGCCGTCGGCCCAATAGGTGTTCAGGAAAGACCCGTTCACATAGGTGTGAATGGTGATCATGGAAGAGGTGTCCCTTTTGAGGACGGTAAAATCATTGAGAGCAAAAGGCGTATCTCCGAAAAGGGGAGGATCGGCTTCCAGGTGCAGGGTTCTTCTGCCGCCAATGGTGTACTGGCCGTTGACCAGCCATTTGATGGCACGGGGTATCTTGTTTTTGGCCACGGTGGCCAGAAAACCCAGTCGCCCCAGGTTGATGCCGAGGATGGGCACTTCCGTATCTCTCACCACTGTCACGGCAGCCAGGATGGTTCCATCTCCGCCGAGGGTAATAACGAAATCAAATTTGCGGACCTGGAAATCTTTGTAACCTTCGAAAACGCCCACATTGGTTCTGAAGGTCACATGCTGGCTGATCTCTTCAAGGTAGGGTTTGTAAACATAGGCTGCAATGCCATGATCAGCCAGGGTATCAAACAGGGTTTGAACGTACGGAATGTCGGTGGGCTTGAGGTATTGGCTGAAAACGACAACTTGCATAAAAAGACCTTTGATTGGTTTGGCAGGCACCTAAAAAGCCAGGCTCCAGTGCAGGTAGAAACCGTACTCGTTCAGGTGGTTGCGGCTCAGCTCAATGCTGAACACCTTGTTGTAATAAAGCTGAAAGTCGAGCCCCAGGCTCAGGCCCCACAAAAGTTGGTTGGCCATCGGGTTACCCACACCATACCAGGGGTTGTTGACATAGGCCAGCTCGTTGTGCAGGGCCAGGTACACTTTCAGCGGCATCAGTTTAAATGCCTCGTAGGGCATGTATTTGCTCAGGTCAAAGCTACGATCTAGCAGTCCAAATCGCAGCGTTGACTTCTGCCACGCATAATCAGTGCCATCGATGACGTAAAATTCATAGCCTTTGATGTAGTCGAGATAGTAACCCAGGGCTACAGAATTGTAATAGGGCACTTTGTTGCGCAGCAGCTCTGTTTTGCCCCGCACGCCCATTTCGATGCTCCACCTGGGTGCCAGCCTGAAATACTGCATGTAAGTGACCATCAACTCCAGGGTGTTGATGTCCTCGCTCATGCCGAGGCCCTGAGCTTTTACCTGCGTCTCAAAAAAGTAACCGCTGAGTGGATAAGGCTTTATGTCCCTTTTGTCATAAGTGAATTCATAATTCACCGTTGCAAACCGCTGGGTGGTACCCTTCGTGAAAAATTCAGGATTGAGTTCATTCAGCACTACACTGGCAACTTCATTCCGGTGCCATGAGATGTCAAGGGCATGGTAGGCGTCGTAATGCGGCCGCAGGCGCAAGCCCAGCCCCAGTCTGAATCGCTTCAGCAAAATTTCATCCCCCCGGTGGAAAAGCAGCATGTCGTTTTCGGTGGTGTAGCCGATTTCCTTTTCACGGGTATGCAACCAATTGATGTTGGCGCCCAGGGTTTTGTATTTGTTGAAGAAAGGCAGGGTGTAAATGATCTCGAATTTCTTCGTAAAACCCATTTGTACCACCGCCTTCAGCGGGTCTTTGCGGCCGGTGAGGTTGGCGTGCAGGAAGCGCACGCCCCAGTTGAGCCTGCGCAGGGAGTGGTTGTAGGTTTCCCACCAGACGTTGAAGTTCCGGTCGGCCAGTTCCAGAATGGGGAAGGGCACGATGAACATACCCTCCAGCACGCCCACGTGCAGGGAGATGTTGTTGGTGGCTCCTTCCCAGCCGTCATACCAGATGTTTGCCTGAAGGAAAAGCCCTGTGTTCATCAGGTTCAGCTCGTTGCGTTCAATGCGCTCTGCCAGTTCCGACAAGGCAATGGTGTCGCCTTCTTTGAAATCCAGTTCCCGAAGGATGATCTCCGGCCGGGTGCGTTTGTTGCCAGTGATGTTGATGGAGGAGATGGTGGCATATTGCGGAACCGCAGCTGCCGGATGAAGGGCATCAAAACTGACCAGTGCCATTTGCGCATTCACGCAGTTGACCACTCCCCAAAGCAGACCCGTCAACAATACTGTTCTGAAAAAAAATCTCATCTAAATGAAGGTGCTGTTGGTCGGTATTCCGAAAAGCGCCGCGAAGTTAGGCTTTCTAATTCTTTAGATTTGCCTTTTCATCGCCTGCCGGCAACATTGTAAAACCACTCGATTTGTTCCAGGACCCACTGATAAAACTGCTTTTGGCCCCCTTCTCCATCCTTTACGGAATGGGGGTCAGTCTTCGCAACTTCTTCTACCGGAACAGGATTTTGCTCAGCGTCAGCTTTAGTATACCCGTGATATCGGTGGGGAGCCTCACCGTGGGAGGTGCCGGCAAATCTCCCCACATAGAATACCTCATTCGCTTGCTGCGGCCCTACCTGAACGTCTCCACCCTGAGTCGCGGCTATCGCCGCAAAACCCAGGGCTTCCGGCTGGTGCATCCGCAAAACAAGGTGGAGGAGTGCGGCGATGAGCCCCTGATGTTCAAACGGAAATATCCCGATGTGCTGGTCGCTGTCAGTGAAAGTCGCTCCTTCGGTATTCCGAAGATATTACAACACGCCCCCGGCACCCAGGTTGTCCTCCTCGATGATGCCTTTCAACATTTATCGGTTCAGCCAGGCCTCAATATCATGCTTACGGAGTACAGCCTGCCCTTCACCAGAGACTACCTGCTGCCTTCGGGTAGGTTGCGTGAGTGGCGCAATGCCTATAAGCGGGCCGATGTGATCGTCGTCTCAAAATGTCCGCCCGACATTGGCCAGGCCGAGCGGGAAGCCCTCATTGCGGAAATCAAACCGCTGCCGCACCAAAAGGTGTTTTTCAGCAGCTACCGTTACCAAAATCCGTATTACATCTTCAACTCCCGCTACCGGGTGCAACTCGACGAAGAAACCGAAGTGCTGCTGGTTTGCGCCATTGCCAACACCGAATACCTGGAAGATTACCTCACCGAAAAGACGGAATCAGTCCGCGTGATGGCCTTCGAAGACCATCATTTTTTCGAAGAAAAAGACCTCTACGAAATTCTTCGGCAATGGAAAGCCATGACCGGCCGCAAACGCCTCCTGATTACCACCGAAAAAGACGCCGTGCGCCTGGAACCCCACCGCGAGTGGATCCTCAAAGAACAACTGCCCCTGGTGGTGCTCCCCATCGAAGTCTATTTCCATTTTGACGAAGGCCCCGTGTTTGATGAGCTGGTGAAATCATTTCTTCTGGAATTCAAGGTATAGAGATTGAGGATTCGAAGAATCGAGGAACTGAGGAACTGAGGAATGAGCGCACTGCAAAAAGTTCGATTGACTAATTCCATTTGGGATTTCAACCATTTAATCTGCCGGACAGAGTCCGGCTGGAAGAGGCACCGGACTCCGTCCAGCAGTCAAAATTTCCAATGGAGTTAAAAGCGGCCAGAGGCCGCTGCTTAGATGCGTCAACGAGCAAAGCTCGTGACGAGCCGCAGGGATTTCATAGGTGACAGCAGGGGCTTGACTCGTCCTAAAAAAAGTTGACAAATACGTTTAAGATTAAAGTTAGTCCTGAAAGCAGTTTACAAAACAAAAAGTTTTAATCCTGAAACTGCTTTACAAATAAGTCATACTATTCTTTCTTGCCCTAAGGCCAGAGTGTGAGATTCAGTCCGCTTAGATGCAGAATTTTTTGCCAGAAGCATTCAGTCAAGGATTTTGGACTGAAAATACTACCTGGCGAAGCCGGTGGAGATTTTTAGGACGAAACCCGAAGGGCTTGTCCTTTACTGACTGATTCTGGCGAAGATAAATTTGCATCTACGGGGACTGATTCGGACTTTTCCGAACGCTCTTTCTTCCAAAGTCTGCACAATACACCAGTGCGTTTATGTGCCTCATCCGGTGTTAGATTTTCCACACTTGAATGCAAGCGAATACTATTGTACACCTTTACAAAGTAATGGACCAAATCAACAGCTTCACTTTTCGTGGAGATCTTTTCAGGCAGCAAGTCATTCTTCAGTATACCGTTAATGCGCTCAGCCACTGCGTTCTCCCAGGGATCTCCATTTTCGGTCATACTGATAGGTAGTGAGTTCTTCTTTAGTAATGCTGTGTAAATGTCCGAGCAGTACTGGCTTCCTCGATCAGAGTGGTGAAAAGGGGTTTGACCTTCTTCCAACTGGTTTAAAGCCATTCGAAGAGCAGCCAGGGCCGAAGTCGCTTCCATGTTAAACGACGTGTGATAACCTACAACTTTGTGTGAATAGGCATCGGTAATCAAAAACAGATAGACAAATCCTTCGTCTGTGTGCAGGTACGTTATATCGCTCACCCACAATTGATTAGCTCCGTTTGGCTCAAAGGATTTAATCAAATTTGGGTACTTGCGCCAAGGGTGATTAGAGTCGGTAGTCTTTATGCGACGCTTGCGTCGCCTGACTAGCAGGCCGTGCTCTCTGAGCAGGTCAAACAAGGCATCCCGACCCATTTTTATTCCGTGTTGTCTTAGTACACCCTGAAGATGAATATACAACTTGCGAGTACCAACCCGACGCTGGTCCTTGCGCAACTCCTTCACCTCCTTCAATACAATCTCGGCTTCAAAAGCAGTCTTAATCTCTCGGTTAAGTTGTTGGTAGTAAGCCTGTCGGCTGATACCAAACAAATCACACAATGTACCCCAGCTTACTTTGGGATGCATCGCTTTCATTTCGGTGATTGCTTGGTATCTAACTTTTTTGCCAAATCAATTTTCAAATCTCGCTTTGCAATTTCAATAACCTTCTCAAAGGCTTCTCTTTTGAGTGATTCTACCTCAAGTTGGGTCTCTAATTGTGCAATGCGTTGCTTGAGAATCTTTGGGTCATCTGGTAATGACGCTGATGATTTTTCTTTGTACATCGTTTTACCTTTTGCTTGAAAAGCCAAAGGTAAGTCTATGTACAATCCCTGAAGGTAGTAATCGCCGCCATATTTGATACACCACTTATGAACGGTAGTGTTGCCGCCTATGCCATATTTGCGGGATGCTCCCCCACGGGTCAGTTGTCCACTCAACACTTCGCTGACTACATGCCGCTTGAAGCGCTCTGTGTACATCTTGGAACTTTTTGTTTGTTTTGCCATTGTTGAATAGGTTTTTGTTGTCAACCTATTTCAGGACAAGACACTCAGTTCCTCAGTTCTTCGATTCCTCAGTTCCTCAATCTCCGCATCAATCTCTCCAAATCTGTATCCACGATCACGAGGTCCTCGATGGCATTGCGGAAGAAGGCCTGGTCTTTCATGTGGGCGATGTGTTGGAGCAGGTGGTCGTAATAGCCGTCGGGATTGAAGATGGCGATGGGTTTGTGGTGGAGGCCGAGTTGCCGCCAGGTGAGGATTTCGAAAAACTCGTCGAGGGTGCCGAAACCTCCGGGCAGCACGATGAAGGCATCGGAGCGCTTTTCCATGATCTCTTTGCGCTGGTGCATGGTGGCCGTCACGATCAATTCGGTGAGGCCGGTATGGCAGACTTCTTTTTCCTTCAGAAAATCGGGGATGACGCCCAGGACCTGCCCGCCGGCATCGAGGCAGGCATCGGCGACCTGGCCCATGAGGCCGATGTTGCCCGCACCATAGACCAGTTTGATGTTGTTTTCAGCCAGGTAGCGCCCCAGCTTCCGGGCAGTATCGATGTATTTGGAATTTTTTCCCGTTGCGGAACCGCAAAAAACACAGATGGCTTTCATGGAGACTTGTTTTATCAAAATTGCGCAGCGAATAAAAGAAAAGTTCAAGACTGAATGGTGGTTGCCGTTGAATCAGCTCAAAGGAATACCCTACATTAGCACAACAATGAAAACCAATTCTATGAAAACGATCTCGATTCCCGTCCTTTTCCTGTTGTTCTATTCAGGCCTTTCGGCCCAATTCCTGACGCCGAATATCAGTATCGATACCGTTTTCAGGAACGGGACAATTGCCACCATCCAATACACTTACAGCCATCCGCTTGACATGGCCGCCACCATCAGCCTCAGGGCGGGTGCCAGAGCGACGGATATCCTTGATTTCAACACTTCCAATGCCACAGGCGATCTCGGGCCTGGCATTTTACCCGGCGTCGGTGAAATAAACTGGGATTTCTCGGCCTACGGCAATCAGGATTTCCGGCTCCAGGTCATCGCAACAATAGCGGAACCCGTTGACATACAGTCGTTGGTAAATGCAGTGGACAGCAATGCCCTGAAAAGCTACATGGCTGTGGTAGAAGGCGTAAGGCACCGTTCCGGAAATCTCTCCCACCTCCTGGAAGTCAAAACATACATCACCTCGATGTTTGACACCCTGGGCGGGCTGGCGGTGCAACTCCACAGCTTCGATTACGGCGGCTACCAGGCCGACAACATCATCGGCAAAAAATTCGGCATCAGCGATGAAACGCAGGTGTACATCATCGACGGACATTTCGACACCGTGGTGGATGCACCCGGGGCTGACGACAATGGCTCGGCGGTGGTGGGCATGCTCGAGGCCATGCGCATTCTCTCGCAGTTTGAGTTCGAAAAATCCATCAAGTTCATCGGTTTCGATCTGGAAGAAGCCGGTACCGGACTGGTGGGCAGCAAGCGCTACGTGGATGAGCAACTGCTCCCTCCGGAGGAAACCGTTGGTGTGGTCAACCTGGAGATGATCGGCTATTACACCGAAGAGCCGAACACCCAAACAGTGCCCGGCGGTTTTTCCACCCTCTTCCCCGATGCCTATGCCGCCCTGCAAGCCGATGAGTTCCGGGGTAATTTCATCATCAACAGCTCTTACCAGAATTCCCTGCCGTTGGCACAGGCATTCAACCAGGCCGCAGCCCAATACGTGCCGGACCTGAAAGTGCAGCCCCTCCATGCCGAAACCCTGCTACCCGATCTGCTCCGTAGCGACCACGCCTGGTTCTGGTTCAAGGGCATCCCCGCCCTGATGATTACCGACGGGGCGGAGTTCCGCAATCCCTACTACCATAGTCCTGAGGACAAAAGCGAGCACCTCGACTTCGATTTCATGCGCAAAGTGGTGCAAGCGGTGGTGGCCACCGTTGCTGAAGAAGCCGGCATCGTAAACGGAGATGCCGTCATCTACGACACCGATTTCTTTCCCAATGCCACCAATGAGATCACAGCTTGTAAGCTCGTCACCAATCCCAATCCGGTGACCGACCTGCTCTTCCTGAACCACCAGCAATGCAACTTTTCAGGTGAACTACAATGGCTGCTGTACGATGCTTTTGGGAAATTGCACCACAGCGGCACCGGCCCCATCCCCGGCACCATCGACATGACCGGCCTGCCGGCAGGTATGTATTTTCTTCAGCTTCGCAATGGTACCTTCCACACCGTAGAAAAAGTGATCAAAAGGTAAGCGCTTGGTGACCAGCAGCTTTGAACCTTGCAAAGGCATGAATGTTAATTTTGCGCTGAAAAAAAGTTGGGTGAATCAAGTTCGATCATTAAGTTTGCACCCGCTTTTGAAAAAGCGTTTGACATCGCGGAGTGGAGCAGTTGGTAGCTCGTCGGGCTCATAACCCGAAGGTCGCAGGTTCAAGTCCTGCCTCCGCTACTAAGTTCAGAAGGCCTGCACATACGTGCGGGCCTTTTGTGTTTCGGGAGGTTTTTGAAAGGTTTTTTGGGTTCCTTAATGATGCAAAAAGCCAGTCCATAACCCGAAGGCCGCAGGTTTCCGCCAGCCGGCGGACCT
>PAAY01000069.1 GCA_002698985.1 Saprospirales bacterium | reverse complement strand
TACCCAACGCGAAGTGGTTTGAGAAAATCCAGGCTCTTCATTCCAGAGAAGATGGGGAGTTTGGTTGGCGTACGCCAACCAAACCACTTCGTTTTGAGTATAGATTAAGTTTTCTACAAGATTAAACGGGATAGGCCTACGCAGAATTACGCTATGATGTTAACTCAATTAAGGCCAGTTTGAAGCGGATTTTACTTTCTTCATACCAGCCAATGCTTATGACTACTCCCCGTTTGTCAAACATTGGTCTCCAGAAGGAGAGCATCCAGTTTTGTACTTTAGGCCAAGTCGGTATCGTCAAACTTGTGACTTCAATTTGTGCCGACTGCACCTTATAATTAAACTGGCAAAGATTTTTCCAAAATCTTCATCAGTTGCAATTTGTTCCTTTTTGTTCGTCTTGCCAGTTCGGCACACAAGACCGATACAGGCCTTTCTGGTCCTGAGTCGGGTCTGCTTGTTAACAAAATCAAAGATGTGTAGTAGATCTCTGTTTTTTTATCTGTTAGACGCCAAAGTTTTTTCTATGCAGTTGCGTGCCACTTTAGCATCTTCTCTTGGTTGCTCGTCCTAACTAGGCTGTTAAGGCATTCTGTTTGTCCTCAAACAAATTGCCTGTTGCCTGATGAGGGGAATAGCTATCTGCCATGTACTTTTTCTGGTCCTTTCTATACAAATCCTTTACAAGCTTCGGGCCGTAATGCAATTCTCTGAATGACTTGCCTCACAGTTTTCTATAGACAAGTCCACCGTAGTAATGCAGTCTGCTTGTCTCCGAATTACAACTAAGTCTGAAAGAAGGATACTTTGCTTGGATCCTACATTTGGGTTCAACTAGTGTTAGTTTGATTTCAATGCTGCAAGTTAAAATTTTTTACTATTCAAATCACTATGATCAAGTTTGAAAATAGTATTCGCTTTTAGGGCTTTCTTCATTGTTTAGTCTGAGTGGTTTTGCCGACATTCTTGGGCTTGCAAACCGAAATAGAGGACTGTCATAAATACTTACTTTCACACCTATGCACAGCAGTTGGAGTAAACTAGAGGCTTTCATTACAAATGGTATGGTTAGTTTGATGACTGAATTGCTAAGGAACTACCGCTCAATTCACATTGTTTTCAGTATGAAGGTTTAACCCTAATCCGTTAGCCCCAATTCCAAATCTTTCTTCAACCTGAAATCTTCGGATAATAATATCTGTTCGCTGGAGCTGCCAATTTTTACGGTGTAGGTTCCTGCTTCTGCCAGCCAGTTTTGGCCCTCGGCGTCAAAACTGCACAGGTCTCTTGGCATCAAAGTGAACTCCAGGGTTTGCTGCTCTCCGGGGGCCAATAATTTCGTTTTTCCGAAGGCACGCAATTCCATGGAAGGTTTTTCCAATTTGCCCGAAGGGGCTGAAAGATAGAGTTGTACGGCTTCCTTGCCTGAGTGGCTGCCAGTATTTTTGATGGTTACGGATATTTTGAGCTGGTCTTTGAATGTGTCACTGCTCAGGGTCAGGTTGTCGTAATCAAAATCGGTGTAGGATAGTCCAAATCCAAATGGCCAGGCCGGTTCCACTTTTCGGCTGAGGTAGTGGCGGTATCCAACGTAGATGCCTTCTCCATATTCCACTTCGGCCTCTTTTCCCATGACTATTGGCCCCATCATTTTCACCTTGCCGTTGGGAACTTCCTTGCCTGGGCACCAAGTGGCACTCGGCACGTCCTCATAAGCAACCGGGAAGGATGTTGGCAATTTTCCGGAGGGATTCACTTTGCCAGTTAGCACATCGGCAAGGGCATTGCCGGCTTCCTGTCCCCCTTGCCAGGGCAATACGATTGCATCCACCATATCCCGCCAGCTGGCGGTTTCAATTACATTGCCGATGTTCAGCACCATGACCACTTTTTTACCCGTTTGGTGATAGGCTTCGGAAACGCTTGCTATCATGTCCTGCTCGGCCTGTGTCAGGTAAAAATCTCCTTCCAGATGACGGTCCTGGAACTCACCGGAATTACGGCCCAAAGTGATCAGGGCAATGTCGGTGGTCTGCGCAAAAGGGACGACGTCTTCCTGGCTGAGCGGCATTTCCGGAAGGGGCGGCTCCAGTTCAAAGAAAAATCGCTTAGGCGGGCGGCTTGCTTTTTCAGCTTTGATGTAAGTTTCGTAGGTGCTTTTCAGGCTTTCTTCCACCTTATAGCCGGCATTTTCAAGACCCTGTACCAAAGATATGGTGTAGGCTTCATTCACATCGCCACTGCCGGTGCCTCCGGCTATGTAGTCGTAAGAACCAATTCCAAAGGCGGCGATATTAATGTCCGGATCAGTGATGGGCAATGCACCTTTATTTTTCAAAAGAACCGTACCCTCGGCAGCAGCTTTGCGGGCTATTTGTGCATGGGCTTCCAGGTCTGGCTGGTCGCTGTAGGGGTAATTTTTGTAAACTGGCGACTTCATGATGAGTCCGATGATCCGCAGCACATTGGCATCCAGAATTTTTTCGTCCAAAACGCCATTTTTCACCGCTTCGAGAAGTGCCTGTTTCTGTTGGGGGGTGCCTGGCATCAGCAAATCGTTCCCTGCTTCCATCTGTGCAATGGGATTTTCACCGGCAAACCAATCTGTGACCACCAGTCCCTTGAAGCCCCATTCGTTCCGGAGAATATCAGTCAGCAACAGCTTGTTCTCGGAACAAGTAGTCCCATTGATGGCATTGTAGGCACTCATGACGGTCCAGGGTTGGGCTTCCTTAACCACGATTTCAAATCCCCTCAGGTAAATTTCCCGAAGGGTTCTTTCGTCAATTATTTCATTTACCAAGGTCCTGTTGGTCTCCTGGTTGTTGGCGACGAAGTGCTTTACTGAGGTGCCAACACCGTTGGACTGAATGCCTTTGACCATGGCCGCAGCCATCTTGCCGCTCAGCAAAGGGTCTTCGGAATAATACTCGAAATTCCGGCCGCCGAGCGGGTTTCGGTGGATGTTCATGGCGGGGGCCAGGAGCACATCTACCCCGTATTCTTTCACCTCTTCTCCCATGGCCTTCCCGACCTCTTCAACAAGTGCTGTATTCCACGATGAAGCCAACAGGGTAGCGATCGGAAAGGCTGTGCAATAATACGTTTGGCCGCTGCTGTCCCTAAGGGGGGCTATCCGCAAACCTGCCGGACCATCGGCCATGACAACAGATGGCAGGCCCAACCGCCCCACAGCGTGGGTGCTTCCGGCCGCTCCGGGCACTTTGTCTTCGCCTTCGGCAACCAGCAGACCGGAGATGTTCATCCCGTTGCCGACGACGAGGTTGACTTTTTCTTCCAGTGTCAATCCTTTGAGAATTTCCTGAGCAGTAGCAGCATTGTTGTTTTGGCCAAAAGACAGGGGCATGGTTGAAAGCATGAAGACGGTAAGCAGAAAGGAAACAAGGTGAGTTTGCATATACTGTGATTTTGATATCCCCAGGGAAACGGATGCCATGGAGAGCTCTGCTGGGGTGCATCGATCTCAAAAAATTTTCGCTGTCTCGTATACCCAGACACAGGTGAAACAATGGCCAGCAAATTACCCAGGATTCTTTGTATTATCGAAAGGTGCAATCGGTAATTCTGTTGCCAGGCTTTAAGCAACCCCTTAAAGGAAATGGAGTAGGGGGCTTCGCCGCCCAAACCACCTCGTTTTGAGTATAGCTCCAATCCTTTTACTTTGTGGAACTCGAGGGTGCAATTAGACTACAAAAACTGCATGTCATGACCGCAATTCCGATCGATAAATATGTGTCTTCCTGTGAAATCGTCCGGGGAGGCAGTGCATATTTTGAAAAATACATCCGTGTCATTGACGAATGCAGGGAGACGCTCTTTCTGGTTGTGTACAATTTTGAGGATGATGCGACCGGAAGGCTGGTAGCCCGAGCCTTGTTTCGAGCCCGCAGGCGAGGGGTGCAGGTGGGTGTGGTGCTCGATGGTGTGGGCAGTATGAGTTTCCCGGATGAATTGCGTGACCGCTTTTTGGCAGAAGGGATAGAGCTGCGATTTTTTTCCAAAATATATTTCAAGACCAGGTTCCGTATGGGGCGGCGCCTTCATGTGAAGCTGCTGGTTGCCGACAAGCAGACTGCCGTCGTCGGGGGCATCAACATTGCCGATCGTTACCGGGGCCTTGCCAATGAAGAACCCTGGCTTGATTTCGGAGTTTTTCTGAAAGGTGATATCTGTAAGCATCTGCACGAATTCGCACAGCGGCTCATGCAGCGCAGAAAGGCAAAAAACAAGCTGCGCCGCATCTGGGAAAGGGCCTGGAGCCGCCAGCCAGGTACCGAAGTCCGTGCCCTCGTCAATGACAACTTCACCCGGCAGTTCAATATCAGGGCCAGCTACAAGCGAAGAATCAATACGGCAAAGAACACCCTGATCATTTTTAACAGTTACTTTTTACCGCGGTACCGCCTTTTGCGGAAACTGGGCAATGCGGTGCGCAGGGGCGTGGATGTACGACTGGTGCTGCAAGGAAAATCTGATGTGGCTGTTTATCCCAGTGCGGTAAAATATTATTACCACCATCTCTTTGCCGCCGGAATAAAAATTTATGAATACCATAAAAGCGTACTCCATGCCAAAGTGGCAACACAGGATGGACGTTGGTGCACTGTTGGCTCATACAATATCAACGACCTCAGCGACATTCTCAGCGTTGAGTTGAATGTTGAAATCGAAGACCCGGAAGTGGCCGGCAATTTCCAGCATTATTTGTTGGATGTCATTGAAAATGAGTGTGAACCAGTAAATCCCGGTGAATACCAAAATGCTTCCAGGTTTACGCGCTTCCGGTGGCGAATGAGTTATTATTTTTTGCTCTTTATGTTCAGAATTACCTACTGGCTGACCTGCAAGGAAGAAGATTTTGTGGAATAAGTGGATGCGGGATCGAGAGGTTGGGCTGCCAGCGGTGATTTTCCACGCTTCCATTTCCGCACTGCTGATTTAACCAAAGGCAACTGCACACATCGGAATACCGGTTGGGAAGGACGTATTGCCGGAATTGAGGCGAAGCCTGAAGCAAAAATATATTGCACTCCGTGCAATTTCCTCAAAACCAGATCTGGGTAATTTTGTGCAATGGATAGGATAGTCCTTTGTAGACCCCAATAAACCACAGCCTTGCGCAGAGTTGCCACAAGGAGTTTCACGGAACCACCGCCCCCAAACACAACCTACCCCCGATACCGATCCCGAATCCCGAAATCCTTCGGGATCGGGATATCGGTATCGGGGACAACCTACAACCTCCATAATCCCCATAATCCCCATAATCCTCTCAACATGCAGGAATTATTCGACTTGATGTTGCACGCCGATGAAGCCATAGGGCTCATTATTGAGAAATATGGCGCATTGACCTATTTCCTGTTGTTTCTAATCGTGTTTGTAGAAACAGGCTTGGTAGTGGTGATGATTTTTCCCTGTGACGGTTTGTTGTTTGCAGCAGGGCTAATGGCCACTACAGGCCGTCTTGATTTGAGTTTGCTGCTCATACTGGCCAGTGTGGCCACGATACTCGGAAATACCTCCAATTTTCTCATTGGTGAATTTATCGGGCAGCGATTCCTCGGAAAAAGGAAAAATACCTGGACTCGTTACCTGGACAAGGCCAGGGAGTATTATGAAAAATACGGTGGGCTTGCGGTGTTTTTCAGTCGATATGTTCCCTTTATGCGCTCTTTTGTACCCTTTGTAGCGGGTCTGTCGAGAATGCCTTTCTGGCGTTATTCCGTGGCCAATATTGCCGGAGGTATTGTATGGGTCAGTACCTACCTGTTGCTGGGCTATTACCTTGGCGATACCACCCTCGTGCGTGAAAATTTCGGTTTGGTATTCACCGGTTTACTGTTCCTTCTTTTAGTTGTCACATTGGCAGGCTTGGTGCGGTCAGGTTTGCGGCGGTTCAGCAATAATTGAGACTGCTCAAAGTTGTACGCCTGGGTGAAAGCGGATAAATAACCTGATGGGGCTTGATGTTTCTATACCCTACGCGAGGTGGTTTGGGAAATCCCAGCTTCAAACTTTAGCAGGATTCAGGATCGCAGCCCAACACACTTCGTTTTGAGTACAGCCAGGTGGTCGGGATTAATGCAGGCTCTTGTCCCTTTAAAAACAAAGGAGCATGGTGGCAAGACCATGCTCCTTTTGCTTGTCAGCTGTGTGGGTATTGTCAGCTGTTTTTCAGCGCAGCCTGGGCCGCTGCCAGTCTGGCTATTGGCACCCGTGGTGCCGAACAGGAAACGTAGTCGAGGCCCACTTTGTGGCAGAACTCTATGGAGGCGGGATGTCCACCCTGTTCACCGCAAATGCCTACCTCGAGGTCGGGCCGGGTGCGGCGTCCCCAGTTCACGGCAATGTCCATCAGCTTGCCAACTCCCATGGTGTCGAGCACCTCGAAGGGGTTGTCATGAAGCACATTGGCCTGCTGGTACAGCGGCAGGAACTTGTTCTCCGCATCTTCCCGGCTGAACGAGAAGGTTGCCTGGGTGAGGTCGTTGGTTCCGAAGGAGAAAAATTCGGCCACTTTGGCCAGGTCGTCAGAGCGCATGCAGGCCCTGACCACTTCGATCATGGAACCAAACTTCACATTCACCTCAAAGCCGTATTGTTTTTCCACATCGGCTTTCACTTCCTCCAACATTACTTTTACATGCTCCAGCTCGCGGGCGGTGCAAACCTGCGGAACCATGATCTCGGGGTGCACTTCCACCTTCGCTTTTTTACATTCTGCAACGGCCTCCAGAATGGCCCTGATCTGCATTTTGTAGATCTCGGGATAGGTGAGGCCAAGGCGTACACCGCGGTGGCCCAGCATGGGGTTCACTTCGTACAATTCCTTGATCTTGCGGAGCATGCGTTCCTTCTTCAGCAATGCCTTGTCAACGAGGTCGGCACCGTGCTGGTCGAAGGGTTCCGGATATTGTTTGCCGAGGTCTTCTTCGGCTTGCAACAGGCGGAGGCTGCCGTAGAGGTTGTTGACACCTTCGATGGTGGTTTTCAGGTGCTTGAGGTGTTCGATCTCGGCTTTCAGCTCTTCCTCAGCCGGCAAAAATTCGTGGATGGGCGGATCCAGCAAGCGGATGGTCACCGGGTGTGGAGACATCACTTTCAGAATGTCCACGAAGTCCTGGCGCTGCATGGGCAGCAGGCGGTCGAGGGCTTCCTGGCGCTCTTCCAGGGTGTCGGCCAGAATCATGTCAATGACCACAGGCAGTCGGTCCACGGCGTTGAACATGCGCTCGGTGCGGCACAGGCCAATTCCCATGGCTCCGTAATCGAGGGCTTTTTTGGCAGCCGGCGGGGTGTCCACGTTGGCCATCACTTTCAGCCGGGCCACTTCATCGGCCCAGCTCAGCAGGGTGCGAAGTTCCGGTGTAAATTCAGGGTCAACGGTAGGAATCAGCCCCTGGTAAACGTTTCCGGTGCTACCATCGATGGTGATGTAGTCGCCTTCGTGCAATACTTTGTCGCCGATCACGGCACGGCGCAGTTTCACATCCACAAAGATGCCCTCCGCTCCGGCCACACATGGCTTGCCCATGCCCCTGGCCACCACGGCAGCGTGGGAGGTTTTACCGCCCCGGCTGGTCAGGATGCCTTGCGAAGCGAAGAAACCGTGGATGTCTTCGGGTTTGGTCTCCTCACGAACCAGGATGACTTGTTCACCGGCATTGCCAAGTGCTTCGGCCCTGTCGGCATCAAACACCACATGACCGGAGGCGGCACCCGGAGAAGCCGGGAGGCCCGTAGCCAGTGGTTCAACCTTGTAGGATGGGTCGAGGCGGGGGAAGAGCAACTGCTCCAAAATGGTGGGCTCAACCCTGAGCAGGGCTTCTGCACGGGACAAAATACCCTCGTTGCACATGTCCACGGAAGTGCGTACCCTGGCCACGGCGTTCATTTTGCCGTTGCGGGTTTGCAGGCAGTAGAGCGTACCTTTTTCAATGGTGAACTCAAAGTCCTGCACTTCTTTGTAATGGGTTTCGAGCTTTTGGCGGAGTTCCTGAAGCTGGCGATATATCTCCGGCATCTCCTTTTCAAGTTCCGCAATGGGTTTGGGAGTGCGAATGCCAGCTACCACATCTTCACCCTGGGCATTGGTGAGGTATTCCCCAAAAAGCACGTTTTCGCCGGTGCCGGGGTCACGGGTGAAGGCCACACCGGTGGCGCTGTCGTCACCCATGTTTCCGAAGACCATCGTCACAATGTTGACGGCGGTGCCGTTGGCCATGTCAGGGGTGATGTTGAACTGCTTGCGGTAGTCAACGGCACGCTTGCCCATCCATGAACCGAACACGGCTTTGATGGCTATTTCCAGTTGCTCGTAAACATCTTCGGGGAAGGGGCGGCCGGTTTCAGCTTTCACAATTTCGAGGAAGCGCTCGCTGATCTCCTTCATGTGTTCGGTTTTCAGACCGATGTCCACGGCCACGCCGGCTTTGCGTTTCACCGCTTCAAATGCTTCATCGAACAACTCGTCTGGCACTCCGAGCGCAATTTTTCCGAAGAGCTGAATGAAACGCCGCCAGGCGTCATAGGCAAAGCGCTCATTGCCGGTTTGTTCAATCAGGCCCTTCAGTGTTTCGCTGTTCAGGCCCAGGTTCAGGATGGTGTCCATCATACCCGGCATGGACATGGCAGAACCCGAGCGAACGGAGACGAGCAGCGGGTTTTTGGCGTCGCCAAAGCCTTTTCCGGTTTCTTTTTCCAGTTCGGCAATGTGGGCCTTTACCTCTTCCATCAGCCCTTCGGGCAACTGCTTGTTGGGGTTGTCGAGGTAGGCCAGGCATGCTTCGGTGCTGATCACAAAACCCGGAGGCACATTCAGTCCGATCTGGGTCATTTCACAGAGGTTGGCGCCTTTGCCACCGAGGAGTTGTTTGTTTTTTCCATCTCCTTCGTGAAATGAGAAGACGAACTTTTTGTGTCCGGTTGAATCAGGCTTTTTTTCGGGAGAGACAATTACATTTTCCATAGGTCAGAGATTTTGAGCAAATCTGACCATCCTGAACCGCCTTTCAGATGACCACTGTCATTTGTTCAATTGCGATAAATCAAGGTTCATGCTCTCCCGGTAAGCCCGGAATTCGGAATTTCGCCGCCGGTTTTATACCAGATGTGACCAATGCAGTTCACGAAAAAACCACCCTGCCCCAAACCCCAAACCCTACACCCTAAACCCTAAACTCTAAACTAAACACCCCCATGTCTCTCGACCTCAGTGCAATGCGTGAAGAGTTCCTCAGTGAGGGACTGAACCGGAAAGACCTGGATGCGAGTCCATTCGTGCAATTCGAAAAATGGTTCAAACAGGCAGAACAGGCCCAGCTGCGGGAGCCCAATGCCATGGTGCTGTCCACCGTGTCTGCTGAAGGGCAGCCCTCGGCCAGGGTGGTGCTGCTGAAGTTTTTCGACGAAAACGGCTTTGTGTTTTACACCAACTACAACAGCCGCAAAGCCCGGGACATGGCCGCCAACCCGAAAGTTTCGCTCCTGTTCCCGTGGCTGGATTTGCACCGCCAGGTCAAGATCGAGGGGCATGTTGAAAAGGTGTCAACGGCGGAGAGCCTGAAGTACTTCATGAGCCGCCCCCGCGGCAGTCAGCTGGGGGCCTGGGTGAGCAACCAGAGCAGCCCCATCACCTCCCGCCAATTGCTGATGATGAAGTTTGAGGAGATCAAAAAGAAGTTCGCCAACAAACAGGTGCCGCTACCCGATTTCTGGGGCGGCTACCGGGTCATCCCCACCGCCATCGAATTCTGGCAGGGCCGGGAAAACCGCCTCCACGATCGATTTGAGTACCGCCTTGACGATGCCGGAAACTGGGAGATTCAGCGGCTGGCTCCGTGAATGTGCAGCTGTTGAAATTGTTGAATTGTTGAAATTGTTGAGGGGCACAAACCCTACACGCTACACTCAGTTAACCGCAGAGATAAACAGAGTTATTTCACGGAGTTGCACAGAGATTTGACACGGAGTTCCACGGAGCTAGCCCCTCCAAACTCTACACCCTAAACTCTACACCCTAAACTCTACACCCTACACCCTCAACCTCTTCAAAAGCCTAATCATTTTCAGATCGATGGAGGTGGAGGCGTGGAAGAAGATGCCGTTGATGGTAATCCATTTGTCATCCCGTTTCACCTCTTCCAGTTTGTGGTAAAAGACCCTTTGGGCGGGTTCCAGCTCGGTTTTCCAGTAGAGGCATTTGGAGGTCATGGCAAAGCCGTTCTTGCAGTTGCCGAGGATGGCCGTGTTGACGATGAGGAAGAGCTTTTCGTCCTTTTTCGGAAAGAGGAAATTGTCGGCGGCGTTCCGGAGTTTCCCTGCAGGCATGGCCACAAAATCATCGTACCAGCTGAGGTCTTCCACTTCCAGGTCCAGGTAGTCGAGGATCATCCGGCGCAGGTCAATCTGGTCGAGTGACTTGCCGTGGTAGCGGAGGATGGCTTCGGGGTAATTGGTCTCATTCAGGTCGGCACAGAAGCGGATGATGAAGTAATCGAGCAGTTCCTCAAAGTTTCTTTCCAGCAGTTTTTTCACCGCCTTGGTTCTGAAATCAGCGCCCAGGGCAGAGACCTCCGTGGCCAGTTGTTCAATCCTGAAATTGAGGTTGCCCTGAAAGCCGGACTGCTGCAGGCGCTCGTAATAACGGGGGTGCAGCACCGGTGAATGTTCTTCCTCCAGCCTTTTCCTGAAAGCCGTTTCGAAGCGTTTGGCCACTTCCCTTTGCAGGGCATCCAGGCTGGCGTTGCCGAAGATGTCGTCGTCGATGCCGGGCTCCGGATCACCGGCGAAGAAGCGGGTTCCACAGCTGACGCAGGCACTGGCGTACAGGCTGTTTTCCTCGCCGCAAGCCGGACAGAGAATGGTTTCCTCGATCACGGCTGCGCCGCAATGGGGGCAGCGGGCAGCAGCATCGGCGATGGGTTGTTGGCAGGCTCTGCATTTTTTCATCTCAGGTAGCTTCTGTTCTGTCGGGGCGAAGTTAGAAAAGCTCTTTACCTTCGGGCAACCCTGTGGCAATTCAATTGTTTCGGGCATTATTGCCGAAGGTGAAAGAAAACGAACAAATGAGCAAAACCAAAGACAGAAGAGGATTCAGCGAGTACGAGAACCTGGCTTTCCATCCGTACAATGTCATGCTGGTTTTCGTGATGATGGCCATTGGAATGCTGTTTTTCGGCATCATGGTGGCCTTCATTTACACCCGTGTCGAGAACGGGGTCTTGCCCATTCGCCTGCCCTGGCTTTTTCTGGTCAGTACGGCGGTTTTGCTGGCCTGCAGCCATTACCTGAGGAAGGCCAAAACTGCCTTCGAAAACGATGAACCTGCCCTTTTCCGGCAAACCCTGGTCAGAACGCTGTGGCTCACGGTGGCCTTTCTGCTGGTTCAAATAGCTGCCTGGGCCTGGCTGTTTTCCCAAAACCTCGATCTGAAAAGCGGGCAGGGCGCCGGATACCTCTACCTGCTGTCCATGCTCCACTTCGTTCACGTGCTGGCGGGCATTCCTTTTCTCTGGCTTTTTCTTCGCAAATTCAACCGGCAAGTGCAAATGGAGTTGGGAGGGCAACTGTTCTTCTCGGATCCCGAAAAGCGCCTCCAACTACGGCTGGTCAGCATGTACTGGCATTTCCTCGACGGCCTCTGGCTGCTGCTGGTGCTGTTTTTCCTGGTCAACTGGCTGCTGCAGTAGGATTTTTGCTGTTGAATTGTTGATTTGTTGATGTGTTGAGGGGCAGCATTTTAGGGTGATTGGATTACCATTCGTACCTGTCTCCGTTCCTCAAATCCTCAGTTCTTCAGTTCTTCAGTTCTTCATTCCCTCATTCCCATTTCAGCTTAGTCAGCAATCGCTTTAGCAGGCTGCGCTTTTCAGTGGTGATCCTCACCGTCCCCTGTAGTTCGTGGTGAAATTCAAGGTCCTTGCCTTGTGTGGTGGCGAGGCCGTTTGGCAAAGAAAGCCTAGCTTCGAAAACCCCGTTTTCGGCCACTTCAGCCAGTTTGGCGATGCGGGCCTCCAGTTCGCCGTGTTGCTGCCAGGGGTAGGCCTCCAGGCGGATGCGGGCCTCCATTCCCGTTTTCAGCTTTGCAATGTCGGCGGCGGGAATCCAGGCACGGCAGTAGGGTCTTGCGTCGTGGCCGTTTTCAGGAACCAGGCTCAGGATCACTTCACCTGCGGCAAGGACCTGACCGTTGCGGCGGCTGTCCGGAAATGCCACCACACCGCTGACGGGGGCTTTGAGCAGGTAGCCGTTTTTCCAGGATTCTATGGCCGTTTTCAGTTCCAGCAGAGCCGTCTCGAAGGCCAGTTGTGCAGCCTTCCCGGCACTGGCCCGGCTTTGCCGAAGGTCGAGGATTTGCGCTTCCAGTTGTTTGCCCAGCAAGCGGTTGCGGACGATCTCCGATTGCAGGTTTTCCAGTTCCCGTTTTTTCCGAAGGTAAAAAGCCCGGGTCTGGTCGTACTCCGATTCGCTCAGTGAGCGGCGGGCCAGCAGGGTGCTGTCTCTGGCTACGTTGGCGGCGGCCAGTTGAAGTTCCGTTTCCAGGGTATGGGCCTGGCGCTGCAAGGAAATTGCCAGGGCTTGCTGTTCCGCCACCTGCTTTCTCAGGTTGCTGAGACGGCTTTGGCTGAGTGGATCGTTTTGATGATCGAGCAGTTGGCGGGCCGCTTTGCGAACGGCAATGAAAGCCGGATCGATGCTTCCCAGGCGTAGCGGGCGGGTCCAGTTGCCGAAGACGCCGGCCAGTTGCACCGGATTGACAGCTTCGGAAAGACTGTTTTCCAGCATTTGCACATCGGCAGGTTCGGCATCCGTTTGCCACAGCAAGATGGGGGTATTTTCTTCGAGGCTTGCACCGTCCGTCACCAGCAGCTTGCCAATGGTGCGGGTTTCAGGCGCCACCACCCGGAAGGGCGGCTGCTCGGTGGTCAGCATGGCCGGTGCCTCCACCACGTCGGAGTAGCTGATGACCGCCGCCAACAAGACCAGCAATGCCATTGCCGCCAGCACCACCCACAGCCCCCAACGCATGCCCCAGCCCGGCGGCTTGCCAATTACGTGTTCCAGGTCGTTTTCTTTGTACATACTCTAAAAGTTAAGGGATGAGGGATGAGAGAGCTAGCCCTCCCAAAAACCGTTCGCAGATTGAACGGATTTTGGGATTTCGCAGATTGTCCAAAAACCGATCGCAGATTGAACGGATTTTGGGATTTCGCAGATTATCCAAAAACCGATCGCAGATTGTTCGGATTATTGGATTTCGCAGATTGTCCAAAAACCGATCGCAGATTGTTCGGATTATTGGATTTTGCAGATTATCCAAAAACCGATCGCAGATTGAACGGATTTTGGGATTTCGCCGATTATCCAAAAACCACAAAAACCCTATCCAAAAACCTGTTTCTCAACCAGCTCACGGTAATGTCCATTCTTGGCCATCAGCTCGTTGTGGGTGCCGCTTTCCGTGATCCGGCCGTCTTTCATGACCAGGATCTGATCAGCGGCCCTGATGGTGCTGAGCCGGTGGGCCACCAGCACCACTGTCCGGTTTTTGATGAAATTTTTCAGCCGCTCCAAAATAAGACTTTCGGTGTGAGCATCCAGTGCGTTGGTCGGTTCATCCAGAAAAAGGTAATCGGGTTCTTTGTAAACCGCCCGGGCAATGAGCAGCCGCTGGCGCTGGCCCTGGCTCAGCCGTTCGCCACGGGTGCCAGTTTCGGCATTGAATCCTTTGGGCAACTGCTCTATGAAATCGTCTAGGCAGGCCGTGTGGGCAGCTCGTTTCAGCTTTGCAGCGGAGATGCTGTCGGGGTTTTCCTCGCTTTCAGCAATGTTGTCGGCGATGGTGCCCGAAAAGATATAGCCGTCTTGCAATACAGATCCGCAGTGCCGGTGCCAGGCTGCTTCGTCGAGTTGACGGAGCGGAACGCCGCCCACAGTTATTTCCCCGCTTTCGGGCTCGTAAAGTCGGAGCAACAGTTTCAGCAGGGTGGTTTTGCCGCAGCCGCTTTCACCGACGATGGCCGTTGTTTTTCCCGAAGGAATGCGCAGGGAAACATCCTTCAGCACCGCCTCGTCCAGCGGGGAGTAGCGGAAGCTGACATCTTGCAGCACCAGGTCGCCTTGCGGGATTTCGGTTATCCCTTGCGGCTTCTCTTTGTTTTTTGTCGTCGCAATCTCCCGCAAGCGTTCAAGGCTGATGCGGGCGTCCTGGCCGGCCTGAACGAAAGCGATCAACTGTTGCAAAGGCAGGTTCAACTGACCGATGATGAACATGACCGCCAGCAGCATACCGAAACTCAGCCTGCCGTCTATCACCGCCAGCGCCACCAGTGCCGTGATGAGCAGGTCTTTGGTCTGCGAAATGAAAACGGCCCCGGCCTCCTGCCATTGGGCTATGCGCAGCGCATCGAGGTTGGCATCGAAAAGCCTTGCCTGAACGGCAGCCCATGCCAGCCGGTGTTTTTGCTGGCTGCCTTCCAGTTTGATCTCACGGATGCCTTCGAACATTTCCAGCAGGGTGTTCTGGTTCATTGCCGAAGCGGCAAACTGGCGCCTGTCAGCTGCGGCCCGTTTGCGAAGAAAAAGCAGCAACCACCAGCTGTACAGCAGGCTGGCCATTGCGAAGACGAGGAAAACCTGCAAGCTGTAAAGCGCCAGCACCACGGCAAAAACCACCAGCGTAAAGACCGAAAAAAGAATGCGCACCATGCCCGCCGTGAGAAAGGATTCAATGCGGTGGTGGTCGTTGGTTCGTTGCATGAGGTCGCCGGTCATGCGGCTCTCAAAAAAGGCGATGGGTTGATTGAGCAGCCGTTTCAAAAAATCACCGAGCATGTTCACGTTGATGCGGGTGCCGATGTAAAGCACGATGCGGTCTTGCAGGAAGCGCACCAGCAACTGCCCCCCAAACAGCATGAACTGCCCCGCCAGGATGAGCCAGATGAAACCCGGATCCCGGTTTTGGATGCCGATGTCCACCACCGCCTGGGTCAGGAAGGGGAGCAGGAACTGCACCACTCCCGCCATGAGCAAGGCCATCAGCACCTGCACCAGCAGCCGGCGGTGAGGGCGGAGGTATTGCAGCATGAACCGCCAACCTCCACCGGCATGGTCTTCTTTTCCTTCGGTAAATGCTGGTCCGGGCTGCAAGAGCAAAACCCTGCCTTTGGCTTGACCGTATTTCCACCGCTCCACGAAATCCGCAGTGCGGAGCCTGTGCCTGCCGCTGGCCGGATCAGCGATACCTACGCTGTGCCGGCCGATGCGGTACACCACCACGAAGTGCCTGCCCTCCCAATGCACGATGCAGGGCAGGGGCGCCTGCCGCAGGCCGGGCTCTCCGTTTTTTTCGTCAAAATCGAGTTCCGCCAACATGCACTCAAATCCCGCCGACCGGGCAGCGTGCTCCAGCCCGGCCAGGCTCACCCCGCTGCTGTCGGGCTGCGTCAACTCCCGCCAGTTCGACAGGGGACGGTGCAGCCCATACCACGCCGCCACCATGCGGAGGCAGGCCGCCCCGCAGTCGCTGGAATCATGCTGTGGAAAAAAAGGAAAGCGCATGGGCTCGAGTTTGTGACGAAGAAAATCAAAAATCAGGGCAAACCGAATACGCTATCCCGAATATGTCAGCAGGCTGGCGGAGTTGGGAGGGCAATCAGAACGCAGGCAGAAGTAGCATTGACTTTGCGCTTTGACGCCTGCAATTACCTTACATCCCGCCCTAATTCCTACTTTCGACGCCCTTTTGGAAAATTGAAATCACCCGCATTGAAGAAACTTTTCAAGATATTCCGTCAGGCCATTCGTGGGGAGGAGGAGGACTTTACATCGGGCAGTATCCGGCGGGCCATTGTGCTGTTGAGCATTCCGATGGTACTGGAGATGCTGATGGAGGGGCTGTTCGCTCTGGTGGATGCCTGGTGGGTGTCCAAGGTGAGTGTGGATGCCGTGGCCACGGTAGGACTGACCGAGTCCGTCATTACCCTGGTGTATTCCATTGCCATCGGGTTGAGTGCGGCGGTCACGGCAATGGTGGCCCGCAGGGTGGGAGAGGGCAAACCGGAAAAGGCCGGTGAGGTAACGGTGCAGGCCACCTGGCTGGCCTTGTTCATCGCTGCTGTGATAGGAGTGGCAGGATTCGTTTTTGCCGAAGACATTCTCAGGCTGATGGGCGGCAGCGAGGAGCTGATTGCCGCCTGCTCTGGCTACACCCGCATCATGTTTGGCACCAATGGGGTCATCATGCTGCTCTTTGTTTTCAACGCCGTTTTCCGGGGAGCCGGCAATGCGGCCTATGCCATGTGGGTGCTGTGGCTCTCAAATGGCATCAACCTCATCCTCGATCCGCTTTTCATCTTCGGAATCGGGCCATTTCCTGAACTGGGCGTTACCGGGGCTGCCGTGGCCACCAGCATAGGCCGTGGCATCGGCGTCGGCTTGCAGATTTATTTGCTGTTCAGGGGGCGGGGCATGGTGAAGCTGGTGCTGAACAAGCTGCAACTGCAATGGAAACTCATCCGGCAGCTCATCTCGATCGGTGCGGGTGGTACGGGGCAGTACCTGATCATGTCGGCCAGCTGGATATTCCTCATGCGCATCATTGCCGAGTTTGGCAGTGAGTCACTGGCGGGATACACCATTGCCATTCGAATCATCATTTTCACCTTCATGCCCGTGTGGGGCTTGTCGAACGCTGCTGCCACCCTGGTAGGGCAAAACCTGGGTGCCGGCAAGCCGGAGAGGGCCGAGCGGTCCAGTTGGCTCACGGCCCATTACACCATGTTTTTTTTGCTGTTCGTCTCAATCATCCTGTTCAGCACGGCTCACTGGACCATTCCCCGCTTCAATGCCCATCCCGAGGTGGTGGAGGCGGGCATTCTGGCCTTGCGGATCTTTTGCGCCAGCTATGTGATGTTTGCCTATGGGCTGGTTTTCAGCCAGTCGTTCAACGGCGCCGGCGATACCCGCACACCCACCATCACCAATTTTTTCTGTTTCTGGATGCTGGAAATTCCGCTGGCATGGTTCCTCGCTACGCAACTGGAATGGGGCCTGGCCGGTGTTTGCTGGGCCGTGGCCATCAGCGAAGCCACCATGTCGCTGGTCATGATCTGGCTCTTCCGCAAAGGCAGGTGGAAGCGGGTTGCGATATAGCCGGTCTGCCGGCTATATCGGTTTAAACGGCTTCGCCGGGTTTAACTGCCTTCGGCAGGTTTACACAGCTTTGCTGAGTTTAAACGCCTTTGGCAGGTTTACACGGCTTTGCTGAGTTTAAACGCCTTCGGCTGGTTTAGTCCGGCTTCGCCGGAGTTTAGGGGGCAACGGCGCTGGTAAGGTGGCCCTCCCAGTGAATGTCGGGATCAACTCCTCTAAACCCCTCTCAACTCCTCTCAACTCCTCTCAACCTCCCGGATCAAATACACTTAAAATAATCAAATGGCTCGAGGCAGTCATTGCACTGGTAGAGGGCTTTGCAGGCAGTGGATCCGAATTCGCTGATGAGGCGGGTATTGGTGGAATTACAGCGGGGGCAGGTCACGCCGCCATCCAGGCCGAGGAGGGCGGATTTGCCGGCGGCCTTTTCCGGTGGGGCGATGCCGTATGCTTTGAGTTTCTTGCGGCCTTCCTCGCTGAGCCAGTCGGTGCTCCAGGCCGGGCTCAGGGTGGTTTTTACCTCCACGTTTTGAATGCCGGCTTCCTGCAGGGCAGATTTGATGTTGACGGCGATGAGGTCCATGGCCGGGCATCCGGTGTAGGTCGGGGTGATCACGACTTCCACCTTTTCGTCTTCGTCAATGTTGATGTCACGGATGATGCCCATGTCCTCGAGGGTCAGCACTTGAATTTCAGGATCAGTAACGGATTGGAGAATCCTGAGGATTTCTTCTTTGTTCATAGCCTAACTGATGTTCAGGTTTTTGACCATGGTGAGAAAACTCCTCGCAAATTGCGGCAGCGAGTCATAGTTCAAAACACTGTGATCGATGTTCAGTTCCGGGTATTGCTCCTCAAAACTGTCTTCCACGAACTCGATGGCGTTGCGGATGCCTTTTTTGTCCAGTGTGTTTCCGTTCCGCAATGCGGGAATTCCGATGGACCTGAAGTAGTCGGCTTCCGCCACATTCAGGAACAAATGGAACAGGGCTTTGTCGGGTGGCGGAATAGAGTAGTAAAACAAGCAGTGCGAAACGATGTACTCGGGCACCGCCAGGGCTATTTCATCATAGCCATTTTCCAGGTACCAGTTCATGTGAGGCAGTTCCTGCTCGATGATCAGGGCCAGTTTTTTGTGCTCTATAGGCCCGGTGATACCGAAGGTGGACCGCACCTCGTAAAGCTCCCGCAGGTATTTTTCTTTCGGCCTTGCCAACAGCTTTTCGAATTCCTTTCGGATCTCCTCGTTCTTTTTCGCCGGGCCAAATCCATCCTGTCTGAAAGCGATGCGATGTACGTTTTCCAGCCTTTCCATGAGGTATCCTTCCGGCTTGGTGAGGTAATCGAGCTTGTAAGCAGTGCTCAACAGCAGGAAGGAGTAGCCAACCGGATACTTCGCTGGGTCCGGGTCGCCCTTGTCCATGCGTGCCAGCACCGATTTGATTTCAGCGATGATGAATTCATACTTGGCATTGGCAATTTCATCGGGCAATGTACGGATCGGTGCCTGGTCCACATGGTCCAGTTGTTCAAATTCATCGATCAGCAGGTCGTCGTTTTTGTCGGCAAAAACCGCCATCTCTTTCAGCCCCGGATACAGTTTGTATGGCGAACCATCGAGCGCAGCACTTTCAAAGAGAATGACGATTTCATTTGCCGGACTCAAAGAGAAGCGGCTGTATTTCAGCTCAAAGTTTTGCTCCAGCAGCCGTCGCATGAAACTCGGGCTCAGTTCCTTCGCTTGCGCAATTTTTGAAGAGGCATAAAATTTTTCCGGGGTGGCATAACCCGTGATTTTTCTGGAACCCTGGTAGATCTCAAAATCCAGCCGCTTTCCGGCGTCCTCCAGTTTCACGTTTTCCTCTTTCGGGTGGTTCAGGAAGGTGAGGAAATGCCGGTAGGAGTTCAGGTAGTTTCCCTTTTTATGGTCTTTGATGGCTTCGTCAAAAGCTGCGTTTTGCTCAGCGGTCCGGTACACATCGCTGAACCTGCCAAAACGCACGGGGGTGTCAAAGATGCCCGGGGCCTCTGGTTTGCGGTCAAAGAGTTTTTTTAGAAAATCCATAGCCGTTGTTATTTTCTTCCAAAATCAGCGGGTATCTCTCCCCACGATTCGGTTTCCCATTTCAGGATGGGATTTTTCCAGGTGTGGGTTTTGAGCCATTCTTCGGCCCGGTCCACCAGTTGCCACAACTTTTCGGTATGGGCATCCCGCGGCAGGGTGGATTTGCACTTTTTGTTCCGCACCCAGGCCAGCGCCGTTCGGGAATCGGTGTAGATGGGGGTGTCTTTCCCCTGTTTTTCACAGAGTGCCAGGGCGTGAACGATGGCCAGAAACTCGCCAATGTTATTGGTTCCCAACTGAAACTTCTGGTGAAAGATCTGCTGCCCGGTTTTGGTGTGCACACCCTGGTATTCCATCACGCCGGGATTGCCGCTGCAGGCAGCATCCACGCTGATACTGTTCCACACGATTTTACTGCGAGGCACCACGGCTGCTTTGGATTTGGCACTGCCGGTACCCTTACCAATGTGGTTGGAAGGCGCTTGCCGGTAGGCGCGCTCAGCCTCGGCTTTCGTCGGAAAGGACTTGTACTTCGCCCCCGGAAAGCCTGCTATCTGGGCCTTAGCCTGGTCCCAGGATTCATAAATCCCCGGTTTGGCGCCTACCCACACTACGTAGTATTTCTTCTTGCTATTGCTCATCGCACAAATGTAGGGAAATGATTAAATAAGGTACTGAGGAACCGATGGAGTGGGGTGTTTTAATTCTACAGGTATTTTCAATGGTGAAATTGAAAAGAAGCTAGTGATTGGCCAAGCACCAAAGTAGTACACATTTCTTTGGTTCCTTAAAAGCGGCCGGAGGCCGCAACTTACTCCCGTCACCGAGCACAGCTCGGGACGAGCAGTGGGGAGGGGTATTGCGACAGCGGGTATTTTTCTTTCTGAACAAAAGTCGGACAGAGTCCGACAAGATGGGGTCCCGGACGGAGTCCGGAACCAGCGTGGACTTTCGTTTTCTCCAATTGAAAAAGACTTTTTGCCCCGATGGCTATCGGGGCGCTCAGTTCCTCAGTTCTTCCCCCGAAAGCTTTCGGGGCTCAAATCCTCGCATCCTCACATCCTCAGTTCCTCCCCCGAAGCCGATATCCCGAATCCCGAAATCCTTCGGGATTCGGGATCGGCACGGGGCTCAATTCATTAGCTTTGCGCATCCAAAATAAAACGTCATGGTCAGAAAAATAGAGCACATCGGCATCGCTGTCAGAGATCTGGAAGCTGCCAATGAATTGTATGAAAGCCTGTTGGGCGTCAAGCCCTACAAAGAAGAGGCCGTGGAATCAGAGGGGGTCGTCACTTCTTTTTTCCTGACGGGTGAGTCGAAGGTGGAATTGCTGGAAGCGACCACAGCAGACAGCCCCATCGCCAAATTCATCGAAAAACGAGGCGAAGGCATCCACCACATCGCCTTTGAGGTGGAGGACATTTACGAAGAAATAAAGCGACTAAAAGCTGCCGGTTTTCGCATTTTGAATGAAGAGCCCAAAAAAGGAGCCGACAACAAACTGGTTTGCTTCGTCCACCCCAAATCCGCCAACGGCGTACTGGTGGAACTGTGCCAGGAAGCTGTTAGCTCGTAGCTGTTAGCTCCCCGAGTTCTCGGGGCAGGCTGTGGCTCGTAGCTCGTAGCTCCCCGAGTTCTCGGGGCAGGCTGTAGCTCGTAGCAGAACAGCAAATCCTCATAATCCACCATAATCCTCATAATCCTCATAATCCTCATAATCCTCATAATCCTCATAATCCTCATAATCCCCATAATCCCCATAATCTTCCATAATCCTCATGATCTACCTCATCGCCATTCTCGGGGCAGCGCTTGCAGGGGCCATCAACACCCTGGCTGGGAACGGTTCGGCCATTACGCTGACCATTCTGACGGAGGTGCTGGGATTGCCAGGCAACATGGCCAATGGCACCAACCGGATAGGCATTGCTTCGCAGTCGATGGGGGCCACCTGGGCCTTTTACCGGAACGGAAAAGTGGACGTGCGCCGGGACGCACTGGCCATCAGCCTACTCACCATCGGGGCACTGTTTGGGGTTTGGGTGGCCACGCAGGTCAGCAACGAAGAATTCAAAACCGTTTTTCGCTGGTTGATGGTGGTGATGCTGGTGGTTTTGCTGGTAAAGCCCAAGCGGTGGCTCCGGGAAACCGACCTCGACCACAGGCCCCCAAAATGGGTGACCATTCCGGCTTTTCTGGCGCTGGGTTTTTACGGCGGGTTCATTCAAATGGGCATGGGCATTTTCTTTCTGGCAGTAATGGTTTTGCTGGCCAGGTACAGCCTGCTGGATGCCAATGTTTTGAAGTCATTTGTGGTGGGGCTCTACACCTTGCTGGTCATCGTAGTTTTCCAGATACACGGCTTGATCGACTGGAAAATTGGCCTGCTGATGGCAGTGGGACAGACGACAGGTGGCTGGCTGACAGCGCATTATGCTTCCAACAGCCCCAAAGCCAATGCCTGGGCTTACCGGGTGCTCGTTGTAATTGTTTTGCTGGCAGTTTTGAAATTATTCGGAATACACACGTATATTTGGGCGCTTTTGTGAATACCGAGAAACCCGCTCCGAATGTACAAAGTACTCAAACCCCTTTTGTTTGCCCTGTCGGCTGAAACAGCCCACAAACTGACTTTGCAACTCCTCGATTTTGCGACTGCCATTCCCGGCGTCAAATCGCTCTTCCGCAAATGGTATTGTGTCAATGATTCCCGGCTTCACCGCAAGGTGTTTGGTTTGGATTTCCCCAATCCGGTTGGATTGGCCGCCGGCTTCGACAAAGACGGCAAGCACTTCCGTGCCCTGGCCAACCTCGGATTCGGCTTCATAGAAATTGGCACCGTCACCCCGGTGGGGCAACCCGGCAATCCACAGCCCCGGCTTTTTCGCCTGCCCGCCGATGAGGCCGTCATCAACCGCATGGGCTTCAACAACGATGGCGTGGAGGCCATGGTCAGGCGGCTGAAAAAGGGCAGGCCGGAAGGCGTCATCATCGGTGGCAACATTGGAAAAAACAAGGAAACACCCAACGACCAGGCCGTTTCCGACTACGAAAAATGCTTCGAGGCGCTCTTTCCCTATGTTGATTATTTCGTCGTCAATGTCAGTTCGCCCAATACTCCCAACTTACGGGCCTTGCAGGACAAAAAGCCTTTGTCGAACCTGTTGAACAGGTTGCAGGTACTGAACCATCAGAAAACCGCTCCCAAACCCATTCTGCTCAAAATTTCACCGGACCTGAACCGTGTACAGCTGGATGACATCGTTGCCATTGTCAAAGAAACCGGCATCGCCGGAGTCATCGCGACCAATACCACCATTGGCCGGGCAGGCTTGAATACACCTGAAAAAGAAGTTACAGAAATTGGCCCGGGCGGATTGAGTGGCAAACCGCTGAGGGATACTGCCACCCAGGTCATTCGTTACCTTCGGAAAAATCTTGGCGAGCAAGTGCCCATCATCGGGGTTGGCGGCATCGTTTCACCGAAGGATGCACTCGAAAAGCTGGAGGCCGGTGCCACCCTCGTGCAGGTTTATACCGGACTGATTTACGAAGGCCCCGGTCTCGTCAGGAAAATCAACGAAGCTTTACTGGCCCGTTGACCCTTCCCACATTTCGTCCAGCAACTGGTATCGTTTCCACACCATCCAGGCGTTGCGTTTGCTGATGATCCAGCCGGCTTTGCCATCCAGCAGGCCCAGTTTCAGGAAGTAAGTTCTGATGAAGCGGGCCGGGGGAGAGAGGTATTTCTTCCAAAGCGGCGTCCGCCTGCCTTTCCGGAACAATTCCTCGGCGCCCAGCCGGGCGTACTTTTCCATGCGCTTCAGATGGTCCTGTTCGTCGGCAAAAGAGTAGTGAAGGAGCTTTCCCCGGAGCCTGACAACTTTGGTATGCTCAGGAATGTGGAGGGTTTCGTGCACCAGCTCGTCTTTCCAGAAAACCTCTTTTCGGTTGAACAACCTCACCTTCCATTCCGGATACCAGCCGCAGTGGTAAATCCACCGGCCGCAAAATTCCGTCAGCCGGTCGAGCGCATAAACGGTGCCGGGGCTGAGGCTGACATTGCGCAGCGAGGCAATCAATTCATCTGACAAAACCTCATCGGCATCGATGGACAGGATCCAGTCGTGGCGGGCCATTTCATTGCCAAGATTTTTAGTGGCCGAATAGCCCAGGAAAGGCTGATTGACCAGCTTGACCCCGTATTCCAGGCAGATTTCCTTGGTTCCGTCATCGCTGTCGCTGTCCAGTACGATCACCTCCTCAGCCACCTTCGCCAGGGTTTCGAGGCACCGGCCGATGGTGCGGGCGGCATTGTGGCAGATGATCACAGCCGTGACCGGCAGCTTTTCGGGTATTTCCGACCGTTGGTATTCCATGCGGCGAAATTTTGAAAAAATACCCACATGGGCTTTATCAAATCAGGGTGGTTTGTATTTTGGCCGGAGTGGCAGGGCTGTTTTCCCCCGAGATTTCGGGACAGGCTTTCGGCAATCGGGGACTCCTGCTGCTTCCTCACCACTTACTCAAAAACAGACTATGAAAAAGATAGCAATGCTTGGCACAGGCTTCATCGCCGACTTTTATGTGTCAGCTCTTCACGGCGGCCGCAACTGTGACCGGGTGGTCATGGCCTATTCAACCACACCGGAGCGTGCAACGGCTTTTGCGAAGAAACACGGCATACCCAACTGGACGAACGACCTGAACGAGGCCGTCAACCACCCCGATGTGGAAGTGGTGTGCATCGGCTTGCGCAACGACCAGCACGCCGAAGCCGCCATTGCCGCTGCCGAAGCTGGCAAAGCATTGATGTGCACCAAACCCCTGGCACGCAATGCCGAAGAGGCCTGGACCATGGTGCAGGCCGTGGAAAAAGCGGGCGTGTTTGCCGGCTACCTGGAGGACCTGGTGTACACTCCCAAAACCCTCAGTTCCATGAAGAGCGTCAGGGAGGGAGCCATCGGAAGGGTGCTCTGGGCCAAAAGCCGGGAGACCCATCCTGGTCCGCACAGCCCCTGGTTCTGGGATGTCAAAAAGGCCGGCGGCGGCGCCCTGGTTGACCTCGGTTGCCATTGCATTGAAATCGGCCGGAGCTTCATCGGAAAAGAGGTGCGGCCGGTGGAGGTCATGTGCTGGGCCGACACCCAGGTGAAACCCATCGATGCCGAAGACCACGCCATCGGGCTGGTGCGCTACGCCAACGGAGCCATCGGCCAATTCGAAGTGGCCTGGAGCTTCCGCGGCGGCATGGACCTGCGGGATGAAGTGATGGGCACCGACGGCACCATCTGGCTGAACCACTTCCTGCGCACCGGCTTCGAAATGTTCACGGCCCCCGGCAACAAAGGCTATGTGGCCGAAAAAGCCGAAAGCAGCAGCGGTTGGCTCTTCCCCGTCGGCGATGAAGTGAATGCACTGGGCTACAACCACATGTTCACCGATATGCTCGACAGCATCGAGCAAGGCCGGCAACCCATGGAAACATTTTACGACGGCTATGTCGTCAATGCCATCATGGATGCTGCCTATCGCTCCGCAAAGTCCAAGAAATGGGAACCCATCGAACTGAAGGAATGGCGCGGCCTTTCCGACGAAGAAGTGCAAGCGAAAAAAGAGGTGGAATACGATGAAAAGCACTGGCTCCTGAAAGAGGAGGTAATGCCCGACGGCTCCCGAAAACTCCTTCTCAAAGAAAAGGCCACCGGCGCCCTGATCCAGGTGGAGGAGAGTGTGTGATCCGCCGGCTGGCGGATGAGGAATTGAAGAATCGAGCATCCGCCAGCATGTACCAATCTGATTCAATCCGTGCAATATGAGTTCTTCTGCATCACACCTGCCATCTTACAGAATACTGCCTCGCTTTCAGGTGGAATCACCTTTGACTGCTGAAGAGGTAATTGGAAGGCTGAAAAAAGGCCTCGAGGAAGAGGGGGCCAAAGTCGTCGGGGTGGCAAAGCACGGATATGCAGCGCTGAAAATACCCCCGGAGATAAGGCATTACTGGTCGCCGCAGCTTTCGCTGAGCATTGAAAATCTGGAGGACAAGAAAGGCTGCCTGATCAGAGGCTTGTATGGCCCCGCCCCGAATGTCTGGACCTTGTTCATCTTTTTTTACGCTTTGGTTGGACTCGCTTTTCTGGGGGTCTTGCTGGTAGGTGTTTCTTACCTGACGGTGGGAATGGATGCTTCCATCCTGTGGTGGGCCCTGGTGCTGGCTGGCGTATTGGCCAGTATCTATCTGGTCTCTTATTTCGGCCAGCGGCTTGGACATGACCAGATGGAAATCCTCCACAATTTTCTGGAGGAAAAACTTGGACACCCGGTTTATGAGGAATCGAGGAATTGAGGAATCGATGATTGTGAGCCTATTGATTTATTCCGGTGTAATTCACCAAGTGGTCCTCTCCTCATAGCATAGATATTAGTTTGCTCAAATAAAGAATCATTATTATGCCCTTTAGCAGGCATCCTCAGTTCCTCAGTTCCTCAGTTCTTCAGTTCTTCATTCCATCCATTTGTGCGATGAAAAATTATCTTTGCCTGGTTAGTCAAAAAAACTGAAAGTATGAAATCACTCATCCGGCTGCTGGTGCTCAGTGCACTGGTGTTTTCTTTCGCTTCGCAAAGCTTTTCTCAAGAGACATTTCCCCGCAATGGCGTTGCAGATCACCGTGAAGGGCTGTATGCCTTCACCAATGCCACCATTTACAAATCCTGGAATGAAAAACTGGACAATGCCACCCTCGTCATCCGAAAGGGCAGGGTAGAGGCGGTTGGCCAGGGCATTGCCGTGCCGCCCGGTGCCGTCGTCATCGATGCCAAGGGCAAGACCATTTATCCCTCCTTCATCGAGCTGGTTTCGGATTACGGCATGCCGAAAGAGCGCCCTGGAGGCGATTCCGGAGGCGGCAGCTGGTTCAACCGGCGTTCCGTTCACACGGCAGAAGACCGGGGGGCACATGCCTGGAACGATGCTTTGAAGCCGGAATTCGACGCTGCCGAGGTGTTCAAGACCGACGATAAAACTGCCGGTGACTTCCGCAAGGCAGGTTTCGGGGCCGTGCTGACGCACAAAAGGGACGGCATCTCCAGGGGCAGCAGCGCACTGGTTACGCTTTCCGATGAACGGGAACACGAAGTGATCGTAAAAGAAAGGGTGGGGCACCACCTGTCGTTCCGCAAAGGCACAGCCAAGGTTACCTATCCCACTTCCCTCATGGGGGCCATTGCTTTGCTTCGGCAAACCTATTACGACGGAAAATGGTACGCCGAAGTGGGCCGAAAGGAAGAAGTGAACCTTTCTTTGGAAGCCTGGAACGATGTGTTGGGCTTGAGGCAGTTTTTCGAAGTGGGAGATAAACTGGAAGTGCTCCGTGCCGCCAGGCTGGGAAAAGAATTTGGCATAACCTACACGATTGTCGGCAATGGCGATGAGTACCAACGCTTGAATGAGATCAAAGCCACGGGCTCACCACTGGTGATTCCGGTGAATTTTCCGGATGCCTACGATGTGGAAGACCCTTATGATGCGCTTTCCGTTTCGCTGGCGCAAATGAAACACTGGGAGCTGGCACCCACCAATCCCGCCCGCCTCGAAAAAGCCGGGATGCAGTTTGCGATCACCTCTGAAGGTGTGCAGCGCAAATCCGACTTCATCGGTAAAGTAAAGGAGGCCATCAAAAACGGACTCTCCAAAGAACAGGCCCTCAAAGCCCTCACTTACACGCCCGCCGAACTGACCGGTTCTTTGGATGAACTCGGTAGCCTGGAAAAAGGAAAGCTCGCCAACTTCATCATTACCAACGGCGATATTTTTGGTGACAAAACCAAGATCTATCACAACTGGATAAAAGGCAAACCCTTTGTTTTCAAAGACCTCACCGCTCCGGATCTGGAAGGGGAGTACATGCTCACCATCGCAGACATGGCCTACAAACTCGCCGTTTCCGAAGATGGTGACAATTTCAAAATGGCCATCGTGGTGGATGACAGCACCAAGATCGATGTGAAGAACAAGATCAGTGACGGCCGCATCACCCTCAGCTTCAAGCCCGACAGCCTTTCTAAAATGATGCGTCTTTCCGGCACCATCAACGCCGATTCGTGGATGGGTACCGGTCAGGATGGCAACGGCAACTGGGTGCAGTGGAAAGCCACCCGCTCTGGTGATTTGCAAAAGGATGAAGCCAAGCCAGAAGGCCGAAGAGGCCGCCGGGGTAACCGGGGCGGAGGTGATGACACCCAGACCCAAATGGGCGAGGTCACCTATCCGTTCACCGCTTTTGGCTGGACGGAGCGGCCCAAGCCTCAAACCTATGTGCTGAAAAATGCAACCGTCTGGACCTGCGACGACCTGGGCGTTTTGGAAAACACCGATGTGTTGATCAAAGACGGTAAGATTGCCCAGATCGCCCGCAACATCAACCGGGATGATGCCATCCAGATCGACGCCACCGGTAAGCACGTCACTCCCGGCATCATCGATGAGCACACGCACATTGCCGCCAGCAGGGGCATCAACGAAGGCGCCCAGGCCAGCAGTGCCGAGGTGCGCATCGGCGATGTAGTGGACTCCGAAGACATTGATATTTACCGCCAGTTGTCGGGAGGGGTCACCTGTGCGCAGATCCTGCACGGTTCTGCCAATCCCATCGGCGGGCAGAGCGCCATCATCAAATTCCGCTGGGGATTTTCTCCGGAGGAGATGAAATACGAGCACGCCAAACCCTTCATCAAGTTTGCCCTCGGCGAAAACGTCAAGCGTTCACGCAGCAGCAGCAACGACCGCTTCCCGGACAGCCGGATGGGTGTGGAGCAGGTCTATGTGGATTATTTTACCGAAGCAAAGAAATACGGCGAGCTGAAACGTTCCGGCAAGCCATTCCGCACAGATATCGAATTGGAATGCCTCCTCGAAATTCTCGAGAGCAAGCGATTCATCACCTGCCACAGCTACCGCCAGAGTGAGATCAACATGCTGATGAAAGTGGCCGAGCAGTTTGGTTTCCGGGTGAACACCTTCACCCACATTCTGGAGGGCTACAAAGTGGCCGATAAAATGGCCGAGCACGGCGTGGGTGGCAGCAGCTTCTCCGACTGGTGGGCCTACAAATTCGAAGTTTACGAGGCCATTCCTCACAACGGCGCCATCATGCACGAGCAGGGCGTCACCGTCGCTTTCAATTCCGACGACGCAGAAATGGCCCGCCGCCTCAACCAGGAGGCCGCCAAAGCCGTCCGTTTCGGTGGGGTGAGCGAGGAAGAAGCGCTGAAATTCGTGACGATCAACCCGGCCAAATTGCTCCACATCGACGATCACACGGGCAGCCTGAAAGTGGGCAAGGATGCCGATGTGGTACTCTGGAGTGATCATCCGCTGTCAGTCTATGCCAAAGCGGAAATGACCTTCGTGGATGGCATCAAGTTTTTCGACAGGAACGAAGATGCCAAGCTCCGCCAGCAAGTTGCCGATGAGCGCAACCGCCTGATCCAGAAGATGCTGGAGGCCAAGAAAAACGGCAACAGCACCCAGCGCCCAAGCTGGCGCCGTCCCCGGCATTACCATTGTGACACCATGGAGGATGAAGGGTGAGGGCAGCGCCCTCATAGCTGGAAATTGTAACGTTTCGCCCTGGCCTGCCGCCGGGGCGAAGCGTTTTACGGGAATGCTTATAAATCAATGCCCGGGTATAATAGCTACAGGTTGGTCGTAGTTATCAGCAGCAAATCTGCCTTATGAGAAATCTGCTGCTTTTCCTTTCCCTGTTTTCTTCGTCAATTGCCCTTTCTCAAAGCCCCGACACCCTCTGGCAATACTGGCACAAAAACCACGGCCTTTCGGCTTCCGATAGCCTGTCGCTGGTGAAGCTCCAGGTTTTCGACAACGACATGCGCTCGCTCCAGGGAGTGAGGGTTTGCCTCCGGGAAGAAGGCATCGGTACGCTTCGTTGCGGACTGAGCGGCACGAAGGGGGAGGTGTTTTTTCTGTTGCCCAGGGCTTCGGAACACCGGGTGGATGCAGGCGATGAACCCGGCATCCGCAGCATCAAATTGCCGGATGCACCCAATCTGCGTTCCATTTACAGCATCACCGTAACGCCCACCTTGTTTTCGGAAACCGTCAGCAACGACACCATCGTTCAGGCAATCGATCCACGGCAGCAGCCCACCACCGCCCGGGTTTTGGCCAAGATTACCGTCGTCAACCTGGACCGGGAGCCACTGGCAGCGGAACAGCTGTTTTTCAGGGCCCGGCGCACTAGCTTTGTCTATCGCTGCGCAACGGATGAAAAGGGCAGGGCAGTGCTGATGTTGCCGAAGGAAGACACATATTGCCTCAGCACAATCGTCCACGACAGCCTCCATTGTTTCGATCTGCCTGCCGGCAAAATGAAGGGCACCATGCGGCTCAGCTTCAGAACCATTGGGACGGAGGAATTTTTACGAAGAAAAAAAGAGCGGGAAAGGCTGGCCGCCGAGCGGGATTCGCTCTACCGGCTGGAAAGAGCCCGGGATTCATTGCGGCTGTTGGCCGATTCTTTACCGGTTGGCTTGATCGAGGAGGATTTCATGCTGGGCCTGTCTTTGGGCGCCAGACCGGAACAAATTGTCAAAAACATAGAGCGAAGAGCCGAGGCTGAAAAAGAGCTGTTGGAAAAGGATCCGCAGTACTACGAAAAGTCGGGCGAGGAAATCAAAGCCGCTTTCTTCCGAAACCGCAACCGCTGGGCCGACAAAGTCATCGTGACCGACCTGACCGGCAGCATGAAACCCTATATGGACCAGGTGCTGGTGTGGCAGGCCCTGCAGCGCAGCCAGAAACTGGACGACCGCTACCTGTTTTTCAACGACGGGGATGCGGCCGCTGACAATCATGAGGCGTTGGGGCAGGCAGGTGGCCTCCATTTTACCGAAGGAGATGAGCTGGAAGAAGTGCTGCTCAAGATGCGGGAAACGGTGCTGGCAGGATTTGGCGGCAGTTCACCGGAAAACGACCTGGAAGCTCTGCTGGCCGGTGCTGCCAGCCTGAATCCCGGCGACGAGCTGGTATTGATCGCAGACAATTACTCCGATGTGTGGGATATCGAATTGCTCAAAAACCTGAACGTACCGGTGCACATCATTTTGGCCGGAACGAGGTATGGCGTCAACGAGCAATACCTTGAAATTGCCTGGAAAACGGGCGGGTCGGTGCACACCCTCACGCAAGACATCGAGGAACTGAAAAAACTGGCCGAAGGCGATACCATCGAGATCGGAGCTTACCGCTACCGTATGAGCAACGGCAAGTTCCTTAAGATTTCAGGAACCTGAGCCTAGCGCTCCCAACTCCATCTTAATCCTGCAATGGCAAACCATGAATCGATACCCAGGTTGGGCTCTTTGAGTCCGGCGTTGGAGATGTGCCGGAAACGGCATTTCAGGTCCAGCCAGGTGTTCCCTTTGCCTATGCGGTGGCTGAATCCTGCGGTGAAATTGTCAGAAAAAATAAAGCCCCGGGCCTGCTGGGTGGTGTGCACGCTGATGAAGTGAGGCCCCGAGCCGATGGCGGCATATACCATGGCCTGGCTACCCAGCGGCCAGCGGTATTCGAACACCAGATTGGCGCCTGCCTCCCATTCTTTTTTTGCCTTCGGTGAAAAATGCACCCAAACCAGCTGTGGCTCCAGGGCCATGATGAAGCGGCCGGGTTTGCGGGGTTTCAGGTCGGCCAGTTTGTGGTACAACAGCAGTTGCCAGGGCTTGTACTTCAGCCCTTCGTGCAGCCGCTCGTGGCCAAAGGGAATGCCCAGGTGGGCGCCCCATTCTGTTGTTTTTTGTGCTTCGCAAACAAGGCTGAAAAACAAGATCAGCCCGGCAATTACTGCTGCCAGGCTGATCCTTTTGTAAATGTTCCTGTAGCGAAAAGGCATTGGTTAGGATTATTGGGATTATGGAGGATTATGGAGGATTATGGAGCCTGCCTGGCGGCAGGCAGGGATTATGGAGGATTATGGAGCTAGCGTCAAACCTCTCTCAACCCCTCTCAACTTCTCTAAACCTCTCTCAACTTCTCTAAACCTCTCTCAACTCCTCTCAACCTCCCAATCCTCAATTATACCGGCGCTTCACCAGCTTGATGAAGGTTTTGGCTTTGTTCTTCCGGTCTTTTGATGCCCAGTTGTATTTGGCGGCTACGCCGGTAATGAGGTAGCGTTTGGCCTCTTCGAAAGAATTCATTTTGTTGAGTTCGGCCACGGTGGTGTCAAAAACATCCTTTTCGCCGCCGAACAATTCGTTGACGGTGAAAATGCGCTCGTTCAGTCCCATGGCTTTGCGGATGTCAGAAATGGGCATTTCGCTCAGTTTCTCAGAAAGTTCTTTGGCTGTCTCAAAGGAGAACAGCTCTTCCAGTTCCGGCGAGACTGGTGGCCGGGTGGTGATCTTTGGTGCTGTTTTTACTTCCGGCTCCTGCTTTGGCGTTGGCGGCGGTGTTGGCTCCACTTTGGGCGGTGGTGGCGGAGGCGGTGTGATCACCTCCGGCTCTTCAACTTTTGGTGGATCTGGAATTGGCGGTGGCGTAGGGCGGGGTGGGGGCGTGGCAGCTTTGCTTGCTTTGATCACTTCCACTTTGGGGCTGGAGTTCGACTGCGTGGCCTTTTCGTCAGCTTCGGGCAAATCGAGCAATGCTTCGTAAAGCTGACGCACATAACTTTTCATGAGATCCAGTTCGATGCTGGAAACGTTTTCCGCATCGCTGCTCATGCTTTGGTGGAGTGCCGATATTTTTTCGAGAAGAATTTTTGATTTGCGAAAGTCCATTGAATCAAAAAGTTGTGAGTTCGAGTGAGTGAAACTACTGCCTGGTGGGCCGGCTTGGAATTGGCAGGAAGTGCCGGATGCCCTATCTTGGCAGGCTGTAAATAGTAGCGGTAAATGTACACGATTAAGCCAACTGCGCAAACCGTGGCTGCATTGTTCAAAAATGAAATTCCACGAAGAATACCGTGTACTTTCTGCGCCGAATTTAGGAACTGAAAATTTTGAAGATGTTTCTGGAACCAAATTTCAAAGGGCAAAGAAGTGGCTGGATAGAGGTGATCTGCGGATCCATGTTTTCCGGTAAAACCGAGGAGTTGATCCGCCGGCTCAAACGGGCGAGGATTGCCAATCAGAAAGTGGAAATTTTCAAACCCCAACTCGACAAGCGTTACGACGAGAAGAAAGTCGTTTCGCACGATGCCAACTCCATAAAGGCCATCCCCATCGAGCACTCCTCCATCCTGCTGGAACTCACCGAAAACATCAGTGTGGTGGGCATCGATGAAGCCCAGTTTTTTGACGAGCAACTGCCGGAAATCTGCCAGGCCCTGGCGCTGAAGGGAAAGCGCATCATTGTGGCCGGCCTCGACATGGATTTCCGCGGCCGGCCTTTCGGACCCATGCCGGCTTTGCTGGCCGTTGCCGAGTACATCACCAAGGTGCACGCCATCTGCCCGCATTGTGGCAACCTGGCCACCCACTCCTACCGCCTTACCGAAGAGGACGACACGGTGCTGCTGGGCGAAAAGGATCGCTACGAACCCCGTTGCCGCACCTGTTACCACATGGGCAACATTTTGAATTTTCACGTCAAAAAGCAAACCGACAAGGCCAAAACGTAAACAACATTGCACTTTTTGAATTTCAATCCCGATCTTGAGCACCAACCAAAAAGAAACCACCATAACCATGGACCAATTGGACGCCCGTTTTCTGAAGAAATTTGATGAATTCATCGACCGCGCACTGGAGGAAGACGCCCCGCAGGGGGACATCACATCGCTGGCCTGCATACCCGCCGACAGCCGCAGCACCGCCTGCCTGCTGGTGAAAGATGCCGGGGTCATTGCCGGCATTTCCCTGGCGGAGCACATCTTCAAAAAAGTGGATCCGGAATCCAGGTTTGAAAAGCGCATGAACGACGGCGATCACGCCAGCTTTGGCAGCATCGCCTTCACCGTTGAGGCCAATACCCGGGCCTTGTTGCTGGCCGAGCGGGTGACGCTGAACCTGATGCAGCGCCTGAGCGGCATCGCCACCCTCGCCAACCATTTCCTTTTTGAAGTGGAAGACCTGCCGGTGAAGATCCTCGACACCCGCAAAACCACCCCCTTGCTGCGCTTCCTCGAAAAATGGGCCGTGCGCCTCGGCGGTTGCCACAACTACCGGGACAGCCTTTCCGACTGGTTCATGATCAAAGACAACCACATCAAAGCCTGCGGCGGAGTGAAAGCCGCCATTGAGCAGGTGGCTGCCTATCAGCAAGCCAAAGGACTGAACCTTGGGGTGACGGTGGAAGTGAAAAACCTGATTGAACTGGCAGATGTGCTGGAAGTGGGCAAGGTGACCCGAATCATGTTTGACAATTTTGAAATTCCGCTACTGGCAGAAGGTGTGGCCTTCGTGGACGGGCGATTTGAAACCGAAGCCTCAGGTGGGATCACCATCCACAACGTGCGGGCCGTAGCGCTGACAGGTGTGGATTACATCAGCGTTGGAGCGGTTACGCATTCGGCACAGAGCCTCGACATGAGCCTCAAAGTGATCTGACCCCGATTATCGAGCCATATAGCTCTTGACGGTCATGTAAACCAGCATGGCCAGTGAACAGAGGATCAGCCAGAAACGGTGGTCTTTGTAGATCGTGTTCGTTCGTTCCATGCAGATGTTGGCCAGATTGCAGCCCATCAGTATGTAGAGTACTGCGGTCAACATGGGATTATTCGTTTTTTGTTTTTCCGTTCCGGAAAATACCGGAACAGGCTCGATGAAAAGGGAGAATCTCAGGCTTCGTAAATGCTCGGGGGAAGGGGAGAAAAGCGGAACGTTAGTGTATTGATGGAGCCCAAATAATGTGCCAGTACCCGGCCCTGTAATTTTTGATGATCTTCGTCAAAACCGGTTGAGAAAATTCCGGCTCGCCAACTATCTTCGTCCGTGAAAATTAAACCCCTGAAAACTTCTCTCAACCCCTCTCAACCCCTCTCAACCAATGAGTTAACGCTTTAACCAATAACCAAATCATTTTCCACCAATGAAACAACTCGATTACCACAGCCTCTTCGGCGACCAGGCCGACGACCTGCTCAACCACACCTGCAAGGTGATCACCAAAGACCGGCTGACCCTACCCGGCCCCGGTCACCTCGACAGGGTTTTCGAAGGCAGCAACCGCAACGCACAGGTACTCCGCAACCTGGCTGCCCTCTTCAACCACGGCAACCTGGCCGGCACCGGCTACCTGTCCATCCTGCCGGTTGACCAGGGCATCGAGCATACTGCTGCTGCTTCCTTTTACAAAAACCCGGAATATTTCGATCCGGAGAACATCATCAAACTGGCCATGGAAGCAGGTTGCAATGCCGTGGCAACAACCTTTGGGGTGTTGGCGCTCAACTCCCGGAAGTATGCCCACAAGATTCCTTTCGTCGTCAAAATCAACCACAACGAACTGCTGACCTACCCCACCAAATACGACCAAATACTTTTCGGAACCGTGGAGGAAGCCTGGAACCTGGGTGCAGCCGCAGTGGGGGCAACCATCTATTTCGGTTCGCAGGAAAGCAGCCGGCAAATCGTGGAAATTGCCGAAGCTTTCCAGATGGCACATGAACTGGGCATGGCCACCATCCTCTGGTGCTATACCCGCAACAGCGCCTTCAAAAAAGACGGGGTGGACTATCACGCCAGCGCCGATCTTACCGGACAGGCCAACCACCTGGGGGCCACCATCCAGGCGGATATCATTAAACAAAAGCTTCCGGAAAACAACCGTGGTTTTGAGAAAATTGGCTTTTCTAAATGGTCGCCGGCCATGTACGACAAGCTCACCACGGATCACCCCATTGACCTGTGCCGCTACCAGGTGGTGCACAACTACATGGGTAAGATCGGCCTCATCAACTCTGGTGGCGAATCCGGCGGTAAATCCGACCTGGCCGATGCAGTGAAAACCGCCGTCATCAACAAGCGGGCGGGTGGCACCGGTCTCATCCTGGGCCGAAAAGCCTTCCAGCGCCCGATGAAGGAAGGGGTTGAGATCATCAACGCCGTGCAGAGCGTTTACCTGGACAAGTCGGTGACCATTGCGTAGTTTGAGCTCGTAGCTCGTAGCTCGTAGCTCGTAGCTCGTGATGAGGGATGAGGGGGATAGCCCAACCCCTACTCCCTAATCCCTACTCCTTTTTTTAACCGCAGAGTTGAACAGAGTTTTGAACAGAGTTCCACAGAGTATTTTGCACGGAGTGCCATGGAGCTCGTAGCTCCCCTCCCGAGGCCTCGGGATCGTGGCAGGCTGTAGCTCGTGGCTCGTAGCTCCCCGAGGTCTCGGGGCAGGCTGTGGCTCGTAGCTCGTAGCTCGTGGCAGGCAATGGCTCGTAGCTTGCGCTGCTAAACTCCATAATCCTCCATAATCCTCTATAATCCTCCATAATCCTCCTTTCAAAGGAGCTAGCCCCCCAAACCCTACACTCTAAACCCTACACCCTACACCCTACACGCCGTCTGGCTGACAAGATTACCCAAAAATTACATGCGGGCAATAGTGGTGCACGGGCCGTTCATTAGCTTTGACCAAATCTCACATTACTCACACATACGCCCATTTTGCCATGAAAGTACGCTTGTGGATACTCCCCATTCTCCCCCTGGCAGTTCTGTTCTTCGCTTGCCAGTCAGGCCACGACGAAACATCCCGTTTGCCGAAGGAAATAAGAACCTACCCGGCTGAAGACTTTTACCTGGCCAGGAACTACCCCGACGGGAAAGTGGGGGTAAAGGCCCTGCGTTCAGCATTGAAGGAAGCCAAAGCCAAGGCGCAGGTGAAAAGCGAAGGTTTTAACGAAGCCTGGACCGTCCAAGGCCCAGGTAACATCGGTGCCCGCATCAACACCATAGCCGTCAACCCCCAGAACGAAGACATCATTTACGTCGGCTTCTCAACCGGTGGAGTCTGGAAAACCACAGACGGCGGTGCCAGCTGGAATCCCATTTTCGACGAACAAACCAATACCTCCATTGGTGACATTGCGCTGGACCCGCTGAATCCCGAGGTGGTGTTTGTAGGCACTGGCGATCCGAACATCACCGGTTATCCCTGGATTGGCAATGGGCTTTGGAAAAGCCCCGACGGCGGGCAGAGCTGGGAATACCTCGGACTGGAGGAAACCAGTATCATCTCCCGCATCGTCATCCACCCGCAGAATCCGGATATCATTTACGTGGCCACCATGGGGCTGCCCTTCGAGCGCAACCTGCAAAGGGGTGTTTACCGAAGCACCGATGGGGGGCAAAGCTGGTTTCAGGTGCTGTTCATCAGCGTCCAGGCCGGCGTCACCGACCTCCAGATGGATCCTTTCGATCCCAATACCCTTTACGCTGCCGGCTGGGACCGCATCCGCAACAACCAGGAAAGCCTCATCACCGGGCCTGGCGCTCGCATCTGGAAAAGCACCAACGGTGGCTCCAGCTGGAATGTGTTGGCCGGCGGTCTGCCCACCGGCAACCAGGGCCGGCCCGCACTGGCATTGTCGAAGCTGACCCCGGGTCTGGTTTATGCCCGCTTCGTCGGCACCAATTCACAGGTGCAGGGGGTGTACAAAAGCACCAACGGCGGCCAGAGCTGGAGCAGCCTGCCTGTAGCGAACATCGACGGAGCCCTGGGTGGCTTTGGCTGGTACTTTGGAACCTTCGCCGTGCATCCGCAAATGGACGACCGCCTCTATGTGCTCGGCGTGGACCTTTGGGAATACCTGCCGGACCAGCAAGTCTGGCAGCAGGTGGGGCCACCCTGGTGGGAGTACAACATACACGCTGACAAACACGACCTCGTTTTTTCGCCTTCGGGCAATATGTACCTGGCCACCGATGGGGGGCTATACAAAAGCACGGATGACGGTGTCAACTGGACCGACATCGAAAACATTCCGACCACGCAGTTTTACCGTGTGGGCTATAACCCGCACCAGCCGGACATGTATTACGGGGGCGCACAGGACAACGGCACCTCCGGCGGCAACGCCCAACACATCAACGAATGGGAGCGCATCTACGGTGGCGATGGTTTTCAGGTGGCCTTCCATCCCGAAATTGCGGAGGTGTTCTACGTTGAGACGCAAAACGGCAACATCAGCGTGACCGACAACGGTGGCTATGATTTCTTTGCCGCCGATGACGGCATCGATTCCGACGACCGCCGTAACTGGGACATGCCTTACCTCATCAGCCGGCACAATCCCGATATATTGTATGCGGGCACCTACAGACTTTACAAGAGCACCAACGGCGTTTACCCGCTTTTTGAACCCATCAGCGATGACCTGACCGACGGACTGGTCATCCATCCACGGTACCACAACATCACGGCCATTTCTGAATCGCCCATCCAGCAGGGTTTGCTTTTCGTCGGAACGGCCGATGGAAACATCTGGCAAACCCCCGACGATGGCGCCACCTGGGTGAAGATTTCTGATGATCTGCCGGACCGTTTCGTTTCGGATGTGGTGGCTTCGCCCTCGGACCCGAAGAGGGTTTTTGCCGCTCATTCCGGCTACAAGGACAACGAGTTCATCCCCCGCCTTTTCCGCTCTGACGACAGCGGTACCACCTGGACCGATGTCAGCGGTGACCTGCCCGACCTGGCAATTAACGAGCTGTTCGTCATGCCCGGGCATGCTGATTCGGTGCTCTTTGCAGCCACCGATGGCGGTGTTTACGCCACCCTGGATGGCGGCAGCAAATGGCATCGCCTGGGCAGCAACATGCCTTTCGTCCCGGTTTACGACCTGGACCTCAACGTGGCGTTCAACCAGCTGATCGCCGGTACACATGCCCGCTCCATCATGACTTATCCGTTGGATTCGCTGCTGCCGGATCCCGACACTTCCACTTTTGTTTTTGATCCCCTTCCGGTAAAAACAGATCTTCGCCTTTATCCGAACCCTGCAAACGGGCAGACCATTGTATCTTGCGCCGCCGATCCGGGCAAGGCAGCCACACTGGTGGTGCTGAACACGGAAGGCAGGGTAATGATCAAAAGGCAGTTGCCGGAAGCCGGCAAGGTGCATTACCGGCTGGACCTGACTGGATTGCAGCCGGGACTCTACGTTGTGAAGGTGAAAACCGGCAACGTGGTGCGAACCGGCAAGCTGCTGAAGCGTTGACGACGCATGGAAATAACCAGAAACAACAAGACCGCACTGCTTTTTGGCGCCACCGGACTGGTGGGCCGCCACCTGCTGGAGTTTCTGCTGCTGCACGGGGCCTATGAAAAGGTGCTCACTTTTGGCCGCAGGCCGATAGACATCACCCACCCGAAACTGGTCCACAACGTGGTGGATTTTGACAACCCCTCTTATTTTCAGGAACTGGTCAAAGGCGACGACCTTTTTCTCTGCCTCGGCACCACCCGTGCTAAAGCCGGCAGCAAAGAGGCTTTTTACAAAGTGGATTTCACCTACAACTACCTGGCAGCCAAAGCAGCCGTAGACAACGGGGTCAACCAATTATTGCTGGTTTCCTCCGTCGGCGCTGACCCCGACAGCCTTTTCTATTACTCGCAGGTTAAAGGAGAACTGGAAGAAGCCGTGAAAGCGCTGCCTTTCTGGGCTATCCACATTTTTCAGCCCTCCGTATTGCTCGGAGAGCGAAACGAAAACCGCTGGGGAGAGGAAATAGCCGGAAAACTGGGCAAGGTCATCGACGGTCTGACCGGCGGCCTGCTCAAGAAGTACCGCCCCATCGAAGCCGATGTGGTGGCCAAAGCCATGGTCAGCGCTGCCCAGAAACTGGAACCCGGCCTGCATGTCTATCCCTCACACTGGCTACAGGACCTCGCTGCGCAAATCGATGCCATCACCCAAGTTGAATAAATGCCCCCCTCTACCCCCCCATAATCCTCTATAATCCTCCATAATCCTCCATAATCCTCCATAATCCCCATAATCCTTCATAAGCATGCCTAAAAAATCCCAACTGCGAATCACCGTAACCCTCGATGACCAGAACGTTCCCGAAGCCCTGCATTGGGAAGCCGACGACAATCCCACCGGCGCTGAGTGCAAGGCCATGTTGCTGTCATTGTTCGACCGGGAAAGCCTGGACACCGTAAAAATCGACCTGTGGACCAAAGACATGCAGGTCAACGAGATGGACCGTTTTTTCTTCCAGACCCTCCGGGCCATGGCCGACACCTATTTCAAAGCCACCCAAAACCGGGAGCTGGCGGTGGACATGCAGAAGTTCGTCCAATACTTCGGAGAAAAAACTCAAATACTTAAAACCGGCGACAGTTAAGAGCCTGTTTAGGTTTTCATGCTTGAGCGAAAGTGAGCAAATTTTGTTCTGAACGAGGCAAATTTTGCAGTCGGATACGGGTAATCCGGCGAAAAATTTAACGAAGTGCAGGACAAAATTGGCCGCTTGCAGCCAAGTAATGGAAATTTAAACAGGCTCTAAAGGCCGGGCTTTGGAAAGATCGGTTTACTACCTTTGCCACTAGCCTTGTAAGGGGCCTTGATCTCTTGCCAAAACCAAAATTCCAGGCAACAGGTAGAAAGGGAACGGGAACGCCTGCTGAACAAACACTGTCATTCATGCCGCCCAACATTAGCCGATCATTTCATTCTGACAACGGACTCCGGAAAGCCTTTGCCCGCTATGGCACAAACAGCATCTGGGCAGTACCGGCACTTTTCCTTTTCTTTTTTCTTGCTTCGTCAAAACAGCAGACTGCCTTGGCGCAATGCCCTTTCGTGGCTGCCATCATGGTGGATGCCTGTGGCCCGGAATCCGCCAACGAATTCATCATCATCAATTCCGGCGGTGGTTTCGATCCGGGCGATCTTTTCGTTGATTTTGACCTCAACAACAACATAATCGGCCCTGAAAACAACGACATCAACTTCGGCCCCGGGGCGTGTGGCATCCAGGCCGGCAACCCTTCGCTCATCACCGGCTGTTCCAATGTCATTGCCGTGGGGCCCGGTTTCATGATTCCGCCCAATGCCTTCGTGGTTTTGCAAACCAGTGCCGGGGCCAACACTACTTACGATTTTTCAGGTGTCTGCGGGCAGGGTCAGTGTATTTACGTCATACAAAGCACTTGTTTCCGATCGGCAGGTGCCTTTACCAATGTGGGTTCGGGAACCAGAACCACCACCATCGGCCTCAACAGTAACGGATGTTCCAATTCCTACACCTACGACCGTAACCTGCTGAGCGGAGCTGACGGTGACTATCACCTGCCGCCCCTTACCTACGGCAACAACGGCTGCACCTCCCCGCCCGTTTCCCTCGGAAATCCGGCGCCGGACATCGATCCGCTGCCCAACCAGAACGTTTGCGGAACCAGCTTCACCTTTCCGCCTATCACCGGCACCAACCTGACCGGCAACCAGGCTTATTACACAGGCCCCGGTGGCACGGGCACCTCCTACCAGCCCGGCAATACCATCACCACCCCCGGGGTCTATTACATTTACGACGGTGCCAACGGCTGCGAAGACGAGGAGAGCTTTACCCTGACCCTTCAGACACCGGTAACTCCAGCCCTCACACCCGTGGGGCCGCTCTGCAGCAACGACGATCCGGTGGCACTGTCCACCGTACAGAGCGGCATCAACGGCCTGTGGTCGGGTACGGGCGTGAACAACAACAGCTTCAATCCCGCCGGGCTGAGCGGCACATACACCCTTACCTTCACCCCGAATCCCGGGCAATGCGCCAATGCCAACACCCTGCAGGTAACCGTCAATGCGGCGCCCTCGGCAACGGGCACTTCGCTGTCGGAATGCGGGGTCAACAACACCGCTACCTTCGATCTCACCAGCGTCAACAATGTGGTGAACGGCAACAGCAGCAACTCGGTGCTGTGGTTCATGGACCCTAACGGCAACACCGCCATCGGCAATCCGTCTTCCTTCACCTCCGGCAATACGGTGGTTTTTGCACAGGTTTATGACGGCACCTGTTTTTCAGAACTGGTGCCCGTGACATTGACGGTGGATCCCGCACCCACACCCCAGCTGGGCACCGATACCCTCTGCAACAATTCGGGACTTTACGACCTGACGAACCTCCAGGATCCCAATTATCCCAACGGCACCTGGACGGGCCCCGGCGTTTCCGGCACCAACTTCAATCCCGCCGGCCTCTCCGGGAATGTAACGCTGAATTTCACGCCAACCGGCGCCTGTGCCCAGGCCACCAACACCACCATCACCGTGAACGTACCCGGCCCTGTGAGCATCACCGGCGTACCCGACACGCTGTGCCTGGCCGACCCGCCACTGGCGCTGCCCACCGTGCAGAGCGGTTACAACGGAAGCTGGAGCGGCAATGGCGTCGCAGCCGATACGCTAGACCCCGCCCAGGCCGGAACCGGTGTGCACACCCTGCTTTTTACCCCTGGCCCTGGCGAATGTGCCACGCTGTCGAGTTTTGATATTACCATCGTGCCGGGCGATACGGTGCTGCTCAGCGGCCTGCCCGACACCCTTTGCGTGCTCGATGAACCGCTGGCACTGCCCACCATGCAGGGTGGCGTCAGCGGCTCGTGGAGTGGGGCAGGGGTCAGCAACGACACCCTCTTCCCGGCCGTTGCCGACACGGGGCTCCTGGTGCTGACCTTTACGCCTGCATCATCGGCCTGTGCCGCCGGTGCCAACGATACCCTCTACATCCGGCAGGCTGACATTCCGGTCATCAGCGGTTTGCCGGCTTCGGTTTGTGAAAGCGAACTGGCGCTGCCGCTGGACACCCTCCAGGGTGGCTTTGCGGGCCACTGGAGCGGGCCGGGCGTGGTTTCCGATACGCTTTATCCCATCGTTGTGGGGCCTGACACCATCACCTTGTTTTTCGTACCCCTGGCGGGGCAATGCGCCGACACGGCCACTGCCTCGCTCATCATCACAGCGGAAGCGGTGCCCATGCTGGCCGCCGATACCATTTGTGAGAACAGCGGACTGTACGACCTGACAGGCCTCCAGGATCCCGCATTTCCCAACGGCACCTGGTCGGGTACGGGCGTCAGCGGCAATGAATTTGACCCGGCGGGACTCAGTGGCAGCATTGCGCTGACTTTTACCCCTTCGGCCGGTTGCGCCGCAGGCGCTACGACAAACATGGAAGTGCTGATGCCGGCCCAGCCCAACCTGCTCCAGGATTCCACCTGTGCCGGAGGAGCCGCCTATGACCTCAGCCAACTCGAAGATCCGGCCTTTCCCGGTGGCACCTGGTTTGGTGCCAATGTCTCCAACGACACGCTGTTTCCGCCGGCGGGGCAGGGTGGGGCGCATCCGCTGGCCTACCTGGCACCCGGCTGTGCGGATACGGCCTACACCAGCGTCGAGTTGCTCCTTCCGCCCAGCGTCAGCAACATCGTTGAAACCTGCGACCTGAACACTTTCGAATACACCGTCAGTTTAGACATTGCCGGAGGCGACCCAACGACTTATACGGTAAATGGCAACCCTGCCGGCGCCAGCTTTACCTCGACACCCATCCCGAGCGGCACGCCTTACAACTTCTTTGTGGACGATGGCAACGGCTGCGGTCCTGTGACCATCACCGGCGTCAGGAACTGCAACTGCACCACCTCCGCCGGCAGCATGCAGTTGCCGCCCTCGCCCCTGATGCTTTGCGAAGGCAGCGACTTCAGCGTTGTGCACAATGGCGACGAGGTGCTGGACGGCAATGATCTGCTCGTTTTCGTGTTGCACGACAGCAGCGGCACCACCCTCGGCAATATTTTGGCCACCAGCAGTACCACCGCTTTCTCCTGGCCGGGTGGCCTGCAAGCCGGGCAGACCTACTATGTATCTGCCGTGGCCGGCAACGACGACGGCAGCGGCGGTGTGGACCTCAATGACCCCTGCCTATCTGTGGCGCAGGGTGTGGCCGTCAGTTTTTACCTTCCTTCGGTAAACATCAGCCCGGGCGACACCATCTGCCAGGGCGATTGCCATGATTTTGCGCTGACCTTTACCGGAGTGGGGCCTTTCGATCTGCGCTATGGCATCAACAGTGTGAACGGCCTGGCGGTGGACAGCCTGACCAGCAACGGCAACAACTACACGCTGACCGTTTGCCCCGCTGACTACGGCATCGACACGGGCATGGTCACGGTTTTTACCATCGAGTTGCAGGATGCCAACTGCCTGGTGGACAACAACAACCAGGCGGAAGAAACACTCTATGTGGCACCGGAGGTGACGGTGGACATTGTGGATACCCTTTGTGCCGGTGATAGCCTGGTTGTGAACGGCGTTGTTTATAACGAAAACAATTCAAGTGGGGTGGAGGTGATACCCGGCGGCAGCAGCCTGGGCTGCGATTCCACCATCAATGTCCAGTTGAGTTTTCACCCTGCGGCGGTGTTCGACTTGCAGCAAAACCTCTGCTCCGGCAACAGCCTGACGGTCAACGGCACCGTTTACGACGAAAACAATCCCACCGGAACCGAAGTGATACCCGGTGGCAGTTTCACCGGTTGCGACAGCACCATCAACGTGATGCTGACTTTTTCATCGGGCGTGGTGAACGACCTGGATAGCCTGCTGTGCCCCGGTGGCAGCGTGCTGGTCAACGGCGTTGTTTACGACCAGAACAACCCCACCGGCACCGAGACCATCCCCAACGGCAGCTACCTGGGCTGCGATTCCATCATCAACGTGGCGCTTTCGTTTTCGGCTCCGGCAATTTTCAACCTCGACTCCACGCTTTGCTCCAACCAGACCGTCACCGTCAACGGAACGGTGTATTCCGAATTCAATCCGGCCGGTACGGAAGTGCTGCCAGGCGCCAGCTACCTGGGCTGCGACAGCACCGTGATGGTGAACCTCAGCTTTTATCCACCCGCCGAGGGCGATCTGCTGAGCACCCTCTGCTCCGGTGACAGCATCGTGATCAACGGCAATGTTTACAACGAGGCCAATCCGGAGGGCATGGAGGTGCTGGCCGGTGCCAGTGTGAACGGTTGCGACAGCATTCTGAACATCAGCCTGAACTTCCACCCGCCTGCACTCGGTGCTTTCTTCGCAACCCTGTGCCCGGGTGAGAGCATTACCATCGGCGGCGTTGTTTACGACGAAAACAACCCCATGGGAAGCGTGGTGATTCCAGGCGGCAGCTACACCGGCTGCGACAGCACGGTGGTGGTCAACCTGGATTTTTATCCACCGGCAGTGAACAACCTCGATGACGAGCTTTGCGACGGTGGAAGTATCGTCGTGAACAGCACTGTTTACGATGCCGCCAACCCGACCGGAATGGAAACATTGCCCGGTGCCAGTGTGAACGGTTGCGACAGCATCGTCAACATCAACCTGACTTTTGCACCGCCGGTCGTAGTCAACCTGGACACCAGCCTTTGCGCCGGCGAATTCATTTACGTCAACGGCAACCTGTACAATGCCTCCAATCCCACCGGAACGGAGGTGGTGCCCAACGGCAGTGTGGACGGTTGCGATTCCACCATACTGGTTTCGGTGAGCTATTACCCACCGGCTGTGGGTTACCTCGACACCATTTTGCAGCCCGGCGAGTCCATCATCGTCAACGGCACCCTGTACGACCACACCAACCTGAGCGGAACGGAGATCTTTCCCGGCGGCAGCTATACCGGCTGCGATTCCACCCTGCACATCACCCTGATGTATGAGGGTGACCTGGAGGCTTTCGTCTCAACGACTTCGCCTTCCTGTCCGGGTGGTTTCGACGGAACCGTTACCGTGGGAGGTGCCACGGGTGGGCTGCCACCCTACACCGTCATTTTCGATGTTTTCGATCAGGTGACAACGGATACTTTCCCGGTGGTCTTCACCGATGTGGAGGCCGGCCCGCACCTGGTGGAGATCATAGATGCCACCGGGGTGGTGCTGGAAATGAACATTGAAGTACAGCCGGCACCGGAGCTGTTCCTCGACCTGGGAGACGGTTATGAAGTGCCACTGGGCGACGCCGTTGTTTTGCAGTCGCAGCGCAATTTTGAGCCGGCCACCTGGGAATGGTCACCACCGGACTACCTGGACTGCGCCGACTGCCCGGACCCCGTCTCCACACCGCAAGACGACATCCTGTACACCCTGGTGGCCACCAGTGAGGATGGCTGTACCGTGACCGATGAAGTGCAGGTAACCGTGAAAAAGGTGCGGCGGATTTTTGTCCCCAATGCCTTCAGCCCCAACGGTGACGGAATCAACGACCTGCTTTCCGTGTTCGCCGGGCCGCAGGTGGAAGTGGTGGAGCAATTCATGATCTTTGACCGCTGGGGTGCCAATGTATTTTCTTCTGAAAACTTTGCACCCAATGATGTTACCAGAGGCTGGGACGGCCGTCACAAGGGCAAACCCATGGATCCGGCCGTTTTCACCTGGTTCGCCAAAGTGCGGTTCATAGACGGCCACACGGAGATTTTTGAGGGGGATGTGGTGTTGATGCGGTGATTTTTTTTGAGGAATCGAGGAATCGAGGAATTGAAGAATCGAGGATGCAGGTAGAGACGTTGCACCGCAACGTCTAATGCCCTAAAGTATCAACCTCCAACCCCAATGAAACAGGGCCTGAAACCCATGGCAACACATACACGCATACCGAAATAAAAAAGACGGAAACCCAGCAAAATGAATAACACCTTAAAAACTCCGGGGGGGCGTCAGTTCCATTTCCGCCACTGGCCAGCCGGTCAATCAAGAGCAGTTTTGTGCATCGTTCATGGACTTGGTGAACACAGCGGCAGGTATGACAGCTATGCTGAATTTCTGAATACCAGGGGGATTTCCTGTTTGGCCATGGACCTTCCGGGGCATGGGATGACCGGCGGTCGTAAAGGGCATTTCAGTTCCCTGCAGGAAATCTTCGACGGTGTGGATGCGCTCATTGCTAAGGCAGGAGAGCTGCATGCCGGTCTGCCCGTTTTTTTATTGGGCCAGAGCATGGGCGGCAACATCGTTTTGAATTATGCGCTCCGAAAGCCGAAAGGCATTGCCGGCGTCATCGCCCAGAGCAGTTGGATCCGGCTGCATGAGCAGCCATCCGCTGCTTTGCTTCGCTTCGCAAAATTCATGAAGGGCATTTTCCCCGCCTTTGCCCAGAGCAACGGCCTGAATCCTCTGGACCTGGCCACTTCGCCGGAGGTAGCCAGAGCCTACAAAGCCGACCCGCTGGTCCACGATCGCATCAGCGTAGCCGCCGGACTGACCATGCTGGAAGCTGCCAGATTTCTCGATACTTTTTCCGGTGAATTTCCCGTACCGCTCCTTCTCATGCACGGCACCGCCGACCGCATCACCGATTTTCAGGGAAGCGCCAGTCTGGCCGAACGCTGCACCGGCGATGTGCAACTGGAACTCTACGAAGGGTTCTACCACGAATTGCACAACGAACCCATCGCCAAAGAGGTGATGGGCCGGGTGGCAAGCTGGATACTGGAGCGGAGCATGAAGAATGAGGGATGAAAAGAGCTAGCGCTCCCAATCCCCCGTCTGGCTAGCCGGACAGGCTACTCCCTACTCCCTACTCAAAAATGTAGTTTCGCAGCTTCTACCTTTGAATCCAACAAACTGCCTGCATCATGGACCTGTTGACCATTCTGGAAATCATTGCCACCATCAGCGGCCTGGTGCATGTGTATTTGTTGACGAAGGAAAAGATCATTGCCTGGCCCTTCGGCATTGTGACGGTGAGCATTTATGTGTACATCTTTTTCGTCTCAAAGCTCTATTCCGATGCCATTCTTCACGTCATTTATTTGTTCCTGAACATTTACGGCTGGTACAACTGGTCTCGCCGCCATGATGACAAGCCCGACGTACTCATCACCCGGCTGAGTAGCTCGGGCATCGCACTGTTTACCGGTATCATCATTGCCGGCAGCCTCGCATGGGGCGGGTTCATGGAACACAACACCGATGCCTCCTTCCCGTATTTCGACGCCTATACCACTGTTGCCAGTCTGTGTGCCCAATACTTGCTGGCCCAAAAGAAAATCGACAACTGGGTCATCTGGATTCTGGTAGACCTGGTGGCCATTCCCATCTACCTGCTCAAAGGCCTGTATTTTACTTCCGGACTGTATTTCGTTTACCTGCTGCTGTGCATCTCCGGCTTCCTCCAATGGCGAAAGGCGATGAATGGCGTAACACGTGACACGTAACTCGTGACACGTAACTCGTGACACGTAACTCGTGACTCGTAACTCGTGACTCGTAACTCGTGACTCGTAACTCGTGACTCGTAACTCGTGACTCGTGACGGGTTGACGGGCCCTTTGTTTTCTGGGAAGACGTTGCGATGCAACGTCTCTACTCTCTACTCCCTACTCCATTTTCCAACCGCAGAGTTTAACAGAGTTATTACACGGAGTTTCGCAGAGATTTGACACGGAGGTCCACGGAGTATTTTGCATGGAGTGC